>JAAUZB010000042.1 GCA_014804775.1 Roseburia sp. | reverse complement strand
CAACATCGATCTCTAAGCCGCCTGTAGACTTGAAAACTTCTTTGGCGTTTTTTCGTTACCGTCACAATTTATATAATGGCAAAACTTCAAAACGTGGTACGGCGGTAAATTCTTGTTTATCTCAGCGTTTACCTCAATTTTGTCATCCAGTGCTTTTTCAATAGAAACTATTCTATCTTGGATATCTTTATCAGGTACCACGACGCTCATTCGCTTCAAGTCACCTATAGTTACATGACCCAGACCAGTTGTCTGCTTATTTATTGCTATTTGAGTAAAATGCGGCTTCAAATATTTCAACAGGTAAAATAAAAAGTCTTTTGTCACCATATCTTCATCTGCTGTCACCTTAAAAATATGCTGATTAAGCCAACCATCTAAAAACTGGTATCTATATACATCAATAGATGTTTCCGGATTTCCAGACCATGAAAAAAGGATATCCCCTTTGTGCAATCGCACTTCTTCTCCATAATCTCCTTGTGTGAAAGAGGTATTAGAACCTATTCCATTGTTGAGCTCAGCAATTTTTATAACCGGAATACCTGTTGTAGCAAAATCTATCTTTTTAAATGCCAGTCCATTTTTCCAAGTGGCTAAGTCAAACAAAGGGATCCTTGTTCCGGGAATAGCAGTTTTAATATTATAAAGCGAAGTTTCATCAAACTTCATACCCAATCGCCCCCAGTTTCCTACGAATCTCATCTTCCAATTCATGAGACCGGGCAAACATTCCTGAAAGTTCGGATGTCAGCCGAGTCATTTTCTCCTCAAAAGGCTCTCCGTCATCTTCCTTCTCCTCGATGCCAACATAGCGACCCGGAGTAAGAATATAATCTTGCTTTGCAATGTCCTGAAGAGATGCAGCAGCACAGAAACCCTTTACATCCTCTAATGTTCCATCTTGAAAAGAAGAAAAAGTATCTGCAATCTTCTGAATATCTTTTTCGTCATCAAAATCTCGATGCTTCCGGTCAACCATAAATCCCATCTTACGTGCATCAACAAAAAGAGTTTTTCCTTTCTGCTTTTTATTTTTCGTGATAAACCAAAGCGTCACTGGAATCGTCACGCTATAGAAGAGCTGTGTCGGCATTGCAATAATGCCTTCCACCAAATCATCTTCAATAATTTTCTTTCTGATTTCACCTTCACCACTTGACTGCGTTGAAAGCGCACCGTTTGCAAGAACAAGACCAATCTTTCCGTTAGGCGCAAGATGGTGAATCATATGTTGAATCCACGCATAGTTCGCATTTCCAGCCGGAGGTATGCCATACTTCCAGCGTTTATCCTCCTTCAGCTTTTCTTGTCCCCAATTTGAAAGGTTAAACGGAGGATTGGCCATGATAAAGTCTGCCTTTAAAGTAGGATGCAGATCGTTGAAAAAAGTATCTGCCTGATAAGGACCGAAATCAGCATCAATACCTCGAATAGCCATATTCATCTTCGCCATTTTCCATGTATCAGCGTTAGACTCCTGACCATAAACCGCTATCGTTCCGCGTTTTCCGGTGTGAGCCTGTATGAACTTTGCACTCTGCACAAACATTCCTCCAGAGCCACAACAGGGATCATATACTCGACAATTAGAAAATGGCTTAAGTACAGCGACAATGGTTTTAACCACACTGGCTGGTGTATAGAATTCACCACCTTTTACACCTTCGTATGCAGCGAACTGTGCAATACAATATTCATAGGTCCTTCCGAGAAGATCCTTGCTTTCTTCTGTGTCTCCCATATCCATATTGGTAAACAGGTCCACGACATCACCTAGAACTCTCTTGTCAAGATCAGGGCTTGCATAATTCTTTGGAAGCACATTCTTCAATTTCTTGTTGTCGGCCTCAATGGCACGCATTGCATCATCAATTACTGTGCCAATTTCGGGAGTGTGCGCAGCAGAAGCAATTTTACTCCAACGGGCATTCTCCGGAACAAAGAAAATATTCTCTTCTTCGTAAGCATCCGGATCATCTTCAAAGCCATCGCCTTCTGCCACTAACTCCTGATACCTCTTTTCAAAAGCGCTGGAAATGTAGCGCAAAAAGATAAGTCCAACGATAACCTTTCTATAATCCGCTGCTGGAATATGTCCCCAGAGAACGCAAGCCGCATCCCATATTTGCTTTTCGAACCCAATATTGGCAGTATTCTTTTCAGCCATCTAAGTGAACCTCCGTTCATTTATTGCATTTCAGTAATATTCATTCCACCCTTTTACCTATTACCTATAATAACACCATACCAAATAAACCACAAGCATGGTCTTCCGTCATTTCCCCAATAACCCTTGTTCTTTCCCCCCGCTTCCTCTATAATAAAACCAGAAACCCAATCACCGATGCACAAATTTCAGCATCTTTTGCCGCAGAAAGTCTTTACGGCACACAGAAAGGAAAACCATGAGTTTACGAATTGTAATTGATTCCGCATCCGACATCACAAAGGAGAAAGCCGACACACTCGGTCTCGACTATATGCCTCTTAAGACGATCTTTGGCGATGAGGAATATCTGGACGGAGTAACACTGCCACACTATGCATTTTATGAAAAGCTGATCGAGAGCGGCATCTTTCCGACCACAAGTCAGATTCCGCCGCATGAGTTCGAAAAGAAATATAAGGAGATCAAAGAGGCAGGCGACACGGCGATTGTGATCACACTCTCCTCCCTGCTCTCCGGCACCTACCAGAGCGCTCATCTCGCACTGGAGGGCTACGAGGACTGTGTTCACCTCGTTGACAGCAAAAACGTCTGTATCGGCGAGCAGAATCTTGTCATGTATGCTGTCCGTCTCCGCGACGAAGGACTGTCCGCAGAAGAGATTGTGAAAAGGCTTGAAGAGGCTAAAACCAAAATCTGCGTTCTGTCAGTATTCGACACCTTAGAATACTTAAAACGCGGCGGACGGATCTCGAGCACCGCGGCATGGGCGGGAAATGTCCTGTCCATCAAGCCTGTTATTTCTGTGGAAAAAGGAGAGATTGCAATTCTCGGCAAGGCGCGCGGTTCCAAAAACGGCAACAACCTCTTAATCCAGCAGATTGCAGCCCACGGCGGCATTGATTTTACCATGCCCTATTGTCTGGGATATACCGGATTGGAAGACAGTATGCTGCAAAAATATTTAAAGGACAGTGCAGCAATCTGGGAGGGTAAAGTTGCGGCAGAAGCCATTCCGATCAGTACGGTCGGAAGCACGATCGGAACACACGCCGGTCCCGGTGCGATCGCCGTGTCGTTCTTTCATCCGTAAATAGCAAACCGTATTGGGAGAAGGGGGATTCCTATGCAGACAGAAATCACAAAATCACAGCCTCTTTTAAATGACAGGGGACATATCATTCATCCCGGATGGGCAAGACAACTCTTTTGGGAATATGACCGCAGCAGGATTCACGCTTCAAAGTGGCGCATCAAAGAGTGGGACTATTATCTGGTCGCCAATGAACACTATGGGGTTGCATTCACCATTTCCGATCTCGGGTACATCGGACTTATCAGCGTCTCTTTTTTGAATTTTGACGAAAACTGGGAGCACACCGAAACTGTTTTCGAACCGTTCCCGTTCGGAAAATACAAAATGCCGCCTACCTCCGTCACAGGCGATGTAGCGTTTCATAACAAGCAGCTACACCTTACCTACGATGTAACACCCGGACAGCGAAAAATAAGCTGCCACTTCTTTAAATTTTATGAGGGAAAAGATTTGAATGCAGAGTTGTCTTTAAGCCAACCGGACATGGACACGATGTGCATCGCCACGCCGTGGAAAGAGAAACCCACTGCATTTTATTACAATCAGAAAATCAACTGTCTCCCCGCCACAGGATATGCCACCCTCGGCGATATTACATACGAATTTTTCCCTGACCGGGATGCGGGTGTCTTAGACTGGGGACGCGGTGTGTGGACTTATGACAATACATGGTATTGGGGAACCGGAAGCGGCTTTTTGGACGGCGAACCCTTCGGCTTTAATCTGGGCTATGGGTTTACTGACCGAAGCTCTGCTTCAGAAAATGTTCTTTTCTACAAAAACAAAGCACATAAGCTGGATGAAGTGAGCTTTGAGATACCCAGGAAAGCAGACGGCAGCTATGACTATCTAAAAAAATGGAAAATCACTTCCAATGACGGACGTCTGAACGCCTCTTTTTGTCCGGTCCTAAACAGGCATGCCGATATGAATGTGCTCGTAATCGCCACAGACCAGAATCAGGTCTTCGGGCATCTTACCGGCACTGCTGTGCTGGACGACGGAACCAAACTCAACTTTTCGGACTTTTTCTGCGCTATTGAGGTGGTACATAACCGTTATTGATATAAAAAACGCAGGGTGCTGCTATTTTAAATAGCCAGTCCCTGCGCATTTTTTTATTTTCCGCTATCCTTTCACCGCACCTGCCGCCATTCCGTTCACCATATATTTCACCAGAAAGAAATACAGGATAACGATTGGAATAGCGATAAATACACTACCCGCCGCAAAACGTGCAAACTCCGTCTCATCTAAGCTCATCAGTCCGACCGCCACGGTATAGAGATCCTTTTCTTTCAAAAGGAGCTTCGGCAGGATGAAGTCGCTCCATGGCCATGTAAAAGACGTCAGCGCCGTGTAGACGATGATGGGCTTTGATAACGGCAGATTGATCTTTGTGAAAACCTGAAAGTTTGTCGCCCCGTCAATCCTCGCCGCTTCATCGATCGCCTTCGGTATCGTGTCAAAAAATCCCTTCTGAGTCAGATATCCCATGGGTGCCCCCGCCGCATAGATCAGAATCAATCCCCAAAGGTGATTGATGAGGTTAAACTGCGTCATCAGCAGATAGACTGCGATCATACCCATAAAGGAAGGAAACATTCCGAGCACCATCGTGATTTTCATCATCGGTTTGCGCATCGCAAACTGAAATCGGGACATTGTGTATGCCGTCAGTATCGTCAGAAAAGTTCCGAGCACACAGCTTCCGACTGCCACGAACAGCGTATTGAGAAACCATTTCGGATAATTGTACATCGTNGTATCTGTAAACAGCTTTCGAAANCTTGCAAGACTGTATTCCTGCGGAAAAAATCCCTCAAAGGAATATATCGTTCCGGATTTCGAAAAAGAAGCAAGAATCAGCCACAGGCAGGGAAAGAAAAAGATAAATGCCACAGCAATCAGCAGCAAATATGTAACTCCCGTGTCCAGTGTTCTGGACAATTTCATTTTATTTTTCATTGGAACGTATCCTCCTCTCGGTAAGACGGAGATTTCATATACACGATCAGCGACAGAACCGACGTGATCATGAAAATCACAAGGCTGATCGCCGCNCCGATCGAATAATAGTTATTGTCAATCGACAGATTATACAGCCAGTTGATCAGCAGATCCGTATCGCTTGCGAGGAAATAACCGTCCATGTATAACCCGCCCCTCAGGAAATAAAAAATACCGAAATTATTGAAATTTCCCACAAACTGTGAGATCAACACCGGCATCGTGGAAAACAGCACAAAGGGCAGTGTAAGCTTNCGAAACTGTGCAAACCGCGTGGCGCCGTCAATCCTTGCCGCCTCATAGAGCGACTCATCCCGGTTGGACAGAATTCCTGTGGCGAGCAGCATGATAGAAGGCGTACTGATCCAACAGTTGACCAGCAGACCGATCAGACGCGCCGACCACTTTGCATCCAGATCCAGAAATCCGATCGCCGTTCCCCCCGAAGCGATGATCATCTGATTGATCGGGCCTCCGTAGGAGAACATAAACTTAAATGCAAGCAGGGTAATGAATCCCGGAATCGCATATGCGAGCACCGGAAAGGCACGCCATACCGCTTTGCCTTTCACGCAGTTTTTGTCTAAAAGCAGTGCAAGACCAAGACCNGCNAAATAATTCAGCGCTGTGGACAGCACCGCCCACAAAAGNTTCCATCCCAGTATGTGGAAGAATGTGGGNGCNAACTGTGCCAGCGTCATCAGCTTTCCAAAGTTTGCAAATCCCACCCAGTCCACCANCTCCGGCGGNACGATATTTCCGCCNTAATTGGTAAATGCGATCAGTACCATAAATATGATCGGCAGAATGTTGAACACGCACACGCCCGCCACGGGGAGCACCAGCACCGTGATATAGAATTTTTTATCCAGAAGCTGCATCGCCTCTTCTCTAAAGCTGCGAATCTTTTTCCCCTGTTCTATGCTCTGCTGCATCGACCACACATCGCGNACATTCAGCCGGTANANATAAATAAATGCCGCCAAAATGATCCACGCAAGAATTCCCATCAGAAGCATAATGACGGAGTTATCCCCCTCTATTCCGAGCCACGCGTCACCCTTTGTCTCACCCAGNGTAAAAAATCCGCGCAGGTCGGTAAAGCCGCGGCTGATAAAATACCATAANACTGCCGCCTCCAAAAGGAAAAACAGAATTCCCTTGACATAGGCTCCGTAACGGAACTGCCCCGANCCCATAATCACCATGGACATCCGCACCTGACTGCTGCCCTGCTTTAGGTACGTGCCAAAATTTTCCTCTTTTTTCTTGCTTTTCACTCGTTTCACCTTCTCCGCTATCCTATTTCAATGTGAATATTGCATCATAAATCTGACTGTCCACCTGCTCTAATCCTTTCTTCATTGCCGGCAAATCTGGATATTTCTTTTCCGATTCACTGCGGAAGGCATCTTTCGCCAGATCCGTAAAAAAGGTCTGCGCGGGCGTCCANATCTGAGCCACCTCCTTGATCGAAGGCATCAGTACCGTCTCTCCGTTCTCAAGCCGGCTGTAAAGTTCNGCGGACACACCGCCCGCCTCCTGCGCCGCATCCTCNCTTGCNGGAGCAATTCCCAGCATCTCATACCGCTTCATGATCATNTCGTATCCNGCAGCAAAATCGACAAAAGCAAGACATGCATTGGGTGATTTCGTATAAGCGCTGATCGCATATCCGTTNATTCCACCCATTGTTTTAGACGGAATCAAAACAGGGTCGGTCTCCGTCAGATCTCCNCTCTCNGGAAGCGCAGGAACTGTAGTCATGATNAGATTCTCGTCCGCCGCGGCTCTTGCATCCTCACTGCTCATGCCCTCCGCCTCATATGCCATTACCAGTTCATCATAGAAAGTNGAANATACNTCCGGNGTTGTCAGTGTGGNAAAATAGGTTCCCTCNGCCANNTTGCTNTAGCAGTTAGAGGTGATCGTGTCATCAATNCACTCTTCGTTCATCACACTTGCCAGCTGAGNNAGCACCTGTACTCCCTTNTCTGCCTCGCCCGCNGAAAATCCGATATCCTCCGGATTTGTATTGTTGTCGCCAAATACATATGCCCCGTAAGTGAANAGAAAACCGGAAGAAAAATAAGTNTCNTAGAGAGATTTCATATANCCGTATTTTGACGAATCCTGTGCNTGGCGTTCGATNGAAAAGCGATACATATCTGACCAGTTCTCCACCATATCCGGCACGCCGTTGGCATTGTCATCCCACTCGCTCTCCCAGTTCTCCGGCAGCAGNTCTTTCCGATANTAAAGCATGGGTGCCTGCACATTGACGGGAACCCCGCAGTAGTACGTATTTCCATCGACCTCGGTCCGGTATGCATCCCACGCCGCTTCTGGCAGCTGCTGATAGCATTCCAGCTCTTCGATCGGCAGCGGATAGATATGTTTTCCCTCTGCATACTGCATCACCACATCGTTCGCCTGATACAGCACATCCGGTCCGTATCCGTAAGGTCCGTCATTGGCAAGATCCAGATACTGATCCATGTTAGCATCTACCGCCACGATCCCATACTCCTCATACGCCTCGTTAAATGCATTGATCAATTCGGCAAAATATCCCTTGGAAATGGCTGTGTCATTTTCCAGCACACGAATNGTCACATTATGCTCCAATTCTCCGGAAAANACACCACTGACTCCCGAACTGCTTACATTTCCCTCNGAGGTGCCTCCCTGTGCATTGCTTTCTCCTTCGCCCGCACATGCCGCAAGGCAGCCTGTGAGCAGCGTCATACTCAGTAAAAATACAATTCGTCTTCTCATTTTTCCCTCCATCTGCACCTGTTCATTCCTCTATTATCACATAACCGTGCGATTTTAATACCCCGTTCTCCAAGCCGTTTGANAGCAGAACAGATGATACCGGCAAAGATGCNCCCTCATCCGTCATATTAATGTACAGCGTCAGTCTCCTGTTTTCATAGCTTCGATCTACCTTNAGCAGTTCCCCGCAAGCGCCAATGCGGATGTCTCCCAGTCGAATCGTATCACGGGCACGCATTTTTGTCATCTGCCTGATCTGATCTCCTACGTGCTTATCCCNCTCCGTTTCATCCCACGGAAAACCTCTGCGCGAATCCGGNTCAAAACCGCCTTCCATGCACACCTCCGTGCCGTAGTACAGGCAGGCGGCGCCGGGATACACCATCTCCAGTGCCAGTGCTGCGAGCAGAATATCCCTGTCACAGCCNACCTCTGTAAAAAAGCGGAACGTATCGTGGGAATCCAGCAGATTCAACATCATGTCATTCACCTGACGCATATTGCGCATATAATTTCCGTTTAATTTNTCTGCCATCTGCNNGGCNTTNAATTTNCCTTTTGCNAAATAATCCAGACANGCCTTGGTGAACGCATANTTCATAATGCTGTCATATTGATCNCCCATCAGATAGGGATAAGCNTCGTGCCAGTTCTCCCCGATAATAACAGCGTCCGGTTTCTGCTNCTTTACCGCTTTGCGGAACATNCGCCAAAAATCGTGCGACACNTCATCAGACACATCNAGACGCCACCCGTCAATATCNGCCTCTGCGATCCAGTAACGTGCAATNTCAAGCAGGAAGCTTTGCACGCCACTGNTTGCGGTATTCAGTTTCGGCATATAGTTACANCTCGCAAAACACTCGTAATTCATCTTTTCCGGTTCCGGGAAATCCCCGTCGATCAAAAACCAGTCATAGTATTCTGACTCCCTGCCTCTGCGCATCACATCCTGAAACTGTTCGAGATACATACTACAGTGATTAAATACCGCATCCAGCACAACCCTCATTCCGGCATCGTGCGCCNGCTTNACCAGCTCTACCAGATCTTCGTTGGTGCCGAATTGCGGATCGACCGTAAAATAATCTTTCGTGTCGTACTTGTGGTTAGAATCGGACAAAAATACCGGCGTCAGGTAGATCGCCGTCACTCCCAGCTGCCTCAAATATCCGAGTTTATCTATGATNCCTCTCAGATCTCCTCCAGCAAAACTCTTCGGCGTAGGTTTTTCATCCCATTTCATATTAATGTAGGAATCATCCTTTTCCTCATTGCCCCTGCGAAAACGCTCCACAAATATCTGGTAGAATACCGCATCCCGCATCCAGTCTACTGTCGGCATCACATCATTGGCATTGATGTAGGGCATCTGGAAAAAATTATAAAATCCTTCTGCAAAACAATAATCCTCAGTCAGACCGTCCTCGCTGAAGTAATACCGTTTTCCCTGCTCCTCGATCTGAAAAATATAGGCAAATCTAACGTCTGCCAGTTTTAATCTGATCTCATAGTACAGATACAGACGGTCCCTGCAGTATTGTTCCATCGGAATGATCTCCTGCCTGTTTCCNAAGTCATACTTGCAGGCATAGACCAGAGACACTCTGCAGTTTTCATCCTCCTTTGCCATACGCAGCCGTATCGTCAGTTCCCGCTCCTCTGTTGCGAAGCAATAGCGGGAATCGGGAATATGTAATATTGCATGTTCGTTCATTTTATTTTTCCTTTTCTGTAATTTTCACGGTTGGCAAACACATCCGAATTCTATATAATAAAATAATACTGCTTATGCAAGGAGGTTGCCGCTGTGCCCAAGAAGATCACNATTAAAGATATTGCCCGGGAAGCCGGAGTATCTGTTGCCACTGTTTCCTATGTAGTCAACAATAGAACTGACATGAGGATCAGNGAAAAAACACGCAAGAAAGTATTACAGATCATTAATCTTCTTGGTTATACGCCCAACCAGTCCGCACAGGCGCTCGCCACAAGCCGGACACGCATGATCGCATTTGCCGCAGCNGCNGACCAGTCCGTATTCCGAAACGCAGAACAGTTTCATTTCGCCAGTGTCCTCACCGCATTTCTACAGCGGCAGGGCTACGATCTGATCCACCTAAACAGCGGNTATCATGAGAAGTTCGACCGTGCCGATGCCATCATCTGTTATGATCTGTCATCAGAATGCTTTCTTGCCATCGGCGATGCCAACTTTATTCCGCTGCTTGCATTTGACTGTATTGTCAACGACCCTCTGTTTTTTCAGATCAACTCGGATTACGCTNCGATCAANGCAAACGCCGATGCACATTTTGGGGGAGAAGACTATACTCTGTGTCTTCTCGACACACCAAACCGGGAACGCAGGGCTCTGATCGAGCAATTGTTTCCCCATATCCGGTATATACATACACTATCTGATGCGGCACAGCTGATGCCAGAGTGTTCACCGGCACAGAATCTTCTTGTTCTGGAGCACTCACTGTACGAACTGTTNTCNTCNCATCNGNAGCTGTTTTACCAACCGCTTCTTACTGANGCAAAGCTCGAAGCTCTGATGCTCTGCCTTACGGACGCNCTTTCCCATGTTCCCGAGCGTCCTCACGACATTGTCGTATAGCTCTTTCAACTATTTCATTGCGACTGTCAGTACCTTGGATGCCGGATCGTAGGTGAACACATAAGTTCCGGCTGCTGCTGCCACCATATTGGCTCCGCCGCCCTCGGTCACNCACGCNAGGCTTTCGGANTCGTCAGCNGCAATATTGGTATAGCGCACATACTCAGTTCCAACGCTGCTGTTTTCTCCCGCAGTCACCAATGTGGTAAATAAAAATTCGTCCCCTTCCTCCAGAGAGATCTCTAAAGTATAGACTCCGTTCTCTTCGGCAAATTTTGTCTCATCCGTATACACGTCCTGCCAGTCAGTAATGATAGCGCCCTTGATATAGTAATCCGTCCGAAGATCTTCGGCCCCTGCGCTGCCCGCTCCGTTGTAGGTCCATGTGATGGTATCATAGAAACTGATATTAAAAGCTTCTTTGTTATCTTCCGTATAACTTGCCGCACTTGTCTCATAGACATCCTCTGCCGGATAGGTAGTCAGGGTAAAAGTATAATTGCCGGACACAGCACATTTGATATTCGCGCGCTTCGTGCTCGCTTCACCTAGGCTTCCCGCATTGACAAAATACTCCTGACCGTCCTTTTCGATGGTATCCAGATATCCGTATCCCCTCTGATTATGCCAGTCAGAATCAATGGCGAACTGGAACTCATCACCCTCATTTAAATCCAACGTGATCGTATACACATTTGCCTGATCGTTATCCTCTTTTACCATCACATGATTCTCACTGATCGTCTTGCCCCAGTTGGATTCCATCATCAGTGGGCTGCTTCCGCTTCCCAGGATCGCATAGGTCCTTGTATCCTCCTGATAGGACACAAATCCGGCAAACAGAGAAGTATCCTCCGTAAGCTCCGTTGTAAAATCAAATTTATGACTCATCTGCGGTGTTGCAAACCAGCCCGCAAAGGTGAATCCGCCCTTCTCCGGTATGTATTCCTCCACACATGTTCCGGTTTCTATATCTTTCGTATCCAGTACCGTGCTGCCGTCGGAATCATAAAATGTAACAGTAATGCTGCCATTTGCCTCCTGCACCTCTGTGCCTGCTGCGCCTGCTCCACCTGCTGCATCTGCTGTTCCTTCCTTACCGCAGCCTGTCAGCAATGTTACCCCCATAAGTGCTGCCATCATGAAAACCGTGATTTTTCCCTTTTTCATACATCCTTCTTCCTTTCTCATATAATATTTTTATTAGTTTAAACGTTTAAGCAAAAAATATTTTTTTAGCAAACCCAGGTTTGTCTTCGGGTTTGCTTAAACGTTTAATCTATTTTAAGAATACCATGCAACGCTCTATTTGTCAACAGAAATACAAGTTATCGCAACAAATTGATTTTCCAATAGTTCTATGATAAGATTGAAAAATAGACAGATGCGTAATCGCAGCAAAGGCGGGATCCATGGAAATAAAAGACCACGAGAAAATACTAGACTCTTTATCTACAACCGGCATATTTGTCATACGGGAAGACGACCACAGAATCCTATATTTCAACAGGCATGTACAAGAAGTTACCCCTGACATCCAGAAAGGAATGGTGTGTCATGAGCTGTGGGGCAGCTCCTGCAGCTGCTGCCCGCTGCGGACCATCGGGGACCGACAGGAGAACCGCTCCGTCAATTTCAACCATCCTTTCGGCACGATCGTAGATATTGCAGCGACCAGAATCCTGTGGGAAGATACAATTCCTGCCTTTGTGATCACCATTTCTCCCCATATAGAAGAAGCTGATTCTTCCTACCGCAGCATACTTCGGATCAATCTCACCCTGGACCGTTACGAGGTCATCAGGCTGTCACCCTCAGCGCCGGACGACGGAAACAAAACAGGCACCTATTCTTCCAACATGGAACAGTTTGTCAAAAGAGGCAACGTCCACCCGGATGATGTGGAGCGCTTCCTTCTCTTTAGCCGTCCGCAACATCTCATTGATGCGCAGTGTGACACACCCAAAAACCTGATCTGTGCCTTCCGGCGCCGCACTCCCTCCGGCTTCCGGTGGTGTCTGTTGGAGTTCTCACCTGATTCCGAGTATACGGAGAGCAGCCGAACGGTCATACTCTATGCCAGAGATGTCCATCATATATTGCAGGAAATTCTGCAACATGAAGAGCTCACCGCCCGCAGCCAGCGCATCATTCGTACACTGAGCGAACTGAATTTTGATATTTATACAATTGATTTATACATCGGCACTGCCGCTCCTGTCCGAGTTGACGGGCAGATGCAGAATGTCCTTCCTTCCAAGATGCTTCCCTGGAATAAACTGATGCGTTCCCACATCAAAGAACGGCTCCACAAGGATTATCAGGAAGAATTTGAGCGGAAATTTTCTTTGGGAAGTCTGCGCCGCGCCCAAAAAGGCGGAGCGCCCAAAATAGAATTCCTGTGTCAGTGGCAGAGCGGCGGCACGTACCGTTACATTTTTATCACCGCTTATTTTGATCGGAACCGTGAATCAGAGCGCTATATGGTTCTCGCTCTGGAAGATGCAGATGACCGCATACGCAAGGAATTGGTTCGGACTCAACGCGATGCGCAAATGGCGGCGATCATCAAGTCCCGATACAGCGTGATAAATACGCTTCATCCGGAAAGCGGCCGGTGTGAGTGTATTTCTCTGGAAGAGCCAGGGGTTCCGCAGAGACACGTTGAAGATTATGTGCAGCATCTTGAACAGGTACTGTCTGAGTCCGTCTACTCCAAGGATGCTGACAGGGTCCGGCANGCACTGTCGTTAGATCACATACGCGAAAAGGCNGCAAAGACTGCCGATTATTCGGAGGAATTCTGCCAATACCGTCTGAATACACTGCCGGTTCAGTGGATTGAACAGCACATTATTTACAACCGCCAGAAAAAAGACATCATGGTCAACATCCTCGAGCGGAATATCACAGACGAAAAGCTGGAAGAGGAAAACAGACGCCAGGCGACACAGGAGAAAGACGATCTCATCCATAGCCTGGGCAGCATGTTTTTTGCCACATACTATATCAATCTGGAATGTAATACATTCCGCAGCGTAACCCAACTGGATGAGGTCGGCAGGCTGCTTGGAGACGAGCTCAATTACACTGCAGGACTACGTACATATGCCGATGCATACATCCATCCCGATGACCGGACGGAATATCTTGCTCTCATGGACTGCACAAACTTACGGCAGACTCTGAGCGCAGAATGTCCTTATGTCGCGATTGAGTATCGGAAGATCCCTCAGNNTCCNCATACNGTTCNCGAAAAATATAATTGGGTACGTGCCACTGCCGTGTTAGCGCACACTTCGGATGACGGCACCCCGCTCACTGCATTGTATGTAACACAGGACGTAACAGAAAGCAAACAGAAAGAGGCAAGAGAACAGCGTGCATTACAGGATGCNTGNAGCGTTGCCAATCAGGCCAGCGCCTCTAAGAGTGAATTTCTGTCCCGCATGAGCCACGATATCCGCACACCGCTCAACGGAATTATCGGCATCACAGCGATCGCCGCCACCCATATCAATGACCCGNACAAGATACATAACTATCTGAACCAGATNATGACTTCCAGTCAGCGCCTGCTCTCTATGGTCAATGAAGTGCTGGATATGAGTCAGATTGATTCCGAAAAAGTAGATCTGGCAGAAAACAAATTTACTCTTTCCGAAATTGCGCGCAATCTGGCGACGGTCATCACTCCCTCGCTGCGGGAAAAAGGACATGAGCTTCTGATCCATCCNATCCGGGTAGNACACGAGGCTGTCNTAGGAGATCTCAANCTGCTTGAGCGNGTGTTTGTGAATATTCTCGGAAATGCTGTCAAATTTACACCGCCCGGCGGTCTGATAGAAATGTACGTAACAGAGCAGGGATCGAAAGAATACGGCTACGGGCATTACGACTTTANCGTCAAAGACAATGGGATTGGCATGGAGCAAGAGTTTGTCCAACACATTTTTGATCCTTTCAGCCGTGCNGAAGANTCACGCATCAGCAAAGTACAGGGCACAGGACTCGGAATGACCATTGCNCAGAATATTGTGCGCATGATGGGCGGCAGCATCGGCATTGAAAGCACACCNAACGTNGGAACTGCTGTTACNGTGTCACTCCTTTTAAGGNATCAGGATNATTNGGAAAATAAAGTNCCGCANGAAACTTCGNNTTCTNCACTGCNGCAGGACTCCGTCTCAAATTTGTCTTTNGAGGGACATCGGATTCTTNTTGTAGATGACATNGANATTAATCGGGAAATTGCTGCGGAGNTNNTCGGCAGCACCGGAGCAGAAGTGGAAACTGCCACAAACGGCANGGAAGCNTTAGAATCATTTCAGACAAAAGAAAACGGGTATTACAGTCTCATTATTATGGATATTCAGATGCCGGTGATGAACGGATATGAAGCGACACAGGCAATCCGCGGTCTGCAGCGCACAGATGCGGCACGCATTCCCATCATTGCCATGTCTGCCAACGGTTCCACAGAGGACAGACTTGCCAGCCGGCATGCCGGGATGAATGAGCATCTTACCAAGCCGTTGGACATTGAACGCCTGATGGTGTGTATGAACCGCTGGTTAAATTAAAACATACCGTAAATCGATAGGCCCGCCGGCANTGCCGGCGGGCCGCTTTAACATTCTGAAAAAATATTCTTACACTCCAAGATAATATAGGTAAACTTCCTCCAAAGTCAAATTCTCATTGACAGGCAATGCTTCTTCCGGCAGATTGTCCCCGACAATGCGGAAAAAGATTCCGTCCTTTCTCTGGAACGTATTACCTGTCCGATAATGCTCCTGCAAAGCGAACAATTCACTTTTACTACATGAAATCTCTCCGACTTTTCCGTGCACGGACATGATCAGCTCGGAGGGCGAGCCGATGCGCACAAGCTTCCCACCTTTCATAAGAAGAATCTCATTTGCGATACATTCGATATCGGATACCACATGGGTTGCGACAAGTATGATCTTGTCGCCAGAAATCTCCGCAATCATATTCCTGATATTAATACGCTCTCTTGGGTCAAGCCCTGCAGTAGGCTCATCAAGAATCAAAATCCTGGGTTCTCCAAGAAGCGCCTGTGCGAGCAGCACCCGCTGTCTCATCCCTCCGGAGAATGAGCCAATCTCTTCATCCCTATGCTCATACAGATTGACCTTTTGCAGAATATTTTCAATCTGATCATTCAGCCTCTTTTTGGCAATGCCTTTCAGGCTTCCTATGTACCGAAGGAATTCCGATGCTGAGAGCATTTCATAAAATCCCTGCTGTTGAGGCATGTAGCCCAGTTTTAGCCGGTACTCCCTGCCCATAGATAAAACCTCTTTTCCATCCAACAAAATCTGACCGGAAGTACGCTGCAGATTATCTGTCAAAAGATTCATAAGCGTCGACTTACCTGCTCCATTCGGTCCTAGTATTCCGTAAATGCCTTCATGCAGCTTTAATGACAGTTTTGCAAGCGCTATTGTGTCTCCATAATTTTTCGACAACTCCTTAATTTCCAATTCCATGATTCCTACCCTCCGCAAAATGTCTTTTAAGCATCCAATACGCCGCCGTGCCCAACAACCACACGAAAATAACCGACGCCATGCCGTGCCAGAATCCGCACTCATTCATTGTCCTCACAAAGATCAGCGGCTCTGCAACGGAAAGATAACGGCACCACGGAANTCCAAGCAGCTGTAGTGCAGCCGGCACATCCATGACAGCAAGTGNGCAGATCGTGCCTTTTATGCCGCAGATATAATATGTAATTGCATATATAAGCATGGAAATTGCAAGCAGGGTAAGAATGCGCAGCAATACAACAAAAATCATAAAAGCTCCGATGGAAATATGAAACGGGAATTTCTCCATAAAACTTAAACTCTGCACAGGAGCCGCCAATCCGACAAAGGGATAATTCGCCTGTATCTCATACAACTCCAACCCATAAGAAATCAATCCCACTGACAGACTCACCAGAAAAGCCATACGGATTTTCGTGTGATACAGCCTCTCCCTTCCGTTTGCCGTACTGTGAAGCAGTTTTTCCATATTGCTGGCGCGGTCATAGGAAAATACAGAGGAAAGCAGCAGTACCATCAGAGTTATATTGATAATTGCCCTTACCTCCTGTGTTCCGTATCCCTGTCCCGTAAAGAGCCCGTCTCCGGTCCATGCAAATTTATACGGTTTATCCCAGAAAAGCCATGGCTCAATTCCCTGCTCCTCCCTCACCCGATCCATATAGGCAAGCTGGTCCTTAATCCGCCCGATGCTGTCTATCAGCAAGGTATAAGAAGAAGCTTTCATGGACACGGTGCCAAATTCCATGCTTCCAATCTCTCCGTTTACATAGCGGACCAGCGCCGTGTCATACTCTTCCTGCACCTGTGCTATGATTTCTTCCTGCTCCTTTATATACTCTCTGACCCTGCCATCATCCGGTCCGCTGTACTCGCTGTAGATGTCTCTCAAAACCGCAACAGTCCCGTAATACTGCACATCCGTTACATCAATCCTAACAATCAGAATGTACAGCCACAGAAGCACAAACAAAAATCCTCGCTGAACAATCAGTATCTTATAAAGCTCCGTTCCCATAACCGAAAGATGGGATAGCAGACTGTGATAATGTTTTTTGAATACAGCAAACATTCTTTTCAAATATATTTCCGCCTTGCCCGGACTTGCAACCGGTCTGCGTTTTGACAAAATAAGCGCAGCGCCTGCCGCAGATACTGCTGCCACGAAGAACAGTACGCCAAGCAATGCCCAAAAACAGTTGACCGGATGCCCAAACAGATTATAATTCCGATAGCTGTATAAAATATCCCCGGGATGGATCAGTCGAAACAGGTTTTCATATTTCAGCACTGACCACGCACTCACATCTGACACACCAACGCTCAGGCTTCCCTCCACTGCCATAACGAGAATCAGTATCACAATGCCGAAGATATGATTTCGGAACAGCATCAGACACATCCATGCAAAGAGCGATGACGCCGCCGCAAGGAGCGCATGCAGCAGCGTAAACAAAATCAAAAATCCCAAGACACTGACTTTCAGTGTAAAATCTCCCAACAGTATCACCGATTGCGCGCTATTGTTTAAGTCCCCCACTCCTCCGTAAAAGAAAATGCTAACCACAAACAGAACAAAATAACAGAAGCCTGTAAAACATGCATTCCCAACTGCCAGCACACCGATTCTCTGACCTACAAGTCTCTTTCGTCCTTCCGGTGTCGCATACCAGATGTTCCACAAACCCTTTCTTTCGTCTTCAAAGAAAAACCAGACAAGAATAAAGCCAAACAGAAAGATGATATAGTCCGCCGCATCAAACTCAATAACTCGCTCGACCGCCTCGTAATTGCCCCGCTTTACCGAAATATTTTCCAGTCCGGCAAAATCCTCTTTCGTCCTGCTGATATTCCGGCTTGCAAAAGAATCCCTGCCGCCGAAAATACTGATGGAAGAAAGCAGATCGCTCTGTCCGGCAACTGCCGCGATTTTCTCCTGATAAGCGTCTACATGTTCTGCCTGCCTCTCCTCATACGTCGGAAAATAATATCCTTCCTCGCGCTGCCGTTCGATAAATTCCTGTTCATCCCTCAACTCAAACTGCTGATACAAAAAGATGCCCGTCGCCGCCAGAAGCAGCAGCCAAAATATCGCAATAATTTTTCTGTCTGTCAAAATTCTCCTGCATTCCATATATGCGTTCTCTCTGCTCCTCTCTTTTGGCTCAGACTTATCTTTGCATTTTAATACGGTGAGATCATATCATCTCCCTTTAGCGTTGCTTCCAGATTCCCCTCTTCATCAAAGACCTTCTGAAAACTTGAAGTCGAGTAATAAAGCTTTCCGTCTCTGACAAAAATCTGTGTCTCCAGAGGTGCCTCCTGTCCTCCACTGTCTAAAATCATCCTGCACTCTCCCGTAAGCAGATTATACTGCATTACGCTGTCCAGATTTTCAAGGTCAAAGTAATACAGATAATTTCCCCCCACAGTATAGTTGCGAACTACATCCTTTATAACTTTTATTACCTTATTCTCCACGGTATCCCATGCATACAGACTGATGTCAAGAGAAGTCCCTTCCTCATCCAGCCAGTTTCCGTTTTGGAAAAACACATATCTTCCATACCCTTTCAACCGATAAAGCATCGGACGTTTTTTTTCCTGCATACACAGTAACTCTGCATTCTCATTGCTTCCCAGCTTTACACGGTATAATCCACATTCCTCATTCCCCGGATAATATGTTGAAAAATATACATAGCCTCTGTGAAGGATGATTCTGGGATATTCATTCGACGTAACAATTACTCCGCCATCATCTACATATGTATCAGTCACCGTACGATAAAGCTGACAGCTGTTTTTTCTCTCTGCTCCGTCTAATGAAATCTGCTCCATGCTGTGATAACCATCTGCCTCCTTCAGAATAAACAAATGATCTTCATAAAAGTAAATTTCTCCCACAGGATAGATCTGTTGTGGAAAATATGCATTACAGTCCGTGTTATTGTGACCGCAGTCGGGCTTACTGCACACCGGAATCGTGCAATCCGCCTCATAATCATAAAACATAAGCATACGACCGCTCATTTCTGCACTCACGCCATTTGTCTGCACCATAGTATAGATACCATTTTCTGTACAAACATTCACGGTGCTGCGATCTGGCTGATCGTCAGTTTGATAGACATAATCAAAATCCGGCTCAATCTCTGCACTGCTGATTTCTTCCCATTCACTATCTGCAAATCCGTTACCTGTACGGCTGCCTTCTTGCTCTCTGCAGGCAGCCGTTAAAATATACAGAAATGAAACTGAAAAAAAATAAGCCGCTTTTTTCTTCATGCTAATTCCTCTTTTCTTCACTGTTTTACCGCCTGCGTGCTCAATTTTACTAAGACCGCAGTCAGATTATATTTGGAATTTGTTGAATAACATTACATTTATCAAATTAGTTTAAACCACTTCATGTTGTCAATGAATATTCTATTAAAAATGCTTTAAGAATTGTTAAATGCATAGTCTCCGTCAATTCATCGATCACTAATTTCACTTCCGCTCTCTCAGCACTCCTTGATCCATCTCATACACCACATCACACAAAATATCGATATCCGCCGGATTATGACTTGCCATGAGAATCGTCTTCCCTTGATCACGCTGCTCCAGAAGCATCTTCCTCATATCCTCTACTCCCTGATTATCAAGTCCGTTCATCGGTTCATCTAGAATCAGGATATCCGGATTCTCCATAATTGCCTGCGCCAACCCAAGACGCTGCCGCATCCCGAGAGAATACTTTCCCACCCATTTCTTACTGTCTGGATCAAGCCCTACTTTTTTGATTGCACGATGGATTTCTTCTTTTCCGATTCTTTTGCGGATCATTGCAAGAAACTTCAAATTTTTATACCCACTGTAATTATTTAAAAACCCCGGATTTTCAATAATCGCTCCCACACGGTCCGGCATATCAACATCTTTTCCTATCACCTTGTCCCCTACAGTAATCCGACCTTCCGTCAGCGGTGTAAATCCGCAGATACTCTTAAATAGAACTGTCTTCCCGCTTCCGTTGCGCCCGACGATTCCGCAGATTTCTCCGGACCTGATCTCCAGTGACACATGATCCAGTACCGTCTGGTTTCCGTATACTTTTACCGCATTTTCCACGCGGATTGCTGCACTACTTTCCATCTATATCTCCTCCAATGCCTCGATTGAATATTTTTTTGCACGAATCAGAATCAGCACACTTAGCACTGCAATTCCCGCTAGCAGGAACGTAGCTGCAAATCCTACGCTGACGCGGCTGTTCCTTTCACAGTACAGTGACAGATTCGTCCATGACGTCGGCGCCAATACCACCATCCACCGGCGCAGTCCAATTTTCTGCGTTACGGTATTTGACACTGCCACCCATGCCAGCGCAGCCGCCGCACCGTATCCTCTGCTCTTCCACAAGTTCACATAGAAAATAAGGAGACCGAGAAGAATTCCCACCCCTACATTGATAAAAAAGCACAACAGGAATGCGTGCCATGGTGAATAAGTCTGCAGAATCTGAAATGGCACATTTAAGTACAGTCCGTGTCCGTAAGCCGCGGGATTCTGTGACAGCTTGACAAGTACGCTTTCCCACTCTGCGGAAAAACCCACATTCGGTATAAATTCGACAACACTTAGAACCGCCATCCCCGCAAAAAAAAGAACCGATGAAGCAACCGTATACAGAAGCTGTCCCGCAAACCAGTTTCTCCTGCCGCTTCTAAGCATCAGATAAAGCTGGTGTTCATCCACATACGGTGCATTGCAGTACATGAGAATCAATGCAAAATAGTAAAAAATACAGTTAATATTGTTGACAAACAGAAACGGAAAGTACCAGCAGGAAATACTCATTCCGATACTTATTGCATACGCTCTCACATCCCCAATCAACGTCCACTCAAAGACCGCAAGCATCAGAAAAACTACATACATCCTAGGACTGGACAGCCACTTCTTTATTCCCAGCACCGCGATGTGGACCGGCGTCAGAATTCCTCTCTTTTCACTAGTCATTCTCAAGTCTCCTTTGAATCGTCCGACAACAGAAACCATACAGCAGCCACGACAGAACACAGGTAAAAAGGAAGGCATATAAAAGCTGCCAGACCCGACTGCCCCACTGCAGTGTATTTTCATAAACAAAATAGCATCTCGGTGTCAGAAACTGGGGAAACGCAAACCACGCATCCAGACTCAGCCACAGATAATATATCAGAATCGGCATCGCCATCCCCACAAAAAAATTGGGCAGCACTGTCGTCACCGCAAGTCCCACCACCGACATCAATGCGCCAAGAAACGAGATACAGACCATATACTCCACCATCCACACAGTCTGCTCTCCTCCCGCAAAGCTCCGTACTTCCCCATGATATTCACAACGAATCAGCAATGCCATACCGAAAACAGATAGGAGAAATCCCAAGAGAGTAACCAGATAACCGCCGGCAAATGCACTGATTACCTTTGACACCACATAAGGCTTTACCCCTGCACGCAGCGCTGTCAGCCGTATATTTCCGTTCTTCTGCTCCTCGCAGAACGAAAAACCGCCGCCAATGACACATAGCATAAGGATCAGCAGAAACGATGACCCTCCCATAACTCCCAGAAAAACATCCTCCAGTCCAGCTCTGCCTCCACCGTTTGTCACAGCTTCGAATGCGCTCAGGCAGTTCCCCAGTGCGATCCCTACCACGCCGACATAAAACCGGTAATTGCCAAACATTTTTTCCAGATCGACTGTAAGCATCCTTATCATATCAGCCTCTCCCCCGTCGCCGCATCAAAGACATTGTACTCTCTCGTGCAATACCCGGTTGCAGTCTCCCTTATCTGATCATACATTACACAGTAGACTGGCAGCGCGTCAAAGCGCATACCTTCCTTATCCTCTAGTACCGGCAGATAGAAAAGCCCTATATACCTGACCGTGCTCGGTCCCACCGCGTTCTCATCGTTATTGCGTGCAATAAAAGTATCAAGAATTTCCCCCAAAGACAGAATCCCAAGCTTCTCTCCAGTCGCAGCAGGCTCGTACAGTCCAGTCACTTCCGCACTCAAAATACCGGCTTCTGTAACCGTCAACTCAATACTCGTGCCGATCTCTGTGAAGTTATTGCTTACCGACATATCCGCATTGGTCGGATAATAAGGAATTCCCTGATACCCTTGCTGCGCCACAAGGTAATATCCTTCATCCTTCTTTTCCACCGTAGAATCTATGGCATCAATCTCACTTTGCTCCAAACCTACAAGTTGCATAGTCTCTATTCTAGCTGTCACTTCCTCCTGCAGATTCTCTCTGTCACATGCAAAACAACGGAGGCTGCACAAATCCTTCACCCCCATCTCTGCAAGAAATGTGTGTGCCACGTCCTCCGCTTCCTGAGCTGTCATAAAGTCCAGCTCTCCGTTCTCCTGATACCGTCGGTTCGCCATATCCTCCGAAATGCCAAACAAATCTCTATAATATCCTCCCATATCAACCATCTCATAAATAGTATTCAGTGTCCGGACCACAAGAAACCGATTGTCCCTCACCTGTACAAAATTGCCGTCCTGCAGATATGCCATTCTTACCTGAAGGAAGGTCTCCTGATCCGCCAGAAGTTCATCCGACGTTCTCTCTTCCCTCTCTATAACCTCCGGGTTCCCCAGAAGTCCCAGAAGTCGGTCAATATCTATGTCTACCTCAAACAGGTGCGGCGTCAGCTTCAGCTCCGCCACCTGATACTCTTCCACTTCCTTGGAAACCGCAATCTCCGCATCGATCTGCAGCGTATCCGATATCTTCAGTGTCAGATGCTCCGGAAGTTCCGCCGGTTTCACTTCTTTTAATTCCTCTACTTTGGACTGCCAGTCCGAAACAACTGTCGGATTCTCTGTCCCTCCGGTGTCTGTCACCTGCTCACTGTTCATCGGTGCACACCCCGCCAACAGGGCAAGGCAGGAGCCGACTCCCAGTAGCTTCATCAGTCTTCTTTTCATACGTTTCTCTCCCCTCACATGTTTTTGTGGGACTGTCTGATAGCAGTCCCACATCCTTCTTATGGAGTAAATGATCCTGATGCGCTAATGGATTTTCCACCGTTTTGACTGACATCATTTGTCACATTCAGTGCAACATAATCCCCAGCTGTAGTGCCAGATGTGTAGATCAAATATGCATGTCCGATACCTACAATATTGCTCACAGATGATTTTAGATAGCCCTCACCGTTACACATATTTACTGTCACCACTGTTGTGGTTCCGGCTGGTCCTGTCCGGTCAACATATGCATTTCCAATTGAAGTCTTATATACAAGCCCAGCTAGCTGTGACCGCCCTGCAACAAGGTAAAAATTATATCCATATGCCATCACAGCGGTCCCCATCATCATTGTCAATACACATCCAATTGCAATAATTTTTATCAGTTTACGTCTCATGAACTTCTCCTCCTATCATTTGATATTGTTTGAAAAGTTTATATGCTACATCCACCGTAGTTACTTATAATTATAGTTCAACTACATTATTCTGTCAATACAGCAAAAAATCAGAAGCAGCCACACCAATGTAGCCGCTCCTGATTTATTATCTTACCTTTTTCCTATTTTCCGTTTCTGCTATCTCATCACCTGAAACCCATATCCCGCTGCGATTCCGTCCGCGTCATCCCTCGCCCACTGCGATTTCAGATTTCCGGTCATCGCAGCTTCTCTCATCTGAGGAACCGAATGATATCCGTGCTCCACAATGATCCCGGGAATTCCCGAATTCTGCGCACCTCTCAATACCCCATAGAACTCGCCTTTGCTGCCGTGCCTGTAGACAACCGTCCCCATTTCCTCCGTGCTGTCATTGTAGTCTACAGTCCATTCCCTGGCTGTTTCTTTTGATGCAGGTATAAATTCACGGTAAGCAGAAGTTCCAAGCTCATAGTTTGTCTCTGCAAGATTCTCTCCGATGGAATTGCATATTGAAAGCACTTCCTCCGACGAAATCGCCAGACTGTTTGCGATCACCATCGGCTTATTGATCGAAATTGACTGTTCAAATGTGGCCGCACCGTTCGCGTCATCCTGATTTGAATTGGTGTGTACAGACATAAACAGATCGCATCCCATCGTTGCCGCATATGAACCGCGCAAAGAGATATGTGCGGAATCAAGATCCTCATCTGTGTAGCCAGACAGCGTGATGCTTCCTGAATTCCTCGTGAGGCAGGTTGCAATTCCGTATTTCTGTTCCAAAACATCGCAGAGCTCCAATGACAGGAGCAGCGTAAAATCACCTTCTGCATACCCATAAGAACGGTCGCTCTCCACCGCATTTTTCCCGGCATAATGTCCCGGATCAATGCAGATGCAGATATTGCTACACAGCACCTGTTCGCTCGCAGGAGCATCATATCTTGTACCGTCTACCGTCTTCGGAATAATACGGTATACATATTGCTGCGGCTCTTTCGAAAGCAGACTGTCAGTAAACCGATAGCTGTTTCCGGCAGCTGCCTCTTTCGCCTTTACCTCACCGACCGTCTGCCATCCCGCATCGTCCGCTGCTTTCCGATTATCACATCTCTCGATAACATAATAATCAATTAACGCGGCATTTGTATCGGACCAGCTGAGCTCAATCTGAGAAGAACTTATCCGCTTTGCACTCAAAACCAAAGCCGACAGCGTCTCCCTCTCCAGCTCCTCTGGCGCTTCTGACTCATTTTGTTCTGTCTCCTCCGAAACCGGCTGCCGTTCATCCATCTCTGTCATCTGCGCAAGAAACGCGCCATCCGAATCCTCCGTGCCTGACGCATCCACGTTCCCGTTTTCTGGGCCGCCATCCTCCTGCCCCGCAACCAAAGCACCGGAAGAGCTACTCTGTCTGCCAGAACGCGCACTGTAGATACATAACGCGATCACCGCAATGCAGCTGACTGTCGCAATACAGCATATCGTTATCATAATCTGCCGCTTGATTTTCTGCATCTTCTCTGCTCCTAAACAGTTTTATTCGGCTTCCATAAAATAGATCCGGGAACCGAAATCCGGGAAATATCTCACTTCGCTGTTATATCCGGTAGCCGCAAATGCCTGTTTCAGCCTCACTCCGCCGTACATCAGCGTATCCCCGTATACATAGCAGTCCTCTATCTCACCGTCCATCTTCACGAACTTCGCAACCATATCATGCATCAGCGAATCCTTCTTGATATGAACCGGTGAAACCGTATTCACGAGATCTCCGAAATCCTTGACATTATATTTCAACTCGCGGTTGTAAAAATGGTATTTCAGCTCAGGTACAAGACCCTTTGCCCTGTAATACTCAAACTGCGTATTGGGCACGACAAGCTTCTGTAATACAAACCCTACCGCTTTTTTCTGGTCCTGTGACACACAGGTCCACTCTGTCACATTGCCGGCTGACTGCCGGATGCAGCTTTCCGCTGTGCATGCTCCGTCCGCAAATGTCCTGCCGCGGTAGAATGCTCCCGTCTGCAGTACCTCTCTCCACTTCTTATACAATTCGATTTGTGTCTTTACCGCTTCCAGCTCCTCTTTCTTCATGTCACAGAAATTGCACTCATACCCGCAGATACCGAAAGCCGCCACATGGAAGCGCGTCTCAAGCGGTGTGTTGCGAAGCGTCTGATGATTCGGGCAGGCGGAGACATGTGCGCTGACTGCCGACATGGGATAGCCGTAACTGTATCCGGTCTGAATCTCAGTCCTGCAGAGCGCATCTGTGTCGTCACTCGCCCAGATCTGCGGGAAGTAGCACAAAATGCCAAGATCAAAACGGTTTCCGCCCGCCGCACAGCCTTCGAACAAAATCTGCGGGAAACGCTCCGTCAGTTCTTTCATGCAGCGATACAGTCCCATGACATACCGGTGCGCCACTTCTCCCTGACGCTCCGGAGGCAGCGCTGCTGAAAAGTAATCGGTAAACGTGCGGTTCATATCCCATTTCACATAAGAGATATCAGCCGAAGAAAATACGCGGCTCATCTGTTCAATAATATAATCCTGTACCTCACGTCTTGTCAAATCCAAAATTCTCTGGTTTCTTCCCTCCGAATGCGGTTTTCCCGGAATGGCAAGCGCCCAGTCAGGATGCTGCTCATACAGCCGGCTGTTGACATTCACCATCTCAGGCTCCACCCAGATACCGAACATGAGTCCCATCTCTTTTATTTTTGTGGCAAGTCCGCTCACTCCGTTTGGAAGTTTTTTGGGGTTGACCTGCCAGTCCCCGAGTGCCTGTGTATCATCGTCCCGCGTTCCAAACCAACCGTCATCCATAACAAAAAGCTCAATTCCGACCTCTTTGCCTGCCTTTGCGAGAGAAAGCAGCTTCCGCTCATTGATGTCAAAATAGGATGCCTCCCAGCTGTTGAGCAGGACCGGTCTGATTTTGTTCTTCCATTCTCCCCGCACAATATGTTCTCTCACAAACTGATGCATGTGCTGGCTCATACCGTTAAACCCTTGATGCGAATAGCTCATCACCGCTTCCGGCGCTTCAAAGTTCTCCCCTTCTCCCAGTACAAAGCAAAATGACTGCGGATTCATCCCGACTGCAATTCTTGTCTTTCCGTAACCGCTCACCTCCACCGCTTCATAATGGTTTCCACTGTAGATCAGATTAAATCCGTAGCAGTCCCCAAAGTCCTCGGAGGTCTCCTCCTTGCTCAGCATCACAAAAGGATTGGCACGGTTAGACGAGGTTCCGGTGTAAGATGCATTCACATGCTTCCCTGCGAGCATCCTCACATCCGTGCGCTTCATTTCCCTCGCCCACGCGCCGGTAAACGTGGTAAAAATATATTCCGGCGTATCGAAATCCACCTGCGCGCTCAAAAGCCGCGTCAGCTTTACTTCCTCACTGCTTTCATTGACCAGCTTTGCACTTCTTGTAATGACATCGCAGTCCTCGTAGACGTAATAGTGCAGTTCGAGCATGAGACCGTACTGTTTATCTTTTAATGTAATACAGAGATGATCTACCTCCCCGCTGTCATCATAAGATCCCGGCAGTGTCTGATATTCCTCTTTTCCTTTTGTGATTGTTGCTTCTTCGAACAGAAAATCCGAAGTAGTGCTTCCGTCAGCATGTATCACTTCCACAAACGGTTCCCTGATATCGCCTTTGCCGTAGGAGGACATCTCAAGTCTGATGTCCTCCAGAGAGAATGTTGTGCTCTCCTGCGTATATGCGTTAGTGTTTCCCGGCATGAACGCATGCTTCTCCGTCAACGCTTCTGCAAATTCTTCACCCGGTACGGTAATCCTTCTCCCATAGTAGAGATGCTCCAGATGACCGGTCTCAGTCACCCGAAAGCAGTACGTCGTCTGTTTTGTTTCGAGCAAAAAACACTGCTGATATCTCTGAATCATTCAAATCACCCCTTACGTAATTTCACATTTTCGCTTTTACGTTTTGCTTTTACCTGCATTGCGATCTCATTCACTTTTTCCTCCGTGAGGATAAACTTCTTGTGGAACACACATACTGCGATCAAAAGTCCGATGATCGGGATCACAGTCATTGTCATACGCAGACCGATCACGGAAGATGCTGTTGCTTCCACAACCGCATCCGTATCGTTACTGAGGTTGCAGATTGACAGACAGATGGATGCGATAAGCGCTGCTATACCGGATGCAAGTTTTACAACAAATGTCTGCATGGAAAAGATCACGCTCTCATCTCGTCTGTTATTCTTCAGTTCACCGTAATCTACCGTATTTGCAAGAAATACCGTTACAAGGACTGTCAGTATACCGTTTGCAGCAAAGATGAAGAAGCCCGGAACAAACAGTAAAAATACATTTGACATATTCACAAATGCCAGGACAAGCAGTGCAACATAGCCAACGATCGCCATTGCAAACCCGATGTAGAACACTTTGACTGCGCTGAAAAATTTACGCAGCAACGGGAAGAAAAGCATCATGGAAAGAATCTGTGTCGCTCCTCCGAATGTGTTGAACAAGGTATATCCATTCTGCCAGTCCGCTCCTCCAAAATCATATTTGAAGAAATAGATGACGAGGTTTGACGTCGTGTAAACAGAGCAGTTGATCAGCACGATCGCGATCACGACTGCCATTGCCTGATCGTTCTCGATCAGCGCTTTAAACATCTGACCTACCGACGGAGATTCCACATCGACGGTAGATTTTTCTTTGATATTGATACAGGTACATAAGATAAATAATATAAAGATAACTGCAATGATGACCGCAAACCACTGGAAGCCGACACGCTCATTTCCCTGTCCCAGAAGGGAGACACATTTTACCGTGATGATCGTGATCAGGGCTGAACCGACACCTGCGCAGGAACGTGCCAGCGTGGAAAGACCCTCACGCTCTTTTCCGCCCTCTGTAAATGCAGGGATCATGGACCAGTAAGGAATATCCATCATCGTATAGGTGACACCCCATACAATATAAGTAATGGCTGCATATGCGACCAGTCCTTTTCCGTCGAGCGCAGGCGGCGCGGTAAACATAACCACCAGCACAACTGCGTTTAATATCGTTCCGATCAAAAGCCACGGACGGAATTTTCCCCATTTTGTCTTTGTCTTTGCAACAAGAACTCCCATGATCGGATCGTTAAATGCGTCAAATACACGTGCCACCATCAGAATAATTCCCATCGCTATCGCGCTCACACCCAGAATATCCTGATAATAGTACAGGATGTAACTTGCGGAAAACATGTAAACCATGTCTTTTCCGACTGCTCCCAAACCGTATGATACCTTTTCTCTCGCTGTCAATTTCATAACAATCACCCTCTCCTTTTACTTATTTTTTTTCGCCATCGCCAGTTCTACTACTTTATATGCCCCGTCATAGATACCGGCTTCTTTATTTTTCTTTATATTTTCACACATATCCTCCAACAGATGATTCTGCTCCATAAAGAGCTTGATCATCTGCAGGGTATGCGGTGTATCTCTGCATTCGAGCGTTCCTTCTCCAATCTCTGCCGAATGGATCGCTCCCCACTGCTCATGACCGCCGACACGTTTGATGAACAGCTTCGGCACCGGATAGAACGCAAGCTCGCTCGGCTTTGTGACAAGCACATCGCAGCTTCTCATCAAAAGATTGGTGCAGTATACCGCCTCAAATATATTCTCATGCCAGAATGCATGTACGCCGCACACGTCACCGGTCAGCGCATCCTCGGCAAATTTCTGCGTCTTATCCCACTGATTGAAATGCTCTTTGGATACCCCGGAAAGCTCCGGAATCTCCTTTGTCAGTTCTTCCCACACGTTGCGGTAGTCTCCGACATTTACATAGAGCGCAGCTTCTTTTGCGCGGATTGCCGGCATGAGCGACCGGATGATCGCCGAGAAGATTTCTTTCTGTGCCCCCGCACCGCCGATCGTGAGCAAAAATCTCATCGGTTTCTTCTCTTCCTTGCGTTTGATACGTCTCTCACAGTCAATCTCAATATTGCTTACCAGCTCATGGTCGATATAATGTCCCACATACAGCAGATCGCTGTCCGGCATCGGCTGCAGCACATCGTTCCCCTGCATTCCGTTTAAGATACGGTAACCCTGATATGCATAATGTGTCTGTACCGTGTGCAGGCTTCCCTCAGACAGGTGAAGCGCCATCGGCCAGTTGTCCGGAATCGCATTGACCACATGCTTCATCCCCGCATGGACTGCCGCCTGTGCCGGCCATACATGCGTTGCCACGACCGGAATCTCCTTTGGTACATTCCGATAGACCGGCGCCATCAGCTCTGCATTTTTCTGGTCAGAGGCATTATAGCTCAGTTTGCGGAAGCCTTCGTAATTCAGGGGCTCCCATACCAGTTTGTTGAAAAGTTTACTTTTCCCGGAAAGTCTTGATCCCAGAGAATACAGATCATTCTGTGCGCTGATCACCTTGGTGCAGGTCGTCTGGCGGTAAGAATTCAGATCCATCCAATAAGGAACATAACCCATGGATTTCGCCGCCGATGCAATTGCCATTGAAATCCGGTAATGTCCGAATCCCATCCGGATATTTCCCACAATGATCCCTTTTTCCGTATCAAACGGCGCTTTCGCTGCTTTTGCACTGCCGGCCTCCCCAAGCAGAACATTCATCACACCTAAGGAATCTCCGATATACGCATTTTTCTCAATCGAAATCGGATAATCGGCATTGGAATCGTCTCCAAATTTTTTGATGTTCTTTTTCTTTGTTTTGACAGCCTTCCTGTAAATTTTTTCTGCCATCTGGTTTCCGAAAATACTCCTTGATTTCTCGCTCACTTCTCTTCTCCTCCTATTTTTTCACCGATCTATTCATTTTCTGCTTTCACGGTAAATATGATCTCAATTGGTTCTGTCTGCAATGTGCGCACCGTCAACTTTGCAGTTCCTGTCACTCCCATTGTCTTGATGTAGGTTCCCCCCATACCTCCCGAGAGACCTGCTACCGTAGGTCCGATCACCGTAATCGGTCCTTCTGCTTCCAGGATCATCGGTTCATTGTAAAAGTTCACCTGGTTTCCGTGCTCATCCAATACTCTGACTCTGACTGCTGCCACATCGTATGTGTGCCCCTCCACAAGTTCACAATGGTCTGCCTTTGCCTCCAGCGTCAAAGAAGTCATCGGTTCCTTTTTGATACTTTTTATAACATTCCCATTCTTGACCGCATCAAAACGGTATGATGTGGAAGCTCCTCCCCAGTCGCCGATATATCGGTTGTAAAGCACTACCGCCTGTTCGGGTTTCATGTGATACACGACCATCATCTTGATCGCGGTAAAATATACCGATTTCGGCAGATTCGAAAGACCGTATCTCGCCGTCGCATTCAGCGCATCTTTGATGCCCTTCGCCTGAGCCGGCTTAAAATTCTCATTCTTTTCTATCGCATCTCCGATAAAGTCATCCAGCAGGATCGGTCCGTGTTTCAGATGCCGATATGGAGAATCCTCCTTCGTATACTCCTTGATGAACACGTCATTCTTATACATGCGGACACTGTCGGCGTTCGTGAAAATATAGGTATTGCCTCGATTACATCCCGGATGCTCTCCAATATCCATAGACGAGCTTAGGGAGAGCACCGGTGTCTCTTCCTGCTGGCATGCATAGATGTCCGCCGCAAGCTTGGGATTTCGGAACATATCCATAACCCCGTGATAACAGATTCTGTCTCCGCTTCCAAAATCCTTGTGTGTATTGTAGTCAAACATACACCATCCAAAGCTTCCTGCGATATCATCCTCTGCCGCAACCGCGTCAAGCACATTGGCATGGCGGATCGCATGTTCTGCCCTGTGTTCCTCCCAGTCGTATGCCTTGGTCGGATACATATGTCCGTTATACTCACTGACGAGATACGGCTTGCTCATGTCTGATGTGACATCCGCTTTCCTGTCACAGCCCTTTGCCTTTCCGTCGTGAAGGAAGTCGTTGTATGTATAGACATCCTCCAAAAGGCTGCTCTTTTTGTGCGCCCTCACGCCTCCTGTCGGCCTCGACGGATCAAGCTTATGGGCGGCCTCATTTGTCCTTCGGTAGAATTCGTCATCATCCTGCGATTCGTTGATCCGGACTCCCCAGAGAATAATGGAAGTATGATTCCGATATTGCAGCACCATATCGCGCACATTTTCTACCGCCTGCTTTTTCCATTCTTCATCACCGATATGCTGCCACCCCGGCAGTTCCGTAAACACCAAAAGTCCAAGTTCATCACAGCGGTCCAGAAAGTAATGTGACTGCGGATAATGGGAGGTTCTCACAGCATTCACCCCAAGTTCCTTTTTCAGGATATCCGCATCCATCTTCTGCATGGACTCCGGCATCGCATAGCCCACATACGGATAGCTCTGGTGGCGGTTCAGCCCTCGAATTTTCAGTTTCCTGTCATTGAGATAAAATCCGTCCGCACGGAATTCCGCCTTTCGGAAACCGAATGTCACTGTCTTTTGATCTACAGTCTCTCCGTTTTGCCGCAGCTCCGTTTTTATCTCGTAAAGATTTGGATGATCTGTATCCCAGAGGTTCGCCTGTTCCAACTGGAATCGCAATGTTTTGGTCAGATCACCGGTCGCTTCCTCACCCAGAAGCTGATATTCGGCGTCAGACCTTTTCTTTATGTACTGACGTATGGCAAGTCCCTCGGCCGCCTCATTTAAGGTGATCTCCGAAATCACATCTGCGCTTCCCCTGTCTGCACTTCTCAACTCTGTCCTGACAAACACATCCTGCAGATAAATCCGGTTCTTAATATCCAGATAGACATCTCTATAGATGCCTCCGTAAGTCATATAATCCACAACAAACCCAAACGGCGGTATATTGAGCGTCTCTCTGCTGTCTACCTTGATGACTAAGACATTATCCTCTCCATAGCGGAGCTTTTCCGTCAGATCAATTGAAAATGCCGTATATCCGCAGGAATGCCTGCCAATACTCTCGCCGTTCAGAAAAACCTCGCTCTCGTGAGCGGCTCCGTCAACTGTGAGAATGACATTCTGTCCTTCCCACTCTTTTGGCGCCGCGATCACTCTCCTGTATCCGCTCACTGTCTGATAAATGTGTTCATCAAAGTAATGCAGCGGCATCTCTCTGCAGGTATGTGGAAGCCGGACTGCCGTCATCTTCTCCGCAAAATCCGCTTCAAAAATCTGCTCGTTAAAATGTTCTGTAAAACGCCAATCATTATTTAAATAAATTCTCTCCTGCATACTAACCCCATTCTTGTTATCCTTCGATAATTCCGTTCATCAAAATATCCACCACTTCATCCAACGCATCTGTATAAGAAATATTGTTCTGTAACAAAATATCCCTCTGGAAGAATTGCTCCAAAGATGCCTCGAACATCATTTTCAAGATTGGGATCTTGATTGGCCGGATGCTTCCTTCTGCAATTCCTCTCTCGATCAGTGCAATGGTATTCTCCCATCCGGTCTCAAGGCGGTGTTCGATCTGCTTATAGATTTTGGGATATTTATCCTTCATAAGATACAGCTGGCGAAAATCAACTTCCTTATATGCATTCGGAAGCACACCCAAAATCTTGCGAACCTTTTCGACCGTGCTCAGTTCTCCATTTTCGACAATCTCCATCTCACTCTTCTTGATCGAGTCAAACAGGTAATCTGCCATTGCAAGAAACATGGCATTCTTGTCACGGAACACCGTATAAATCGTTTTCTTGCTGATCTTGAGCAGAGAAGCAATGTCGTCCATAGTGAACTTCAGTCCCTTCTCGTTAAACGCCTGAAGCGTTCCCTCTAAAATCGTTTCCCTTAAATCCATTTTCTCATTCTCCTCTTCTACCCTTTTCAATCGTTCCGGAAACTCGTTTTTATTTTCTGGTTTCCTTTATTATATGTCTATATAGAGGAAAATTCAAGAAACTAATTTCACAAAATTGGTTTCCATTTTTTATCTATTTCTCACAAAAAAGAATCCTGAAAAAAGCTCAGGCTCTTTTCAGGATTCCTTTAATTGCTTTTTCCGCTGATACATCAGTGCATCTGCACGTTTCATCGTATCTCTCAAATGTTTATCCTGTCTCTGGTCAAATACGGCGTATCCCGAGGAGACTTCCATGTTCAGATCATATCCTAAGACATGAAGCGCCTTCATCCGCTTCTCCATCTTCTCCTGCTCTTCATAGAACGCCTGCTCTGTCAGCCCCTTCACAATGCCGCAAAACTCATCTCCGCCAACGCGGTATACCTTCCCCCACGGACCAAAGACATCCTGGATCACCTCACTGCCGACAATGATGTAATAATCGCCCATATCATGTCCGTACACATCGTTAAACGTTTTGAGATTATTCAGATCACACATTACGATTCCCATATTCCTACTGTTTTTGGCAGACAGCTTATCAATATCCTTCTCAAATTCGGATCGGTTGCGAAGCTTTGTCATAGCATCAATCGACGCCTCTTTCTTGATCAGCGCCGCCTGCTTGCCCATTGCGATCAGATTGATAAAATCCATCAGTGATGCAACCGTTACCGCCACAACGTATCCGAAATATCCAAAGCGGCTGTACAAAGCCACATCAGGATTGTTGGTAAAATAATATCCGTATAGATCCATCAGCGAGGTCACAGCGACAACCACGATAAAGATGCTGTGCACGATATATGTAACCTTCCTGTCTGCAATCGTCTCCCAGTCACGTCTGCCGGACAGCAGTTTCGGAATAGCCGTGACCATAATATATACACTGGCAATACCAAGTATCCCGTGTGTCACGAGTACAGTATCCGGGTAATCCATGACTCCGGTAAACTGCAGCATGCCGGAAACCCAGAATTCCACACATGAGAGTGCCGTCAGGACTTTCAGCAGCTTCGAATTTCCGTTGTGGAATGTGATATTTACAAACTGAAGAAACGGTGCAACGGACATTTTCAGGCATATGTAAGAAAGCCAGCTGATCAGCAGGAGTTTTTGGAAAAAAAACGAATAGATATTCGCCTCAATGGCAGACCATGTCCCGATAAAGATTGCAAACAGTGCAAGCCACGGAAGACCTTTATTCAGCTGGAGGCTCTTGCCCGCTATTCCATATATCAGGAGCAGAAACAGACCTATCATTACTCCGATCAGGCTGATGAAGAACAAAAGCGCCTTGCTCTTCAGATAATGCAGTATGATCCCTATTTTCGTCCCGTGATAGAGGACGGGAATACTGACAAGACTGTTCTTGTAGCACTGAACTATGTGAATGGAGAGCGTCCTGCCCGCATCTGCCGGTGTAAGCTGTATAAACTGCCATCCGTTTCCCGGCGTCTTACTGTTGACATTCTCATCCGGTGCGAACCGCATGATCTCTTCCCCGTCCAGATATACATAGACCTGTTGCTGAAAAGCGAAAAAACCTACCGTATCCTCTCCCTGCACCGTTCTCTCAAGCGTGATCTCTTCCACGCCACCCATCGCAATGTATTCCGGAAGTTCATCGTATTGTTTTATTTCTTCTCCTATGTTTACCTGCCAGCCCTCGCGGTATGGTTTGCATCCGTCTTCGTACTGTGGGTTATTATTCAGAATGTCAGCAAAAATAAAGTTCGTTATCAGCAAAAAAACGAGTATACTTACAACTCGAACCCCATATTCTCTGGCTGTGTTCATAGGGCACCCCCTTATTTAAAGTCGTTCTAGCGATCCGATGCGCTTACCAGCGAATTTGTGATCTCATTGATATCATTATATCCGCTGACTACCGTATCAATATTTCCGTTTAAATTTACAATACCGGATGCAATTTTTTCCATTGCATCTGACGTTGATCTTACATTCTCACTGATATAATTTACATCCTCAAGCGTACGTCCGAGCAAGTCCTCCAGACTCTTTGATCTGTCTTCAATCTCTCGCGCCTGAGACAGCACCTTCTCTGTATTGTCAGAAATATCGCGGAAAGAAAGATCCACCTGTTCTACATGGACTGCACATTTTTTCACCGACTCCTGCCCGACGGAGATATCATTGCAGACCATATCCGTCTTATTCTGTATGCCATTTAAAATCTCGTGGATCTGCTCTGTAAAATGAGCCGAGTTTTCGGAAAGGTTGCGGATCTCTGACGCAACTACTGCAAAGCCCCTGCCATGCTCCCCTGCCCTTGCCGCTTCGATTGACGCATTCAGCGACAGCAGATTCGTCTGTGAAGTAATTTCATCGAGAGTAGCAAGAATCTGCACGATCCTCTCGTTCTCTTCCTTGAGCTCATGGATGGAGTCTACAACATTGTTCATCTTCTCATTCAGCTCCGTCATTTGCGTGTTCAATGCATGTACCATGGTGCCGCCCTCTGCGACACTGCTGTTCGTCGCATTGGAGGCCTCCGCCATAACAACACTGGCATCCGAAACTCCCTGAATCTGAGACACCCCGTCCTGCACCATTCTTCGGATTGTCTCCGTTGCAGATACCTCATCGGTAGCTCTCTTTGCCACGTCACCTGTTGCAACAGCGATCTGACGCGAAATTTCCTCTGTAACCGTAATGCTTTCGTTGATCTTGCCGCTGGTATGACCGAGCACCCCTACCGACTTGCCAATCTCGTTGAGGAGTTCCTCCGCTCTCTCTTTTGCCGCACTGCTCTCATCGTTCACCTGCCTGAGGCTCTTAAACTGCTTTTGTGTCAGTCTGCACAGAGACCAGAATACAAGCATGCCGCTGACAATATATACTACACACATTGCCATCGCATCCGGTGACCATGTATCAACCAGGAATTGCGTATATCTGTAATAAAAAACTACCATGCAGACCGCACTGAACACACACTGCATAGCGATCGGACGTATATCCTCATACAGAACGATCATAAAAATTGCCAGAAAAAACATCAGATAGTTCGTCGTACACGGAAATGCCACCATACAGGCTATACTGATTCCGGTCAGCAACAATACCATCAGATACATCATGACAAAAGGATTCAATTTCTTTGCAAGTAACAGAAGAACGACTGTCAGAACAATTCCTACGACCGTCAGCCCGATTACCATCTGAAATCCTACATAGACTGCATTTACAACGCAGCGCAGCAGGATGCTGATCAGCAGTGTCCAACTTAAGATTTTATTCTTACTGCGTATGACCTCTTTGTACTCCATGTCTACCTCCATGCCAAACAACAGAAGCCACGCTCTGTGAACTCTCTATTGTCATGAATAATATATTATTAATTATAGCATTTTTCATCATTTTTGCAGTATTTTTCAAAAATTTTGTGTGTTTTTGTCTAATTTGCCAACAATACACCGTCAGGCAAAAAAAAGTCTGTCATATAGAGTTTCCACTCAAGTATGACAGACTGCACTCATGGGTCATGCACCGCTTTCATCAGTTTCCTGATGTTCTATATCCAATTTGTCCCAAAATAGTTCCCGATTTTGTTCATTATTACCATTTATCGGTCATGTACCGCTCCAATCAGCTCTTTGATATCCCGAACCTGATTTTCTTCCATATAACCCTTAATTCCTGCTATAATCTCCGCTGTGACATGAGGATTGGTGAAATTTGCCGTTCCTACAGATACAGCTGTAGCGCCGGCAAGTATCATCTCAATGGCGTCCTCCGCTGTCATGATCCCTCCCATTCCGATAATGGGGATCCGCACTGCCTGCGCCGTCTGATATACCATACGCACCGCCACCGGATGTACTGCCGGACCGGACATGCCGCCGGTTCGGTTTGCCAGTGCAAAGCGCCTTGTCCTGATATCAATCTTCATACCTGTGATCGTATTGATCATCGATAGGGCATCCGCACCGCCTGCCTCGGCTGCCTTTGCAATCTCTGTGATATCCGTTACATTCGGAGAAAGCTTCATGATGACAGGCTGCGCGGCATGCTGCTTGATCTCTTTCGTGATCGCTTCCACCATTTTCGCATTCTGTCCGAAAGCAATTCCTCCCTCCTTCACATTCGGGCAGGAAATGTTGATCTCAAGCATATCTACCGGCTGGTCTTTAAGCCGTTCCACCACTTCGATATACTCCTCCGTCGTATGCCCGCAGACATTTACAATAATTCTTGTATCAAACTTTTTCAGAAACGGGATATCCCGCTCGATAAACAGATCTATTCCCGGGTTCTGCAATCCAATGGCATTGAGCATTCCTCCATATACCTCTGCCACACGCGGCGTCGGATTTCCTTCCCACGGAACATTTGCAACCCCCTTGGTCACCACTGCCCCCAATCCGTTTAAATCCACAAATTCCGAATATTCCTCACCGGAGCCAAAAGTCCCGGAAGCCGTCATGACCGGATTCTTCAAGGTTATTCCACACAGATCTACCTTTGTGTTCATCAGAAATCCACCTCCTCTGCGCGGAACACAGGTCCTTCTTTACAGATTCGTTTATTTTTCACGTTAGAATGCATGTCCTTGTTCGTGGATTTGCAGACACATGCCAGACAAGCGCCTATCCCGCACGCCATACGCTCCTCCATCGAAATCCAGCACTCTATTTTATTTTTTGCAGCATACTCTTTCAACGCCCGAAGCATCGGCGTTGGTCCGCAGGCATAAATAATATCTGCCGTCAGACCGTTCTCACGGATGGCATCCAGTACATTTCCCTCTGTTCCTGCACTCCCGTCCTCAGTCGCTATGTAAACATCTCCGCAGTCTCTGAATTCTTCCATCAAAAACAGCTCGTCCCGAAATCCGAGAACAATCTGCTTTTCACAGTTTAGTTCCTTTGCCAGCTGAAGCATCGGCGGAATACCGATCCCGCCTCCGATCAGAAAAGCTTTCCGCTTTTTTTTGGGAAATCCGTTCCCCAGCGGTCCGACAACTCTAAGGTGCATTCCGGTGTGCATATGGCTGAACTCCTCCGTGCCCTTCCCTGCTACACGGTATACAATACGGATCGCACAATCCCTTTTATCGATCTCGCAAATACTGATCGGGCGGGGAAGCAGCCGGCTTCCCTCATTGCAGTATACAGAAACAAACTGTCCGGCTTTCGCATGGAGCGCGATCCCATCCGTCCGCAGCCACATACTGAATATATTGTCCGCGATCTCTTCCTGACGGATGATAATCGCCGTTTCCTCAAATTTTTCATGATGTTTTACATCTGCTGTCCGCATATAATCTCCATTTCCAACATATTGTTGTTTATCGTGCTATTCCTGATACACCACCTGTCCGTCCACGATAGTAGCACGGACTTTTCCGGTTACCTGCCTGCCATGAAACGGCGTATTTTTTCCTTTGCTCTGGAACGTATTCTTGTCAACCGTATATTTTTTGTTCGGATCAAAAATAACGATGTCTGCAACCTTTCCGGGTTCAATGTTTCCTTTGTCAATCCCGATGATCTTCGCCGGGTTATAACTCATCTTCTCCGCCATCTGCATAGGCGTCAGATACCCTTGTTCCACAAGCTCGGTGTAAGTAAGGCTTGCCGCTGTCTCCAATCCGACAATACCGAACGGCGCCTTTTTCATGGTGGTATTTTTCTCGTCGAAAGTATGCGGCGCATGATCTGTTGCAATGACATCCATGATGTCGTCTCTCAGCCCCTCCTTCAGCGCCTGCACGTCTTCTTTGGTCCGAAGCGGCGGATTCATTTTAAAATTCGTATCAGCATCTGCCTCGATGGCAACTTTTCTCTCCGCATCCATGGTAGGCTCAATTTTATGAATATCATCTGATGTCAGGGTAAAATGATGCGGGCACACTTCCGCAGTCACTGCTATCTGCTCTTCTTTGGCATACTTGACCATTTTGACTGACCCGGCAGTAGAACAATGGCAGAGATGAAGTCTGGCTCCAACATCCTTACTCAGCATAATATCACGTGCAATGATCACATCCTCGACCGTATTGGAAATTCCCTTTAACCCCAGTTCTGCCGCATGCACATCCTGATTCACGACGCCGCCGTTGACGAGATTTTTGTCCTCACAGTGCGCCAAAACCGCAATTCCAAGCTTCGCCGCCATTTTCATCGCTCTTTGGTACAGCTCCGCGTTCATAACAGATTTCCCGTCCTCACTGATTGCCGGGATTCCCGCTTTCACCATTCCCTCTATATCGGAAAGTTCCACACCCTCCTGTCCTTTTGTGACGGCTCCCACCTGCAGGACATTGACAGCTCCCATAGTCCTTGCCTTATGGTGCACATAATTTACCACATCGGGATTATCCACGACCGGATTCGTGTTAGGCATGGCAAGGATCGTCGTAAATCCGCCATGAGCCGCCGCGCGGCATCCTGTCTCAACCGTCTCCTTCTGTTCGTAGCCCGGATCGCGCAGATGCACATGCATATCGATAAATCCCGGCATCACAAAACAATCCTTTGCATCTATCTCCTGATCAGCTTTTGCCTTGATGTCTTTCTCAATCCTTTCCACCTTTCCGTTCTCGACCCACACATCTGCCACCGCATCCATCTGCGTCGCAGGATTGATCACACGTCCGTTCTTGATTAAGATCGTCATTTCTACCTCCATGTGTTTTCCAAAGGTTCTATCCTACCATTTATTGTAGCACAGATGAATGGTGCGGACAACCGCGAACCTGCCAAATGTCTTTTATCTAACACACTTTTCATACAGTTCTCTCGTGACATATGCCTTCACATAAATGCCTTCCTGCCGGTACTCTTCCTCCATGAGTTCCCCTGTCTTTCGGATCTGCTGGATTATGCCGGCATCGGCATAGGGGATGACCTCCTCAAGCAGCAAGCGGTTCTCCCTGAGGATTTCACAGAGCAGTTCTTCGAGCCTGTCCATTCCGGCTCCGGTCTTTGCAGAGATATTCAGCGTATAGTCCGCCTTAAAATCCCGAGCAGGCTCCTGCTCCGTCACAGCATCCTGTTTGTTGAACAGCGTGACAACCGTTTTTCCCCGGATATCGAGACGGTAGAGCGTATCATAGACCACATGCATCTGTCTCTCTCTCTGCGGATTTGACGCATCCACCACATGCAGAATATAGTCCGCATATTTCGCCTCCTCAAGCGTGCTCTTGAACGCCTCGATCAGATGATGCGGCAGCTTTTGGATAAATCCAACCGTATCTGTCAGCAGAATCTTCTGGCTGCCTGAAATCTGAAGCATCCTCGTCGTCGGGTCCAGCGTCGCAAAAAGCTTGTCTTCCGCCGTCACGTCGGCATCGGTCAGACGGTTCAACAGTGTGGATTTTCCCGCGTTGGTATATCCGACAATCGCTGCCACAGGCACCCTGTTTTTCTGGCGCTGCGCGCGGTTGATCTCACGGTGCTTTCTCACTTCCTTCAGCTCACGGTTCAGCTGCGCGATCCGGTTTTTGATCAGCCGTCTGTCAACCTCCAGCTTTTTCTCTCCGGGACCCCTTGTCCCGATTCCGCCTCCCAGACGGGACATAGATCGCCCAAGACCGGTCAGACGGCTCAGACGGTATTTTAACTGCGCAAGCTCCACCTGGATTTTTCCCTCGCTGGTCGTTGCCCTCGCCGCAAAAATATCAAGGATGATCAGCGTGCGGTCCATGACTTTCGTGTCAAGCGCCTGTTCCAAATTTTTCAACTGTGCTGGCGAAAGCTCGTCATCACAGACAATTCCTGTCGCCCCGGTCTCTTCGATCAGTGCAGCAATCTCCGCTGCCTTTCCTGTTCCCACATACATCCCCGGATGCATCATTTCTCTCTTCTGGATCACAGTGCCGACAACCTCTGCCCCTGCTGTTTTGACCAGTTCCGCAAGCTCCTCCAACTCCAGCTCCGTCTCAGGCTCTCTTCCCGTTTCAGGCATCGCAGAATCCAGAGCGCTGCGCTCCTGCTCACTGACCCCGACCAGGATCACACGCTCTCTCGCCTCTTCAATTTCAAATATTTCCGCCATAGTCCTCTCCGATCCTAACCCAATCCTTTATTCCGCTGCTCCCGTATCCTCCGGCGTCTGAGTACCCTCCTCTGCAGGCGGTGCCTCCGGCGTCACTTCCTCCGGCGCCGGTACATTGTCCTGCCTGTTCTTTAGAAAAACATATTCCCGCTGTATCGCGGTATCGTCCGGGTAAAGTGCAACATACTCCTGTATCACCACCCACGCCGTGGCAAAATCTCCTGTGTATTCATTTGCGATAATCTGGTTCTGCATCAGCTCACGCCGATTCGGAACATTCTCCATCGCCAGTCCCTGACTGATATAATCCAGTGCTCCAGCGTAGTTTCCTCTGCTCATCTCAATCTCTGCCAACGCATTCATCGCCTGAGAATCCGCCTCCTCCGATTTCACGTATGTCTGATAGAACGCCTCTGCGTTCGTCACATCCCCCTGTGCCTCATAGGTCTGCGCAAGATAGAGGTTGGCAGTCATACTCCCTTTTTCAATCGCCGCTTTCAGCTCGGTCACTGCATTGTCATACTCACCCAGCAGATAATAAATCCTTCCGCGCCATGTCAGGCTGTCTGCGTCGCTGCCCTTGATTTCAAATGCCTTATTTAAATATTCTTCCCCTTCCGCCGTAAGCTGATACGCAGTCAGATTCTCATAGATGCTGACATACAGTTCAAAATCATCCGGGTTATTCTTAACGGCGTTGCCGTAATCATACAGCGCCTGCTGGCTGACTCCCTGCTGTAGATACAGACATCCCCTCATATAGTATACATTCGCATTGTGACTGTCATAGTCCAACAGCGCATTATAAGTTTCCATCGCTCCCTCGGCATCACCGGATGCATACTGTGCCGCCGCTTTATAATAGCAGATGTCAATCTCCCGGTCTGTGATCCTCCCCACATGGCAGCTGAGCGCCTGCTCAAATGCAGTGACCGCCGTCCCATAATCTCCGGCTTCCATACTGTCAATTCCCGCCTGCCGGTATGTCAGCTCTTCCTGCAGACTTTCATTCGAGCATCCTGCAAGGAATACTGTTAAAACTGCCACAGGCAAATATTTTATCTTAAAATTTCTTTTTTTCATTTCGACATTTACTCCCACACTGTCATCGTTTTACATGCATGGCATCCATGCACAACCTGCGTGTACAGTATGAACGATATTTCAACGTGTGTCAAGTCAGCCCATGCACTCCCGTATCACTCTCTCAACATTTCCGCGTGCAATTTTTTCCGTCACATCATCNGAAATCCCCCTGCGGTGCAATGCGTCAAACAGCATAGTCATCTGCGTACAGTCCGCAATCTCAAAATCCCCGTCAATCCCGTCAAAATCTGTTCCAATCCCTGCACATTCCACACCGCCTTTGTCGATCAGATGGCAGATATGATCGCAGATGCGTTCTACGCGGCTTAATCTGTCAGCCTCATCTTCATTTAAAAAAGCGGGTGCAAAATTAACGCCCGCAACGCCTCCTTTCTCTGCAAGCGTGCGGATCATGCCGTCGGTCAGATTTCTTGTCGCAGGGGAAAGCGCACGGCAGTTTGAATGAGATGCAACAAACGGCTTTTTTGAAATCTCTGCCACATCCCAAAATCCCCCATCAGACAGATGCGAAACATCCACGATCATGCCCAGCCGGTTCATTTCACAGACAACCTCCTTACCGAAATCGGTCAGTCCCCGCTCCATTTCATCCTTCCGCGCGGAATGCGGATATCCCAGACAGTTGACGTCATTCCACGTCAATGTGATCAGCCTCACTCCCATATCATAAAACCGTTTTAAATTGTCCATGTTTCCGTCAATCACGCTTCCGTTCTCTATTGTTAGGAAAGCAGATATCTTTCCGTTCGCCCGGTTTTTCTGCAGATCTTCCCATGAAACTGCCGGTGCCAGACTGTCACTGCACGCCTGTAGAGTATTCCGATAAACGCGATACATCATTTCCATCAGATCCTGCAGCGGAGGCATCGTTTTAAGCCCAAACCATTCCGGTTCCTCGCGCTGTGGCAGAAACATTGCAAAAAACTGTGCTTCGGCATTCGCCGCGCTAAGTCTCCGAATGTCTACCATCGTATCCGTCAGCGCTTCTGCCGTATCTTTTTTCCTTTCCATCGCTTTTGCAAGAGTATCGCAGTGCATGTCAATATATCCCATCATGATCACACTCCCTTCAAAGTACTATATGCTAAGTATATTTCCGTGAACAGCATATTGCCATATATTATTGCAGTTTTTTAGATATTACTATCCTTGCTTCCGATGNCGNATCCGAGANTCGCACNCNTTANAGCCGCCCATGGCACGCAAACCATAAAAAGCGATACAGCATGNCATGCTGTATCGCTTTTTTATGAAAGACACCATATTCTATATATTGCATTTTANANATGCCAGATATCCTCATTGTACTGCGCAATGGTACGGTCAGATGAGAAGAATCCTGCTTTGCTGATGTTNACAAGCATCTTCTTAGCCCACTCTGTGCGGTTCTCATAATCAGTGTAAATGCGCTCTTTTGTCTTGACATAATCCTGGAAGTCCGGCAGAGTCATGAACCAGTCTTTGTTCAACAGCTCATTGTACAGACGCTCTAAGTTCTCTCTGCATCCTACTGCCATCATCTCGTCGCTGACAATAAAGTCAATTGCACGCTTAATATCCTCGTCACTGTCATAGTAACTTCTCGGTGCATAATCTCCCCTTGCATAGCGGTCGATGACCTCCTCCGAAGTCTCTCCGAAGATATAGATATTGTCGTCACCAACAAACTGATGCATCTCCACATTCGCGCCGTCCATCGTTCCGATTGCAACTGCACCGTTCAGCATGAACTTCATGTTAGAGGTTCCGGATGCCTCCTTGGAAGCAAGTGAAATCTGCTCATGGATATCTGCTGCCGGNATNACCTTCTCAGCCAGGGTCACATTGTAGTTCTCTACCATAACAACCTTTAAGTACGGAGCTACCTCCGGATCCTGATCGATCAGTTTGGACAGGCAGAGGATCAGGTGAATGATATCTTTTGCGATCACGTATGCAGGCGCTGCTTTCGCACCGAAAACAACGGTGATCGGAGTCGCCGGCTTCTTGCCCGCNTTGATCTCGAAGTATTTATGGATCACATAGAGTGCATTCATCTGCTGTCTCTTGTACTCATGCAGTCTCTTAACCTGAATGTCAAAGATTGAATTCTCGTTGACCTCGATTCCCTGTGTTTTTGCCAGATATTCCTTCAGCTCTGCCTTTTTNCTCGTCTTCATATCCAGCAGACGCTGCAGAACCGCCTCGTCATTTACAAAGTCTGCCAGTTTTTCTAATTCGTCTGCATCCTTCTTAAATCCGCTTCCGATCAGAGACTCGATCAAAGCAGACAGCTCATGGTTGCAGTGCANCANCCAGCGGCGGAANGTGATACCGTTGGTCTTNTTGTTGAATTTCTCCGGATAAATCTTGTAGAAATTATTCANCTCTGTATTCTTCAAAATCTCTGTATGCAGNTATGCAACACCGTTTACGCTGTANCCGTAATGGATATCCATATTTGCCATATGCACACGCTTATTNTCATCAATGATCGCTACAGACTTGTCATCATATTTGCGGATGACACGGCTGTTCAACTCATAGATGATCGGTAGCAGCTGCGGTACTGCCTGCTGTAAGAAATGCATCGGCCATTTCTCCAGTGCCTCTGCNAGGATCGTATGGTTCGTGTATGCACAGGTCTTAGAAANGATCTCGATCGCCTCATCCATCAGAATGCCGCGCTCCATCAAAAGACGGATCAATTCCGGGATCACCATACTCGGATGGGTATCGTTGATCTGGATTGCCGCATACTCGTTTAATTTGTGCAGATCGCCGCCTCTTGCAAGCGTCTCATCAATAATGAGTCTTGCCGCATTGCTTACCATAAAGTACTGCTGATAAACGCGGAGAATCTGTCCCTTGTCATCGGAATCGTCCGGATACAGGAACAAAGTCAGATTCCTTGCGATGTCTTCTTTGTTGAAATCAATGCCGTCACCGACCAGGCTCTCATCCACGGTCTCAACGTCAAACAGATGAAGTTTTGTCGTGCGGTTGTCATAACCGATCACATCAATATCGTAAAGTCTCGACTGCAGGGTAAATCCGCCGAACTGAATCGGATAAGTCACATCTGTTCTGGTCAGCCAGCTCTCATGCTCAATCCACGGGTTCGGTGTCTCACGCTGCAGATTGTTCTCGAATACCTGCTTAAAGAGACCGTAGTGGTAATTCAGTCCTACACCGTCTCCGTTCAGACCGAGACTTGCAATAGAGTCAATGAAGCAGGCAGCAAGACGTCCAAGACCTCCATTTCCCAATGACGGTTCCGGCTCAACCTCCTCGATCTCAGCAAGGCTCTTGCCGTGCTTGTCCAAAAGCTCTTTTACTTCCTCATAAATGCCGAGGTTGATCAGGTTGTTGGATAATAACTTTCCGATCAAAAACTCTGCGGAAATGTAATACAGCTTTCTTTTTCCGTCACCGCTCTCCTTTGCCTTGGCCATTCCCTTGGTCATCTCCAGCAGTGCGTAGTAAATTTCCTCATTTGAACACTCTGCAATTTCCTTGCCACACCTCTTTTGTACGATTTCCTGTAAGTTCATAATTTCCCTCCAATTTAGTACATTTTTGTAGCCGATTTAACTTCTTCTACCATTATATGTATTTTCTGTCTTTTTTTCTTGTAATATTCAGTGCAAAAGTGGTACAATCCTATCATGAATATTTTAGAATACGAAAGTTATCAGGAAAAAATTTATCACGGCAACCCGCTGTTTCCCTACAATACATATCTCTGTTCCATTCCGTTGGACTTTTCTCATGTCCCGCTGCACTGGCACGATGAAATGGAGATCATCTATGTCAAAAAGGGAATAGGCATTATCACCATCGACTTAAAACAGTACGTAGTGACCGCCGGGACCATTGCGCTCATCATTCCGGGACAGCTGCACTCCATCGAGCAGTATGAGCAGGAAAAGATGGAATACGAAAACATCATGTTCCATCCGGATATACTGATCTCCAGGAAAACAGATGTCTGCAGCAACGACTATTTCAGTCCTCTTTTGACCGGCAATGTCTCCGTGCCCGGTCTGTATACGCCGCAGTCGCCTTATTATACGGAAATCATAGTATGTATCGACGCCAATGATGAAATCTGCAAAACCTACCCGGAAGGCTATCAGCTTTTTATCAAAAGCCAGCTTTTTATGCTTTTTTATATCCTGTTCAATAAATGCTGCCTCAAAGAAGCGCCGAAAAAAGATATCAAATCTCTGGAAAAAATGAAAGTGATCCTAAAATATATTGAAAATCACTATAAAGACAAGATTACCATTGAGGATATCGCAAATGAAGCAGGCATCAGCCAGTCTCATCTTATGAAATATTTTAAAAACACAATGGGGACTTCCTTCATCGGTTATCTCAACGAATACCGCCTCACCATGGCGTCGAGACTTCTGGTCTCTTCCGATTCCTCTATTCTCGACATTGCCGCGGAAGTGGGTTTTGACAATCTCTCCTACTTCAACCGCACTTTCAAGAAAAAGTTCGCCATGACGCCCAGCGCTTACCGCAGGAATTACTCGAATCTATAACGCAGAAACAGTCTGTTTAAATTAGATAATATCCGATCAGGCCGCTTGCGATGCCTGCCAGCGCGCCTGCCGCCACATCACGCGGCTCATGTACGCCCAAAAGCACGCGCAGCAGCGCCATGGCAATGCCTGCCGCTCCAAGCGCTGCTCCCGCCAAGGGATATAGAAAAAAAACGGTCATCGCAATCACGAACACAGAAAACACGTGGCGGCTCGGAAACGATTTCCCCTTTGTCTCTTTCTTCAGCGCCGGAGCAATCCCAAACTTTTCATAGGGACGCGGTGCATTCCAAATTCTCCGAAAGACACTGACCGCCGCAAATGAAATTGCCGGCACCAGAAATGCCCGCCGTACAAACGGATGTTTTACAAAAACAAGCATCCCCAGAAACAGCGGATAAATCAAAAACACGGTTCCAGTCAATATTTTATTGCATATGATCAGCGCTCTTGTCTCTCCCGGATGTTCCTGCATCCGGTCCATCAGCTTTTTATAATTTTCTCTTGTCATTACAGACTCCATTTCATTGTGTTCTACTCCATTCAAAATACAGTATATCTGCTTTTCTTTAAAATGGAAAGTCTTTTCAAAATATGTCTTGAAACTCATTGTTTTTTCTGTCATATTAAAGGTAAGAAGCATTAATTTCTGACTTTTTGGGGTTCCTACGATATGAAAAGAAAAGGAGGGGTTCTATGAACATTATCAGAGCAAAAAATTATCAGGATATGAGCAGAAAAGCAGCAAACATTATTTCCGCGCAGATTATCATGAAACCGGACTGCGTACTCGGACTTGCCACCGGCTCCTCTCCGATCGGAATCTACGCTCAGTTAGTAGACTGGTATAAAAAGGGGGACCTGGATTTTTCCAGAGTCTCTACCGTCAATCTTGACGAGTACCGCGGACTGTCCCATTCCGACCCGCAGAGTTATTATCATTTTATGCACGAAAATCTGTTCCGCCTTGTGAATATCCGCGAGGATGCCACACACGTACCGGACGGCACAAACTTAGATGCTGCCAGCGCCTGTGCAGCACACGAAGAGGTCATTCACTTCTTAGGCGGTATTGATCTGCAGCTTCTGGGACTTGGCAATAACGGTCACATCGGATTTAACGAACCGGGCGAAGCATTCGAAAAAGAAACCCACTGTGTCAACCTGACCGAAAGCACGATTCAGGCAAATTCCCGGTTTTTTGCTTCCATTGCAGATGTCCCGACTCAAGCTTATACGATGGGCATACGCTCTATCATGATGGCAAAAAAGATTCTTGTCATCGTAAGCGGTGAAACAAAGGCTGATATGGTCGCAAACGCATTCTTCGGTCCTGTCACTCCACAGGTTCCCGCCTCTATTCTGCAGATGCATCCGAACGTTACCGTGGTTGCCGATGAAGCGGCGCTTTCTAAAGTTCCCGCAGATATCTAATTAAAAATCAATGAAGGGGCAAACTAAGAACGGAGGGCTTATATGATCATAAGAAATGCACTTGTATTTACACCTGAGTACAAATTTGTAAAAAAAGACATTGCAATTGAGAACGGTTATTTCACTGATGCTCCGACACAGGGCACTGCAAATGAAACTGTGCTGGACGCCGGCGGTGACTACCTGATCCCCGGTCTTGTCGATATCCATTTCCACGGATGTGCGGGCGTCGATTTTTCTGACGGTACACCGGAGGCACTTGTCACGATCGGAACCTATGAAGCAGCATGCGGCATCACATCCATCTGTCCTGCCTCCATGACCCTGGCAGAAGACACGCTTGCCGCCGTCTGCGAGAACGCCTATCACTACCACGAAAACTGTGACAGGCAGCCTCTCGCCCGACTCTGCGGCATTCATCTGGAAGGTCCTTTTATCTCTATGGAGAAAAAGGGCGCACAGAACCCTGCATATATCAAAGCACCGGATATCGCCGTCTTTCGCAGACTGCAGAATGCCGCGCACGGTCTTGTGCGGCTGATCACGATCGCTCCTGAGGTACCCGGTGCGGAAGAATTTATCGAAGCACTCGGCAGAGAGGTTCACATTTCACTCGGGCACACCTGCAGCGATTACGATACGGCTTACAGGGCATTTTCTCTCGGTGCTGACCATGTCACTCATTTTTTCAACGCCATGCCCGGATTTACCCACAGGGCTCCCGGCGTTTTCGGCGCTGCCTTTGACTGCAGACACGTTATGCCGGAACTGATCTGTGACGGCATTCACATTGACCCTTCCGCTGTCCGCGTCACCTTCCAGCTGTTCGGTGAAGAGCGCATGATCCTCGTCAGCGACAGTATGATGGCAACGGGCATGGAAGACGGCGACTATTCGCTCGGCGGACTGCCTGTCAAAGTAACCGGCAACCGCGCCACACTTGCGGACGGCACGATCGCCGGCTCCGCGACCAATCTGATGGATTGCATGCGCACGGCAGTATCCATGGGCATTCCACTTGAAACTGCGGTCCGCTGCGCGACCTATAATCCCGCTAAGGCAATCGGTGTGGACGATGTCTGCGGCAGTATCGAGGCGGGCAAATACGGCGACTGCGTGCTGCTCTCAAAAGAGGATCTGTCCACCAGAAAAGTCATTCTCCGCGGTGAATTAATTCACCGTGGGGAAGTGATCTGATCCAACACGGGGGCGGTTATTTAGCAATCTAAGTAACCGCCCCGTGTTTATATCCTATTTTTATCTCCCCACTCACACATTCCGTCTAAGATTGGAATTAAAGATTTTCCACGCTCTGTTAAACTGTATTCTACCTTAGGCGGAATCTGCGGATATTCTTTTCTATGTACTAACTGGTCTGCTTCCAATTCTTTCAAAGTGGAGCTTAATGTCTTGTATGAAATTTCGCTAATATACTTTTTCATTTCATTAAAACGCACAACGCCAAACTCCATTAAAGTATATAAAATAGTCATTTTATATTTACCATTGATCAGCGATAATGTATAGCTAAAACCCGTTGTTTCAAGACATTCATTTGCAATACAGCGTTTACTCATTTTTACACTCTCCTTTTGGTAAGTATATAACTCAATTGTAAGTATCGCACTTAAATGTGCGTACTTGATTTTAGTTTTGTTCTTGCTAAAATTTTAATATCAAGTGTAGGTAAAGTCAATCCCATAAGAATAAGGAGGATCAATCTAATGAGTAAAAAAGTAGTAGTAATTACGGGCAGTCCCCGAAAAGACGGAAACAGTTTTGCAATGACAGACGCTTTCATCAAGGCGGCCGAAGCAAAGGGACACACTGTCACACGTTTTGACGCCGCATTCAAAAAAGTGGATGGCTGTCGGGCTTGTGAAACCTGCTTTTCCACAGGGAAAGCCTGTACTTTTGATGATGATTTTAATACGATCGCCCCTGCAATTTTAGAAGCTGACGTTATCGTATTTACCACCCCTGTTTATTGGTACTCTATTCCGGCACAGATCAAGGGCGTCATTGACCGGATCTTTTCTCTGGTTGTTGGCGGCAAGGACATTGCAGGGAAAGAGTGTGCGCTGATCACCTGTTGTGAGGAAGAAGATATGTCTGTTATGGACGGAGTCCGCATTCCCATCGAGCGTATGGCTGCTTTAAACAAATGGAAAATGGCAGGCGAAGTTTTAATTCCCGGTGTACTGAATGTCGGAGATATTGATAAGACAGACGGCTGCAAAAAAGCGGCTGATTTAGCTGACGCAATCTAGGAGAATGGAAATGAGCAAAAAAATTATTATTCTGAACGGAAGTCCAAGAAAAGCCGGAAACACAACAGCATTAACCGCAGAATTCACAAAAGGTGCAAAAGAAGCAGGAAATATTGTAACAGAATTTTTTCTTGACAGCATGAACATAAATGGCTGTAAGGGCTGCTTCGGCGGGGGCAAAAACCCGGATAGCCCCTGTGTCCAGAAAGACGATATGGATAAAATCTATCCTGTATACAAGGAAGCAGATATTGTTGTTCTTGCAACACCGCTTTATTACTGGACGATCAGCGGTCAATTAAAAACTGCCTTTGACCGTCTATTCGCTGTTGCAGAATGTGACCCCGATTATCGCAATCCCAAAAAGGAAAGTGTTCTCATTATGGCAGCCGAGGGCCATGGTTTTGAAGAGACACTTTACTGGTACGACCGGCTTGAGAAACATTTAGGCTGGAAGAGCATTGGGAAAGTGCTTTGCGGCGGTGTAATGGCCACGGGTGACATTGCAGGAAAAGCCGAATTACAAGAAGCCTATAAATTAGGAAATTCAATTCAATAAAAGAAAGGAATTTATTATTATGAACAAAATCAATTTACCTCAGGCAGCAAATTTAACTTCACCCAATCCGGTAACTGTTGTATGTACTTTAAAGCCAGACGGTTCAACCAACCTTGCTACAGTTTCATGGTGGACTTATCTCTCCTTTAATCCCAATATGATTGCTTATGCAATGGCGAAAACTTCATACAGCGGCGAAATGGTGCGGCATACACAAAAAGTCATTCTTACAATTCCCGGTGCGGAAATTGCAGATGCCGTAATGGGGTGTGGAAGCACTACAGGGCGTACTACGGATAAGGCAGAAAAATTCAACATTGAACTTATGGAAGTAGAGGGAAGTGATATCAAAATTCCTGTTCACAGCCGTGTAGCAATTCAGTGCAATTTGAAAGAATTTCACGAGGTTGGTGACCATTATCTGTATATCTGCAACGTAGAACAGGTTTATGGAAATGAAGAAGAACAAGCATTGTTTGCATGGAATGGTTATTCACAGTTACGTCCGGCAAATTAAATGATACTACGGTCAAATGGGGCCGCCCCACACTGTCAGTACAGTCTGTCCGCAAGCCAATCCCATTGTAAATGGTATTGCACCGATAGCTGCCTGTACGGTGGCTTTCGGTGTGTATGCTATCATGCAGAATAGTTTTTCCTGTCTTGTAAGTTTGGTTTTTATCAAAGACATTGCCACACCAAGCATTCTAAAGGCCAAAGCGCCTATAACCAGTAAAACAGCAAATATGCCTGCGGTTATAGCATATCCCAAACTCATAATAGCCAAAAGTCCGGAAACCGGTATCATCCCCTCTAAGCGATTTTGCAATTCAAGTCGATAGCAGATATCGTACCTGTTGAAGCCAAGGGAATCAATGCAGTAAATACACCAATCACAAAAACATCGTCCACTGACGCGCCTGCCAATATCAACTGCGGAATACTATGTTTTTTACCATATCCCTCATCAATCAGTTTGATCATTCTCGGCACTATAACAGCAGGAGATACCGCCGCAATTACACTTCCAATAATTGCGGCTTCCAGTACGGTTACGCCTAATAAAATCGGTGCCACGATAATTGTTCCTGCAATTTCTATACACGCAGGAACAAAGCACATAAGGATTGCCGGTCTGCCGGCTTTTTTCAAGTCAGCAACATTTAATGATAAAAATTCCCACAATAATCATTCCTAACAGACTTGGCAGCCTCATTTTTGAAAATATGCTTCCTAAAAGCAATCCCAATAACAGAATTAGTGCAATGCTTGTCAACATAAAAATTCCTCCTTAAAAATTGCAGCAGGAAAAATTATATCATGCATTTTGATCACTGCCCTTGTTTGAGTCTTTATCCGAATCAATATCAGATGTGTAATGTGTTTTGAGCAGCTTATATACAAAACTGTAAGCCCAGATCAGGACNGGGATGACCACCGTCGCATAGATGGATGACATCAGCAGATTCATAAAATTCTCGCTGCCGGACAATGCACAGATTAANGTGGAAATATATANCACGATTAANATGCCCACACCGATCAGNGCAAGGACTCGTTTTACTTTTCTCATNNGTCAGCTCCTTATTTGTAAAAATATCGTCAGCGGCAAAAACATCANACCTGNTANCACAGTATTATANCANGTCAGCCCCCGCTGACAAGACTTTCATAATAAGAATAATCTACAATTCCNTTNATNTATTCCAATGCGCCNTCCTTTAATTCTTTTACCATCAGGCACTCCGGCGCAGNAAGTCCGACTTTTTCGCTTGCCACAATGCCGTAATTACAGGAAGTCTCAAATCCTCTTGGATTGTAGTTGCGCGGATTACCNTCGACAAGCACCGCCTCATATCCCATTTCTTTTGCTTTATCAAATCCGTACTCAATCAGACTCTTTGAAATATGCTGTCTTTGTAATTCTGTCTTNACCGCCACCGGAGTAAGTATTAGTAACTGCTCTTCATATTTTCCTTCCAGATGAAATCTTGAGAACATTGCATATCCGATAACAGAATCCTTCTCATCCAGCATGATCAATTCTAATTCAGGCAGATAAAACTTCTTACTTCTGATTTCTTCGACTAAGCTTCTTACTGTTTTTCCTTCTTTTTCTCCCTCGGAGACCGTAAATACCTTTTCAACAAAATCCAAGGTTTCNTGCCCATGCTTTTCGTCCATGCATTTGATCATCCAATTATCATTCATTTTTTNACATTCTCCTTGTTCCTTTTTATTATACGATAACAAAAAGGATCGGCTTTTGAAAGGACATAAATCGGTTTAATCAAAGATACTACCTCTTCAGTTCTTCCATNTTTACGATCAACTGCGCCTGTTTTGCNATATCCATATCATGGGTCACCATCACGAGTGTCTGGCGGTATCGCCGTATCCCGCTGACCAGAAGNTCAAGCACCCGGTTTCCCGTCTCGGCATCCAGATTTCCGGTCGGTTCGTCCGCAAAGACGATNGCAGGCTTGTTGGCAAGCGCCCTTGCAATGGCNACTCTCTGCTGCTGTCCTCCCGACAGCGTAGCCGGNAGAGCATTCCTCTTCTCGGTGATCTCCAGCATATCCATTAACTCNTCCACATAGCTCTCATCAACAGACATTTTTGCGAATTTAACGGGNAGAATGATATTTTCCCACACCGTAAGAACAGGGATCAGATTGAAACTCTGAAATACNAATCCGACATCCTTTGATCTGTATTCGGACAGTTCCCTGTCTTTCATNANATGNANCTTCTTTCNGCGCACTGTGATCTCTCCGGAATCCGCTGTATCCAGACCGCCCAAAATATTTAAGAGNGTNCTCTTACCGGANCCGCTTTTCCCNATNANNGCNACAAATTTNCCCTCATCTATGNCAAGNTCAATATCCCGAAANATCTCATTTCTCACCTCTCCGTCCTGATAAGATTTTGTCAGTCCCTTTACTTCTATGATCGCCATCCTTCACTCACTCCTTAACAGTTCCATCGTTTTTTGTTTCATACATTTCCTTACATTCCCGTATATTACAATACCGCAGAGCAGCAATGTCACAGGAAATCCTATCAGGTAACCGTTCACTGCCATTCCCGCCTCTTCATTGATTACGTTGTACACATACATGGAGATCGGTGCGGCGATCAAGGATGCGATCACTCCTGCGATGAATACAAGGACAAAAACCTCTCCGCACAGCATAAATTCCATGCTCCTTATGTCCGCTCCGACCGCCCGCATCATGCCGATCTCCTTTCTTCGGTGATCGAAATTCTGCTTTACAATCGACGTGATCATAAAAACAACCAGTCCCATCAGAGCCACCAGCATATATGCAACGAGTATGATCATTGTCTGCATCATTGTGACCGCGTCCCCCATAATGTTTCCAAAATGTTAATTGTGGGAAATTTTCCTTGAAAAATAAGGATTTATTGAGTTGATTTTTAGAAATTACACCATCTTTACACCACTTGGTGTAAAGATTTT
>JAAUZB010000041.1 GCA_014804775.1 Roseburia sp. | reverse complement strand
GTAGGTTCTTGTTTTAGAAGAATCCGTATTGATCAGTTCCTGCGGTATCTTGATGCTGATACTGATCTTTCCGTTCGTGTTAGTCACCTTTTCAGCGGGGTCATCACCAACCTGTTTAAATAAGGAAATATCCATGTGTACGCCAAGCTTACGATTTCCAAGCTCTGCTTCCACAAGCGCCTTATCGCTCTCACTTACGGTTTCATCAATATTCTTAACCTCAAGATAGATATTCGCATCTTTTCCGGCTTCTACTTTTTCAAGATCTTCCTGTGTAAGTACTGCGTTCTGAAGCACTTCCACATCACTTGTCATGCTCGTTGCCGGCGCACCAGCTTCCACTTTGCTCTCACTCGTTACCGTACCAGCGGTTTCTTCCGGGTCCTTGTTGTCGTCGCCGGAAGCATTCTTTTCCCACTTTGCATAGAAAGTTTTGTTTCCGGTTGAGCCTTTTGCGATCTCTATCACTTGTGTTGTCAACTCTTCATCGCTGTACCAGCCTTTGAACGTGTAGCCGTCCCTCGTTGCATCCTTAAGCACGATTGTCTCATCCGATTCCTTGTACGTCGTCGGATTTCCTGATGCATTCGTTCCTCCGTTTAACACATAGGTAATGCTGTAAGTTGTTTCCACAACAGTCTGCGTCCACTTTGCATAGAGTGTGATATCTCCGGTTGAGCCTTTCGCAATCTCCGTTACTTCCGACGTAAATTCCGCATCGCTGTACCAGCCTTCGAATGTATAACCGTCTCTGGTAGCTGGCTCAAGCGTTATCGTATCATCTGATTCCTTGTAGGTTGCAGGATTGCCGGATGCATTCGTTCCTCCGTCTAACACATAGGTAATGACATAGGTATCTTCCGTCAGCTCCGTCCACTTCGCATAGAGTGTAATATCACCCTTTGAGCCTTTTGCAATTGCTGTGACTTTGGTTGTCAATGCTTCTTCTTTATACCAACCCTCAAACACATATCCGTCTCTGCTCGCCGCTGCAAGTGTAATGGTTTCCGTCTCTACCGTATAGTCCGCCGGATTTCCCGATGCATTCGTTCCTCCATTCAACACATAAGTGATCGTATAGGTGATCGGAGCCCATTTTGCGTAAAGCGTTACATTTCCTGTGGATCCTTTTACGATTTCGGTCACCTCTGTTGTCAAAGCTTCATTGCTGTACCATCCTTCGAATGTGTAATCGTCTCTCGTTGCTGGTTTCAGCTCAATTGTCTCATCCGTTGCCTTATACGTTTTCGGATTGTCTGATGCATTCGTTCCTCCGTTCAGATTATAACTAATTGTATATTCTTTCTCTGGAACCTGATAAAGGTAGAGCGCATCAGCTGTTCCCCAACCTCCATCCTGCATGTCAACCACAATCTGGAGATAGACTTCTGTCTCCTCATCCAAAGTAAAGGAAACACTCGGCGTCTGCCAGTTCTTCCATCCGCCCACTGCTGCCGGTTCCCCTGCAAACAGTACATTTCCGTCACCGTCCAAGATTTTTAAGGTAACCTGATCCCCCTCAGCGCCTTGTGCCTTAGCCTCGAATGTGTACTCTCCTGCTTCCAGCGTAATACCTACGTCATAGGTTACCGTGCCCTGTGTGGCAGAAGCAGAATACCAATGCATACTTTTTGTTCCTGCATACGGATCGTCACTAGCCGGAATAGAGCTGATACCACTTCCTTCAACAGTAAAATTATTTCCCTTTTCAAAGCCTGCATCGTTTCTATCTGTGATCAGATTTGGAGGAATAATTGTAAGGGTATACGTCGTCTCGGCAGTTGTCTTTCCGCTGTATTCACCGGAATTGACTGTTTTTGAAAAAGTTACCGTACCTTTTACAACATAACTTCCCGGTTTGCTTGCATCAATCGCTGTATTCTCCCATGTTACAGGATCTTCCTCATTCCCTGTATTGTAGCTTACAGTGACAGTCCCGGGCAATGTATATGTACCGTCCACCTCGATGGTCTCTGCCGCAGTCCCAACCTGATCTACCGATACAGAACTATTTACCGCACCAGTCTTAACGTAGTTCCATACATGCAGCGCTGCGGTAGGTGAACCGTCTGGATAGAACATTGCTTCGTTGTCCACTGCAGAACCACCGAACCACTTGCCGGCATCATCCGGATCATACTCAGCGGCATAGCTTGACGCCCAGCCGGAACCGTGTTCTTCCCATTTCACTTTATTAGCATTTACCTGTGCGTCATAATCATCACCTGTCAGTCCTCTCGTATCACCGACCGTAAGCCATGCAGGCTCCCAGTAATATACTCCCAGTCCGCCCGCCTCATTCACAGTATTTATCAGATTACGGATTGCTGTCGCCTGACCCTGTACGGTAAACGGCTGCGTTGTGTCTGCTCCTGTATCATTGTTTCCAACGCGCGCTGTATTATCATGTCCATCGGAATCGGTCAGCGTATATGCATAACTTGTCTCCGCAACCATAACGTCTTTTCCGTAGGTTGTTCTTACCTTTTCGAACTCACTCTTCAAATTCGCCAGTGTGCCGTGCCAATACGGATAATAGCTTGTCGCTATGATATCATACGCAACACTGTTGTCCGATAAGTTTTTCGCCCATTTCGTCACATTTCCTTTTTCCGGGTTGGTGACATGGATCACAACTTTTACATCGGAATTATATTCTTTTACTGCTTCTGCGCCCGCCTGAAACAGAACACACATATTTGTTACACTGCTCTCTCCGACAAATGCTCCTGTGGTCTCATTTCCTACCTGAACCATGGCAACGGTATCCTTAGACGGATCGATCGTATTTAGCGATGTACCAATAAAGGATTTCACCGCATCTTTCTTCTGATCTAATGTGTATCCTTTCCATTCCTTTGGAACCTGCTGTTTTCCAGGATCTGCCCAGAAATCAGAACAGTGGAAATCTATGAGCATCTTCAATCCGGCAGCTCTGCATCCTTCTGCAATCGCTTTCGCCGTTGCAACATCGTTGTTACCGCCGCCGTATCCGTTGCCGTCGGCGTCAAACGGGTCATTCCATACTCTTACACGTATATGCGTGATTCCATTTGCCTTTAACAGCTTACAGAAATCCGTGATATTGTCGATCGTATTTCCTTCATAGTCTTTGTACGTAACACCACTTGCGAACTCAGACATAACGGAAGAAATATCCATACCCATGATAAAGTCAGACGGCAGACCTGCTATCCTTTCAACATTCAAATCCCCTTCGACTACCGGCACGGAAAATGCCAGACCTCCCTTAGCAGTCTGCAAGGCTTGATAAGCCCCGGAAATCTCCTCAACTGTTTTGGACTCTTTATCTTCGATTACCGCATTCGCAGCTGTAAGAGCATCCTGAAGCACCTGCCAGCTTTCTGCTGTATATTCGCTTTCCACTAAACTACCACATTCGGTAATAAGGGTTTGCAACTCTGTGATCTTCTTTGCTTTTTCAGCTGCTGCCTCATCCTCGGATACTGCTACAACCTTTACATTATCCAAATCAAACCAGCCTTCGGTTTTTAAATCAATCTCAATGGTAAGCGTAATCGTTGCACTGCCGGCAACTTCTAGAACACCGGTGGTCGCTGTGGTCCAAACATCCCAGTCCACAAATTCCATAGCTGCCTCTTTGGTGGACGTTCCATCTGAAATTGCGATCTTACCGGTCTCTATATTGCCTCCGTCTGACTCCACAGATGCTGTATATTTTCCTGCTTCTACACTGATTTCACGCGTGATTGTAATCTTCTGTGCAGGGGCAGAATTGAGCTTAAACTTCCATATTGCAGTTTTATTATTTGCTGCCCATTCATCTGTCATTCTCTCTGATGTTGCGCCAGATGAGTCCTCCCACGTTACAGTCCAAGAAGCATCCACGGCACTCTCCATATCATCCTGATACACTACGCCGTTATCTGCAGGGTTCGTTTCTTCCGTGTCTCCACCCGGTGTATTCACCTTTTTCAGTGAAACATTGTCAATGTGTCCCCATCCACCGTCTTCTACGGCAATGCGTACACCGATTTCTACACTTCCTGCCTCTGCAAGGATAAATTCATTGCTCTGAACGCCTGTGGATGATATAGCGATTGGAGTACCGGTTTCGCTTCCAAATAAAAGTGAAATCGTANCCAAGTCTCCGTCTATCACCTCTACACCAAGCTGATATGTACCGGCTTCAAGTTCTACCGGCTGCGTCAAATCCATGGTTCCGGCGCTTTCTCTGTAGAAATTCAGCTTGCCTTCATTACCCGATTCAGTCGTTGTTAAGGTGTACTTACCTGTTGCTGTAACCTTCCACCCTTGACTTCCGTCAGTCTTCCAGAGATCCGTCTCAAAATCTCCGTTGACCAATGGAATTTCGGTGTCGTCCGCCAATACTCTGCCCAAATTTCCTGACAGAGTCAGACCGAGACACATTACTGCGATCAGCACAAATGATACCGTGCTTCGCAGCCATCTCTTTTTTTTCATTTCTTGCCCTCCTTTAAGTTATTTTCACCTGTAGTTACGCTTCTACAATCGCGCGCAACCGTTTGTCCAGTACTTTTATTATATCTCATAACCTCTACTCTACGCAATTGACAAATATTCTAGTATTTTTCTTCTATTTTTAGACATAATAACGAATCAGATTATTTTTTCACTTTTTTAGGCTTTTTCTGCTTTATTTAAGGCACATGCCACTCTAATATGACCCTGTATTTCTCATAAATGTTTTCAGTTGTAGACATATAAACAGCAGCAGACCAAATATGATCTGCTGCTGTCTGAAATTATACCGTATTATCTTGTGCTATGTTCAGAATAACTTTTTCTTTGTAGATGCACATACCAGCACACAACCCATCATGAAAAGTAAGATCATAGCTGCCGATACTCCGTTATCATCTGTAGCAGGCGCTGCTGTCGTTGCTGTCGTAACCGCTGCATTCTGTGCAAGGGACTCCTGCATCAGTTTTGCTTTCTGCTCTGCACTGACACCTGCCCAACCGTCATACTGCAGGTTTCCTGTAATTGTAGTAGTCGTATCGCCAGACGGCGTAGTCGGTGCAGTCGGTGTGATCGGTGTAGTTGGTGTAGTTGGTGTATTCGTGTTTCCACTGCTGACAGGAACATCTTCATACACCAGCGCATATGTTGAGAATGCATCCGTCTCAAATGTAAAGGTTCCTGTCTTTGCGTCATAACTTCCGTCAATAGACACTGCCTCTCCGTCATGAACTCTTATAATACGGTAGGTTCTTGTTTTAGAAGAATCCGTATTGATCAGTTCCTGCGGTATCTTGATGCTGATACTGATCTTTCCGTTCGTGNTAGTCACCTTTTCAGCGGGGTCATCACCAACCTGTTTAAATAAGGAAATATCCATGTGTACGCCAAGCTTATGATTTCCAAGCTCTGCTTCCACAAGTGCCTTATCGCTCTCACTTACGGTCTCATCAATATTCTTAACCTCAAGATAAATATTCGCATCTTTTCCGGCTTCTACTTTTTCAAGATCTTCCTGTGTAAGTACTGCGTTCTGAAGCACTTCCACATCACTTGTCATGCTCGTTACCGGCGCACCAGCTTCCACTTTGCTCTCACTCGTTACCGTACCAGCGGTTTCTTCCGGATCCTTGTTGTCGTCGCCAGAATCATTCTTTTCCCACTTTGCATAGAAAGTTTTGTTTCCGGTTGATCCCTTTGCAATCTCCGTCACTTTGTCTGTGAAAGCTTCGTCACTGTACCAGCCTTCGAATGTGTAGCCGTCTTTCGTTGCATCCTTAAGCACGATTGTCTCATCTGATTCCTTATATGTCGTCGGATTTCCTGATGCATTCGTTCCTCCGTTTAACACATAGGTAATGCTGTAAGTTGTTTCCACAACGGTCTGCGTCCACTTTGCATAGAGTGTGATATCTCCGGTTGAACCTTTTGTAATCTCGGTCACTTTGTCTGTGAAAGCTTCGTCACTGTACCAGCCTTCGAATGTGTAGCCGTCTCTCGTTGCATCCTTAAGCACGATTGTCTCATCCGATTCCTTGT
>JAAUZB010000040.1 GCA_014804775.1 Roseburia sp. | reverse complement strand
TTGTACCTTGTGAACAGGTTTCTTTTCTCTTGCCATAATAATAGGCCTCCTATGATTTAGATTTTACCATAGAAGACCTACTGCTTATAGCTATTTACAGAAAAACTTTCATACTCTCAGAGTTTATGGAAAAAGCTTACAAACAGGATTTGTCTAATCATAGCTTGTATCTATTTCCTCTTTTAATATTCGAATTGTTTTGTCCGTGTATATGATAAGAGTATTGGGATGAAGTGTGCAATACTCTTTTATGGAGCGATCTTTCTCAAAATTTTGTGTACCATATTTTCCACAAAACGGGCAGACTTTATCTACATATTTATAAAATTTATAATCATGGGTTGGATAGATCGCATTAATTCTTTTATCCAAGTATCCAAATAATCCATTACTAAATTCTTCTGCCGTAATGGGAGCGACGACTAATTGCCTATCACCTAATGAATAAACGCTGCCACAATAGCAGCTGATCATGTCAGTATCAGCTCTTTCGACTGTATAATCAAACGTATTATTACAATACGTGCATTGTGCAGAATAGACATATAAGAGTTTTTCTGCTAATCTTATCAGCTTTTTGTGCTCGCTATTCATCATGCTCATCCTTACAATTTAATTTTGTTATTCCTGTATTCAACCTATTTACCAGATTCATCACAACATTAAATTCTGATTTTTTTCCGTTTTAACACTCTGTTTATCTTCCAGTCAAACAGGGATTTCAAAAACTATAACTCATATCTTGTGCCATGCGAGAGCAACAGGCCGTCTGTTAATTCCACACGCAGAATGATGGTGTTCTCATCGTCAAAATTAGTATGACCGTTATCAATCCATTCAGCAAAAACTTTTTTTAGCTTTTCAGCAATCACACAATTCTCTTTTTTCCCGAAATAACCCAAGCTAACGCCTTCCCCATGCGCTGTAAGCCACTCGCCTGCGATTGCAACAACAGGATTATCTTTTATATGCTTCATCTTATTTGAGAGTGCGTGGGTAATGATATAAAATGCACCATTTTCATAATAAGCATTTACATATCGCACATAAGGCGTTTCATTTTTTGTTGTCGCCAATGCAATAATTGTATCTTTTCCGAAACGCTCAATCATGATTCGTTCGGCTTCCCGACTAAATTTATTCATCAAATTATTCTCCTACTTTCAAATTTTTCGCTTTTTCTTGCGCTGAATTATCTAATTTCTCATAGACATAGTTTCCGGCTTTCCAATTATTCAAGTTGTGGAGTCTTGCTCCATGATCGCCATGCTCTGGGTCATCAAACAGCTCTCTTAACTTTTGACAGGGCATATCTAAGCATTCTCCGCAGTGTTCCAGGCCCTTTTCCATACAGCATTTTGCTTTATCGCACTCGCCCCAAAACATAATTCCTTTATTGGCTTTACATCCCTTACAGCCGATTTTATCTTTCCATTCGCACACTCCGCAATATGTACCGCAAAAGGCTGTCATTTTTCTATCTATCATCAGGAAATTCCCCTTTCTTATCCCCTAAATTGCTGCTGTTTGAAGGTGTTCCATTTTCCTTTATAATGGTTCACCAATAGAGTTTTCATTAGTCACAAACTCTCCAAGATGATTTGCCCATCTTTCTGGATATGCCGAAAAATAGGATATCTTTTCATTCTCTCTTTTCCTCACAAATAAAGGAAAAAAACTCCAAAGAATTGAAGGAATTCCTACTGCAATCAAATAAATCGGTCCAAATATTAAAGATTGTATTGTATGCCCATACTCATGTACTAATAGCATTTTTGAAAATGTATTTTCATCGAATTTATCACGGTAATCAGGATAATAGCAAAACGGGTCATCTGAAACAAACACGAACATCCCAAGTGACAAACTGGATTTGCTTTTCCAGATAGTCGTAATAGCTCCATTGTAAGCAAAATGTGGTTGCTTTATATTTATCAAAAAATATATTGCACCGACTAATGTCTGTGGCAGCCCCCATGTGCATTGCAATAATTTGTAAGCAATCATAAGTACCTTATCCTCTCCATATGGACTTAGTATTGTCAAACTTATGGAGATTGTACCATGTTTTATATCCAGAACGCAATTGAATTGCTATTTATATATTTTTATTTTCTACTACTGGTTGAATTTATATGATGAACTAACTGACACGGTTATGGCTTTTTCAATATTTTATAGTAAAATGAAAACTGGGAATTTAGGTTTCTAATTCCTCATTTTTAGATGGTCTAAAATCCAAAATGTAACCGGCTTGAAAACAACATAAAAACCATATCCGAGCATTCCCCCAATCACGTTCGTAATTAGATCCGTGACATCCGAAGATCTGTTGAAGAACGGTTGCAACAGTTCGATACCCAAACTCATCAAAAAACAGGATAATATCGTTTTACTGAATTTAGAGGTTCCATTTTGGGTCAATGGAAATAGGAAACCAAATGGCATGGTCATAATAATGTTCAACGCTACCTGCCTAAAAAAATCCCCTCTCCCCATCGAAATATCTATAAACGGCACCAAATTCATGGGTTTATAGCGATGATTCAGAACAAATGGGATATGTGTTATGATCGGCATCAAGGTAAAATAAAGCACAAAAGAGAGATATATATACATTAGCGTGTTGACAAGTAATACATCTTTGCCTTTGCTTTTCCATTTCCTAAAAAAAACAAAAGTATATAGGAAAGCCAAAGCTATAAAATCTATCAGGTATTTGATCAAGTATTTCATAGTAACCCTTCTTTCAAACGGGAAGTTGTTGATTTAATTATACGTTACTTTATGTTATCATACAAATAGAAAATTTCTTCGGGATGAATATAGAAAGGAAGTAAAAAAGATGGGCCATAATGTAGATAAGATGCCTGCGTATATCAAAGTGCGTGGGGCAAGAGTACATAATCTGAAGAATGTTGACGTGGATATCCCGTTGAATAAGATTGTCGGGATAGCGGGAGTATCCGGTTCCGGGAAATCTTCTCTGGCACTGGGGATTTTATATGCTGAGGGTTCCAGACGGTATCTGGAAGCTCTCTCCACATATACGAGAAGGCGAATGACGCAGGCCGAAAAGGCACAGGTGGATGAGGTGCGGTATGTGCCTGCTGCACTCGCACTGCGGCAGCGTCCCGGTATTCCCGGCATACGCAGTACTTTTGGCACGGGAACGGAGCTTTTGAACAGTCTGCGGTTGATGTATTCAAGGCTTGCAGAGCATCGCTGCCCGAACGGGCATTATGTAAAACCGTCCCTGAATGTTGCGGCAGGCCAGGAACTTGTCTGCCCGGATTGTGGCGAACATTTTTTTGCGCCGAGTGCGGAGGAACTGGCATTCAACAGCCAGGGAGCATGCAGACGCTGTGACGGGACGGGAATTGTCCGGACAGTAGATGAATCAACGCTTGTGCCGGATGAGTCTCTTTCCATTGACGAGGGCGCCGTCGCTCCGTGGCAGACATTGATGTGGTCCCTCATGAAAGATATTGCCCGTGAAATGGGGGTCCGTACGGATGTGCCGTTTAGGGAACTGACAGAAAAGGAGCGGGACATTGTATTCCATGGACCGGCCGTAAAGAAAAATATTATCTATCAGAACAAGACCAGCGGTGCAGCGGGAGATATGGATTTTACCTATTTCAATGCAACTTACACAGTGGAAAACGCTCTGAGCAAGGTGAAAGATGAGAAAGGGATGAAGCGGGTAGAGAAATTTTTAAGGCAGGGCGTCTGTCCGGACTGTGGCGGAACCAGACTTTCAGAAGATGCACGCGCACCGAGACTTCGCGGAATTTCGCTTGCCGAAGCCTGCACAATGACGCTTTCTGATTTATCAGTATGGGTTGAAGGAGTACCGGATTCTCTGCCAGAGGAAATGCGGCCTATGGCAAAAAGTATCTGTGAATCCTTTCAGAGTGCGGCAAAACGGTTGACGGATCTGGGACTTTCCTACCTCACACTGGACCGTGCGGCATCCACGCTATCTACAGGGGAGCGGCAGAGGATGCAGCTCGCAAGGGCAGTCAGGAACCGCACCACCGGAGTGCTGTATGTATTGGACGAGCCATCCATCGGTCTGCATCCCTCCAATATGAAAGGGTTATCGGGCGTCATGCATGACCTTCTGCAGGATGGCAATACGGTCATTCTGGTGGATCATGATACGCATGTACTTTCCGAAGCGGACTGGCTCATTGAGCTTGGGCCGGAGGCCGGCGCGGGCGGGGGCACGATCATCGCGCAGGGAAATCCTGACGATGTAAAGAAGGATCCAAACTCCCGAATCGGCGGATTCCTTACAGGGGAGACGGTGATCAATGTCGGAAATCATATTCTTTCTGAGCAAATGTTTGAACTTGGCACAATCCGTCTGTCTACTTCTGAAATCCATACCGTGAAACCGCTGGAAGCAGACTTCCCGAAAGGGCGGCTGATTGCTGTGACAGGAGTTTCCGGTTCCGGAAAGACGACGATGGTTTTGGAAAGTCTGATTCCTGCACTGGACGCTTTTATTAAAGGAGAAAAACTTCCGGAGCATGTGCGTTCTGTTTCGGCGGATGGCATCCGGCAGGTGAAACTGATCGATGCGACGCCAATCGGGGTAAATATCCGTTCCACAGTGGCGACTTATGCCGATGTACATGACGAATTGCGCAAGGTATATGCGAGGACGCCGGATGCAAAGGAAAGGGGATATAAGGCAGGGGATTTTTCTTATAACACGGGTAAGCTGCGCTGTCCGGTCTGCGACGGCACAGGCTCTATCGGTCTTGATGTACAGTTTTTGCCGGATGTGGAAATTGCATGTCCGGACTGCGGAGGTTCACGTTATGCAAAGGAAGCAAGCCTGCTCCGGCGGATTTCAAAGAAGAAAAACGGTGCATATACACTTCCCGAACTCATGGATATGAGTATTGATGAGGCTTTGGATGCCTGTGCGGATCTTCCGAAAGTAGAACGGAAGCTTCAGGTGCTGCATGACCTTGGTCTTGGATACCTGACATTGGGAGAGCAAACGCCGAGTTTGTCCGGCGGGGAGGCTCAGAGGCTGAAGCTGGCAAGCGAGATGGAAAAAGGGCAGTCTGACGCCGTATTTGTCTTTGATGAACCGACTATCGGTTTGCATCCGCTGGATGTGGAGACGCTCTTACAGGTATTCAAACGACTGATTGAAAATGGAGCGACTGTCATTGTGATCGAACATGATCTGGACGTTATCCGTAATGCGGATTATGTGATCGATATGGGACCGGGAGGCGGTATCCACGGTGGAAAGATCATTGCAAAAGGTACACCGCAGGAAATCTGCAATGACAAAAACAGCTTGACCGGAAAATATCTAAAACGGTATATGGTCAATGATAAAGAAATCTCCAAATGAGTAAAACTCAAACTTAAATAGGAGTTGACTTTTTGTAAAAAGTGGGTATACTATAGATTCACTGAAACGGAGGGAAACGATATGCGGGTTGGAATGGGATATGATGTCCATAGATTGGTAGAAGGTCGTGATCTTATCATCGGCGGAGTTAAAATTCCGCATACAATGGGACTGCTCGGGCATTCCGATGCGGATGTGCTCATTCATGCAATTATGGATGCTCTGCTCGGTGCAGCAGGACTTGGAGACATCGGAAAGCATTTTCCGGATACGGACCCGCAGTACAAAGGGATTTCCAGCATTCGTCTGTTGGAATCCGTAGCAGAGAAGATTCAGGAAAAAGGGTATGTGGTGGAAAATATTGATGCAACGATCATTGCACAGAAGCCCAAAATGCGCCCGCATATTGAGCAGATGGAACAGAATGTTGCGAAGGCGCTTGGAATCAGTGCGGAGCAGGTCAACATCAAGGCGACGACTGAGGAGGGACTTGGATTTACGGGAACCGAGGAGGGCATTTCGTCGCAGGCGATCTGTGCGCTGACTTCCATTTATGAGGGAAGCGTCACGGTGGCAGATTCTGAGAGGCAGTCGTGCGACAGCTGTCTGGGATGCAGTGTGAGAAAAGCGCATTCGGACATTGACAAAACGACGGAGAGTGCATAAACTATAGTATACAGAGAAATAAAGAAAAAGGCGATGAACGGAAAGAGTAGGGGATCAGACGTTCCACAGAGAGAAGCTGCCATTGGCTGTAAGCAGCTTTGGAAAAGAGATCTTTGAAGTGCCTCCGCAAGCCGGTTAGAGGAATGAGAATACGTTGATACGTGATTCAGTAGTCTGACCCGGTTGACACACGTTACGTGTATAGAGTGAAGATCATATGATTTTTAAATAGAGTGGAACCGCGGATTATTTCGTCTCTTTGAGATGAGATAGTCCTTTTTTTTGGAAGAAGATAGAAAGGAGTGACCGAATAAAAAATGGGTATGATTGCACATATCAGGGAAGAATTTACAGTGATAAAAGAACGTGACCCGGCAATCAAATCTCCGATGGAGGTTTTGCTTTATCCGAGCTTTCGTGTTATGCTTAGCTATAGGCGTGCGCACAGGCAGTACCTCAAGGGACATTATTTCCGGGCAAGATACATTTCGCAGCGTGCAGCGAGAAAAACCGGCATAGAGATACATCCGGGCGCGACGATCGGCAAGGGTTTTTTTATCGATCACGGGAGCGGCGTGATCATAGGAGAGACTGCGATCGTGGGAGACAATGTAACGCTTTATCAGGGTGTGACGCTGGGCGGAACGGGAAAGGAAACAGGAAAGAGACATCCGACGATCGGAGACAATGTAATGATCAGTGCAGGGGCAAAGATTATCGGCTCCTTTACTGTGGGGGAGAATTCCAAAATCGGCGCAGGAAGCGTTGTGCTTGAGGAGGTGCCGCCGAACTGCACTGTGGTCGGCGTGCCGGGGCGGATCGTCAAGCGCGATAACGTCAAGATTCCGCGCAGCGACATGAATCAGTGTGATCTGCCGGACCCGGTACAGGAGGATATTACGGTGCTGCAGCGTGAAAATGCTGAACTGGTGAACCGCGTACTTGAACTTGAGAGCACAGTGAGACGGCTTTCCGCAACTTCGAAGGAAGAGAATAAACCTTGATTCAGGCAAGGTTTATAAGAAGGACTTGTGACATCATAACCAATTTTATTATAGGAGGATACAAAGGTGGAAAATAATTTTAAATTTTACAATACGCTGACAAGGACGGTTGAAACGGTGATCCCGCACGAGGACGGAAAGATTGCCATGTATACCTGCGGACCGACGGTATATCACTATGCGCACATCGGTAATCTGCGAAGCTATATTATGGAGGATGTGCTGGAGAAGGCNCTGCGCTATGTGGGATATGANGTAAAACGTGTGATGAANATTACGGACGTGGGACATCTTGCCTCCGATGCAGATACCGGAGAGGATAAGATGCTTTCAGGTGCCAANCGGGAACACAAGACNGTGATGGAAATCGCAAAATTTTATACGNACGCTTTTTTTGCGGACTGCAAAGAGTTGAATATTAAGACNCCGGATGTGGTGGAACCTGCGACNGGNTGNATACCGGAATTTATCCATATGATCGAAGTGCTGCTTGAAAAGGGCTATGCNTATGTGGCGGGCGGCAATGTNTATTTTGACACGTCCAAGTTAAAGGACTATTATGTGTTTTCNTCCCAGAGNGAGAAAGANCTGCTTGTGGGCGTGCGCGATGACGTGGAAGAGGATGTCAACAAGAAAAATAAAAACGATTTTGTGCTGTGGTTTACCAAGTCCAAATTTGANGATCAGGCGCTCAANTGGGAGAGCCCCTGGGGNGTCGGATATCCNGGATGGCANATTGAATGCTCCTGCATCAGCATGAAGCATCTGGGTGAGTACATGGANATCCACTGCGGCGGAGTTGACAATATTTTTCCGCATCACACCAATGANATNGCACAGTCCGAGAGTTATCTGGGNCATAAATGGTGCAACTATTGGTTCCATGTGAACCATTTGAACGATAAATCCGGCAAGATGAGCAAATCAAAGGGGGATTTCCTGACGGTGTCANTGCTGCGGGATAAGGGTTATGANCCGTTAGCTTACCGTATGTTCTGCCTGCAGTCGCATTACCGCAAGCCGCTGGAGTTTTCCTATGAGGTTATGGACAATATGAGCGCTGCATATGCGAAGCTGAGAAAGCGGATCGCAGGNTTAAATCGGGACGGAGCCGTGGAACAGGAGCAGTATGATTTATATAAGGCAAAATTTTCGNAGGCGCTGTCCGANGACCTCAACACTTCCATGGCGCTCACNATTGTCTATGATCTGCTGAAGGCGNACATGAGTGANGCNACCAAATTTGCANTGGCAGAAGACTTTGACCGTGTCCTGTCTTTAAATCTGACGGCAGGCNAAGCGGACGGGACAGACGGGGAGAAGAAAGTGGATGCAGAGTTAGAGCAGTATATCCTTGCAAAAATTGAGGAGAGAAAACAGGCAAAACGCGAAAAAGATTTCGCAAAAGCAGATGCCATCCGTGACGAACTGGCGGCAAAGGGAATTGTGATCAAGGACACCAGGGAGGGTGTTGTGTGGAGTATTGAATAAACGGCGGAGGAAGTTCATGGAAAAGGGGATTGATGCATATATCAAGGAACAGTTTCAGATCCCGGACGTAGATATCAGAACCTATTCGCCGTTGACACTGGCATATATCGGGGACGGTATCTATGATCTCGTCATCCGCTCCATTGTGGTGGCAAAAGGTAATACGAGAGCGGGCGAACTGCATAAAAGAACAAGCCGGATCGTAAAGGCACATACACAGGCGGAAATGATAGAGAAGCTTCTGCCGCTGCTCACCGAGGAGGAAGAGGGCGTATACCGAAGGGGAAGAAATGCCAAATCGCCNACTATGGCAAAGAATGCTACCATGTCGGATTACCGCAAGGCAACCGGATTTGAGGCGTTGATGGGCTGGCTGTACCTCTGTGACGATTTTCCCCGGCTGGTGGAGCTGGTGANGGNAGGGTTAGAGAGGCTGAATGGAGGAAAATATGGGATATGAGGAATTAAAGATAGAGGGGCGNAANGCNGTACTTGAGGCGTTCCGNTCCGGAAAAACGATTGACAGGCTTTATGTGCTNGACGGCTGCCAGGACGGNCCGGTNCGNACGATCGTGCGGGAAGCGCGAAANGGCGATACNATACTGAACTTTGTGGACAGGGAGCGTCTGGATCANATTTCAGAGACGAAGAANCANCAGGGGGTGATCGCNNTAGCGGCNGCCTACNNNTATGCCACGGTGGACGATATTCTTGCCGCGGCGGCAGAGAAAGGGGAACCCCCGTTTATTTTNCTGCTGGACGGAATAGAAGACCCGCACAATCTGGGAGCCATTATCCGCACCGCCAATCTTGCCGGGGCACACGGTGTCATCATACCGAAACGAAGGGCAGTGGGACTGACGGCTACGGTGGCAAAGACTTCGGCGGGAGCGATCAACTATACACCGGTGGCGAAAGTGACAAACTTGAGCGCAGCGATTAAAGAACTGAAGGAAAAAGGACTTTGGTTTGTCTGCGCGGACATGGGCGGAACGGAAATGTACCAGCTCGACCTGAAAGGCCCGATCGGTCTTGTGATCGGAGGCGAGGGCGAAGGTGTCAGCAAACTGGTAAAGGAAAACTGTGATTTTACGGCATCCATTCCGATGAAAGGGGACATTGATTCGCTTAATGCGTCCGTGGCAGCAGGCGTACTTGCCTACGAGATCGTCAGGCAGCGGATGGGATAAATTATGGGGGAGAGAGACGGAGCGTGAGGGAATATCAGAATTTGTCAGATGAGCAGCTGATCGAAAAGCTGCGGGGGGAAGACGCGGGCGTTATGGATTATATTCTGGACAAATATAAGCCATTAGTGCGCAAGAAAGCAAATGCAATGTATTTGATCGGAGGAGATACGGACGATTTAATGCAGGAGGGCATGATCGGTCTGTTTAAGGCTATCCGTGATTATGATGCAGGTAAAATGACCTCTTTTTTCTATTTTGCCGAACTGTGNATCAACAGGCAGCTCTATCATGCGGTGGAGGCATCGAACAGGAAGAAGCACGTCCCGCTCAATACGTATGTATCTTTTTATTCACAGACGGGGGAGAGTGGAAGAACTCTGGCAGAAACACTGCAGACAAATGGTATGGATAATCCGGAGCAGCTGATCATCGCGCAGGAAAATGTACGGCAGTTCTGGGATAAATTAAAGGAACGGCTCAGTGCAATGGAGCGAGAAGTGCTGGATGAGTACCTTGCGGGCCTGAATTACAGGCAGATTGCAGAAAAGATGGGGCGAAGTCCCAAGGCGATCGACAATGCACTCTCCCGCATTAAGTCAAAAATACGCTGACGGTGGAGAAAGTGTGAAAAGTGCACAAAATAGAAGCNCATTTTTTGTGAATTTTGTGAACACTTTTCGAAGCAGTCGTGATATTATAATACCTGTAAAACCCCCCAATACATTATATAATTTTTACTATACCCCATAGTAAAAATACCTTCTCCTAAAAAGGCAGCCAGATGGCTGTCCTTTTTTTGCGTATGAAAAATTTCTGTAACGGTGAAGGTACTGAACCGTTACAAGCTTTTTGTTCGAACAATGGTCTCGTAGGACGAACAGATCTTATCGGCAAGACATACGATGACGGCAGCACGGCATTTCGGAACGGTGAGCGGTGTCAGCGGCCACATATGGCTCTCGATGATGTTGCGCTCTACCGGGGTAAGGCTGTAACGCTGCATTGCATTTTCCAGCGCGATCGCAGGGTGATGAAGTCCGTGCAGCCGCCCGGGATAACCGTTTTCGTGCCAGTCATACAGATAAAAATCGTGAAGAAATGCACCGCGGACCAGCTCGGNATCAGACGCGCCGATATGAAGGCGGCGGTTCAGATAGAAGCTGAGTCGAACGACACTGATCACATGATCGTANGTCGAGATATGACCGTGCTGGATGCACNNCTTCATCAGAGCGGCCTCTCTGGTCNGATGCAGTCCGTGCAGAAGATGTTCNATTTCAGAGNTTTCCTGAACGGTTAGTTTCATAATAGATTCAACCTTTCTTTANTGTTTTTTGCGAAATGACAGTGCATGNTTCATNTTGCTTCCGAGTTCACTGTANTTTGCACGGCGGAANGACACGGAAGAGCGGAGCGCCCGGGTCTGTGTCCANTTCATGGTGGAGATAGCCTTTTTGGACTCCTCGCCCATTCTGCGATCACGGAATTCTTCCAGTGAAATTTTTTCTTTGAGCGTTTCCAGTCCGCCTGACAGNTTTTGTCTGGCGTTTTCAATAAAGGCATCGTATTTTTCTGAAATCTGTGAGTCGATTGCCTTTAGAGCGGCATCCAGTTTGACGTTGAGCGCTACGAGAGAATCTGCCGTCAGNGCACAGTCAGCGGCAAAGACCGCCATGAAAAACAGGGAGAGAGGCTCCTGAACAGACANNGGAATTGCGTTGGTGATGCCGGAAATATANGGGTGAAGTCCATACAAAACGATCAGTCCNGCNACGCCAAAACCNAGGGAACACGGCAGACAGATGCGTCCGTGGATATTAAACGGTATCTTGCTGTAGTCCCACCAGACGGCATGAAACAGCCGCTCGGTNGCATAAGANGTCGTGTATTCCAAAACAGCGGAGCCGATCATACATGCAAAGAATACTGCNCCTTTGCTGCCTAAACCGCCGCAGAGCAGCACGTCGAGCACTGCACCGACACCGTAGATCGGACAGTACGGCCCAATGAGCATTCCACGGTTATCCCATTTCAAAATTTTCAGACTGCAGTATGCCGTCTCATAGATCCAACCTAGAACACTGTATAAGATAAACCATAGAAATAATGTCATAATATGCATAAAGGCCTCCTGTTTTTCGGTTTTATATATTCACGTACTAGCATTATAAGACGGAGAATGAAGCGTTGTCAATGAAGCCGTTATTTTTCACGGGCAACATGAAGGCTTGTTTTTGGCAAGAGGTATGATATAATAGAACGGATATAGATGGAACAGATATGGGAAGCGGTTCATCCGGCAGATAAGAGGATGAAAAAAGTTTATTTGGTAGACAGTGAAAATGTAGGAGACGTCTGGGTGCCTTTGTTGGCGGCCTCACGAACTGAGGATCTGGTACTCATATTTTATACGCAGAATAGTCCGCATATGAATTATGAGACGCTCAGACTGTTAAAGGAGACACAAAAAGAGCCGGTTTTTGTAAAATGCTTTGAGGGGAATAACGCATTGGACTTCCAACTTGTAACGGAGCTCGGTTACCGGTTGCGGGAAGACAAAAACTGTGACTTTGTGATCGTTTCCAATGACACCGGATTTGATGCTGTGACACGTTATTGGAACGAGCGAAAGATGTCGGTATGCCGTTTGAGCGGGGCGGATTGCGTCAAACAGCTGTCCGACAAAGAGACGCACGAAAAAACTCCAAAGACTCCGAAAGCCCAAAAGACCACAAAGGCGCAGCAGCTGCCTAAAGAGAATAAGACGGACGCTATGGTGAAGCAGCTGTGCAGCTGTATCGGCAAGGATAAGCTGGCAGAACTTCACATTGCAATGCAGGTCTTTTTTGGCAGAAATGCTGGAAATACTCTTTACCGGAGTGTGAAGGCAGATCCCAAATGGAACACATATTGGGCCGGTGCAGCAGAGCGTAGTCAGAAAGAGAAATTTGATATTTATTGTAAGGCGGTCTTTGCAAACAGTGAGCCTGCAATGGAATACCCCGAGGATTTTGCTTCTTTTTTAGTCAAGGCGGGCGCGAAAAAAGAGAATCTTAACTCACTCGGGTCATTGCTGCGGGTACGCTATGGAAAGGATAAGGGAGCGAAATATTATTCCCTGATCAAACCGCACGTTAAGGTTATTAATCGCATATAAAGAAGGAGAGACCGGTTGAAACCGGACGAAATCTGTTCCTGAATATCCGGCTGCTGACAGAAGCCGTGCTGACCGGAGCCGTGCTGACCGGAGTTGTGAATGAAAAATACAAATTCTATCTTGACAAGGGCAAACTCGTATAGTATAGTAGTACAAGTGTTGGAACAACTGACACAGATGCTGCTGTGGCTCAGTCGGTAGAGCGTCGCATTGGTAGTGCGGAGGTCACGGGTCCGATTCCCGTCAGCAGCTTTCCAGTAAAACAGCCGTAAACTCGAAAGATTTCTTTGAAATCAAGGGGGTTGCGGCTGTTTTTGTGTCATTATTTGCTAGTGTAATTTAAGCCCTGTTAATAATATTAAAATCATTTTTTGTCATAAAATTTGTCATGGAAACCGCTAAAAAAAAGGGTATTACACAGCTTTTCTGCAGCCTCCCTCTTAGCTTGTTCTTCAATTTTCAGCATTGAATGCCGGTATACTGATTTCATC
>JAAUZB010000039.1 GCA_014804775.1 Roseburia sp. | reverse complement strand
CTTTGGAAAATCGGAAATCTGTATGAAGTTTTGAAGGTATAACACAAATTATCATTGCAATTTTAGTGAATATCGTTTATGATAAATGGCGTACCGGAATACGTCATTTTTATAAAATACAGGGGATTGGTCAAATGGTATGATAGGGGTCTCCAAAACCTTTGGTGGGAGTTCGATTCTCTCATCCCCTGCTTTAAAACGCCAAGTTTTTGGCGTTTTTTTTGTATCATCGAAAGAGGTGAAGTATGAAACTTCTAAAGAAAGCTTTAAGGGGCATAGCGATTTTTGCCGGACTGATTATTTTTGTATTGCTGTTATACTCCGGTGCCAAAACTTTTTTGAAAAAAGATCTATTTCAGGATTATCTGAATGTACAGGGAATAGAAAACATCATTTTTGTACGAAATGGGTGGTATCAATGTTATAAAAGAAGTTTTTGGGGATTAGAAAAATATGACTATAAGAATACAGGGATTACGGATGATGAGTATTGCTATTACAGAGTATATGAAATCGAAACGGGTAAAAATATCACAATTTATCAGGCATACAGAGCATGGTATAATTTGTTTTGGTTTGATTAAGCAATTTATCTATTGACCTTCACGGAACGTCATACATTAAGATATATCATATCAGGAACAGGAGGTCAGACGGTATGAGAACAGTAAAGGAAATATCAAAGCTTACAGGTATCAGTGTGCGCACACTTCACTATTATGATGAGATTGGATTGTTTGTGCCTACAGAAAAAAGTGAAGCGGGATACCGGCTTTATGACGATAAAGCCCTGGAAACTTTGCAGGAGATATTGTTCTTCCGTGAGTTTGATATTCCATTGAAAGAAATCAAAGCTGTCATGGAAAATCCTGCTCTTGACAGAAAACAGATTCTGCAAATGCAGAGAAAGATGCTGACGGTCAAAAAAGAACGCATGGAGCGTTTGATAGCCAGCATTGACGACATTCTGAAAGGAGAAAATAGAATGGATTTTACAGTATTTAACAAGGCAGAAGTGGAAGAAATGTTTCAGACGATGCTTGAACATATGCCTGAGAACATGAGACAGACCGCGATTGACGAATTTGGCAGTGTCGAGCAGTGGCGAAAGCATTATGTTGAGGTGGTATCGTCAGAAGAAATGCAAAAAAGATATGCAAAAGTGGTGGAGTGGTATGGCGGAAAAGATGCATTTCTGTCGGTTGCAAAGAATCCGGTCAGCAAAGAGGTGGCGGATAGCTATCAGAAACGGATCGATCATATTCTCCGAAAGCTGATGGACAGGAGAGATTGTGCAGTGGATTCTTTTGAGGTAAAAGAAGTCATCGGCGAGTACGGTTTTGTAATGAAACAATTCTGTCAGTTAAAAGAAGAAAAAGAAATGATGCACGCACTTGCAGCGTTTTACCGGAACCCGAAAGCCAGGGAAATCAACGACAAAAAGTACGGTGAGGGAGCATCGGAGTTCTTTGCGGAGGCAATTGAAGCATTTTACAGCAAGTGAATAGGTTAAGCTTTTGTACTGGGAAGGTTTTCCTGCTGAAATTATTGACAGAGGATGTTATGATAAGTACAAAAAGAGATTACAAGAGATAACCATGAAGAGAAAGAAGAAAAAAATTGTAATATGCACAATTATGGCAACGGCACTGACACTGTATTTCCTGTTAGTCAATTTCCTTGTGAGCGCAGCGCTTGTTCCGTCCTTTATGCAGAAGCTGGAAGTGTTTGACAGGATTACGGAGAACAGCTACGCACAACAGGTGCAGACCGCGGATATCATAACGAACCGTAAGGCAGAGCTGAACGAGACTGAGGAATGGCTGAGAGATGTGCAAAGTCAGGCGAAATGCCAGAAAATATCAGTAAGGACGCAGGACGGATATACATTGATCGCAGAGGAATTCCTTCCAGATGGGGAAAGTCATAACTGGGTACTGCTGCTGCACGGATACACAGGATGGAAAGAAGAAATGTATCCGTTTGCTTTCTGGTATCATGAGCAGGGCTGCCATGTGATTGTGCCCGATCTGCGCTGCCAGGGAGAAAGCGAAGGCGATTACATAGGAATGGGGTGGACGGACCACTACGACTGCATGCTTTGGATCGACTATATCTTAGCGCAGGATCCGAATGCCAGGATTGTTCTTCACGGGCAGTCTATGGGTGCGGCAACGGCGCTGATGATGACGGGGGAGGAAGGCCTTGCAGAAAATGTCTGTGCGGTGATTTCCGACTGCGCATATACGGATGCTTATTCCATGTTCGGAGAGAAAGCAGAAGAATGGTTCCATCTTCCGGCGTTTCCGCTGGTTGACACTGCATGCCTTATTTTAAGGCTGCGAGGCGGATATGACTTGAAGGATGCATCTGCGATCAATGCCGTGAAAGAAAGTACAACACCGACATTGTTTATCCATGGGGATGAGGACGCTATGATATCGGTCCAGATGACACTGGACTTATATGAGGCTGCTGCCTGTGAGAAAGAGCTTTTGATCGTGGAGGGGGCAGGACATGCACAGGCGCAGGAAAAAGATCCCGAGACATATTATGATACGATAAGGAGCTTTCTGGAGAGAAATCTGACAGATTTCTAATCTGTATGGGACGAAACTGCATGTTTTGCTGCACATTTCTAAAGATATGACGTATATTATTCTATATTCCGAATATAGAACTTTACGTGAACCAATAATCAGAATCGTTTGGCAAATAATGTCTGTCAGTGAATATCTGGTTAAATTGTGGAAAAACACCCTGTTTTGGGGTGTTTTTTCATAAACATAGTCAGTTCTATTATTATCTTTGTAAAGTGTTTCTGGGATTTTCGTCGTGAAATTATCAAAAATGCAATTATTTATGCATATTTTCTAAAAAAAATCTTATAATGTAGTATGAATATAAAATTTGACTTTTGGAAATAATCTAGTATGATAAGGACGAAAGATGTGGCAGCCGGAGGGCTGCCACAATCCTTTATGTATCATTCTTGAGGAAAGGAGAGAAATGAACAAAAAAATATTGGGCGCAGCAGCTACACTTACTTTTTTTCTATATCTTACGGTTACGTCCAACATTCAGGAAAGTGGTAGCACAAAACATGCGACGGTTCAAGAGACGCATGCAGCAGTTCAGAATGTGACAGAGGAAAACGAAGAGGTGTCGGCAAGAGGTGGCCTGGTACTTTCCGTGTATTCATTTACGACAGAATCAGATGAAGCAGAGGTTGAAAAAAGAGATACCGCTATTGTAGCAGCGCCGGAAGAAACGGCGGAAGCGGAGACAGAAGAAGAGGGAGAGCAAAAAGAGGAAGAACAAAAAGAAGAAGAGAATAGAGAAGAGGATACAGTTACAAACCGTTGGGGGATAAGCCTGACGGATGAAGAGATCGATCTGCTTGCCAGAATTGTCTGGCTGGAGGCAGGCGGTGAGCCCGAACTGGGGCAACAGGCCGTGGTGGAAGTCATTTTGAACCGAATGGCATCCGATATATATCCGGATACACTTTACGATGTACTGAGTCAGAAACATCCCGTTCAGTTTTGTTCCTGGAAGAACAGGGAGATCGCAAAACCGACGGAAAAAGAATATCAGTCGATCGAACAGGTGTTGAGCGGAAATACAAACATATTAAGAAATGATACACTATATTTTTCGACCATGGCATTGACGCCTAATGTAGATATGAGAATTGGCGGACACAGTTTTTGCTATTAGAAAATTGGGGGAAAAAGAGATTTCATTGCGAAATCTCTTTTTTTTATATGTATTTGGCGGTACATGACCGTTTATTCGTTTGCAGTGACAACTTTATTGCGGCCCCCCATTTTCGCACGGTACAGTGCATGGTCTGCAGCGGCAAAAAGACTTTCATAGTCGTAACAGTACTCAGAGGAAAATGAAATTCCCATGCTTGCCTGAGTAGTAATGGTTATGTTGCGCTCCGAAGTCTGGCGGTAAATTTCCTGACGGAGTATTTCAGCCTGAAGTACGACAAAGGAGACGTCTGTAATATTGCTTAAATATACTAAAAATTCATCTCCGCCGACACGTCCGCAAAGCGCGGTATCCCGAAAGCAGTCGCGGATGATAGAGGCGGTCTGGCAAATAAACTGATCTCCTACAAGATGCCCCAGCGTGTCATTGATCTGCTTGAAGTGATCCATGTCAATCAGAATCAATGCAGACTGTGCATCCGAACTTGATTTGGCGAGATCTTCCTCAATCAGAAATTGAATGGTATATTTGTTGAGAAGCCCTGTCATTTGATCCAGCCGGCTCTTCTGGCGGTACATCTCGGAATCGTTCTTTGTCTGACGCAGACGTTCGGTGTATTCCAGATTATAGAGCTTTGCATAACGTTGCTCATGCAGATATGCAGGTTGAATTTCATAGAGCTGGCTGCAGGTATGCAGATATTCTTCCGGTTCGGAAAATGCCCTGTGATAGCGAACCTCCTGCTGCAGGCAGGCCTGCTTGAGAAAAACCAGAGGAAGTTTATCTACGATCGGGCGCAGAACGGCAAGCAGTTTGGCAGCTTCCTGCTGCCTGCGCTGATCGATCAGGTAACTGCAGATATCAAAATAAAATTCGGAAGACTCCAGAAAGTTGATCTCATTCGAGAGCTCATCAAAAACCTGCGTCAGAGTCTCAGACAGGAGATGATCGTCCTTTAGAAAATCGAACATCCGAATTTTAAAGTCAAGGATAGAAGCGTCAAAAAGCTTTCTGTCATCTGAAACTGCAAGCTGGACTATCTTTTGATACAGATCCAGAGATGCTTTCTGATTTCCCATTTTACAGTAAATGATGCCGCGGTAGGCATGACAGAGAATTTCCAGGTCAGTGCTGTCTTCCGTATCGACCTGCATATGTACAAGACCGAGATCAAAATACTGCATGGCAGAGTCGTAATCGTTGAGACGGCTGTGCATGAGACCAAGGTTGATGCAGCAAACAGAAAACTGGTGCTCTAAATGCAGCTCCTGACTGAGTTCTTTCCCTGAGAGCAGAGTGCTGATGGCAATACTCTCCTGCTGTAGATATGCATAGATGATGCCTATGGTATTATAGCAGAGCACATCCAGGTATTTGAGTTCCTTCTGCTTGGGGGCAGAAAGACAGCGCGTCAGATGGTTCAGCGCTTCCTCGAAACGTCCGATGCGGAAAAAATATTCGCCTTTATAGAACAGAAAATGAGAGAGCTCATCCGGGTCATGGATGTCAATCATTGCTGCATAATCGTCATACAATTGAAGCGTATTCTCCGTGATGGGCAGAAAACGCTGGGATTTCATCTTTTCTATTAAAATCATTTTGTCATCTGTCATGATAATCTCCATTTTGGGCGTACAAATTTGTGTGTGATATTATAAATATGAATAAATAATGTAGCATGGGAAAAACTGTCTGTATGATATTTTATTATAGAATTATTTGCGGGATAAGGCAAGGATTCAAATTTTGTTTTTAATAAAAAAATTGTGAAAAAATAGTAAAAATAAAAGCACTGAAATATGGATATCAGATTTTTTGCACAAGGGAAATGATAAACCGGAATGTCCGGGAGAAAAATAAGATTCATTTTTTTAATATTTTGACGAAAAAACAAGGAGAAAATTGGCATTTTGCCATTAAAATCCGCTTGCAGACAGGATGTTGGAAAATTTGACAATCAAAACAAATTATGCCATAATCACGATGATACAAATAGCATTGTTTGTTTTGATTGTAGAAGGAGATGAGAAACATGGTAGAAAGGAAAATCAGATTATCTGACACGGAAGAGGTAAAAGAATTTGTCAGTGCTGCCGGAGAATGTGATTTTGATATCAATGTCTTTTATAACAGAGCGATCATCGATGCAAAATCACTGCTTGGAATGCTGTATTTAGGACTCAGCAAAGATGTTACGGTTCAGTATTGCGGCAAAAACGACAGCTTTGAACACACCGTTCAAAAATACGCAATTGCTTAATTGATGTCAGATAGAAAAGGAAAAGAGCCATCGTGCATTGTACGATGGCTCTTCTTTGGTTCATGAAAATGCTAGAAAATCGGGAGGATAAAAATGGGGAAAATTATCGGTATTGATCTTGGAACGACAAATAGTCTCGTATCGGTCTGGGAAAACGGGGCCGGAACACTGATCCCAAATGGCTTTGGAGAATATTTAACACCCAGTATTGTAAGCTTTGATGCAGACGGAACTGTGTATGTGGGAAAGGTCGCAAAGGAGCGCCAGGTCACATGTCCCAAGGATACAGTATCAGTATTTAAGCGTTTTATGGGAACTTCCAAGACGTATTGTCTTGCAGGAAAAGAATATAAACCGGAAGAACTTTCTGCGTTGATACTTCAGAAGCTAAAAGAGGATGCTGAGAGGTATCTGCAGGAAAAGGTGGAGGAGGCTGTCATCAGCGTGCCGGCATACTTTAACGATCTTGCAAGAAACGCGACAAAGAATGCAGGAAAACTTGCAGGATTAAAAGTAGATCGGATCATCAATGAGCCGTCTGCTGCAGCACTGGCATATCAGAACCAGAGTCGGGCAGAGGACGCGACCATCCTGGTCTTTGATTTTGGGGGCGGGACACTTGATGTTTCGCTGGTGGACTGTTTTGACAATGTGGTGGAGATTCTTGCTGTCGGTGGTGATAACAGGCTTGGCGGCAGCGACTTTGACCAGATGATCGCAGACGCATTTCTGAGGGAAAACGCGTTGGATATGCAGCAACTCTCGGAGAAGCAGCAGGCGATTGTGCTGGAAAAAGCAATGCTTGCAAAACAGGAGCTTACGGACTGTGAGCAGATAACGATGCATGCCATTCTGAATGAGAAGCGCTATGAGATGAAGTTGGACGGAGGAAAACTGATCGAGATATCTGCGCCGCTTTTGTCAAGAATGAGTATTCCGATCAAGCGGGTTCTATCAGATGCTCAGATATCTATGGATGCAGTAAGTGCGGTAGTACTGGTAGGCGGTTCCTGCAAAATGCCGGTTGTGAGAAAATATGTGGAACATTTGCTTGGAAGAAAAGATATTTCGGTGGTAAATCCTGATCATATGATTGCGATAGGAGTCGGCGTCTATGCGGGAATCAAAGAACGCAGAGAGGATATCAAGGATATGATGCTGACTGATATCTGTCCGTTTTCGCTTGGCGTTGCAGTACATAATGAGGCGCAGCCAAAGCGGAGTCTGATGGATGTTTTGATTGAGCGCAATACAGCGCTTCCTGCGAGTCGCGAGGTGACACTGTATACGGTGAATGACAACCAGAGTGGCATTAAGATCAGAGTGTTTCAGGGAGAAGAACTTTATGTCGATGACAATCTGATGCTTGGATCATTTGAGATGTCCGTTCCGCCGAAGCCGAAGGGAAAGGAATCACTGCGCCTCCGCTATACCTATGATATCAACGGAATTCTTGTGGTGGATGCCACGGTAGTGTCAACGGGACTGAGAAGACAGGTCGTAATCCGTAACGAACAGATACGCATGACAGAGCAGGAATTAGACAAAAAGCTGGAGGAATTGAAGAAATTGAAAATCCATCCGCGGGAAAAAGAGGAAAATCAGATTCTTGTGGAGCGGGCAGCAAGACTTTACGCGGAGACGACCGGAGGCATGCGGGAAGATGTGGAGCGCAGGGCCAGATACTTTGCGTATCTGCTTGAAACGCAGGATGAGTATAGGATCAACCGTTTTCGAAGGCAGCTGAAGGCTTTTCTGGATTATACAGAGCTATTTCTTGTACAGGTCGGTGAGCCGGATGAGTCCGTGGATGATTTTCGGGAATGGTATTTAAGCGAAGCGGGAAGCAGGGAGGAAATGGAAGACCGGAAAGCGGAGGAAGACTCCTATGAATATTGGAAAAACGGCTATTATACAAGCTAAGGATAATCTGGTGCAGAGGAGCAAAGTATGAGCAGTATTTGGGAGCAGCTTGGCATCGAGCCAACAACAGATCAGAGAAAAATAAAAAAAGCCTATGCAGATCAGGTAAAAAACTGCCATCAGGAGGATGAACCGGAACGCTGGCAGCAGTTGCATGCAAGCTATGAGGCGGCGATCCGATATGCAAAGGGAGCCGTCCGCGAGCAGGAGGCACCGACAGAGAGGAGAATGCCAAAACAGCAGGAGGTGCCGACAGAGAGGAGAATGCCAGAACAGCAGGAGCCGCCAGTCCGAATGACATCGTACAGAGAAGAAACAGCACAAAAAGACGAGGCAGAGCAGCAGGGTGTCTTATATCAGAAGCTCTTTGAGGATTTAGATGAGCAGTATCAGGAAACGGGAATGTGGCAGAAACAGAAGCCGGTCTTGGAGCGAAAAATGCAGGAACTTGCATCGCTTGAGCGGAAACGTCAGGCAGATGGGGTTGGGGCTTTTTTCCGGGACTATCAGGTAAGCCAGCTATATCTGAATATGGAATTCTGGCGGTTTTTTTTGCTTTTCCTGCAGAAAAATAAGTTTGATAAAAGTGTGTATCTCAGTATCTGGCAGGAAGTCGGGATAATACGGGAGAGTATCCGAATGCAGGCACCGCCGGAGCTTTTAAAATTGACAGAACAGATTCAGAGGTATTGCTGCGAGAAGGAAAAGAGGCGGAAAAAACGGACTGCTGCCGCAGTCTGGTTTGTTGCGGCAGCTCTTGTGGTGACGTCTATGATTTTGCTTCGCGTCGGAATTAATATGGTAAAAGAGAGAGCGACAGGACCTGTGCAGGACTATTTTGCTTCATATCTGAACAGCAAATACGGCACAGATCTATATCAGGGAAGCCAATTTGAATATGAAGAGATTACGGTAACCGTGCAGACGCCGGGAATCTATGAGCAGGTAAATGCGGGATATTTTATCACGACAAAGGATGAGAGTGCATTTCGGGGTTATATTCTGATCTTCCATGATTTGGACTCGGAAAAAGAAGAGCGGATATGTTTTGACAATGTGCAGATGCCAGAGATTGAGCGTGCGCTCGCAGCGGAATTTTGTGGGATGACAGGGCTGGATGATTCCCGAGCATTTCTTGGACAGAGTACAGACACATACGAGCTCGACTGTCTGCAGAGTAAGGATGTCGTATATCATGCAAAATTTGATGGAAAAATCCAGGCGTTTTTGACAGAGGAGGCGAAGGCAAGGACAAAGGTTTTCGGTCAATATATAGACGGGTCTTCCGAAGAGCAGATTGAAATGATAAACGGCGCGGTCTTTTTCTATTATCCGGATGGAGAGGTAAAATCACTTCGAGACAGGCTGGAATTGAAAAGAGACATGGCGGAGGAGGGCTGGGAAGAGCAGCTGGGAAACCTGGAAGAGAACGGAAAGGTGCAGGTTTTTGCCATAGGACTGCCAGAAGAGTACTATCGGCTGCTGTTTGAGGGCAAAGATGAGGACGCAGAGCAGCAGGTGGCGGATCATCTGCGGGGTTACCGGAGATATTATGATCTGGACTTTCCAATCAATCCATTTTTTGCAACTGAAGGTTATTGGAAACCGGAATATCCTGCGGCACAGGAGACATCCTTAGATGTGCAGGGACTATGGTATCAGACAAGGGAGGCGGAGGAGATCGCAGAAGGAGTCTACGCCATTCGGAAAACAAATTCTACAGCGGCAGACGGAGCCGGAATGCCTGTGGAGGCATCTGCAGAGATTGACAAATCAGGAAGGAAGATCACATTTACCGCTGCGGGCGATGATCTGTCTTTCTATGTATTTATACTGGACAGGGAGCAGCTTAATATCGGTACGGTTTATGATATCGTGAAAAAGAATGGGAATGCATTCGATCACAGCTCTTACGAACGGATAGAGATGAATGTCTCGTCAGATACTATTTATGATAGCGGGGATTTGCTGGTCATAGAGCCGTTTTATGATTTGTCGGAAGACGGACAGTTGGTTTTTGAGTGGAAGGAATAAAAAATTTACATTTTTTTAGATGTACCCTCTATACAAGTGAAAGCGTTTATGATAATATTACGTAGTAATGAATACTAGATGCAAGAGAAAAAAGAAACATGTCAAAAGTTTTTTGATAACCAATCAGATAACGCACATAAATATGTGAAATAGAGAAAAGAATATATAGAATCGGTTTCACAGCATCGGGAGGGGAATATCATGTATCGAATTGTAGTGGACAGCTGCGGAGAATTTACGGAGGCATTAAAAAAAGATGAGCACTTTGTGTCCGTATCCTTAGAGCTTGAGGTGGACGGATACCGTATCAAGGATGATGCCAGCTTTGACCAGCTTGATTTTTTGCGGAGGGTGAAGGAAAGTCCTGTCGGACCGAAGTCTTCCTGCCCTTCTCCGGAACAATATATGAGCGCGTATGAGGGGGAGGCGGAGCATGTGTATGTGGTTACTCTTTCGGGAAAATTGAGCGGCTCGTATAACAGCGCGGTCCTTGCGAAGAATCTGTATGAAGATGAGCATAAGGATGAAAAGCAGATTTATATATTTGACTCCAGATCGGCTTCCATTGGGGAGACTCTTGTGGGACTTAAGATACAGGAATATGAGGAGGCAGGAGACTCTTTTGACGAGATAGTCAGAAAGACAGAGGACTACATTGATTCAGTCAACACCTTTTTTGTGCTAGAGACGTTAGAGACACTGCGCAAAAACGGCAGGCTTTCCAATCTCAAGGCATTTATTGCCAATACGCTGAATATCAAACCGGTCATGGGGTCAACGGATGAAGGGTCAATCTGTCAGCTTGATCAGGCACGCGGAATGAACAAGGCATTAGACAAGATGGTGCAGTCTGTGCTTGCGAAGACCAAGGACTGCGAGAACCGGATTCTTGCCATTTCGCATTGTAATTGCCCGGAACGCGCAAGGGCGGTCCGGGAAAAGATTGAGAGTATGATGCATTTTAAGAAAATCATCGTTGTGGACACAGCGGGAGTCAGCAGCATGTATGCGAATGATGGAGGCGTCATCATAGCGGTATAAGGAAGAGATGCTTCTTGACAGAATCCTTGATCTGTGACAGAATTACAGATTGTGGAAAGGGTCTGGGATGATGAGACAAAAAACATATGAGGAAGTAGTAGATACGATCAGTAATATGAAAAGATTCGGCACTCTTGCCGGTATCGATGTTGCTGCGGGGATGCTGGCGCAGCTTGAGTATCCGCAGAAAGGCATGAGACTGATCCATATAGCAGGGACGAACGGAAAAGGGTCCGTCTCTGCTTTTTTGTGTGAAATTTTAACGTGTGCGGGCTTTCGGACAGGATTGTTTACGTCGCCGCATCTGGTTGATTTTGAGGAGCGCATCCGGGTAGGAGGTGATATGATTCCACGGGACGATGTGGCACGGATCGGGAGAGAGCTTCTTGCGGCGGATTTTGCGGTACAGCCGTCCATGTTCGACTACTGTCTTGCAATGGCTCTGCTTTATTTTAAGGAACAGGCATGTGATGTTGTCATTTTGGAGACAGGTCTTGGTGGAAGGCTGGATTCCACCAACGCGGTGGGAATTCCGGATGTGTCGGTGATCACCAAAATCGGGTATGACCATATGGCGATACTGGGCGATACTTTGGAGGAGATTGCGGCAGAGAAGGCGGGAATCATCAAAAAGGGAACCAGACTGATCCTCGAGAGCCAGACACCGGAAGTGGCGGAGGTGTTCGCTTCTTTTGCCCGGTCACGGGAAGTGGCATGGTGTAAAACGGTAAATCCGTCGGAGTTTGCGGACATGCATTATGAGAACGGAGAACAGGTATATTCGTTTGGAGACTATCGAGGGTTGAAGATGCGGATGCTGGGCGTACATCAGTATGAGAATGCAGCCGCGGCCATTTTGGCGGCGGAAGCATTTTTTGATGTGGTGCAGGGTCAAATTGCTGCCGATCTGCAAGAGGAGAGCATCCGAAAGGGAATCACACAGGCAAGATGGAAGGGAAGAATGGAGATTCTGAGAGAATCGCCCTTTTTTATGGTTGACGGTGCACATAACAGCAATGGTGTGGCAGCGCTTAAGGCTAGCTTGATGGAAATGTTTCCCGGGGAAAAGTTCCATTTTGTGATGGGGGTCATGGCCGATAAGGATTATGGCAGAATGATAGAGGAACTGCTGCCTCTTGCGATCGATTTTCGGACAGTCACGGTGGAAGATGACCGCGCCGTGCAGGCGGAACAGCTTGCACAGTATATCCGCACGAAGGGAATTGCGGCAGAGAGTACGGCATTGGCAAAATGCGTTGATGGAAAAGCCGGGCAGGAAGGAAAAACAGTTGCCTTTGGATCACTGTATTTTGTAGGTGAAATAGAGAGATTTTATACTTAAATATGACGACTATGACAAAAATGATACATTTTAATGAATTTTACGTAAAAGATTACCATTCCGCAAAATTATGACTATAATAAAAAGATGTAACGTAAGATATAAAGTATTACAGTGAAATACTTAGACGGGGATTAATTTAGGATGATATTTAGCAGCTTTGAATTTTTATTCCGGTTTCTGCCGGTTTTTTTATTGATATATTATCTGGCGCCTGCAAAGCTTCGCAACGCTGTCTTATTTACGGGCAGTATTGTATTTTATGCGGTAGGTGAGATAAGACATGTGCCGCTTCTGTTACTGTGCCTGCTTGTCAATTATCTGATCGGGCGACTGATGTACCGCGACACGGACGAGGGGAGAGGCACAAAGCAGACGGTATTGATGATTGTCGCGCTCTGCTATGACTTCGGCATGCTGTTCTTTTTCAAATACAGCGGTCTGGCAAAGGAGCTGCCTCTCGGCATCAGCTTTTATACCTTCCAGATTGCGGCATATATCATTGACGTCTACCGCGGAAAGGTTCCGGCAGAGAAGTCACTCATCAAGCTTGGAACCTACCTGACAATGTTTCCCCAGTTGATCGCAGGACCGATCATCAACTATTCGGATGTCAGGGGGAGGCTGAACGGCAGAAGCATCACCCCGGGGCAGCTTGAGGAGGGATTTAAGATCTTGATCTTAGGACTTGGCTCGAAGGTGATCATTGCAGACCGTATCGGTATGCTATGGAACAGCATTCAGTCTATCGGATTTGCAAGTATTTCCACACCGTTGGCATGGATGGGGGCATTTGCATATTCCATAGAGCTGTATTTTGACTTTGCGGGATATTCCATGATGGCGATCGGACTCGGGAAAATGCTTGGATTTGAGATACCGGTGAACTTTAAGAGGCCTTACGTCTCAAAGTCCGTGACGGAATTCTGGCGTCGCTGGCATATTACGCTGAGCAGATGGTTCCGCGAATATGTATACATACCGCTGGGTGGAAACAGGAAGGGCAAGGCGAGAACGTTTTTTAACCTTTTGGTTGTCTGGAGTCTGACTGCTCTGTGGCATGGCGCGGGATACAATTTTCTGATCTGGGGCGGAATGCTTCTGCTTTTGCTTTTGACAGAAAAGCTGTTTCTGCTGAGATGGCTGGAGAAGAGTAAAGTTCTGTGTCATATGTATCTGTTGTTTGTGGTTCCGCTGACATGGGTGGCATTTGAAGTGACGGATGTGCGGGAACTCGGGATTTATTATATGAGGATGTTTCCGTTTTTCGGGCAGACAGGGGGAACGATCAACCCGGTGGATTTTGTCAAATATATTGGCGACTATTGGCCGCTGTTTGCATTGGGGATTATTTTTGCGACTCCGATACCGACGGCGTTCTACCGCGTTTTTCACAAGAAGTGGGTGGGAAGCGTTGTGGTGTCAGTGATTTTGGTGCTGGATCTTTATTATATGGCGGTTTCTGCAAACAATCCGTTTTTATATTTTAATTTCTGAGATGGAAAGCTGTTGGGAACGATTACAATATGGGAAAGAAGATACTTGTAAAATTGAAAAAAATCTTAAAATGCAGGGTTACGCTGTTTCTTCTGGCATTCTGGGCGGTCGGTTCGGTGATCGGATATCTGGGAAAAGATACGATCTATAAAAATTACAGTCAGGACGTGCGCACCACGCCATATTTTGTGTCAGTGCTGCAGGCAATCCATGACGAGGTCTATCCGTGGAGCGGCGAAAAGGCAGATTTCTGGGAACAGTGGATGCAGAATGCCGAAAATCCGCCCGGGGGCGAGTCAGTCGCAGATGTGCCGGGGACCGAGGCAGTGGGCGATGCAACCGAGTCTGTAGAAGGCGCGACCGAGGCAGTGGAGGATGTCACCGAGACGGTGGAGTTTATGCAGCCGAAGGAATTTATCGAGGTAGAAGAGGATTATTTTGAAGATGCAGTGTTTATCGGAGATTCGAGAACCGTGGGACTGCGCGATTACAGCGGATTAAATACGACCTTTTACGCGAGTGTGGGACTGAACGTTTTTGACATGTGGGAGGATGCGTTCTGCGAAATGGACGGGGAAAAGGTGACGCTGGAGGAAGCGTTATCGGCGCAGCAGTTCAAAAAAGTTTATTTTCAGATCGGGATCAATGAGATGGGGCGCGGGACAATAGACAGCTTTATGCAGGCATACACGGCGTCTGTAGAGAAATTCCGAGAGCTTCAGCCGGATGCGATCATCTTTGTGCAGGGAATCATGCGCGTGACGAGTGAGAAATCCGATTCGGACCCGATTTTTAACAATGAGGGGATCAATGCGCGCAATGAGAGGATTGCAGAGCTGGCAGACTATATCACTATTTTTTATATTGATGTCAATGATGCGGTATGTGATGAGAACGGTGCACTGAGGTCAGACCTGACCTTTGACAATCTGCATCTTTACGGCTCAAAATATGATATCTGGGTGGATTTTTTAAAGACAAAAGGCGTTGCAATTGAATAATTGATAAATATTTTCCGATTGCCGGGACATACTACATAAAAAAGCAATGCAACGCATCATATGCGTTGCATGTGATGCATTAGAGTATGTGAAAGGGGAATTGGAATGTCATTGACAATTAAAATTACAGAGGTACACGCAAGAGAAATTTTGGATTCCAGAGGAAATCCGACTGTTGAGGTGGAGGTCACAGCAGAGACAGAGACGACAGGAAAGAAGATCACGGCGAGAGAATCTGTTCCGTCGGGGGCAAGCACCGGAAGATTCGAGGCAATTGAGCTGAGAGACGGAGATGAGAAGTACTTCGGACTTGGAGTTCAGAAAGTCGTCGATCANGTGAATACAAAAATCCGTGANGCGCTTATCGGAGTCAATGTCCTTGAGCAGGGNAGGATTGACCGTATTATGGTGGAGCTGGACGGTACAGATAATAAAGGAAGCCTTGGTGCAAATGCTATTCTGGGAGTTTCCCTTGCCTGCGCAAAGACAGCGGCAATGGCACTGGACATGCCGCTTTACCGTTATCTGGGAGGCGTNAATGCCAAGGAGCTTCCGGTTCCAATGATGAATGTGATCAACGGCGGNGTACACGCAAAGAATTCACTGGATTTTCAGGAGTTTATGATNATGCCGGTCGGCGCGAAGACNTANCAGGATGCATTGCGCATGGGTGCAGAAATTTATCATTTCCTGCGCCAGATCCTGAATGAAGACGGACTGANTACCGCAGTGGGGGACGAGGGAGGCTTTGCGCCGGATTTTNANGANNTGCGNGATGTGTTCCGCTACCTTGGACGTGCGGTNGANAANGCNGGATATAAGGTCGGTGAGGATGTGGTNTATGCCATGGATGCTGCTGCCAGCGANCTTTATGACGAGGAAACNGGAGTCTATGTATTTCCNGGAGAGTCAAGGAAGGAAGAANAGGAAAACAGCGTAAAGAGAAGCTCNGATGAAATGATCGCGCTTTATGAGGAACTGACNGAAGANTTTCCGATTATATCNATTGAGGACGGACTGTTTGANGACGATTGGGAGGGNTGGCAGAAGCTGACAAAACGGCTGGGAGATAAAATACAGCTCGTAGGAGACGANCTGTTTGTGACCAATCCGAAGCGGATCAAATGNGGAATTAATTTGAANGTTGCAAATGCGGTTCTGGTGAAGGTTAACCAGATCGGNTCTGTGACGGAAGCGCTTGACGCNATTGAGATGGCAAAGAGAGCCGGNTATCACACTGTGATCTCCCACCGNTCNGGAGAGACCGAGGATGCNTTTATTTCCGATCTTGCCGTTGCAGTCAACGCGGGACAGATTAAAACAGGTGCACCCTGCAGGGCAGAGCGCACGGCAAAATACAATCAACTGTTACGCATTGAGGAGGAACTGGGCGTTCAGGCAATCTTTAAAGGGAACGAGATTGTGAAGCCTTGCGAATAAATGCTGANCNTTCAGCACGCTGAACCTTCAGCACGCTGAAAATTCAGCATGAANTTTTAGGAAAAAAATGTTGAAAATAGCGGACGCATATGGTACAATACATTACGTTGTGAATTGATTGACCGCAGGAGGGAATTTGTTTTGGAAATTTTAAAGACAATTTTAACCGTTATTTTCATATTGATCAGCCTGGCGCTGACAGTCATTATCCTGATGCAGGAGGGAAAGACAGCAGGACTTGGCGCTGTTGCAGGAGCAGCAGACACTTATTGGGGCAAGAATAAGGGNCGCTCGATGGAGGGCATGCTGGTAAAGATNACCAANATTCTGGTTGTGCTGTTCATCNTCCTTGCAGTTGTATTGAANGCAGGAATTTTTTAAGAGAGAAATGAGGCTGTCGTGTATGCGGCAGCCTTTTTTTGAGGTGTTTTATGGATCAGGGATTATTAAATGAGCGAAAAAAGACAATTTACCGGTTTATCTGTGACGAACTTTATGTGCCGATGAAAACGAAGGAGATGGCGGCTGTACTGAATGTGCCGAAGGAACAAAAGGGAGAATTGCAGGAGGTCTTAGATGCACTGATCGCGGAAGGACGTATCTCTGTTTCTTCTAAGGGAAAATACAGCAAATCGGAGGAACGTCTGCTGGTCGGAACGTTTACCGCCCACCCGAGGGGATTCGGGTTTGTGACGGTAGAGGGTGAGNCGGAGGATATTTTTATCCCGGAATCTCAGGTCAACGGNGCATTCCATACNGATACGGTNCAGGTGTCGCTGCTGCCCGGAGGAACCCGCGGAAAGCGGAAAGAGGGCAAGGTGATGCGTGTGATTTCCCGCGGTATGGGGCAGATTGTCTGTACCTACGAAAAAAGCAAGACATTCGGTTTTGCCGTTCCGGACAATCCGAAATTCGGCAGAGATATCTTCATACCGCAGGAGCGCTCGAAAGGCGCTGTGACAGGTCATAAAGTCATGGTGGAGATCACCGATTTCGGAGACGCGAACAGAAAGCCGGAGGGCAAGGTGACGGAAATCATCGGACATATCAACGATCCGGGTACGGATATCCTTTCGATCATAAAAGGATATGATCTGCCGACAGAGTTTCCGCAGAAGGTCATGAATCAGGCNGAGCGCGTGGCAAATGAGGTCAGCACCGCAGATATGGCGGGACGTATGGATTTGCGGGATTGGCAGACGGTGACGATCGACGGCGAGGACGCCAAAGATCTGGATGATGCGATCACGCTGACGATGGAGGGAGAAAACTATAAGCTCGGCGTGCATATTGCCGACGTGTCCAACTATGTGCAGGAGCACAGTGCACTCGATGTGGAGGCGCAAAACCGCGGGACGTCTGTATATCTGGTGGATCGGGTGATCCCGATGCTGCCGCATAAGCTGTCAAACGGCATCTGTTCCCTGAATGCAGGGGAGGACCGTCTGGCGCTCAGCTGTATCATGACGGTTGACGGAAAGGGAAATGTGATCGACCATGTGATCGCAGAGACGGTAGTCCGCGTGGANCGGCGTATGAGCTACACCAGTGTAAANAAAATCCTGACAGATCAGGANGAGGCGGAAATTGCCGAATACAGGGAGCTTGTCCCNATGTTTTTGCGGATGCAGGAACTTGCGGCAATCCTTCGCAAAAAGAGAATGAAGCGCGGATCGATCGACTTTGATTTCCCCGAGACTAAAATTATACTGGNCAGCGNGGGAAAACCGACCGAAATTAAACCGTATGACAGGAATGTCGCAACCAAGATCATTGAAGATTTCATGCTNATCGCCAATGAGACGGTGGCGCAGGATTACTTCTGGCAGGAGNTGCCNTTTGTCTATCGGACACANGACAANCCGGACACGGAGAAAATNAGGAAATTAGGCACTTTTATCAATAATTTTGGCTATTCGATCAAAATCGGGCAGGATGAGATCCATCCCAAGGAGCTGCAGAAGCTGCTGCAGAAGATAGAGGGAACGCCGGAAGAAGCGTTGATCTCCCGCCTGACGCTGCGTTCCATGAAGCAGGCNAAGTACAGCACAATGGGGACCGGACATTTCGGNCTGGCAACTTCNTATTACTGTCATTTCACATCACCGATCCGAAGATATCCGGATCTGCAGATCCACCGCATTATCAAGGACAATCTGCGTGGCAGGATGAATGAAAAGCGGATCGGNCACTATGAAAAGATTTTGCCGCAGGTGGCAAAGCATTCCAGCGAAACGGAGCGCCGTGCGGATGAGGCGGAGCGTGAGACAGANAAGCTCAAGAAGGTCGAGTATATGGAGCAGCATATNGGAGAAGAGTTCGAGGGTGTTATTTCCGGTGTGACGGAATGGGGATTTTATGTGGAGCTGCCCAATACNNTTGAGGGNCTGGTGCATGTNACTTCGCTGACGGACGATTATTTTCATTACAGNGAAAGTACCTATGAGCTGGTNGGAGAGACAACNGGAATACGGTATAAGCTGGGACAGAGGATTTCTGTGACGGTAACAGGTACGGATAAGGTGATGCGGACCATCGACTTTTCTNTGTCGAAAAAATCNGANGGAAGAAGCTTGCAGAATAGNTGACNGTGGGGTATACTATTAGCAATGCAGCNAAGGCAGGAGAGGAGTGTGCGATATGGCTAAGACCGAGAAAAAATTAATTGCCAACAACAAAAAAGCNCGCCACGACTATTTCCTGGAGGAGTGTTATGAGGCGGGCATCGAGCTTCACGGAACNGAAGTGAAATCCCTGCGCATGGGGAAATGCAGCATCAAAGAGGCGTTTATCCGCATNGAGAANGGGGAAGTGTTCGTCTACGGCATGCATGTGAGTCCTTATGAAAAGGGAAACATTTTTAACAAAGATCCGCTCCGNCCNAAAAAGCTTTTGATGCATAGGACAGAAATCCGCAAATTAGTCGGAAAAATTGCGGAAAAGGGTTACACTCTGGTGCCGGTTGAGGTATACTTTAAGGGGAGCCTNGTGAAGGTCGAGGTAGCGCTTGCAAGAGGCAAGAAGCTTTACGACAAACGGCAGGATATCGCCAAGAAGGATATGCGCAGAGAGGCAGAGCGCGANTTTAAGGTGAAAAACCTTTATTAAAATTATGGGCCTGTAATGGTTTCGACAGGGATCATGAAGCTGGAGAAGCGAGCCGTACGGGATGCGTGAAATTCCAAACCTAAAATTAAACGCTGAAGATAATAATTTAGCATTTGCAGCCTAAGCGCTGCACGCCTTNTTAAGGCGGCAGTCTGACCTATTGCACCTGCACTTTGGGATCAGGCTTCGACGATGCAGGAAACGATATGTGTGATCNGTTTTNGATCTGTTTCGGGCACATAGGCGTATTAGAAACTACTGAAACCGGAATTGTGCTTATGTAAGTCCGGCGGAGGGAATGGCTGTTCNTTGNANNGCAGAAACCATAAGCTACGCTCGTAGAAGGACAGGGGATTGGTTTTTGGACACGGGTTCGACTCCCGTCAGGTCCACTCTTTTGTGGAAGGAAAGTGAGGAAAAAGGAACGAATGAAAAACTGGAAAGCTCACATTTGCAGACGGATCGATCAGGTCAACGATGCGCCGATTGGAAAGCTTGACTGGGCATTGTTTCTGATCATGGCCGTCTTTTTGTATTTCGCATTGTTTTATGAAGATATTATTATTATCTATAAGCACAGCCTGACTTTTCTGGACAGCGTATTCCACATGGAGCCGGGCAATTTTTATGCAAATACGCTGGCAAATTCCTATAATGGCGTCGGCGCTGTGTATTATTGGACGGTCTATTTTGTCATTGGCGTGTGGAATCTTCCAATCTGGATTTTAAGACAGATTTTTGGAATCAATGCATTTTCCGTCAAATGCATGTTATGGTGTAAGCTGGAGATTGTCTTTTTTCTGGTTTTGTCCGTATGGATGATCGGAAAAATACTGGAGGACTTTGGATTTTGCAAAAAAAATATACAGCTGGCGAGATTTTTGTTTGTGTCTGCCCTGATGACGGTGATACCGACGCTTGCCACTGCGCAGGTAGATATCATTACTGTTTTTCTGATGCTCTGCGGAATCCGTGAGTATATGAAGACGGATGGAATTACATGGAAATTTGTCCTGATTTTCTCGTTTGCCGCGTCTCTTAAAATATTTGCGCTCTTTGTGTTTATTCCGCTTGTGTTTTTAAAGGAGAAGCGGATACTTCCGGTGCTTGGAAAGCTTATTGCCGGTCTGCTTTTTATAGTACTGTCGCTTGCACCGTACGGGTGGCGGAGCGATTATCATGAGTCTTCCGATTTTCTGACAGAGATCATGAGCGCGCGTCTGTTTGAGACGGTTATTCCGGGCGGAAACAGTGAAATTCCCATATTTACTGCTATTCTGGTTGCAGTCAGTATTTGGGCATATGTGAAGACGGTCGAGCGGAAAGAGGATTATTTCTACTATGCAAACTGGATTGCATTGGCGGTATTTGCCGATTTCTTTATTTTTGTCTATGCGCATCCGTATTGGATCGTTCTGTTAGCGCCGTATTTGATCATTGCATATATGCAGAACGGAAAGCGGCGAAAGGTCAATCTGATTCTGGAACTGTGTATCAATGCAGCGATCACAGTCTACTATGTAGGAGTATTTCAGGTGAATGTGACGGACGCATCTTTTCAGGATCTGGTTTTGGCGAGGATCGGTCTGATTCCAAATGGAGGGATCATGACAGGGGAGCAGTGGATGGCAGAAAAAGGGATTGGTCTGCCGGTGATATTTGGGATATTTGCAGTATGTCTGGCCGCATTTACGGCACTGAATTACCCTAAATTTATGCCGCAGACGAAAGACGAGGAACAGGCTGCACAGCAGGATAACAGATTTGATCACGGGATGGTCTATCTGAGGCTTGCGCTGATCTTACTGTTCATTTTGGCAAGCATTTATGTGGCATATGTGATTTAAAATATCTTCCGCGCTTTTCGTTCATACACAGCCATAACTGTGGCAATCTCAAGGAAATTGATATTTTCTCGGTCTTCGGCATATAGGGCGATAAAGAGCCCCAGCAGGTGTGTCTTTGCAATACCGAAGAGAAGGTGCTTTGAAAAGCTGTAATCCGCATAGATATCAAGGAAGTTGGTCAGCAGATAATATTCGTAATATCGATTCAAAATAGTTTCTAAATCCGGCATTTAAAAAGCCAATCGTTTATTTTTTTACAGGTCACCCGGTAATACTCCTGAGGTTCGTAGTCTCGCGGGCTGGGGAGGGGTGTTTGGCTGAGACAGGCATTTTGCGTATCCTGTCCGTAATGTAATATAGCCATGCTGTCAAAAGGGATGCCGCTTTCGAGCATCTTGGTCAGTTCATCCCTTGCTTTCAGAAAATAATCCAGAAACTCCCTGTCATCGTTTGTTGTGTTTAACTTTATAGTTGACATTGCCTTCTGTCACTGTAAATTCAAATGGTTTGTCTCCGGCGGCGGAGACCAGAAAAAGCCGCGCGGCCTCTGGACATGCCAGATACAGAGTTTCTTCGCAGAAATAATTTAGGTTGTACAGATGTCTGGGAAATTGGATACATACCGCAGGCATGTAAGATGTGCCGTGGTTTTTCTGTATGCTGCATAGATGGTCCGTTCCCCAGAATGGACAGCCTCAGAAGGTGTTCCGAAAAGAGATCACGCCCCGTCTTTTTACGATAGAACAGCGCAACAGCAGACTCAAATACCTTTTTGATTGAGGTATTTCGTGTACATATCAGAGTCAATGGGAACCTTCACTTAATGATGCTGCAAGAAACCTACAAAGAAGTTTAGACCGTTTAATAAGTAAAACTTATATTACAAAAAATGTTAGTCTTCAAGCATTACGACATACATTTGGATCAACGTTACTCAGGCACGGAGTTGCGATAGAAGTTGTCAGTAAACTAATGGGACATGCAAATATAACTATCACATATAATATATATACATTCAATTCGCGAAGAAGATGCAAAAGCAATGAATATGATAAAAATATGTTAAATGGGGATCAAATTGGGGTCAGGACATAATTTTTGTTTATGAAATATTGATAAATAAAGGGTTAAGAACGTCTGGACACGGGTTCGACTCCCGTCAGGTTCATTGAGAATACTGATAGGAAGGGGCTATGATTTACTTAAATTTTCTGAATGGCTTATTAATAGAAAAATAAAGCATACAGTTATATTTGGCAAAATAGATAATCTAATATTAAAATCTTTTATTAAAAGGGATGTTGATATAATATTATCAGAGTCGTTAAATAATAATTTGTTAATTTCTAATAAAGAAATTGAAAATTTAATGATGGTGAGTATCGAAAAGAGAACAGGGGTATTTTGTAAATCGTAAAAAATAGGGTAGAAGAGATATGCTCTCAACTACCCTTATTGTTATTAATTGTACGTGTTCAATCTGGCGCGGTGTTCAACCTTTGTGATTCTGTGTTCGATTTTCAATTCGTTCATGTGATCTCCTTTCGTTATGTATCCAAATAGTATAAGGTCACGGTTGTACCAGTAAATTTAACATCATTTCCCGTTTCATTATAAAACAATAGGCTCACATAGTTTCCTCCTAAACCACCAAAAAAAGCAAGTGGATAGTAATAATTCGTCGCTCCCCAACCCATCGATAAATTTAATATTTGTCCCCGAGTGCGCAAATTACTCGGCATATCAATAATATATGACCACGCAGCAAAGGATTTTGCAGGAACCGTAATCATTAGTTGTTCTGATGTTACTTGATTGACTTTAAGTACATCCACATCTACACTGAGTTCGCCCACCAATTCATATTGAGTTCCGTTATATACAAACTCATATGTCCTATTGCATTTTATCATTCCTGCTGTTATTGCTGACCCGTCATAGTAAATAGCTTTTGCACCAGTGCTATTTACATTTAATGTAGGGTTCGCTACTGTGTTTGAATTTAGAAACTTTACTAATATTCTTGCACCTGTCACAAGGGTAAAACCTGTGCAAGCTACTGTTTTAGCCTTTGTTGGTCCTACAGTGGAGCATGTGCCATAGTGTGTGATAGCAGCGCTGCCGTTAAAGTTCACTCCGTCTATAGTTCTTGCCGTTGCAAGTTTTGTCGCAGTACCGGCATTTCCAGATACGCTTGTTTGCGTGGGATGAACATGATCACCCCGCGCAAATGTTTCTTCTGTTCCCGCGGCTGCTGTACCTGCTGCCATAGGCGTAGTTCCGGACGGAGCATTTGCGGTTGCACCTTCTGCAATTCCGTCCAATTTTTCTTTATCTGCTGCACTCATTAATCCATTTTTAGATGTTGTTGCGACACTATATGTAGTATTTGCAGGTGTCTGCCAGGTTCCATCTCCACGAAGATATTTTGTCTGAGCTCCTGCGGTAGGTGCAGGAACCAGACCGGATTCTCCAGCTGTTGATGCAGTGGCCGCAGTCATATTGCTGTAAGTTGTATTGTTATCTTCGCCCCAAATAGCAGTACCATCCGCGCTCCATCTAAGAATCTGACCACTTGAGCCTCCGCTTGGAATATGCTTGTTTCCTGAGGTAGTGGGATGTGTATATGTTGTGTCAGTTTCAGTCCTCCAGGCGGGATTTCCGTTCGCATCCGTTTTCCAGACCTTGTTTGCCTGTCCGCTGCTGGAGGCGACATAGCCTTCACTGGATGCTGTGTTGGCTTTCCAAGTATTGGTATCTGTCGTCTTGTATCCGCTGTCGTTTGCCAGCTCGGATACTTTTGTGGGTATGGACGGCTGATTGGACAGATCGCTGTAGCTGCCGGTAAATGCAACTGTTTTTAAGTCAGCAATTTTCTGGTCGGTATATCCGGCTGCCTGCTGATACGCGGCCGTCTCTGCCGATATTGCACGGGACTTTTCGGCTTCAAGGCGTTGTTCCAGCACTTTACCGCTGGAGCCTTCGTAGGCAGTATTTGCGTCAGTTCCGTATGTAATGTAACTGCCGTCGATTTTCTTTGTTGAATTTAACGGTGCAATGCCGTCACTTTCTCCGATCAGATCGGACTGCATGTATTTTTCTGTCATATGTTCATTTTGAGAAACATATTTTGCAACATCGTCTGCAGTAACCTTGTATGTTTCCAGACCGTTACTTTCAATAAAAACGTCTTCGTCATGAAGAGATTCGGAAGAGGGTAATTCTTCAATTTTTATCTTTTGTATTTTATCTGACATGATAACCTTGTATGATGTTTACAGAAGCAAAAACACCATAACTTCCTTTCTTTTTAATATCGTGGTTCAATACAACTCAGATACTGTGGACTTTTGATTATTGACCTGTAGCTTGACTACTCAATAGGAGTGTATTGCCGCTACCTTTATCTGAATTGTTTATCTGCTGGATGAACCGGAGTGTCTGCTCCAAGAGTTCTTATTTCAATCAAGTCTACGATGATGATCGTTGGTGGATATCACGGTATCAGACTTCTATGAAAGGGAGGTACAACCTCATGATTTACGTAGGCATTGACATTGCCAAACTCAACCACTTTGCATCAGCCATATCTTCTGATGGCACTGAACTCATGAAGCCG
>JAAUZB010000038.1 GCA_014804775.1 Roseburia sp. | reverse complement strand
CGTGTCACGCCGTTCAGTTACACAGATCTTAAATGTATTTCCGATCTGTTATCTATGAAAAATACAACCTATTTTACAGCAGAAGAGGCCACTATTGTGGTATCCGTCATTGTCCTCTTCTTTATCTTTCTTGGCTTTTTCTTTACAAAGGGCCCGAAATATACAGGAAAACGGCACAATGTCATTGTTCCGCTTTCGATTGCCGCCCTGCTTTTGGTGGGACTTCCGATCACTACACAGGCTGCCCAGAATACGCACATTCTGGCTTCGTATTTTTCTAACATCACCGAAGGATATTCCGATTACGGCTTTGTGTATGGCTTTTCCACCAGCGTGGTCGGACGCGGCATGAGTAAACCCGACGGATACTCCGAGGAAACGGTAGAAGCGATTCAGACTTTGGTTGAATCTGCGGGCACACAGACGTCAGTCACAGCCGAGAACGCACCGAATATCATCTGTGTCCTGTTAGAGTCCTTCTGTGACCCCTATGACATTGGCTTTTTAAATATGTCGGAGGACCCGGTTCCCAACTTCCACAATCTGGAGAGCAGCTTCTCCACCGGTTATCTTACCGTCCCAGTTGTAGGTGCCGGCACTGCCAACACGGAATTTGAGATTCTCACCGGCATGAGCATGCAGCATTTTGGCACAGGTGAATATCCCTACAAAACTATTTTGAAGCAGACCGACTGCGAGAGCATCGCTTCCGACCTGTCCCAGATTGGTTACGGAACCCATGTCGTGCATAACAATACGGCAACTTTCTACAGCCGGAACAATGCATTTTCCATGATGGGATTTGACTCCTTTACCAGTAAAGAATGCATGAACATTACAGAATACACGCCTCTTGGCAGCTGGCCGACAGACGATATTCTGGTTTCAGAAACTGTCAAAGCCATGGATGCAACAAAAGATCAGCCGGACTTCGTCTACACGATTACCGTCGGCGGGCACGGCGATTATCCGACCGGAAAGGTTCTCTCCACCCCTGACATCGCCGTTACAGGAGCTGCAGACGAGGCATCCAACAATCAGTGGGAATATTACGTAAATATGCTCTACAATGTGGACCGTTTCATCGGAAAGCTGGTCGAGGCTGCAGACAGACGCGGAGAAGACACGATTATCGTTATGTTCGGTGATCATCTCCCGACACTCGGTCTTTCTAATGAAGACATGAAATCCGGTGATATTTTTAAGACGAAATATATTACCTGGAATAATATGGGGCTTCCGAAAGAGGATGCGGATTTAACAGCTTACCAGCTGCTCGCACAGATCATGGATCAGGCAGGCATCCACGAGGGAACAATATTTAACTACCATCAGACGCAGGCATCCTCAGAGACCTATCAGAGCGGTCTTGAGACGCTACAGTATGATCTGTTATACGGAAAGCGCTACGCCTACCAGGGACAGGATCTCTATCCCGCCAGCAATCTTTCCATGGATGTCGAGGATGTCATAGTATCCAATATCCGGCAAAACACGGAAGATAATAAATTAATGGTAATCGGTTTCCACTTCACGAAGAATACAAAGATTTTTGTAAACGGCACTAAGGTTTCAACCACTTATATATCTCCTTCACACCTGACAACAAGTCTGGATCATGTGTCTGACGGAGACGTTATCACCGTGAATCTTCTCGGTTCAAAAAGCATTTTGCTGCGTGAAGGGGTGGGAGAAATCATATACGAAGACCCGAATATCCCTCATGAGACAGAAGAGCCTTCCGAGACAGAAATACCCGTTTCTGCTGACGGTTCCACTGCCGCAAGATAAATGCTTCACAAAATATACCTACAGCAAAGAGACCACCCGGATGGGTGGTCTCTTTAATCTTTACGTGTCTCATATGCCTTGTCAATTTTTATCACAGTAAAATAATTTTCTCCTATGTCTTCTGTCACTCTCTCCCGAATTAGCCGCATAAGTTCTTCATCCGTGAAACGGAATTTAAACGGAACCAGCACATCAAAAATAAGATTCGTATGCGTAGGACCTGTCACGACCCGAAAATCATGCATGGAAAGCGCGCTATCAATCTCCCTTACAATAGTACCCACCGTTTCCTTTAACTCACAGATATGCCTGTCAGACGTCACGATCGGGTCCATGTGTATCGTTGCGTCGCATCCCAGCTCTGCGCGCAACTCGTTTTCCACATTATCAATCACATCGTGCATCTCCAGAATATCGGCTCCTGCCGATACCTCCGCATGGAGTGAGATCATCTTCCTCCCCGGCCCATAGTCATGCACGATCAAATCGTGTATGCCGCAAATCTCAGAGTGCGACATCACGATACNGTTAATCTGCTGTACAAATTCTTCCTCCGGAGGCTGCCCCAGCAANGGGTCCAATGTCTCCTTTGCCGCTGAAATTCCAGCATAAAAGATAAAAATACCTACCAAAGTACCNCAATAGCCATCAATACGAATCCCTGTAAAATGCCCCACCANTGTTGCAATCAGAACCACTGTAGTGGCGCAGGCATCAGCGAAGCTGTCCGTTGCCGTCGCACGCATCGCCGCAGAATCAATCTNTTTTCCNATCTTTCCGTTNTAGANCATCATATANAGCTTAACCAAAATAGAGNCAACCAGAATTACNACGATCAGAACTGAGAATTCCGTATCNTCGGGATGCANTATTTTGACAATGGANCTTCGNATCAGCTCATATGCCATCAGCANAATCGCAGCCGACACTGCCAATCCNGAAACATACTCCANCCTTCCATGCCCAAAGGGATGTTCNGAATCCGCTTTGGCATTTGCCANNTNAAATCCGATCAGNGTNACNATAGACGACCCTGCATCCGAAAGATTATTAAATGCATCTGCCGTGATCGCAATAGACTTGCTGACAGTTCCCGCCGCAAACTTNCCTATGAATAAAAATATATTGAGCAGGATACCCACGGTGCCGCAAAGNACNCCGTACGCCTGCCTGATTCTGGCATGATCCTCTTTCTCCCTGATAAAAATCTTTGCAAGAAATGCAATCATGTCTGNTTCCCCTTATTCTAATTTTCCGACATGTCCGAACGGCCAGTAAACCACAACCGCCTTTCCGAGTATCTTGTCTTGNCGGACATANGTATTNGCCCAATAACGCGCATCCCAGGAATCATTGCGNTTGTCTCCCAGTACGAGATANCAGCCCTGCGGCACCTCAAACGAATACGGCCCNGTNGCAATAACCCATGTTTCCTTCAGATACTCTTCCGGCAGCGGCTCTGCCGCTCCGTCAATATAGATTTTTCCGTCCACGATCGANACCGATTCTCCCGGCAATCCNATCACNCGCTTCACGTACAGCTCATCCTCATTATCCGGATAGCGGAAAATCACAATATCTCCACGCTCCGGGCTATTCTGCAGATACGCTAACCGATTTCCGATCANCCGGTCTCCNGGCATAATTGTATTCTCCATTGAGCCAGTGGGCACNTCTGCATTGATGATCACAAAGTTCTTCAGCAGCATAGCAACGATCAGTGCCACAGCAAATGAGCACAACCANCTGAATACCTCCCGTATCGGTGATATACGGATCTCCTGTTCCCGCTNGTNTTCGTGTTCCACAATCTCTNCCCGCTCACTGGGTGATGTATTAAAATCCTCAATCTGCATTTCTCTTTCTGTTTCTCCTAACTTATAGATTTCACAAACTGTTGCAATTATTTTACCACACATATACAAAAATAGAAACGACTTTCTGNNATCTATTNACAAAAAAGGCCGTTTCTTTTATNAAGAAACGACCTCTTTCNCTCATACATTTNATTCTTTTATTCNATCTTAAATACTGCAATCTCATTCTTAAGTCCATTCATATTATCGCCCAGATTCTCAGCTGTACCGTTGAGGTTCTCAACATTCTTCGTCAGGCTGATCGCAATATTCGAAACCACTTCTGCACTCATTGCCGTCTTCTCTATGATCTGAGAGATATTCCGCACTGCCTCGAGAGTATCCATTCGCTCTTTATCGGCACGCTCTGTGCTGACTGCAATGCGTTTCAATCCTTCAAACAGCTCCTCCATNGATTCGTTCATNCTCTGGAATACNCCGATCACNTCCTCCACAGATGCCGTCTGCANCGCTACCATCTCACNGGCCTNTTTNGCACTGTCTACNCTGTGACTCGTCTGAGNACTGATGAGNTCCACATTATTACGAATTTNACCCGCAGCCTCAGCAGAATTGTCCGCAAGCTTTCGGATTTCTTCTGCAACCACTGCAAAACCTCGTCCTGCTTCGCCCGCTCTCGCCGCTTCGATCGATGCATTCAGTGACAACANATTGGTTTNCTCCGAAATNTCGGTNATCGTCGATACAAACTGGTTGATAATCTCAAANCCCTGTTTGAGCTCCGCAATGCTTTCGCCTACCTTTGCCGTCACCTCTGTTGTCTCCTGTGCACGCTGNCCAAGAAGTTCTACNATNTGCATTCCNCTCTGGATCATTTGNTCCGCGTTGGAAACCAANGCCTCTACNTCCCGTGCGACACGGCTGACTTCCTGTATTTCAGTGGANAGCGTATCGGTACGGCTGACACACTCCTGNGCATGCGTTGACTGCTGNACCATNCCCTCATTGATATCATCAATGGCATGCGAGATNTTCTNNGAGTANTCCTGAATTACNCCGGAAACCTCCGTCACCTCTTTCGCCGACTCTTCCAGCTTGTCGGTTGCAGAACTTACCTGCTGNACAAGCTGTTTGTTATTGGCAATCATATTATTGGCAGCCGCCGCGAGACCGCGGAACTCGTCACGTCCCTTTACGGATACCTTGGTNGCNAGATTTCCTTCCGCCACAACCTCAAGACTTCCGGAGATTCTTCTCATATTCTTACGAATACCGCCCGCGATTCCGATTCCTATGATACTTACAATAATACTGGACAGAATAACACCCACGAGCGTCATCTGTCGGATAGAATCTGCCTGTGCAGTCACAAGCTTCATTGGAATCAATCCACAGACAGAGGAGGCAGTCATCTCACTTGTGCAGTATATATATAAATACTCCGCGCCTTCATACCGAACTTCCATAACGCCAGACTGCCCTTCCATCTGCGTAAAGAAATCCTTATCTGCAAAGATAACCTGATCCGCCGAATAAGAAACCACCTGTCCCTCTGCGTCATGTCCTACGGCAACTTCGCGTCCTCCCGCCGTGACTAAGCCTACAATGCTTCCCTCTCCCAAGTCAATTCCTGAAAGCAGTTTACGGATTTCACTTGCCTTCACATCAAGCACAGCGACACCCTTTCCGCCTTCAAGTTCCATCTGACATGAAAGTATGTAATCCGATGGGTCGATGCCCAAATACGCATCCAGCTCATCATGGCGGTCTATCCATCTGTTAACTTTCTTCCCGTCATCAGATGCCGCAAGCATCTCTGCCATGTACTTGTCATAAATTCCTGGTTTGGACGTATCCCTTGTACTTATCAGGCGAACCTCATCCGTAGAAATCAAGTGTATATCGCTAATATACGAATTCGCCCGCTGTGAGGAGGAAAGGGTGCTAGTCACCGACTTCAGCAGCGAAGCGATCTGCGTTGCATCATCTACATAAAGGCCGCTGAAATACTTCTGCACGTCTCCGTTCTGCGCATACTTCAGCAGTTCCGCCCTGATAAAACTGTTCACGACATCAATATATTCTGACGCCATTTTGATCGTCTGCTGCGTCGAATCCCTGTACGCGTCAGCCATTCCGGTCGCTGTCTGCTGATACGACATCACTCCCAGAACGATCATGAATACAATAGGAACAAGAAAGCACACAATAATCTTGTTGCGGATGCTAAAAAGCGAAGTACGCCTCTTTTTCTTCTTCACACCGGTCTTCTTGGTCTTCGCCGGTTTTGCATCGACCGTTTTACTTCCAGTGCCCTTGGCCTGCTTTGTACTCACCTTGGATTTTTTATTGGCAGATGCCTTTGTGGCACCTGTTTCTTTCTTTGTTTTCGATTTCATCCCCAATACTTCCTATTCCTCTTATGATAGACATATTATACAAAATTCTCTGAAAATTTTCCACTACTTTTCAGAAAAAATATATTTTTCCCAAAAAGTTCTATCAACTTTAAGTGCGAGGAAGCAGTTACCTTTTAAGTGTTAATCCATCTTTTCTTCAGGAACATCCGTTCCTGCCACAGTGGCTGCAGTCTCCGCCGCATTGCAGAGACCTGCCTTTTCGTTTATCGCTGATCATACTTCGAATGATCAGCGACACGACTGCCACCAATACAACGCCCACTATAAACGTCGCCATATTCTCCTCCATCTGCGCATTTACTTCATATCAGCATCTTCATAGAATGCAGAATGCTATGCTACTTTCTTTACTTTTATATCTAACGTCTTACTTTCTCTGTAGGGACGGAACAGCAGATAAATAAATCCTGCAAGGAATATAAATGCAACAACTGTTCCAATTCCAAAGGCCCCTGTTGTGATCAGCGTACCGATCTGATATATGCACATTGCCACAACATATGCCAAAATCGTCTGATATCCGATGGCAAACCAAAACCATTTTGCATTGTTCATCTCTCTTTTAATCGCTCCCATTGCCGCAAAGCAGGGTGCGCAAAGCAGATTAAACACCAGAAAGCCGTAGGATGCGATCGGCGTCATTACCGCAGCAAGATTGCCCCAGATCTCTTCGCCGTCCTCAGCCACCTCGGCAAAACCGAAGAGAAGACCAAAGGTTGCCACTACATTCTCTTTTGCAATCAAACCGGTTACTGCTGCCACAGCCATTTTCCAGCCCTCGCCGCCTGCCGTCCAGCCAAGCGGTGCAAAAATCCAAGCGATCGCTCCGCCGATGCCAGCCAGAATACTGCTGTCAAGCTGCTCCGCCTCAAGCATTCCAAAACTTCCGTCTGCCCATCCGAAACTCATCAGGAACCAGAGCACGATTGTAGATAACAGAATGATCGTCCCAGCCTTTTTAATAAAGGACCATCCGCGCTCCCACATGCTTCTGAGCACATTTCCTACTGTCGGCCAGTGATAAGCAGGAAGCTCCATAACAAACGGCGCCGGTTCTCCTGCAAACATTTTCATTTTCTTTAACATAATACCGGAGCAGATAATTGCTGCCACACCCACAAAATACGCACTCCATGCCACCCATCCGGCATTCCCGAAAAACGCACCGGCAATCAGTGCAATAATCGGAAGCTTTGCTCCGCACGGTACGAACGTGGTTGTCATAATTGTCATCTTGCGGTCGCGGTCATTCTCAATCGTACGGGACGCCATAATTCCCGGCACTCCGCATCCGCTTCCGATCAGCATCGGAATGAAAGATTTTCCGGAAAGTCCGAATTTACGGAAAATACGGTCCATGATAAATGCTATACGTGCCATGTATCCACATGCCTCAAGGAACGCAAGGAAGATGAACAGCACCAGCATCTGAGGCACAAATCCCAACACAGCACCCACGCCGGCAATAATTCCATCTACGATCAAACCTGTCAGCCAATCGGCGCATCCGATATTTTCAAAGAATCCTTGCGCCGCCGGAATAATCCACTCACCNAACAATGTATCATTGGTCCANCCCGTCAGTATATCTCCAATCGTCGTGACNGATATATANTACACNAGGAACATGACCACCGCGAAAATNGGCAATGCCANAAAACGGTTCGTCACGATCCGGTCNATCTTATCNGACGCGGTAAGATTTTCTTTCTTTGCCGCTTTTGTCACACATTCTCCGATAATNGAAGAAATATATACATACCGCTCATTCGTAATGATACTTTCCGTNTCATCNTCAAATTCCTCTTCNAGNGCTTTAATTTCNGNNGTAACATCNGGCACGNACTTCATCTGCTCTGCAATCTTGTCGTCTTTCTCCAGCAATTTAATTGCAAAGAACCGNTTCTGCTCTGCNGGGATTTCNGCCCCCAGCTTATCCGCCACAGCNTCAATCNCAGATTCTGCCTGCGCNGCAAATTTGTGCTGCGGTGNGGACAGCTTTTTCTGCTGCGCCAATTCCACCGCCTTTTTGGCAGCATCCCAAATACCCGTTCCTTTCAGTGCAGATATTTCAACCACCTCNCACCCTAATTGCCGGCTCANCCCATCCGTGTGCAATTTGTCTCCNTTTTTCTTCAGNACATCGATCATATTGACNGCCATGACAACCGGTATGCCAAGTTCCATGATCTGCGTTGTCAGATACAAGTTGCGNTCAATATTCGTACCGTCAACGATATTGATNATNGCATCCGGTCTCTCCGTGATCAGATAATTTCTTGCNACTACTTCCTCGAGNGTGTACGGAGATAANGAATAGATGCCCGGCAAATCCATAANCGTGACATCTTTGTATCCTTTCANTTTTCCTTCTTTTTTCTCAACTGTTACGCCCGGCCAGTTTCCGATAAACTGATTAGANCCGGTCAGCGCATTAAACAGCGTTGTCTTTCCGCAGTTTGGATTCCCTGCGAGTGCTATTTTTACTGCCATTTTCATAACCCTCCTGNCTTANGGCTTTTCATTTTNCTTTTCACGTGTAAGTCTTATATAACTTTNTCTTTNCTNTTTAATTAGNTTNNNCTAACNTCTATGTAAATTTTTTAGCCCACTTCAATCATCTCNGCATCTGCCTTGCGAAGTGAAAGCTCATACCCCCGTACGGTTATCTCTACCGGNTCTCCGAGCGGTGCCACTTTTCGGACATAAATCTCCACTCCCTTGGTAATACCCATGTCCATAATACGCCTNTTCACCGGTCCTTCTCCTGTCANTTTTGTCACTTTTACAGTCTGCCCGCAGGCTACCTCTCTTAATGTTTTCACGGCTACCTCCATCTGCTCCTTTTCTACACCATAATTTTATTCGCCATATCCTTGCCGATGGCNACCCGCGAATCTTTNACATTCACGATCATGTTNCCACCTNTCTCGGATACTACGGTCACAGTTCCTCCGGCAACAAATCCCAGATTCTCCAGAAAACGTCTGGTATCNTCCTTGCCGCCCACNTTCTTGATCACATTCGCTTCTCCCTCTTTCGCCATAGATAACGGCATANTCTCACCCTTCTTTCCCATCGGCAATGTCGCCTGTTTNTATTTTCATGGTTAGTATATTCTAATTCNAGTTAGTTGTCAATAACTTTTATNAAAAAAAATGCTGCGGAATTTCGGATACTCTCCGTTTTCCGCAGCAGACTTTCTGANCNGTTATTTTTANTGATATTTTCTCCTAAACTGTACCGGCGTCATATCGTATGCCTTTTTGAACAGGCGGTTAAAATGNTCTACATTCTCATANCCGACATACGCGGCAATCGCCTCCACCGTCTGATTGGTATCCTTTAACATGGTACGGGCNTTCTTCATCCTTGCCTTNTTCACNGCATCCTGNAANGTCATACCNGACTTTTCNTTAATATATTTGGAAAGATACGGCTTCGNGAGATTAAANCTCTCAGCAAGAAGGTCCATTGTCACATCCGCATAATGCTTCTGAATAAAATTCATNATATCGACGATGCGTTCTTCNCGTCCCTCAACGATATTCTCGCTCTTTGCCATCTTGTTNGCGGCAGCGACCAGTGCGGCGATAGAACTCGTAATAATGTCTTCATGTATTCCAACGCCCCAGTAATGCTTGCCCTGACAAATAATCTCCACATAAGTTGCAGCCTTCGAGGACGATCCCTGCGATACGGCATGCTCCTCATAAGATGCAAGCTCATAACTGATCCCAAAATACATCTTGATCGCATTGCTGACTGCGTCCAGACGTCCGTTGCCGTTCGTCTCAATCAGCCTCCGCTCTTTGTTCTGCTCTATCGTTACTTTTGCCGTAATGCCATCCTTCTGCTCAAAATGACATTCCGGTATCTGGAAAATATCATGAATATTGATATAGTTCTCTTCAAAAATACGGTAAATCGCCTCCGGCGCCAGCTCCTGATGGCGGCGGTCAGAAACTCCTTTCACCAGATATCCCACTTCCTCTTTCATCTGATTCGGAAGTGAAATGCCAAAGTTCTGCTTTAAAATAAATGCGACTCCGCCTTTTCCCGACTGGCTGTTAATACGGATCACGTCAGATTCATATTCCCGTCCCACATCCTTCGGATCGATCGGGAGATACGGTACATCCCACCGATCTCCGCTCTTACCCGCTTCTCTCCATGCCATTCCCTTGGAAATTGCATCCTGATGGGAACCGGAAAACGCGGTAAATACCAGATCTCCGGCATAGGGGGTTCTCTCATATACCTTCATCCCGGTGAAAAGCTCATATTTTTCACGGATTTTAGAAATATTGCTAAAATCCAGTTTCGGGTCCACGCCGTGGCATACCATGTTCATCGCCAGTGTCACAATATCCACATTGCCGGTTCTCTCTCCATTGCCGAACAGGGTTCCCTCAACGCGGTCTGCGCCTGCAAGAACACCAAACTCCGCATCACTGATCCCGCATCCTCTGTCATTGTGCGGGTGTACGCTTAAGATCACATTGTCCCTGTATTTTAAATGCTTTGTAATGTATTCAATCTGACATGCAAATACATGCGGCATTGCGATCTGCACTGTGGTCGGTATATTAATGATCGCCTTATGCGCGGAATCCGGCTGCCATACATCCAGCACTGCGTTGCATACTTCCACTGCATAATCCACTTCTGTTCCCGGGAAGCTCTCCGGACTGTACTCAAATGTAAAATTGCCGTCCGTCTCCGATGCCAGCTCTTTTAACAGTGCTGCGCCCGATACGGCAAGCTGTTTTACCTCTTCTTTACTCTTTTGGAATACCTGCTCACGCTGTGCTACCGAAGTGGAATTATACAGGTGGATAACCGCATGCGGCGCTCCCTTTACCGCCTCAAATGTCTTTCTGATAATATGCTCCCTCGCCTGTGTCAAAACCTGAACTGTCACATCATCCGGTATCATGTTGCGTTCAATGAGCGCACGCATAAAATTATATTCCGTATCAGATGCTGCCGGAAAGCCAACCTCGATTTCTTTAAATCCTATATCCACCAGCATCTGGAAAAAGCTGATTTTTTCTTCCAGTCCCATCGGCTCGATCAGCGCCTGATTCCCGTCCCGTAAGTCCACACTGCACCAAATAGGGGGATTTTCTATGCTGTCTCTCGTCACCCAGTCATAGGTCACCTCTGGCGGCATAAAATATGATTTGCCGTATTTTTTTGCTATTTCCATGTTGTCCTCCTAATAGTTCAAGAAAGTTGATTTATTTATTCATTTCGTATATACTATCACAGCCTTGCAGCCCTCGCAAGGTGCGATTATAATCAATAACCTTGATTTATTTTATCATCTCTTATCTTATTTCTCCACGCCAACTTTTGGACAGATCTCTTTTAGGCAGCATATCTCACAGTGCGGTTTCGTCCGCGCACTGCAGACTGCCCTGCCATGTTCCACAAGACGGTGGCAGAAATCATTGCTCTCTTCCGGCGGAATAATTTTCCAGAGTGCCATTTCAACCTTTTTGGGTTCTTTTATCCCGTCCACCAGTCCCATGCGGTTCACAAGACGGATGCAATGCGTATCCGTGACAATCGCCGGTTTTCCAAACACATCTCCCATCACAAGATTCGCGCTTTTACGCCCCACTCCGGGTAATTTCAGAAGTGCATCAAAATCATCCGGGACCTTTCCCCCATACTGGTCTCTTAAGATTTTCATGCAGGCGCTGATATCTCTCGCCTTGCTGTGTCCCAGCCCGCAGGGCTTTACGATCGCTTCAATATCTGCAACGTCTGCATCTGCCAGCGCGTCCAGATCCGGATAACTTTGATACAACTCCTGTACAATGATATTTACACGCGCATCTGTGCACTGAGCCGCCAGCCGTACACTTACCAAAAGCTTCCACGCATCATCATAATCCAGCGTGCACCCTGCGTCCGGATATTCTTTTTTCAAACACGCGATCATCTCCTGCGCCAGTTTCTTTTTGTTCCCCATGATTGCGATGCTCCTTTCAACCCCTTTATCCTCTGCAAAACAATCGAGTAGAGAAGCCCCTACTCGCCGCGCGGACCGCATGCTGCAACGCAGCTGATTTCCATATGCGGTCCTGTGCATAAAATGAACAGGGCATGTTATCCCCCACATACCCTGTTCGTGTTATTTTACAATATATTATTTTTTGTGTCAATTCCCCAATACATTACTCTGCATATTCAGTTCTGAATAGCTACACTATCTGTTTTTTCGACACATAAACCGGGAAGCTGTCCGTTCCCTTGAGCTCATTGCCCGCTGTGATCGTGACATTCTTGTCTGAAATCAGGTACTCCACCACAGCGCCTTCTTCTACGACCGTATCCTGCATCAGCACGCAGTTCTTTACCTTTGCTCCCTTCGCCACTTTCACACCACGGAAGAGAATACTGTTCTCCACCTCTCCCTCGATGACACATCCGTCTGCCACGACAACATTGCTTGCCTTAGAGCCGTTAATGTATCTGGTCGGATTATCGTCACGGATCTTGGTGTAGATCGGATTGTTGGCAAAAAGAGCATCCAGATTCTTCTCATCCAACAGCTTCATATTTTCATCGAAGTAACTCTTCATATCGCTGATCCGGGCTGTATATCCCTCATACTGATACCCCCGAACATTCAGCTTATCCAGCTGCGGTGCCAGAATATCCCGCTCGAAGTAAATATAGCCGTGTACATACGCCGAACTGATCTGATCGATCAAAAGTTCTCTCTCCATCAGATAAATATTCATAGAGAAGTTCTGCACGCCGGAATCCTGCGGTTTTACACGAATTCCTTTTACGTGTCCGTCTTCCATGTCTAATGTATAATACAACTGCTGATCCATCAACTGCTGACTGAGATGCCCCTGCGGAATCTCTTCGCGCTTGTAGGCGATCGTCACGTCCGCCCCACTCTTTACATGTGCATCGATCAGCGCATTGAAATCGAAGTTGAACGCAATGTTTGAGTCAGACATGATCACATATTTTTCTTTCTGGCTCTTCAGGAAATTCTGTACACTCGCCAGAGCTTCCACACGTCCGTTGTATACTTTGACCGTCTTCTCTGCAAACGGCGGCACAATATTCAATCCGCCATTTTTCAGCGACAGGTCCCATTCACGTCCGGCGCCAAGATGGTCCATCAGTGAATGATAGTTCTTGCGGACGATCAACGAAATATTGTCAATCCCGCAATTTACCATACTGGAGAGAACGAAATCTACCATACGGTAACGTCCCGCAAAAGGAATGGAAGCCATTGACCGGTCACTGACCAACTGCGGAACCAAAGCGTCATAACTGTTCGGGAAAATAATTCCCAATGCATTTGAATTAGAACGGATCATTGTACTTCACCACCTTCCACGTCACTGTCAATCATTGCATTCGGTCCCACCTTTACGTTGTCACCGATATGCACACCTGATCCTACCGTCGCTACTCCGCCTTGTCCGGCATCGGGCATCGCGCCGACCACCGCATTCTTTCCTATCACTACACCTTCGGCAATGATGCAGTGCTTGACCACAGCGCCCTCTTTGATCACCGTGCCGCCCATAATAACCGCATCCTCGATCTCTGCGCCTTTTTCCACCTGAACACCGGCAAACAAAATAGAATGCTTAACATGTCCGTCTATACGGCATCCATCAGTGATCATGGAATCCTCCACAACTGCATCCGCACTGATCCTGTGTCCTGTCATACCGCTGTTCCGGCTGTAGATCTTCCAGTTCTCATCAAACAGGTTAATGCCGCTGTGCTCCGGATCCAGAACCTCCATATTCGCCTCCCACAGGGACGATATCGTTCCAACGTCCTTCCAGTATCCGCTGAAATGGTACGCGTACATTCTCCGCCCATCCCTGAGCAGATTCGGAATGATATTATTTCCAAAGTCATTTTCAGAATTCGGGTCTGCCTCATCCTCGATCAGATATTTTTTCAGAATATCCCAGTTGAAAATATAGATACCCATGGATGCCAGATTCGATTTCGGCTCCTTCGGTTTTTCCTGGAATTCGGTGATCCTGTCGTCTTCACCAGCCACCATCAGTCCAAACCTTGATGCTTCCTCCCACGGAACCTCCATAACCGCCACGCTGAACTCAGCATCCTTTTCCTTGTGGAATCTCAGGAAATCGCTATAATCCTGCTTGCAGATCTGGTCACCGGACAGGATAATGACATACTGCGGATTATACCGTTCAATAAATGAAAGGTTCTGATATATCGCATTTGCTGTACCTTTATACCAGTCAGATCCGCTCGCCTGCTGATACGGCGGCAAAACATGTACACCTCCATGCAGCCGGTCCAAATCCCACGGCTGACCGTTTCCGATATACTCATTCAGCACCAATGGCTGATATTGTGTAAGGATACCCACAGTATCAATCCCAGAATTCACACAGTTCGACAACGGGAAATCAATAATCCGGTATTTCCCTCCAAACGGAACTGCAGGTTTTGCCAGTTTCTGAGTCAACGCATATAAACGCGACCCCTGTCCACCGGCAAGAAGCATTGCAATCATTTCTTTTGCCATAATTCTCTCCCTCGCTCGGTAATTTTAATAGTAAAATTGTACCATAAACATATAAAAATAGCTAGCTTTTTGTGAAAATTATCAAAAATTATATCTACACATTTCCACACTTTCTGCATAAAACAAGCAGCATCAACAAAATATATGCCAATGCCGCCTATTTTATTCTCAATATTCAGTTTTAAAGGTCATTCTTACAAATCTGTATTGTCAGATCCGGCAACCTCCGCAGTCGTCAGTTTTACAGAATCAATTCCCGAAATATTAATGTTTCGGTTGACCTGTGCGTCGTAAGAATCTGCATTAATGATGTTCGCAAGGTCAATTCCGGTCGTTTCTTTCATACTTTCAAAAACCTTAGCCATCACGACAGGTACATTTCCTGCCACCTGTTCAACCCCGCTGTTTGCACCGTCTCCGCCGCCAATGATCGTGATCTTGTCGATCTGTCCCAAAGGCTCTGCAATTTTACCCGCAATATCCGGAAGCACCTTGATCATCATCTCTGCCACTGCTGCCTTATTGTACTTCGCATATGCTTCCGCCTTCTTCTCCATTGCTTCCGCCTCTGCAATACCCTTTGCCTGAATGGCAGATGCCTCGGCCTCTCCTACTGCGCGGATACCGGCCGCCTCCTGTTCCTTGGCATAGCGGTCAGCTTCTGCCTGCGCTTTTCTCGCCTCTGCCGTGCGCTGTGCCTCAAACTGTTTCGCCTCTGCATCCTTCTGGCGCTGGTAAAGTGCTGCATCCGCTTTCTGCTGAGCCGCATACTTATCTGCCTCTGCCTGCTTTTTGACCTCAGCTTCAAGCGCCCGCTCTTTTACGGCAACCTGCTTCTGCTTCAGTTCAATCTCACGCTCCTGCTTCGCAATATCTGCATTTGCCGTGGTGATCTCAATCGTCTTACGCTGTTCCTCTTTCTGGATCTCGTAAGCAGCATCCGCCATTGCCTTCTTGGTATCCGCCTCCATCTGGAGCTCAGATTTCTTGATGGCAAGCTCATTCTGCTTCTTTGCGATCTCCGTCTGTGCCGCCACTGCCGCATCATTAGATTCCTTGTCTGCAGATGCCTGTGCGACCTTGATATCTCTTTCGCTCTCCGCCCGCGCGATAGCAGCCGCTTTTTTTATCTTGACAATGTTGTCAATACCGAGATTCTCAATGACTTCATTTCCGTCTACGAAATTCTGCACATTAAAGCTGATAATGTCAAGTCCCATAGCTGCCAGATCCGGCTCTGCATTTTCTTTTACGAGGTTTGCAAACTTTTGACGGTCAGAAACCATTTCCTCCAACTTCATTTTACCTACGATCTCGCGGACGTTTCCTTCCAGCACTTCCCTTGCCACTCCGGCAATATACTCCGTGTTCTTATTAAGGAAGTTTTCCGCAGCGAGCCGAAGCTTCTCGGGGTTATTACTGATTTTGACATTGACCGTCGCATCCACATTAATATTAATGTAGTCAGCTGTCGGAACAGCATTGCTGGTCTTTACATCAATCGAAATCAGCCTCAGATTTAATTTGTCAAGCCGCTCAAAAAACGGAATGCGGATGCTTGCCCTTCCGATTGCAACTTTTGACTTCTTTTTGAAGCCCGAAATAATGTACGCCATATCCGGCGGCGCCTTCACATAGCCGATGCAGAACAGCAGTACAATGAGTGCGATTACGACAACTGCAATAATCGCCGGTACAAAATTTTCCATTTTTTTGCCTCCTTCTTCTTTTGAAATGTTTGACAGCATTCTTTTTTTTCTTTATGCTGTTTTATATGACTTTATATGGGAGGTCCCCCGTGACACTGATTAAAACAATTTTATGCCGCATTTTTGCAGATATGAAAAAAAACCGAGTGATCCTGTGCACCATTCTCTTTTATATGGCTCTGACACAGTTCCTGTTCCACTCGGTCTGTCCTTTTGCAATCCTTTTCGGTTTCCCCTGCCCTGCCTGCGGTCTCACGCGTGCCGGTCTGTTACTGCTTCGCGGCGATCTCGCGGGCGCTTTCAGAATGCACCCTGCAATTTTTCCATGGGCGGCATTTCTTTTGTATCTCTGCTTTTTCCGATATATACTAGGCAAAAAAGCACCGTATGGAACGGTCTGGGTGACTGCCATCGGAATCACCGTGCTCGCCGTCTATGCCGTGCGCCTGATCAGCGGCACTCTGCCGGACGTGCTCTCGAGGGGCATCCTTACCGGCTACGCCAGCTGATTCAGTTCATTCTGCATCAGTGCTTCCGCAACAATCCCGAATCCGATCAGCCATAAGATCAGATACAGCACACCTGTATTTTCAGAGGGAATTCCCCGGTTTTTCTTCGCCACATCAATTTTCTCCCCCTGCTTATACGCCCAATAAATCCCGTATATATTGCAGGTGATAAGGGACAGCAGAAATGCCGTTCCTCCGGAGGTTCCGAACGTGTTGGATGCAGTATTTGCCTCATTGGACAGGCAGATAAACCAGTAAATCCCATAAATACCACAGGTCACAATAGACAAAATAATACAAACTGCAATGTTTCTCTGCTGGATCATTCTTCTGTTCTCCTTTTCATTTGATTAATATCCATTATATCATATTACGGTATATTGTCTACCAAAGGTTTTTCCTGATACACTTTTTTATGAAGCTCCCTTGTCACCATCAAAGAGGATACCAGCGCCGCCATAAAATCAGCAACAGGCCCGGCATACATAATGCCGTCGATACCCACCAATGCCGGGAGGATCAGTATCAGCGGAAGCAAAAAAATGATCTGTCTCGTAAGTGCCAAAAACATTCCACTGACCGCTTTTCCGATTCCTGTATAAAAATTCGTGGTAATCGGCTGCATGAAGTTCAAAAAGGTAAAGAATAAATATATTTTAAAGTATTTGACTGCAAAGCTAAAGTACTCCTCTGACCCGTTTCCGAAAATTCCAATGATCTGTCTCGGTGCAAAGAAGAAAATCAAAAATGCCACCAGTGCAAACAGCGCTCCCACTGTGATCGTATCCCTATACGCGCGCTTCATCCGTCCAAACTGCCCCGAGCCGTAATTGTAGCTTACGATCGGCTGCATNCCCTGNGACAGTCCGATCACAAATGACATGAACACCTGGTTGATCTTCGTGATGATCCCTACGCAGGCAATCGGAGTCGCNTCCCCGTAAACAGACAGAGAGCCNTAATATTTCAAAGATTTGTTCATNACGATCTGAACGATCATCATNGCNATCTGATTGGCCGCCGACGCAATCCCCAGCGAAGCNATTCTCTTGATGCAGTCGGGCTGTATCCGCAAATACTCCTTTTTGAGATGAACGCTCTGTGCNTGNGTCAAAAACCAAAACGCCACTCCGGCGGAAAAGGCCTGTCCGATGACCGTTGCCGCAGCTGCCCCCGCCATGCCCCACTTAAAGCCAAATACNAACAGTGCATCCAGCGCTGTGTTGACTACCGCTCCTGTCAGATTNCACATCATGGCAATTTTCGGTCTTCCGTCAGCGCGGATCAGATGCCCGCCGCCCGTCGCCAGGATCAGGAACGGAAACCCAAAGGCTGTAATTCTTGTATATGTCCTCGCATATTCCAGTACGTCGTCTGGCGATCCNAAAAAATGCAGCATTGGGTCCAGAAAAATTTCTGTTACGGTACACAGCAGCANACCACCCANCAGAAGCATCGTAATAGAATTCCCAAAAAAAGAAAACGCCTCCGACTTCCTGTTCCTTCCCATCGANATATTAAAGTTTGCCGCACCGCCTATCCCAAAGAACAGCGCAATAGCNATGCATGTGATCGACAGNGGAAATGCAATATTGGTCGCNGCATTTCCAAGNTCACCGACACTTCTCCCAATAAAAAACTGNTCGACAATATTGTANAGAGAGCTGACAAGCATAGCCACAATGCTGGGANCTGCGAACTGCGCCANCAGTTTTGCNATTTTTTCTTCTCCNANCGGATTCTTTATCTCTTTTTCCATTTTCCCACATCCCCTGTAAAAAATTATGCCCATCTACTATAACATAAGGAAACTATTTTCTCAATNTCNGCATATGAAATGCACGAAAAAAATTGCACGAAAAAAAAATCTGTTTCTATTGCAAATACTCCGNCTNTNTGTTACGCTNATTTTATGANCAACCGTTTGCGCTCTNCAACCNATGACTGAGAGAGGTACGAATCATGGCAAGAAAAATTTTATTTCCGCAGATAAAGGGNATTTTNCATGGCGGAGACTNCAATCCGGAGCAATGGCTGGACCGCCCGGATATTNTGGAAGAAGATATCCGCCTGATGAAAGANGCCGGCATGACTTCTGCNACGCTTGGCGTTTTTTCCTGGTCCACCTACGAACCGGTGGAGGGAGAATATCATTTTGACTGGCTGAAAAAAATCATGGANGCGCTCTANGACAATGGCATCTATACCATACTTGCAACGCCTTCCGGCGCGCGCCCGGCATGGCTGGACGAAAAATATCCTGAGGCNTTAAGAGTGGATTCCTACGGTATCCGCTGCCACCACGGCGTCCGNCACAATCACTGTATGAGNTCTCCTGTCTATCGNGAGAAAGTGCACAACATCGTGACAAAGCTGTTCCACGANGTCGGCAGTCACCCCGGACTTATNATGTGGCATATTTCCAATGAGTTTGGCGGCGAGTGCTTCTGTCCTCTTTGCGTCAAGCGTTTTCAGAATTATCTTGCCGATAAATTCGATCATGACATCGGAAAGCTGAATCATGCNTGGTGGACAACNTTCTGGAGTCATACATACAATGATTTTTCACAGATAGAGCCNCCCTACCGAAACGGTGANTTCAGCATTATGGGACTCAATCTGGAGTGGAAACGTTTTACCACATGGAATATGACGGATTATATGAAGTCGGAAATTGCGCTGCTCAAAGANCTGACGCCTTCTCTCCCTGTCACTACTAATTTTATGGAGCTGTATCCCGGACTGGATTACCGCGTTATGGCAAAGGAACTTGACGTCNTCTCCTGGGATGCGTATCCNCGCTTNNNCANCGATTNNGAGTCACTTTCCGATACGTTCAGTCATGTTTGCTTTAATCACGCCATGATGAGATCCATGAAAAAAGATACTCCTTTTATGCTGATGGAAAGCGCTCCCGGACTGGTAAATTGGCAGCCCTACAACAAACAGAAACGTCCCGGCATACATCAACTCTTTTCCCTGCATGCAGTTGCGTGCGGTTCTGATACTGTGCAATATTTTCAGTGGCGAAAAGGGCGCGGTTCTTCTGAACAGTACCACGGAGCGGTCCTCGATCATCTCGGAACCAGCGACACACGGATTTTTAAGGAAGTTGCACAGTTGGGAAAAGTTCTGGATCAGCTGTCCTCTGTGAAGGGAACTCTTGTACCGTCAAAGGCTGCCCTGCTGTTCGACTGGGACAATATGTGGGCGATCGAAGATATGAGGGGACTGTCGAGCGAGACAAAAAAATATACTGAAACCTGTTATGAAATTTATCAGAATTTTGTAAAGCTGGGGATAGATATGGACGTGATCCCTTCTACGGACGCCCTGGACCGCTATGATCTGGTCGTCGCACCTATGCTATACCTGTTAAAGCCCGGCGTTGCTGACTCGTTAAAGGCCTTTGTCCATCGGGGCGGGCAGCTGCTGGCAACCTACCTGACCGGATATGTAGATGACGACCAGCTCTGCTATTTGGGCGGTTTCCCGGGAGACGGTCTCTCGGAGCTGTTTGGAATCATCAGCGAAGAAATCGATACCCTGTATCCTTCCGACCGAAATGCGGTGCAGTTCACAGACGGCAGCATCGGAGAAGTAAAGGATTACGCTGAAGTTCTCAGACTTGGCAGCGCACGTGTATTGGGCAGCTATCAGGAGGATTACTATAAAGACTATCCTGCCGTCACAGCAAACAGCTACGGAAAAGGAACCGCTTACTACACAGGCGCCAGAATCGACACAGAGAGCATGGACAGATTATTCCTTGAAATGCTCAGTCAGACTTCTATCCCGTATCTTCGCCTGCCGGAAGGCGTGGAATGCCATCGCAGGGAAGCTGGACAGGAACGCTATACCTTTTATCTGAACACGTCAGAAGTTCCGCAGGCTCTGTCCGATATTCACGGTACGAACCTGATGACCGGAGAGCATATCGACGGAACACTGTGCCTGAACAAATATGAAACAGCTATTATTTCTGAAAACTAAACGTTCTAAAACTTATGCTCAAAAAACAGACAGCAGAATCCCTTTGAGGATCTGCTGTCTGCTTTTTGTATCACATGCATCTACATTGTTTCGCGCAAAATGTCCATCACTTTTTCCATATCCATTTGCATCAGAACGTACTCCGCCTCCGGTTTTATTTCCTGCTGCGTCTTTTCATCCCGCGGCAGCTTCGGTGAAATGTTGGAATGGATATAAAAGGCATCCATTCCGACCTGTCTGGCGCCTCCTATGTCATTGCTTAAATCATTGCCGATCATAACACAGCTTTCCGTTTTTAACTGGTGCTTGTCCATCAGCAATCGGAAAAAGCGTTCATCCGGCTTTTTTACTCCGCATTCTGAAGAAATGAAAATATCGTCAAAATACTCTGCTATACCAAGTGTATGCATCTCATACTCGGTAAAGATGCGCTGTGCGTTGGACAGCAGATAGATGTTCTTTCCCGCATCTTTGAGCATGGCAAGCATCTGCTTTACGCCGTCATAAATTTGGATGTACTCGGTAGAAAGAATTCGGAAGAACTGCCCCGCATGAACCGCAAGCGTCATATCGGCATCCACACCCTTTTCCCGGAAAAGAGCCTGAAAGACTTGTTCTATTTTTATCTCCGGATGTGCCTCATGGACATCGTCCTCACCCTGTTCGGCAGACTCTTTCTCCGTGACCAACTCGCTGTATCTCGTTTTCAACTCCTCCGGTGTGTAGAGAGCGTCGTAATATCCGTAGAAAAGCGCCAGTTTTTCCCACAGCATCGGCATTTCCTCATCCGTATGTATGTCTACAAGGGTTCCGTATAGGTCAAAAATATAGTTCTCGTACTTCATAATTTAATCCTTCCTTTCCTGTCATCTCATTTTCGGCATCCTTTGCCTGTGCTTTCCTCTTCAAACCGGAGCTTTACTTAAGCAAATTCATTACCATACACTCATCAGACTCACAAAATCCAAGTGATTCATATAGCGCTCTTCCTAAGTCTGTAGCATCTAAGCTAATTTCTGTAACCCCCTTTTCCTTAGCCTCGTCAATTAACATCTGCACGAGCTTACGTGCAATACCCCTCCTTCGATAGTCTGCCTTTGTATATACATTCATAAGATGTGCCCTTTTTCCTGTAGGATGCGACAATGTCGGCATAATTTCAATATATGATATACTTGCCCACCCCACAGCTATACCATCCTGTATTGCAAGCACCGTTGTTTGATCACCCTCTAAAAAATAATTTTTACTTTTTTCAATAAGTTCATTTGAAAACTGACAATCGTCTGAAAGGTCATTTACCTTTCGGAGCATTTCAAGTCGAGCAGTCATAAGAATATCTATATCATCTTTTGTTGTTATCCTATATTCCATCTCCATCCTCCGCTCACGAGCAGTTTTTCATAGGTCGTGACAACCGCACCGCCCTTCTCTATCCATATTCAATGTCAATATTTTTGAGTGTTTCTTCGGCAGTCTTCAGACACAGTACACGGTATGCCTCAAGCGCACCGTTTCGAAAGGCTTCATTGATATCGGTCACGTTTTCAACTGCCTGTGCGGTCTGTTATCAGCTCATTGCCATGCCGTCTTTCCAGCTTTTGAAGCGCTTTTTCATCCCATTTCCCATTTCTGCGTTTTGTCCTATGTTTCTTAATTCATGTTGTCGCTCAAGCATTTTCATTTGTATCATGAGCGTTTTATGAATGTGTTGAACTGTTATGTATTGGATTATAACACAGTTAGGGCAAATAATGAAATGGTTCAAGGTATATTCTAAACATGAAATTACATTTAGGATGTAAACCGCAACCATTTGGGGATGGCTTTTATGCTGAAAGCTTTTTTATTTACCTTTGCGGGTTTTTCTTATGTTTCAATTCTTGCTTTCTCAAGGGATGCGACTTCTAACACCTCTTCCCAATCAATATTTTCTCCAAAATTTCAATCCTCGCCCCCTCGAAGGGCACGACTAAAACTATTCGGAACAACATCACAAGTTTAACATTTCAATCCTCGCTCCCTCAAAGGGCGCGACAAAGATCGGCTTAATTGCTTCGCCGTAATCCCCATTTCAATCCTCGCCCCCTCGAAGGGCACGACCCTGATTGGACACAAGCTTCCGTTGTTTCTGCTCTATTTCAATCCTCGCCCCCTCGAAGGGCGCGACTATTACCGATGCAAATACCACTTACAATTCTGTTATTTCAATCCTCGCCCCTCGAAGGGCGCGACGAAATTCCGATAGAAACCCGCAATAGCGTTTTGCTTTCAATCCTCGCCCCCTCGAAGGGCGCGACGATAAACCCTGCCCTTTCACACTACAGCTAACTACATTTCAATCCTCGCTCCCTCGAGGGGCGCGACACAATCTTGAAGCGGATTATCATTATTGATTCCGCATTTCAATCCTCGCTTCCTCGAAGGGCGCGACCTCCTAATCCGATCGGAGCAAGCGGATCCGCCGGAATTTCAATCCTCGCTCCCTCGAAGGGCGCGACGGCTGAGGAAGAAAATGCATATACGGTTAAAGAGATTTCAATCCTCGCCCCCTCGAAGAGCGCGACGCTAGATCAGCGTAATTGCCGCTACCGTCCAGAGATTTCAATCCACGTCCCCTCGAAGGGCGCGACGGCGTTGGATGCTAAACGAATTTGTTCCTTATCTATTTCAATCCTCGCTCCCTCGAAGGGCGCGACCATATACAGACGGATCCTCTGCGCTGGCCCCGGAATTTCAATCCTCGCTCCCTCGAAGGGAGCGACGCGGCAGGAACTGCAAATAGTAGTTGCTGCTATATTTCAATCCTCGCTCCCTCGAAGAGCGCGACTATGGCGGATGGACAAGGGTCACTACGAATTACAACATTTCAATCCTCGCTCCCACGAGGGGAGCGACCCAGAAGCTGAAGCCGCTATGTATTGGCTTTGATATTTCAATCCTCGCTCCCTCGAAGGGCGCGACTTCATTTTTGGTGTACTGGAACAGGTCGCCAACGATTTCAATCCTCGCTCCCACGAAGGGAGCGACAAACGGCAAGCGATGCCCGACTTTACAGCAGTTAATTTCAATCCTCGCTCCCACGAAGGGAGCGACAACTTTCAACCGCTCAATGCACCCGTGCGAAATCATTTCAATCCTCGCTCCCACGAAGG
>JAAUZB010000037.1 GCA_014804775.1 Roseburia sp. | reverse complement strand
TTGTCAGTATCCAGCTTCTCCTCAGCAGGAGCAGCAATGAGCGCAATCCAGAAGGCTATCCAGTCTGTATCTGATATGAGATCAACACTTGGTGCATTGCAGAACAGATTAGAGCACACGATCGCTAACCTGGATAACATTTCTGAGAATACTCAGTCAGCTGAGTCCCGTATCCGTGATACAGATATGGCAGAAGAGATGGTTGAGTACAGCAAGAACAACATCCTCGCTCAGGCAGGACAGTCCATGCTGGCACAGGCTAACCAGTCAACTCAGGGTGTATTGTCATTACTTCAGTAATTGCAATAAAAAAACGTACGAAAAAAGAACTGCCGCAAGGCAGTTCTTTTTTGCGCTTTTTTAATAAGATTCAATTTCCTCAAACAATGCAAGATTCTCTTTTGTAATTTTTTGTTTAATATAAGGATTCTTTTTGTAATCGCGTCTGACATATCGGAAACGCAATTCCCGCAGTTCTTTGATATACATATCCTGTTGCAGCGGCGCTAAGTTGCTGTCCGGATACAGTGCGTTTACAAGACCACACTGGTAGAGATGCATCATGGAGTATTCTATTGCATTCTGAACACCGGCGTAGTTCTCTAAAGGGAAAATTGTGTCTGCAATAGCTGTCATGGCATCCCGGATAGCGGTATGGTAGCGAACCGGATTGGAAAGCTTTGAGGCGGAGCCGGAGGAAGCACAGTACTTGTACACAAGTTCTTTGACAGTGCCGAGCCGTTTGGTGCGCATAAACAGAAGCATGAGTGTTTCCATATCTTCCAGAATCGTGTTTTCACGAAAGGTCATACCCTCAAACAGCTCTCGTCTGAAAATCCTGCTCCATAAATAACCGCCGCCAGCGATCAGTTCCGAGCGCTTGATGGCATCTAGAATGCCGGTGCAGTTATCTGCGGTCTGCAGAACAAGCGTGTCTGTCTCTTCGTTAAAATAAAGTCCGTCCACCATATCATAATCACCGGATATAGCGCGTTGATAGAGTTTTTCGTACATAGCAGTATCCGGAATATCATCGCTGTCCACAAAACCGATATATTCGCCGGAGGCGTAGGACAGTCCGATGTTTCTTGCACCGCCCGGACCGGAATTGTGTTCTGAATTGATGAGAATAACTTTATCGGGGAAGGCGCGCTCACAGTCTAAGAGAATGGAAAGGCTTTGATCTGTGGAGGCATCATTTACTAGAATAAACTCCATATCAGGTAGGGTCTGGTGCATCAGATTGCCAAGGCAGGCGGCAAGTGTCTTTTCTGCATTGTATACGGGAACAATCACGGAAACTTTTACGGACATAAAAGAATACCCCTTTCTTATAGTATTTAAAACACAATCTGGAAAATATCCCGGAAATGCTGTTCAAAACTGTGAAAACGACGGATTTTGTTCCTGCCGTTTTCCGCAATACGACAGCGCTCTTCCTCGTGTTCCAAATAATAATGAATTTTTTCGTTCAGGTCGTTTAGATCATTATAATAGACAAAATCTTCGTCAGGTATAAAATGTTCAAAAAGCTCTGCCTGAAAATTAGTCATTAGAAAGCCTCCGGCACTCATGATATCAATTGCACGGAGAGGAATTCCCGATTTAATGCTTTTTAATGTAATGTTTAGATTGATTTTGCTATAGTGAAAGACATAAGGCATTTCCCTGTCATAATCCACAGTTCCCATGTTTTCAATTCCGGGCGCGGTATAGCTGCTGTTCAATGTATAAAGGCGTACAGGGTGCTGTGCGGCAACCGAAGTTAATGTGCGAATACGGTCCATTTCCGTGAGCTTGCGTCCAATAAAATAGTCTCCATAGATAAATTCATCACTCTGTATCCCTGTATTTCCGGCTTTATAAGGCATGGAGGCCTTCATCTCGTCAAGAATGTCTTTTTTGAGGACTTCCTCAATGAAATAATAGCCGTATACCTTTAATTGTGCCTCCATGATTGCATCAAGATAACCTCTGGTATAATCGCTTAGACCCGTAAGACGGTCAAAAAGATTATGATCTTCATTATAGAGAGAGCCGACAAAAGAAACGTCAGCACAGTACCGTTCTTTATTGTGGGGGAGTGCCAGCAGTTCGTCAATGTGGTCCGCGTCTCCGGAAAGAGGAAGATAGTGGACAGTCGGAATGCCCATATTAGCCAGTTCCTGATACTGTGTACGGTCAAAAAGAAAAACATAATTGCAGGGATAAACAATCGTGTAGGAATACAGAGAAACATGCGGTGCATCGTACACGACAGAAATATATTTCAACTGATTGCGCTTGCAGCCCTCTGAGACCAGAGGATAAAAATTGTAGGAAAAAACACAGTCGTAATTTCCTTTGGACAAGTATGCATCAAATGCTGCATCAAACTCGGCAGATCTGCGCAGATCGTATTCGGAATGAAAAAAGAAACTGACAGAATGACCGAGCCGCTTTAAAGCGGCAACGGAAGCCTCCCGGCAGAAGCAGGGCCAGTCCAAAAAGATAATATTCATAAGAAAGCTCCTTTATTTGTGCTCTAAAATAGTCCGAAGCAACTCCTCGATGCGATGCCGGTAGGTGTGTTTGCTTTGAACAAGTTCCAAGCCGTTCTGGGCAATTTCCCGGGCACGGTCAGGGTGCGCCAGATAATAGCCGCATTTGTCAATCAAATCCTCCTCACTTTCATAGACTTCCAGATGTTCCCCTGGCGTGAAATATTCGGGGATCTCCGACTGAAAGTTGGTGATCAGAAAACCGCCGCAGCCCATGATATCCCAAATGCGAAGAGGGATACCGGAGCGGATCGGTTTCGAAGTCATATTCAGATTAACAGTACTATTATGAAATACCAGCGGCATTTCTGTCAAGGTTTTTGCCAGCCCTCGATTGTGAATTCCAGGAATTCCTGAGGTGTCGCTTGCAGTATAGATGTCAAGCGAATAATGGGACGCCAGCAGTTTCATTAGCCGCACCCGTTCCAGAGAGGATATCTTGTTTCCGATATAAAGTTGGGAAATAATTGTTTTATCGTCGAGATAAGGCGCATCGACCGGAGAGTAATAACCGGGAAGATGCTCTTTAAAATCGGCAATCACCTGACCGGGGAGAACTTCGTCAATGAAGTAGTAGCCATATACCTTCAACTGAGCTGCCATGAGACCGTCCAAAAATCCGGCGAGATACTCCGGCGGGTTGGAGAGCTTATCATAGGCACATTTTTCAGTGTAAAGAGAGCCGACAAAGGAGAGATCAGAGCAAAACCTGTTATGGCCCGTGCAACTCGCAGATTTTGCGGCATCCCGAATGACTGACTGCATGTAAGCCGGGTCAGTGGCAAGAGGCAGATAAAATACATGACCGGGATTGAGCGGTGCAATATCCTGATACTGGCATCTGTCAAATAGAAAAAGATAGTTGCAGGGGTTCGTAATAGATTTGCTGTAAAGCTCCATCACAGGCGCATCAACCGTCCAGCCTGCATACGGAATATGAAAAATATTGCACACATCGGATACGGTAGGGAAAAAATTGACTGAGAAAACGAGGCTGAAATTACCGTCCATTAAGGTCCGGCTCACTGCCTGTACTACCTCACTCGGCTCAATATTTTTATTACTTACCTCGCATGTCAATTCGGTGACTTCGGCGCCAAGTTCCTCCCACGCGGTAAGTAAAAACGGTTCGCAAATGCTTCCGTAGCGGTAAAAAAGTACTTTCATAAAGAAAATCTCCTCATTTTATCTGGTCAATATTCAATATAACAATTATAATAGTCATAATAGATAATTACAAGTAACAAAAGCGTGGAGAAAAAGAATGAGATTGGGTGCAATTTGTATTGTCGGGGAAAGCAATGTCAGGGAGCTTTCTTTTGACGAAATATTATTGGATGAGACNCTNGTTGCAGGCGATATTCGGATCACGAAAGAAGCATTGCAAAAAGCAGGGGGCATAAATGACAGACTGGGNGCNAANCGGTATTACGAACTGATACTTAGAGTTGCTAAGGAATTCCGCGTNCTGCAGGTNGGAGTGGATGTACAGAGAGAANATCTCTCNATAGNAGAAGATGTGGAACAGGAAGACTGGCTGTGTTTAAANTCAGACAANGATGNGGACGANACAGNAGAAATANCGGAGGAAGGGCTTAAGACNGACTGCTATCTGATCGCCAGATATAAAACGGAGCTTCTCTCTATGGGATGTTTTGANGATGCGGTCATGGGAGTNGTTGCNGCCGGCGGTGCCNNAATNGCACAGTATCTGGAGGAGATGCTGACAGGAACAGAGAAATNTCANAANCTTTATGACTGCACACAGCCGATTCTTATTTATANGGGAGATGAAATATGCTATCATGTACTTGATACTTTTGCGCGNAGCCTTGGGAAGGCGTTAGAGGAACTGGGNCAGCATGTCATATANTTTGACATGTCNAAGNGNCAGATCAGTGAGATNGCNGTCTATACGGGACAGAGGCTGAAAGCAGTGATCGGAATGCAGACATACATGTTTTCNGTGAAGGAGAAAGACGGAAATTTTGTCCATGATAAGATTGCCGCACCGAAATACCACTTTGTATTCGACCATCCGATCTGGCTGGAGAATCATTTAAGNCAGGTGCCGAAGCAACTGACCGTACTGACGCCTGACGGTAACTACGCAAGGTTTGTAGANCGGTATTTCTGCCACCCCGCAAGATTTTTTCCACCGGCAGGACAGGAAAGAGAGGTGGAATGCGGGGCGAGAATATATGATATTTCTTTTCTCGGAACCTATGGAGACGGTCTGCTTGAGGATATGACAACACTTCGAGGGCAGGACAGNAAAAAGGCGCACATGCTCAACCGCTATGTGATTTATCTGCGGAAATATATTGACGAACCGCCGGAGAAGGCGTTTGAGAGGATGCTGCAGTACTACGGCATTCATTATGGAAGGGATGAGTGGATAGAGCAGTTTCACAGCNTTCGCTGGGTTGTTTTAAAACTGGCATCCTACTATAGAAAAAAAGTAGTGGAGACATTGCTTCAGGCTGGGATTTCACTGCATGTATTTGGNGACAGNTGGAAAAACTGCCCGCTTCGNAAATACTCAGAGCTGATCTGCCACGAAGAAGCAATCGGAGAACAGGCACTGGAAGTCTATAGAAAGTCTAAAATGTCCTTAAATGTNATGACATGGCACAAGGACGGNTTTACGGAACGGATCGCAAATGCNATGCTTCAGAAATCTGTCGTNGTGACAGACCGGACAGACTATCTGGAAAAGAATTTTGTAAACGGGAAGGAGCTGCTGATCTTTGATCTGCGGGAGTTGAAAGCTCTGCCNGACCNGATNAAAGAGCTGCTTTCAGACGAATCAAGACAGGAGCAGATNGCCAAAGCCGGATACCGGAAAGCGATCGAGGGGCATACATGGCATCAGCGGGCGAAAGAACTGCTGGAGCTGATTGGATAGGAAAGAAATGGAAAAGAGACTGATTTTTTTCGTAGGNGTTTATGATACACTGGATATATTCGCCTATGAGTTGAAANGGGAATTCGAAAAAATAGGNTATGAGACGATGNTGTTTGATTCTTCCGATATGTCAGGCAGCATGACNAGGCTTGCACAGTNTACACAGAAGCCGGTCAAAGCAGTCATTACNTTNAATAATCTGGGCTACAACATGGAGNTGGTNCCGGGAAAAAATATCTGGGACGAGCTGGGGATTTTGTGTATCAACATACTGATGGATCANCCGTTTTGCTATAAANCAGCACTGGATGCTTCTCCGCGATATGCGGCTGTCCTTTGCCCGGATCGCAACCANATGCGCTANNTGCAGCGNTTTTACCCGCAGATACCGATCACGGGNTATCTGCCNCATGCCGGAATTGAATCGGANCAGGAACCAAAAAAGATNGCNGAGCGGAGCATTGATGTGCTCTATGCAGGAGGNCTTTCCAGAAAATTTGCAGAGAATGTNATGCCGGATTTCGCGCAGTANNCNGATTTTGANGCCAGACAGATTGCAGACAGTGCATATGAGCTTTTGGTTGCNAATCCGGAAAAGACTACGGAGGCAGCGATAGAAGAGANNTTGCTTGCGGCGGNAATCCGGTTGGATGANNCAAAATTATGNCAGATCATTGCAGATCTGCACTATGTTGACCTGCTCGTGACCTCATATTATCGGGAAAAAACAGTAAAAACACTGGTAGAGAGTGGAGTGCGTGTTCATCTGTACGGTTACGGATGGGAGGAATGTGATTGGATCAACGCCCCGAACCTGATCTATGGAGGACGTGTGCCTGCGTCGGAGATTGTGGAAAAGATGCAGGACGCTAAGATTGTTCTCAGCACCATGACCTGGTTTAAGGANGGNACGCACGACAGGGTATTTAACGGGATGCTGGCGGGGGCAGTGGCAGTTACGGACAGTTCTGTTTATATGAAAGAAGAATTTCCGCAGACAGAAGATGACGGGGCAAAGCTGGTCATGTTTGAACTGCCGGAGATTGNCAAGCTTCCGGACACGGTAAAGAGCCTTTTAGAAGANACGGACANGATGCAGGAAATTGCAGANANGGGNCGNTGCTATGCNCGGGAACATCACACGTGGCGCGAACGTGCATGGGAGTTNGAACATGATCTGCTNTCCNAGTTGTGACAGGAGGAACCGATGGAGATGACAGGAATAATTACCGATTCGGATATGATGTTTTACTATTTTCAGATGATTCAGAACAGCGGACCGCACACAGTTCTGGATGTGGGGATGTTTTTAAAAAGAATTGGGGCGGTGTCAAGATACGCGATGTCGACCGAAATTTCGGAGGATATTATTCTGTGTGGAATTGATCTGTTTCCTGAGTGCCAGATGCCGATTTATGAGGAAGTGTACAATGAGATCATACCAAGAGACAAGTTCTTTCGGGAGCATAACCGCTTTTCCTGCGTGNACGGTGAACCATTCNACATTNCCGTTATGCTGGACGTGGAGCGGCACTTGGGCAGGGACGAAGAGGAAGGACTCTGGGATTATGTTTCGCAGTCGGCGGGCTGTATTATGACAGATCTGAAAATGGGAGACAGGCTGACTGCAGAACACCGGATTTGCGGCTATTATCCGGTGTCCGCAGGAAACAGCAGTTATGCGTGGATTCCGCTGGCAGAATTGAAATGAGGGCAGAAATGGATATCAGAATTTATATGATGACGCACAAAGCATTTGAGGCACCAAAGACGGAGGGCTATATTCCGCTTCAGGTGGGAAGTGCATTGGGAAAAGATTTAGGATATTTAANGGATGATACGGGTGACCACATTTCCGAAAAGAACCCGTNTTNCTGTGAACTGACCGGNCTGTANTGGNTTTGGAAAAATGTGAAATGCGATGTGGTNGGACTGTGCCATTACCGTAGATGCTTTACATGTATAGAGCGGGCGGAAAATGCACAATCGGTGGAGGAGGTTTTGCTTCCGGTTTCATATATNGAAGAGTGCATGCAGAAATATGACCTGATCATTCCTAACAGTGGTATGACCCTGGAGGGGAGNGTGNNNAAACACTATCAGGAACANCATTGTATTTCGGACTGGGAGGAATGCGGCAGNGTCATTCAGGAGAAGTACCCGCANTATTACCCGGCATTTTTATGGAATCAGGANATCAACCTTATCTCATTGGGCAATATGGTGATCGGAAAGAAGAGCTTGATAGACGAATACTGTGAGTGGCTGTTTGATATATTGTTTGAATTGGAGACAAGGATCAGTATTGAGGGGCGCGACAGTTATCAGAAGCGTGTATTCGGATTTCTGTCGGAGCGGCTGTTNCGTGTCTGGATTTTCGGAAACAGGCCAAAGATCAAAGAAGAGATAGTGGTAATGNTTGAGTGACCGAAGGAATNAGAGGGAGAAAGGGGCNTGCAGATGAAGGTCAAAATATATACGATGACGCATAAACGCTTTCCGGAGCCGGAAGACGGGATNTATATTCCGCTCCATGTAGGNCGNAAGAGNGCCNATGATTTGGGCTATATGGGAGACGATACAGGNGATAATATTTCCGAACTCAACTGGCTGTANGGNGAANTNACCGGNNTNTACTGGGTATGGAAGCAGGAGACNGANGCGGATATCATAGGTATCTGTCACTACAGAAGATATTTNCTCAANGAATCAGGNANTTTNATGACNCAGGCAGAATATGANGATGCGCTTNNNGACTGTGATGTTATGGTGTCGGAGCTTCTTTCTGNCGGCGGACGCAATCGGGACAATTTTGGAAAAGCGCATAACATTGCAGATATGGATGCGGTNGGGGACGCGATNCGAAAGCTTTATCCGCAGGATTATCCGGCATACTGTCAGGTNATGGAAGATGACAAATGCTGTTACGGGAATCTGATGGTGACATCCCGNGAAAAATATAATGAGTATTGCCANTGGCTTTTTTCNCTTTTTGATGAGGCTTCTGANAAGATCGATGTATCNGGATATGATATGTACCACAAAAGAGTATACGGATTTTTGTCGGAAGTTCTTNTGTATGTATGGGTCGTCGCAAGNGGNTATCGCATAAAAGAAGGCAGGATCGGGATCACATCGGAGAAGGCGGAAACNATTGAGTTAAAGCAGGNGATGGGAANANTGATNCAGGAGGGAAATATCGCTGAGGCAAAGGAGNTGTTTTACGGATACCTNAAGNTGAGACCNGATGTGAGGGAAAATATATCTGATATGAAGGGNGANCTGCCGATCATAGAACAGCTCATNTATATCATGTGGGNAGANCAGAANGCNGGGGTTCCCGGACTTTTAGANTTNTGCCGGGATATGCAGATACTGATGGCACATTATAGGAACACCNGAAAGNTGATCGAGCAGAACGGTGAGAGGGCGCGAGAGGCAGCNGGAAGCTATTTTGCGGAATTTCCGATNTCNGATGTGGCATTTTCTGCGATCAGAAANGANGTAGAGGGANGGNTGTCNCTGTATNANTACNTAAATGANGGGAAGCCGCCCAGAAAGGTGACAGTCATTGTTGNTGCGCGGGAGAAGGCNGGGGTGCTGGCAGGAGGCATCGGCAATCTGGTGCACCAGACAATGGATGAGACGGAGATTATTTTTGCATGTGACGCTTTGAATGAAGAAAACAGAGAGATTTTACAGGAATGTAGAAGACAGTATCCCGAGAAGGTGCGGGACATTTTCGGGCAGGAAGGCTGTGATGCGGGAACGGTGTGGAAGGATGCCATCGATGCCGCGCAAGGAGAGTATATTGGCTTTGTGAGGGCAGAGGATATTCCTGATCCGGCAATGTGTGAAAAGCTTTACCAAAGAGCCGGGGATTGCGGCTGCGATATAGTGGACGGGAGCTATCTGGACGAGGCAAAGAATACGGTAGTGCTGGATACTCCGGATGATGCGACAGGAGTTTTGGATCAGGGAAAACGAAGCCTCCTTGCCGGAGTGCAGGGACATCTCTGGAGCAAAATTGTACGAAGAGAACTGATTGAGGCGCACAGAGAGCAGCTCTCCGAAAGAGTGACGGGAATGAGCGGGTTTGATGAGGGCGCGATTTGGGATTTCCTGTTAGATGCGGCGGAATCGATTGAGGTGCAGAAGGATATCGTATACTGTCTGCGGAATGTATGAGAAAGGGAGGGGGAAAATTGAAATCGCGTATGAATGTCGCGGTGGCAGTCAACCGATCCTATATGAGGTATCTGTATGTGATGCTGACATCGCTGTTGGAGAATAACAGAGATCAGGAAATCTGTATTTACCTGATGTCGGCAGACTTGACGGAGCAGCAGGCAGCTATACTACAAAGCCTGGCAGAACAGTATCAGCAGTCGATGTGTTTTCTTCATATCAGTGAAGAAATGTTCTCGCAGGAGCTGCCGGTTTCAAAACATATTACTACAGAGGCCTATTTTCGCCTTGCATTGCCTGATTTGCTACCTAAGGATCAGGAGAGAGTGCTCTATTTGGATGTAGATATTATCGTGAATCAGCCAATTGGAGAATTCTATCACATGGATTTTGAGGGGAAAACGTTTTGCGCATGCAGGGACGTAGGAGATATTACCGTTAAGAATATCAAAACATCACCGCTGTTTGCAGAACTCAAGGAACAGCCGGAGTTTGTGTATTTTAACTCTGGGGTTTTATTGATGAATCTGCAGAAACTGCGGAGGGAGACAAGTTTCTCCTGCATTATGGAACAGGCAATGAGGGTAAAGGAGTATTTGAAATTTCATGATCAGGATCTGCTGAACTATCTCTACTGTGGGGATGTCCGTCTGGTCGATGAAGAACGGTACAATTTATTTGTGAGAACTGCCTATAATGCAGGATATACCTGTGAGCAGGTAAAGAGCCGCACTGCAATACTGCATTATGCGGGTCCGAAGCCGTGGAGACATGAGGAGGTGCGCTACCCATTAGAAAGCTTTTGGTGGGAGTATGCGAAGAAGACACCCTATTATGTAGAACTGCTTGAGGAGATGGTTCTTACAGAGATAAACACCGGATATATGGATCAGCTATATCGCAATTTGCAGGAAGAGAATGCGGAATTGAGACAGCTCGTGGACAAATGTATGAGGCTTTTGCAGAGATAACAGAACATTGACGGAGGAGCAGGCATGATACAGGAGATTTATCAAATTCTTGAAAATGCGATCGGGGAAGCAGAGGAGAGATTAAAACGTGATGTCTCATTCTGGAAAAACAGTGAAAAAAAAAATTATAACAGTGTTTCCCGGGCACAGCAGTGGCTGATCGATTATGGCAATGAAATAGAAGACTTCTACCATTTGCAGGGTTCCCCAATAATAGAAAATTTTCAGGAATGCTGTGAGCTGATGTTTCAATACAGCAGTTCAGAAGGAAGCGGAAAAGAATATCTTGACAAATTGCAAAAAAATATATCTGAGTGGAAGGAGATACTCAGGAAAAGCGTTCCGGGCACAGAATATAAGCTGTCAGTTGTGGCAATTATCTGTAATGAGGGAGAATATATCAGGGAATGGCTGGAATACCATTTAATGGTGGGCGTGTCACATTTTTATATATATGACAACGGAAGTGTAGACGATACAAAAGAAAAGCTCCAAACGTATATCGAGCGGGGAATTGTGACTTATATATGGTGGCCGGGCTCAGTGGTACAGCTGTCTGCGTATAACCATGCACTTGAAAATTTTCAGTATGATACACAGTATATGGCATTTATTGATGCAGACGAATTTATTGTTGTGGTACAGGGAGAACCCTTGTGTGAGATGGTTGATGCACTATTCGAGTTAGGCGACAGACGCATATATCATGCAGTATGCGGGCGTTGCGGAGGAGTGGGCGTGAACTGGAGAATTTATGGGACATCGTTCCACAAAACGAAGCCGGAGGGGCTTGTAATTGAGAATTATGTTTATCGCGCAGCCGATGATCATGAGGAAAATGCAAATATTAAGACGATATGCAATCCAAGGATAGCAAAGGAATTTCTACATAATCCACATTGTGTATCTTATGAGAGCAGACATTACTGCGTGAGTGAGAACGGTTCTTATATACCGAATGCATTTTTTTATGACGGAATGTGTAAAAAGATCAGAATAAATCATTATTATTCCAAATCGGAAGAGGAATTGGCAGCAAGGATGAAAAAGGGGAAAGCTGATCAGAAAAAGGTTTTTTCAGAAAATGAAATCCAGGACAGGATTCAGGTTGCCAGAGACGCTTTCAACGAAGTATATGACCCTGTCATGGAGCGATATATAGAAGAGGTAAAAGAAAGACTTAGAAAAGACGAAGATTTATAACATAGGAAGGAAGAACCATGCTGGAGTTTAGGCAGGACTATTTCAAAGAAGAGTCAAGAGACGGATTTGTTGTCAGTGAGAAAATGAAACGGGTCTGGGCGGCTGAACTGGAAGTGTTGTCAGAGATCATCCGGATATGTCAGAAACACAGGCTTACATATTATGCAGACTGGGGAACGCTTCTCGGAGCGGTGCGCCATGCGGGATTCGTCCCGTGGGACGATAACATTGACATTGCGCTAAAGAGGGCAGACTATCAGGTCTTGCTTGAGACGCTTTCAGAGGAGCTGCCAGACAGCTGGAGCGTCAGCAGCTATTGCGTTTTGGGAAAACACAGCCAACCGGTCAGCTGCGTCATGAACAGCAAGGTGATCAACATGGACCCGGAAGTGATAAAAAGATTTCACGGATGCCCGTATATGGTCGGCGTTAATCTTTATCCTTTGGACTATATACCGGAGGACGAAACTATGACGGATGCACAGTTGGAGATGTATCAGACTGTGTATGATACAGCGAGACAGTACTCGCAGTTGAGAGAGAAGGGACAGTTAGAATTTTATCTCTCGAAAATTGAGAGGCTCTGCCAGATATCTTTTGATTCAGACAAGCCGCTGAGAAAGCAGCTGTGGCAGCTGAGCGAGCAGATCTGTACGTTATTTGAAGAGGAAGACTGCGACTATCTTACATGGTTTCCGCAGCTGATACATGGGAATGAGCCATTTAGACTGAAAAAGAAATGGTATGCGGAAACGATAGAACTGCCGTTTGAGAATATCAGTATATCGGTTCCGAAAGGCTATCAGGAGGCGCTTTCCATGATGTACGGCAACTATCTGGTGCCGGTCAGGAATACGGATAAGCAGGATTATCCTTTTTATAAAAAGCAGGATGATTATCTGCGGGCTTTGGGGCGGCTTCCCTAAAGTTTCTATCGGCATTAGCCGATATAAATACCAGATTTATAATAGTATACGAAAGGAATGCCAAGATGGCAATGGTCGGTGAGACCATGGGACAAAGATCATGGAGGATAACAGGAACGAACAGGTAGAGGCATTGGAGGTGCTTACCGAGTTTAATGAGCGTTTGGTCAAAAACCTGAAGATCGTAATTAAGGAACTGTCGGGGGCGCGACTGGATGATACGGACAATTTCATAAAGAGTATTATTGATGCGATGAACTGGGAGATTCAGGTTATGAACGGGACGATGAGCCTGCTGAATGAAGGGAAACAGCGAATTGACAAGGAAAGCTTCAATAAGAGCGCGGTTGCGGTCGGAGAGGCAGTTGCAGCGAAGGATGACGCAAAGCTGGCAGAAGCATTTGAGGCAATTTTGCCTTACTTTGTGACACTTGGAGAGGCTGCGGCAGAGGTAATACAGTAAAGAAAAAAGCTGACTGTTATGGGAACCATAAAGTCGGCTTTTTGCTAGGGGATTATTTATGACGAAAGTGATAACATACGGGACCTTCGACTTGTTTCATGAAGGGCATTATAAATTATTAGAACGGGCAAAGGCATTGGGCGATTATCTCATCGTCGGTGTCACCACAGAGCATTTTGATGAGACGCGCGGCAAATTTGACGTGATTGACCCGATTATGAAACGGATTGAGAACGTTAAGAATACCGGATTTGCGGACATGATCATTGTGGAAGATCATGAGGGGCAGAAGATAGAGGATATCCAGAAATACGGGGTAGATATTTTTACCCTGGGTTCAGACTGGGTGGGAGCATTTGATTACCTCAAGACCTTTTGCAAGGTTGTTTATTTGGAGAGGACACCAAATGTTTCTTCTACTATGCTGCGGGGAAGTACCTTTAAGGTTACAAAGCTTGGGATTGTCGGAACAGGCCGCATTGCAGAAAGATTTTTGATGGAATCCAGATATGCCAGCGGACTTGCAGTGATCGGTGCGTATAATCCGGATCAGGAGAGTGTGAGCCAATTCAGGAAGAAGTGTGCGGAATACGAGCTTCCGGTGGAGACGGAAGACTATGAGTTGTTTCTTGCCGGAGTGGACGCTGTCTACATTGCATCTACCCATGAGACGCATTACAGTTATGTGAAGGCAGCCTTAAGTGCCGGGAAGCATGTCCTGTGCGAGAAACCGCTTGCATTTACCAGAAAAGAAAGCGAAGAACTCTATGAACTGGCATCGTCAAAGAAGGCTGTTTTGATGGAGGCGATCAAAGCGGCATACTGTCCGGGATTTCAGCAGCTATTAAATGTGGTTCAGAGTGGGAAAATCGGGGAGATTAAGGATGTGGAAGCCTGTTTTTCCCGTATTGCGGCAGCAGAGTCGCGTGAACGGACAGATGCAAGATACGGTGGGGCGTTTCTGGAATACGGTGGGAATGCGTTGATGCCCATTATCAAAATTCTTGGGAAGAACTACGAATCTGTTACTTTTGACAGTATTAATAATGAACTTGGAACGGATGATTACACGAAAATCCAGATCCGATACAAGGATGCGATGGCGACGGCTAAAGTGGGTATGGCGATAAAGTCAGAAGGTCAGTTGGTTGTGGCTGGAACGAAAGGTTACGTGATCGCTCAGTCCCCGTGGTGGCTTACTGAGAAATTTGATGTGCGTTACGAGGACGAAAGCATTATTGAACATTATGAGCCCAAATTTATTGGGGACGGGCTTCGATATGAAATGAGCGAGTTTATGGCTAAAATTCATGGAATTGGAGAAAAGTCCTATAAGCTTACGGCAGGGGAATCCATTGCGATCACAGGAATTGTGGAAGAGTTTGTAAGAACAAGAAGGATTATATGAAAAGGACAGTTAATCTATGATCAATTTTCCAGATAATTATTTTCAAAAAGAAGTGAGAGAAGGATTTGAGGTAGCTTCCATGATGAAGCGGGCATGGGCAGGACAGCTGGAGGTGCTGCAGGTAATTCGCGAAATATGTGAAAAGCATGATATTAAATGGTTTGTGGATTACGGAACGCTTCTCGGGGCTGTGAGGCATAAGGGTTTTATTCCGTGGGATGATGACATGGATATCGGGATGACCCGCGATCAGCTGAATAAATTTATTCACTATGCGAAGGATGAACTGCCGGAAGGGTATAAACTGCTTTGCTTGGATCTTGAACCGGAATATGATTCGTTGATCGTACGGGTTGTGAATTCTACGGTTGTTTCCATGGACGCAGACCGAATGGAAAGGTATCACGGCTGCCCATATGTGTTGGGAATTGATATTTTTCCAATGGATTATCTGTCGAGGAATCCGGAGGAGAGAGCGCTTCATTTGGAATTAGTTAATATCATTCTCGGTGCGGTAGACTGTATTTCTGCGCCGGAGATACCAAAAGAAGAAGTAGAGGCATATATTGCACAGGTGGAAGAACTGCTGAACACTAAAATTGACCGGACAAGGTCCCTAAAGACAGCTTTATTGTCAATGGTTGAGAAGCTTAGCAGTATTTTCGGACCGGAGGATTCGGATGAAGTGACGGGTATATGGCGTCTCGTCTGGCAGAAAGATTTTGTTTTTCAAAAGGAATGGTTTACGGATTTGATAGAGCTTCCGTTCGAGACCGTTACTGTACCGGCACCGGCAAATTACCATGAGGTGCTGCGCCTTAAAATAGGCGAGAATTATATGACTCCGATTCGTCAGAAGACACATAACTATCCGTTTTATCAAAAGCAGGAAGATTTACTTTATAAGCGGTACGGATATCGACCGGAGTAAGAGGTGATACAATGTATTATGTAAATGAGAATATCAGGGATTTATATCGGGTAAAATTCCATGATGAGAGAGGCGGTGTACTGCGTCTCGATATGAATGAGAATCCTGAAGGGTTGCCCAAGGAAGTATTTGATAAAATATGGGCAAAAGTTACGCCTGCTTATATAGCGACTTATCCGGAAAAAGACAGGCTAGCGGAAATGCTTGCCGGACATAACGGAATTTCCAGTGAGAATGTCTCTATCACGGCAGGGTCAGATGAGGCGATGCGTTTGATCTTCCATTGCTTTGGACAGGCAGGAAAAAACCTTCTCACGGTGACACCGACATTTGAGATGTATGATGTCTATAGCAAAATGTTTGGTATGAATCACATTACAGCAGATTACAGGGAAGATTTTACGGTGGATGCGCAGGATATTTTAAACGCGGTCGATGAAGAAACCGGCATTGTGATCCTGCTGAATCCGAACAGTCCCATTGGGACAGCTTTTAAAGAGAGCGAAGTAAAAGCTATCATTGAAAAAGCACAGGCAGTAGGTGCGATCGTGGTGATTGATGAGGCATATCATTATTTTTATGCGCCAACTTTTATGGCACTGATCAAGGAATATGATAATCTGCTGATACTGCGGACTTTTTCAAAGCTGTTTTCTATGGCAGGGCTCCGCATCGGGTATGTGTCGGCAGATGCAGAGCTCATCTCATATATTGAAAAAGCGGAATCCACCTTTAACGTCAATAATATTGCCATTTTGTTTGCACAGGAATTGATCTCCGACGAGAATCTGATCAACAGCATGATTGAGACGGAGCGGGCAGGAAGAGAGTGGCTGACAGAGAGACTGACGGAGAGCGGTTATCAAAATATTTCCGTAGAAGGTAACTACATTCTTTTTTATCCGAAAAGAGAATCAAAAGTAATCGTGAAAGAACTGAAAGAGCAGGACATATGGGTCAGAGACTACGGAAGAGGCATTTTAAGCGGATGGGTCCGCGTGTCAACCGGATCGGTGGACTGTATGAAGAAGTTCTGGGATGCTTTTTTGGAAATAGATAGAAAGGCGTAATCATGAATATAGCAATGGTGATAGCGGGCGGCAAGGGCGTTCGCATGAATCAGGATATACCGAAACAATTTTTAAATATAAATGATAAGCCGGTAATTATTTATACCCTGCAGGCATTTCAGCAGCACCCGGAGATCGATGCGATTCTGGTTGTATGCATTGGGGGATGGCAGACAATTTTGGAGGCTTATGCGAAACAGTTCAATATCACAAAATTAAAATGGATCGTGGAAGGCGGCGAGAACGGTCAGGGTTCCATACGAAATGGTGTTGAGGAATTGGCAAAGCACTGCTCACCGGAAGATATGGTTCTGATCCATGATGCGATCAGACCCAATCTTTCTCAGGAGATCATCTCCAACTGTATTGCAACCTGCCGCGTCAATGGCTCTGCAATAACGGTGATTCCCTGCGCAGAGGCAATGCTTTTGCGATGCGGTGACGGAAGCCAGTCAGAGGAGATCATAGACCGTGACTCTCTGGCGAGGACCCAGACGCCGCAGGCTTTTCCACTCGGAAAGCTTATATGGGCGCATCAGGAGGCGCTGAAACGTGGGATAACGAATTCGGTGGCAACCTGCACGCTTATGATCGAGCTCGGGGAAAAAGTGTATTTCTGTGCAGGCTCCGAAAAAAATGTCAAGATTACGACAACAGAGGATATTGAAATTTTTAAAGCGCTTTTGATGGCAAAAAAGGATGAGTGGATGAAATGAATGAAAAAGTTGAACTGTCTTCGGAGGCATTAAGAAATCTGCAGCTGATAGAATTGGAAATGATNGTAGANGTAGACCGTATCTGCAGAAAATATCAGATTGAGTATTCTCTGGACGGGGGAACGCTTTTGGGGGCGGCACGCCACAAGGGNTTTATCCCGTGGGACGACGATGCAGATATAATATTTACGCGTCATGAGTATGCGNGGTTCTGCAGGGCATGTAAAAANGAACTCGANAGAGANCGTTTTTTTCTGCAGGACTATCGCACAGATGAGAACTATCGGTGGGGATATGCGAAACTTCGGAGAAAAGGAACGGAATTTATCCGTTTGGGACAGGANCATATGAAATACCGTACAGGTGTGTGNATTGATGTGTTTGTGGTNGANCATGTNCCGGACGGTTTTTTGATGCGCAGACTNTATTACGGGGCTAATTTNTGCATTCGCAAGGTACTGTATTCCGAACTNGGACAGGTTGCGGCGNAGNATCCGNTGCAGCGTGTGATGTACCGTGCCCTGTATCGGCTTCCNAGAAANANGATGTTTCATCTGCGGAACTGCCTTGCGGCGAGATGNAACAAAAANGATACAGAGCTGGTCAGCCATCTGCTCTATCAATATCCGTCAAAGGANAGNAAATACGGAATGCCGGCAGAGTGCTTTAGGCATTACCGGGATATAGAATTTGAAGGGATGCAGCTTCGGTGTTTTGTAGANTATGACAGATATCTTACTTTANTGTACCATGATTATATGACANTGCCNCCTGTTGAGAAACGGNGGGGACCGGGNGAAGCATCCTGTGTAAAACTGATCGATATTACNCTGGAGGAGATCCAGAAAAGGAAAGCAGAAGCTGACCGTGCGCGGTCAGATAAAGGGGGAATGTGATGTTCGACTCCCGACATTACGAATCACAGTTAAAAGATGCGTCAGAAAGTATTACTGCATTATGGAAGATGCTGGAGGGAAAGAGTATTCTGGTGACAGGGGCAACCGGGCTGATCGGGTCAGCACTGGTGGATATTCTTTGCTACGCGAACACTCACGGGCTGGCAGCGATGCATATTTATGCTGCATCGCGAAAAACGGAACAGCTGCGGCAGCGTTTTGAGGCATGGAAGTCACTTTGCTTTATGCGCTATGAGGCATCAGAACCGCTCCAGTGGGTGCAAAAGTTTGACTATGTGGTACACTGTGCNGGAAANGCNCANCCAAGTGACTTNGGAAAAGAGCCTGTTGAGACGATGATGGGCNGCATTTTAGGNGTTTATAANCTTCTGGAACACATCCGAAAGAANGCATGCGAAAGCAGGGTATTATATGTTTCGTCCAGCGAAGTNTATGGNATGAGAAATANCGCCAGTGAAGAATGGTACTTAGAAGANGATTACGGAAGAGTNGATCTGCTGAATGCCAGAGCATGTTATCCTTCCGGAAAGAGNGCNGCAGAGACATTATGTGTNTCATATATAGAAGANTACGGCGCTGACATTGTAATNGCGCGTCCGGGACATNTCTACGGACCGAATGCAACCGACAGGGACAGCAGAGCGTCNGCACAGTTTTTCAGNGATGTTATCGCTGGCAGNGATATTGAAATGAAAAGTGCCGGNAGCCANCTGCGCTCCTATTGTTATGTGCTTGACTGCGCAACTGCANTGCTGACACTTTTGCTCCATGGCAGGAAAGGAACGGCATACAANATATCAAATAGNGATTCGGTCGTNACGATACGGCAGTTAGCGGAGGAGATNGCACNGCAGGCNGGCAGAAAGGTGATTTTTACTNTGCCGACAGANTGNGAGAAGAAATCCTATAATCTTATGGATGTCTCCGCTCTAAACGCAGAGAAGCTGGAGGCGCTTGGCTGGAGAGGCTGCTATGATCTGCAGGCAGGAGTAAATGCGACGCTGGAGGCTTTAACCGGAGGTAGAAGTTAGATGATGCTTCAGTTCGATCAACAATTTTTTGAAGAGGAGACGCGTGACGGCTTTTGTATCAGCGCTATGATGAAAAGAGCGTGGGCGGTAGAACTTGAGGTATTGTCTCAGGTGGGTGCGGTCTGCAAAAAATACGGGATACCGTATTACGCTGTCTACGGTTCCCTGCTGGGTGCGGTCCGGCATAAGGGTTATATCCCGTGGGATGATGATATTGATATCGCGTTAAAGCGTGAAGATTATATCAGACTGCTGAAGCTTTTGCCGGAAGAACTGCCGGAGGGGTACTTTGTAAACAGCTATTATACATGCGAGACACATCAGCAGCCGTGGGCATCTGTTGTGAATACAAAGTATATCCTTCAGGATGCGGAAAAGATCAAGGAGTTCTGGGGATGTCCCTATGTCTGCGGTATTGATATTTTTCCGATTGATTTTCTGCCCGCCGATGAGCAGGCAGACGATGTATATATGAACATGTATGGAATTGTGTTTGCAGTGGCGCAGCGCTATGAGGAATATAAGGCGAGCGGTGAACTGAACCAATATCTTCTTCAGATTGAACAGTTGAGCGGCGTGACATTAAATGATGACGGCACACTGCGCAGACAGCTGCTGCTGCTGGCAGATAAAATTGCGGGTCTGTATCATGAGGAGGAATGCACGGAACTGACAATGATCACAAGCCGCCTGAACCGCAGGAATAGAGCCTTTAAGTTCCCGAAGGAGTGGTTTGACAAAACTGTAGATATGCCATTTGAGAATATCACAATTCCGGTCCCGGAAGAATTTCACAGGGCACTGACTGTTTTTTACGGTGAGGATTACATGACGCCGGTTCGGGGCGGGGGAGAGCATGAGTATCCGTTTTATAAACGGCAGCAGCAGTTTTTGGATGATAATCATATTATACTTCCGAAGGAGAGAACGTGAATGGCTGCAATAGTATTAGATGAATCTTTTTTCAAAGAAGAGGAGCGTTCCGGCTATCTCGTATCTGCCAAAATGAAACATATCTGGGCAGTTGGGTTGGACTTATGGGCAAAGTTTGATGATGTCTGCCGAAAACACGGACTAAAGTATTATGCCGCTTACGGAACTCTTTTGGGAGCAGTACGGCATCACGGATTTATTCCGTGGGATGATGACATTGATCTGTGCATGATGCGGGATGATTACGAAAAGCTTAAGAAAATAGCAGCGGAAGAGTTTCAGGAGCCGTATTATTTTCAGGATTGGTATAATTCATGCGGACGGACATGGCCTTTTTCCAAGTTACGAAACAGCAATACTACGGCAATCGAATTTCCGGATAAAGAGATTGAGTTTCATCAGGGAATGTTTATTGATATCAATGCGCTGGATGAGTTTGATGACGGTCATGTGAGTCCGGCGTTTAAAAAGGTGCAGAGAGAACTGTTTGACTGCATCAATAACCCGATTAAAATGCTGAAAGGTGTGCTCGCAGGTCAGCAGTTTACCATGGATACGGATATGGTGATCAGTTTGTCGAAGGACTATATAGCTGCACAGCATTTGTTTGAAAATCTCACGCTTGAGAACTTTGGACAGTCGAATCTGGTGGGATATTACTGCGATGAAGTCCGCGGAAATGACCGATATTTTCCAAAGGATGCTTTCTTGGAGACGATATATATGGATTTTGAAGGNTTCCAGATGCCGGTCCCTGCCGGATATGATATCGTATTAAAAAAATGGTATGGAGATTATATGACACCAAGGCAGGTGCCGAACTGTCATAGCGGTGCGATTCTTGATCCGTTTAAACCGTATACGGAATATTTGAAGAAGGAATAAGCGGGGAACAAGAAGCAGAGACAGGAGAAGTGGGAGCAGGTATTTACAAAATGAGGGTTGGAAGTCAACCCTCATATTTTTTGACCTAAAACTCCATGGACTTTTTGATTATTTTTATCACATATTCTTGTTGTTCATCCTGCAATGAATAGTATAGTGGTAAACTGATTATGTTTTCGTATAATTGCTCTGCCTGCCGACAGCATACACTTTCATACCCATGTTTCTGATAATATGGATGCTTATATACGGGAATGTAATGAACATTTNCATGAATCCCGGCTGCCTGTAGCTTGTCATAAATCTCCTTGCGCCTTCCATGTGGCGTCTGGATTACATACAAATGCCAGCTGCTATTGCAGCCCTCTTTTTGCGCCGGACAGACAATTCCGTTAATATTTTCAAACGCCGCGTTATATTTCCCCGCAAGTTCACGCCGTCTTTCCACAAATCTGTCCAGCTTCTTCAGTTGGGAAATTCCCAGCGCGCACTGAATATCTGTAATACGGTAATTGTAACCCAGATCCAACTGTTGATAATACCATCCGCCTTCATTTTTGGTCATAAGCGTTTTATCCCGAGTGATTCCATGGCTTCTGAAAAGAAGAAGTTTTTGATATAGTTCTTCATCATCCGTGGTAATCATTCCACCTTCCCCCGTAGTGATATGTTTTACAGGATGAAAACTGAAGGTGGACATATCAGAAATTGCTCCTACTTTTTTTNCNTTNTANTCTGCACCTAGCGCATGGGCAGCATCCTCAATCACAAGCAGGTTATGTTCCTTTGCAATTTCATGTATTGCATCCATTTCGCAGGGTTGCCCTGCATAATGAACGGCAATGATTGCCTTGGTCTTTGGCGTTATCTTACGTCTGATATCTTCCGGATCTATATTGTAGGTATCCCTCTTAATATCAGCAAAGACCGGTTTCCCGCCGCAGTACAGCACACAGTTTGCGGAAGCAGCAAAAGTAATGGGGGTTGTAATGACTTCGTCACCTTCACTGATGCCTGCAGCAAAACAAGCCGCATGCAACGCCGCTGTCCCGTTTGCGATGGCAACTGCATATTTTGCACCTACATAATCTGCCACTGACTTTTCAAAATCTTTTACTGCCGGTCCGGTGGTAAGGAAGTCTGATTTTAAGACATCNACAACTGTCTGGATATCATCTTCGTCAATGTATTGTCTGCCATACGGTATATTCAATTCGAACGGCTCCTTTCTGTTGCACAATTGCATATAATTACTGTTTTCTCATTAAAAACCATGTAAGATCATCCATCGGGAAATTATTATCTCTATGATAGATAAACCCATAATCTTCTAGTGTACAATCTGGATACAAATCCATAAATTCCCCTGCAAAGTCTCTCTTGAATAAACGCTGTGCATGACCACGGTAGCTTACCTCTACGGGCGTAGGATTATAATATTCTGCGATTAAAATATATTTTAAAGAATAATCGTACAGTTTTTTATAAACATTGTTTAATTCATTTGGGTTTATATGAATCAACACGCCGGATGTGAATGTGAGATCGTAGGTTTCTTCTATCTTTGCTTCTAAAATAGAGTCATGATAAATTTTTACATCCAAATCAGGATCATTTTGCATAATCTGTACGGCACTGTCATTGATTTCCACTGCGCCAAAGCGCATCGCAGGTGACAACCGCTTGATAGCTTTCAGATTTAAGCCGATATTAGAACCCAATTCCAGACAAGAATGAATACCATTTGTTTTAGACAGGGCACTGCTCCAAAATGCTATTCCGCTGCTTAAAAAGACTTCTTCTCTATTACGTTTAATATACTCTGTTCCAAATTCACCTTTCCAAAAGTTTTCCTGCTCTGTTTTGTACATTTTCTTTCTCCTTTTTATACTTAATGTTTTGCATCCGGTTATTTTTCATAACCGCCTAAATATGCTTTAATGCCTCTTTCAGTTCTTCCACTCCAAGCCATACTGTGTTTGTCCCGGAACTGTACTCAAAACCATCCGCAACCTTGACTCCGCCCTCTGTAAATCCTGCTTCAAAATCCCACCATTCAAAATGCGGGTATATAATATAATGCTTTTCATATTCATAAGTCAGAAGGGAATCGTCTTTTGTCACCATGACTTCATGTAGCTTTTCACCTTCCCGGATGCCAAACTCATCTATTTTGCAGTCCGGCAGCATGGCCTTTGCCAAATCACCAATATGGAAAGAGGGTATTTTCGATATGTATGTTTCTCCACCNTTAGACTCATGGAGGGCCTTAAAAACCAAATCCACACCTTGATCCAAAGTAATCCAGAATCTCGTCATCCGCATGTCGGTAACGCCCAGTGTTTTCCCGCCGTCATCGATTATCTTTTTCCATATGGGAATGACTGAGCCTCGGCTCCCTGCCACATTTCCGTATCGCACAACAGAAAAAACCGTGTCATAGTTATTTCCACGGTAGGCATTTGCTGCAATAAATAACTTGTCTGAAACTAATTTTGTTCCGCCATATAAATTAATGGGATTCACTGCTTTATCCGTGGACAATGCCACTACCTTTTTTACCCCGCAGTCTAAGGCGGCGTCAATGACATTTTGTGCACCATGGATATTCGTCTTGATTGCTTCTACGGGATTATACTCGCAGGTTGGTACCTGCTTCATCGCCGCTGCATGGATGACATAATCCACACCTTCAAAGGCACGGTATAACCGTTCTCTGTCCCGCACGTCCCCGATAAAAAAGCGCACTCTGTCCATATCCACTCTGTCCATATAGTCTGTTTTCATCACGCTCTGCTTGAATTCGTCCCTCGAATATATGATGACCTTCTTTGGGTCATATTCTGCAAAGATCTTTTCCAAAAACTTTTTTCCAAAAGAACCTGTTCCGCCTGTAATCAATATCGTTTTATTGTTTAACATATTTAACTCCTCTTCATGCAGTAAAGTTTTAATAATAAAAATTCTCTATTTGATCATCCAACATCTTCCTCAGAGCACATAATAGGTTATCTGCTCCGTTTCCGTCAACAACGGTCTTCATCCGTGAGCTTATCCTTATACGTCTTTCATAATCATTTGCCAATCCCACCGCACGCTCTACTAAAAGCCTCGAAAGATTAGCTGAGCCCAGGTCTCTTATATCGCCGGCGCTTTCTAGGATATGATGCTTACTAAACCCTTCCGCTCCGGGGATTTGATTATCCGCAAGTATGTAGGTAATCGTTGGCGTTTGTGTGGCACAGAGTTCATATAATGTACTCCCGGCCGCACTGATGGCTAAATCACAGCAAGACATCAGCTTTGCCATTTGCGTCACATTATCATATAAAATAATGTGTGGCACATCANCGGATATTTCATGAATCATTTCTTTATCTTGGTTCACTGCTCCAATGATGAAGTGAAAAGTATATAAACTCCTACATTTTTTTACTTCCTTTATAAGCTCGATGGTTAAGTGCTCAAAATCTGCTCCGCCTGTAGAAATAAGAATATTCTGCGCTTGTCTTTTTATGATCCTGTCTGGGAGATTCTGAAATTCTTCTCTTAAGGGAGCATATAAGGTTCCAAGGAAAAGCTTGGGTGTAGGAATCTTTTCCTTACCGTATAAAGAATGGTATTCTTCCTTCTTATCCGGTCCAAAAATGTTATAATTTATGAGAGCATCGCATGGATACGGAAATGCCAGCACATCATCAATGTAGACAAGTTTTCCGTTACATTTTTTCATAGATTCCCATAAGCNTTGTAGATAGAAATCTGTGACAAAATAGCTGTCTACAAATAGCATTGACGGATTGCACTTATATATAATAGGCAAAAAAGAATTTAATTCTGCATTCATATCCGTGTATTTTGTATTTAGAACAATACATTCATGCCCATGAGAGAAGATGACGGATAAGAACTCCTCGCCCGAGGTGACAAATACACATCGTTCTCCTGCCCTTTTTGCTGCGTCAGCGATACTTAAGCATCTCATGACATGCCCGGAACCTATGGAATTGTTTCCGTCCGCCCGAAAAATGATCATTAGTATATCTCCTGTATATGTCCTGGCTTATGCTTCATATCGTTTGTCAGGTTTTCTCTGCTATGGTCTCTCTTAAAAGCATAAATGCCTCTGCCGATTGAAATCCAACATTGCTTCCTCTGTATTGCGCCAACGCTCTTAAGGCTTCCGGGCTTCTCGGATGGGGATAAACGGTGCTCTCTGTTTGGTAGCATGCCATGCCCCGTATTTTTGCCTCCAATGTATTGCTTATGTCATAATAGACATTTGGACAAAACGGATCTGGATAATTATAGTTCCACTCCGAAGAGCTTGGNGTTTCAAAAGCATAAATTCGCTGCACATTATACTTTCCTACAGGACGGCAGCTAGTGAGAACTGCTTCACTGGTACGCCTATGGTCAATGTTCAGATCTCCCCGATGGTGAGTAAAAATAGTGTCTGGATCATACTTTTCTATGTACTTAGTGACAATCTTAATGATGTCCAGCAAACCCTCCGTGTCGAGTCTGTTGTCTGGCAAACCGCAGAAATCAATGCTCTCATAACCGACTTCCTTTGCTGCCTTTTTTGCATCTTCCTGTAACTCCAGCAGCTCCCGCCTGTCGGTTTCCAGTCTCGCAGCTTTACGGGATGTTAAGCCTTCTGCCATAATAACNGCCCGGACAATTTTCCCTTCATCTGCCAGCCGTCTAACCGTTCCTCCTACTCCAAGAAGCTCATCGTCGGGATGTGCTGCAACAACGAGTACGTTTTTCATGTAGACATGCCCCTCCTTTTTTGCCGTGCTTTTATTTACTCTCCATCAAGATATTTTACGTGAATAAAGCCTTTCTCATCTATATGAGCTGAATCTGGCAGACAGTATCCCTCATGCCATTTTTGCCTGTCTTCCAATCGGTACCCTGTGCAAATGTCATAGTAACCATTGGAATCCTTTTTTCCCAGACACCCCTCATATAATGTCACTTTCCCAACATCTGTCATCAGACTGAACATGGGCTTGCTCCTTCCGGGAATCTCTCCGGATGCAGTGCACAGTCTTGCGAAATCAAGGAATTCAACTAACGGTATTCTGAACTGATGTGTGCGCTCTATTGGTACAGGATGAAAAATGTAATGCGATTCAATATTCAAATAACGCAATTCATCATAAAGCTCTATAAGGCTGTCCATATTATCGTTGACATTTCGCAACAGCACATTCTGCGCATATAAGCGAACACCGGCATCTTTTAACCGATCTATAGATTCTCTTGCAGCTGGCTGAAGCTCAACCGCATGGTTAATCTGCATAGCCACCTCAAAGGTCACATCTTTCCTGTGTGTTTCAAAAAACTTGTACAGTTCTTCTGACATGAGATGTGGATCCTGTACTGGAAGACGGCTGCCAATTCTAATAATTCTAATATTGGGTGCCAATTTAATAAGATACTCCATAAAAGGAATTAAAATATTACGTGCCAGCAGTGGGTCGCCGCCCGTAATAAGGATTTCTTTTAAATAGGGATCTTTCGATATAATATCTGCAAGTTCCTTCATATCATTTTCCGTCATAACGCCTAGCTCGTAATTCTGTCTCAGGCAATACCTGCAGTGTGCTACACAGGCCAGTGTTATGTCCACTGTAGCCTGTCGTTTATATAATCTTTCCATAAAGCGGATACTGGATTCGCTGTCATATCCNGCCTCATAGTGTTTGCTGTTGTGCTCCTTTGTGGCGATCAATTCTTTGTCTGTGGTACAATATTGATAATATAGTGCTTTATATTGTCTGCTGTCTTCACCATATTGGTTTTTTATCTCTTTCATTAAATTCATTAAGTNCGGTGAGATCAATTCAGGAAAACAATTGCTTGACATAAGCGCTCCTTTCTCGTTTAAATATAGATTCTCTAATGTCTCTAGCTATAAATCTCCCAATTATTTATCATTTCATAAAATGGTTCCGGATCATCGGCATCATAATAAAAAAGCACATTCGTCTCTCTAAAATCCGTCAACCATTTTGCTAAACTGACATTACCTTTTTTTACTCTGAGACCGTAATCAATCGGTTCCGACATTGCTGTAAATGAATCTGGAATGACCTTTTGCCAGTCTGCTTCAATTTTTCCTTTCAGCGTCGCATTGGCCCAAAGTACGGGGTAGGGCATTCCTGCAAAAGTGGCTATATAGTTCCAGATAGAATTTCTGAAATTAATCTCACTGAAATAGTAGGTTCCACTTTTATCAACCAGAAATTCCACATCATACATTCCTTCAAATCCAATATCCTCAATCAGGGATTGGATTTTCTTTTTTAAATCGTCATTCTCAAATGTGTACGCCGTCATATAAGGACTGTAGTATCCTGGAATAACATAGTTGTACCTGACAGCCATAGGGAAAAAGCAATCCTTTCCTTTATTGATCGAAAAGCCCTCAAGACAGCATTCATTTTCTTTATCTATAAACTTCTGTATAAGAACCTTGGGACTTAAGATGTTATCATACGCATTTTTTAGCTCTTCGGCTGAATAGCAGATGTGAACATCTTTTTTCCATCCGCCGACATTGGGCGATATGGATTTTGTAATAACAGGGTATTCAATTCCGCTGGGGATTTCTCCGTGATCGACAACAACCGTAGGCAGAATATCTAATCCATGTTTTTTTGCAATTAGAAGGATCTCATTTTTGTCCATGAATTTAGTGACGCGTCCATCTTCTCCTGCATTAAACACAATAAACCTGTCCTTTAATTTGGAATAATTTATATCGATCAGGCTTTGCACATCGTCATCCGTAGCTATAACAAATGGTTTTTCCTCCATATCCCCNTATTCAGAGAGCAGAACTTCGTACCCCTCTTCAATTGTCTTCACAGGATGCAGCTTACTGATATATTTACTTTTTATGGAAGCAGGCCCTTTGCCCTTGATGGCAATAAAGACTGGATGAATCCCGTTTTTCCCAAGAGTCCTGATTAGCCCTAAAGGATTATAATGCTCCATACCAATGACGATAAACAAATGTTTCTCTATCACTGCGATACTCCTCCTTTTTCTAACAGATGAATTTTCGTTATCTTTCATATAGCACTTTAGCGGTGCCTTGAACTACGCATTGATCTTTTAAATTGTAGATATCTGTACTCAAAGTATATATACTTTTTTCATTATCAATTTCTATGATTACTACTTGCGCAATGATTTTCTCACCAACATATACAGGCTTTTTGAATTTAAGTTTTTGTTCCATATAGATACTTCCTTCTCCCGGCAGATCCATACCTATAATTTTGGATATGAGAGAAGTCAGTAAAATTCCATGAACAATCGTACCTCCAAATCTGCTTTTTTTTGCATATTCTGCATTTAAATGAATAGGATTGCAATCACCGCTTATCTGCGCAAACCTTTCTACATCTTGAGAGGTAAATACTTTTTCTTCACAAATTTTTTGTCCAATATAAAAATCATGCTTCATTTTCATCCCTCAAAAATTCATGCTCTAGAGCCAAAAGATCACTTTTTCTAATGCCGCTTTTTTTGGCTGGTATTCCTGCATAAATTGACCACGGTTCTGTTGTCNTATTACATAGACACATGCTACCGATTGCCGTCCCTTCTTGCACGGTTACTCCGGGTAATATCACCGAAGCGCATCCTATAATCGCATGTCTTTCAATTCGTACCGGAGCACTAATTAATCCCGGTCTGTATTTTATGGGAATTGTTGGGTTAGTCATAGAACTGCCAGAATAATCATCTGAGTCAGCATATATAGAACATTTTGAAGATAATCCTGAAAAATCTTCCATCACAATTCCACACTCCCCACCATATAGACCGCAAAAGTGAGAAATATGAATATAATTATGTAATGTTACATTTCCGCTAATAACTGTAAAATCATCTATTCGAACATGATTTCCGATACATAGCTTGTCAGGCTCATATATTATTGCATGTCGGCCGATCAAAACATCGCGTCCATATGTGTTAATCCCTAACTGTGCTAATTCCTCCTTGGATAGAAAAGTATTCATGCTATTCCTCCCACTCCTATATTTATCAACCAACATCTTCCCACTTTAGTTGAGAATTCTGTTTAATATCATGTTTTGCGCTTTTTCCGATAATCTTCTCCCATTGGTCTGCCCCAATCCCTGTGCCCGGCCTTAATAGAAGCAGATTGCTATCACTGAATTTGTCTCCCTTTTTAATATCACATGCAGTTGTAATGCTGCGCCTCGCTAATTTTCGCTGTGCTTTTTCAATTTCTGTCGGCTCTAATTCCGGTTTTCCAAGAACGGTATATGCATCACGAATTTCTTTTGCCCAATTTTTCAATTCATTCGGTTCTGAAGAAAACCAATGATCAGGACCCGGTAATTCATGGTCAAGGGTAAAATGCTTTTCAAATACCCGGGCGCCTAATGCTGTTGCAACTATAGCAGATACGTTCCCTTGTGAATGATCCGAAAGACCTAACACGGCTTTGGGAAACTTTTCACTCATAGTTGTCAATTTCTTTGCGTTTACATCAGATAGTGGTGTGGGATATTCTGATGTGCATAACATCAGACAGACCGGATGCCCTTCATTCACCCGCAGGGTGTTTAAGGTCACTTTGATTTCTTCTTCATTTGCCATTCCACAGGAAGCAATGATCGGTATTTCGTATGTTTCATACCGTTTTATAAGCGGAATGTTTACAAAATCGTCCGAGCTTATTTTTATGGCATCTATCCCTAAAGAGATGAGAAACTTTAATCCCTCCTCACTTGCCGGGGTAGAAAGAAATGTTACCCCATGCTCATCACAAAAGTCCTTGATTTCCCGCCACTCATCCTCAGAAAACTCTGTTCTCTTAAACATTTCATACTGGGACTCTGTGACGGTCTTGCCCTGTGACTGATAGGTATACGTCTCAGATTTGTCCTGAATAAACTCCTCTGTCTTAAACGTCTGGAATTTCACAGCGTCTACGCCTGCTTCTCTTGCTGCTAAAATCATTTTCTTTGCCAGTTTAATATCACCGTTATGGTTGATACCCGCCTCTGCAATAATGAAAGGCTCACTGTGTTTTCCAATTATCTTATTCCCAATTTTAAATTCAGCAGACATCAGATCATTCCCTTCATGAATTTGTATTTCATTTCTGCCAGTTGCCAGTCCGTTTCATTATCAATATCCTGCACCTCGGTTTCAGGCACGAAAAACGGTTTGGTGTGATTGTTTAATATATCACCGTTCTTTAAATAGGCATCCGTTTTCATCCAATAGAACTGTCCGCAGTCATGGTAAATGGTCGGTAAATCCTGTGAACGCGAATTTGCGCCTTCAACGTCTACCGGCTCAATATAGCCGCCATCTTTTAAATGCATTCCTCTTTGCGGAGGAAAAGAAAAAGGAACCATTGGAATAACATTATACACATCCTTATCTTGCAGCAGCCTATAGCTTTCACGGAGCTTCTCTGGCGTAATAAAAGGTGCAGTCGGATAAATGCAGCAGAATGTATCAAACTGAATTCCCCGTGCCCTATACATATCAATTACTTCGTACAGCACATCTGTTGTGTCCGCGTAATCATTGGAGGTCTTTTCGCTCCGCATAAACGGAACATTTGCACCGTATCTTTTTGCAATTTCCGCAATTTCTTCGCTATCCGTGGAAACCATCACGTCACCAAAAAGCCCGCTTTCGAGCGCAGCTTCTATGCTGTATGCGATAATGGGTTTTCCACAAAATTCGCGGATATTCTTTTTTGGCACGCGCTTTGATCCGCCCCGCGCCGTTATGATTGCATATGGTTTAGTCATTTTCTGCCTTCCTTGCTAAAAAGGGAATCGAAATTAATCCTTTCAAATATTTCTAATTCCCCACCTCTAGTGGCGTTATAGATTTTAAATCCATGGTTATCTGCATATGTTCTGGCTGTCTGATAGCCCTTGGCGTAGTATTTATATATAATCTCAGTGCTTTCCTCTTGATTATAAATCGTTTTTTCTTCTGAATGATCCTTGCGAAAGTGTTCTACCTTTCCCTTATGATGGGTAAAATCTACTCCCAGTAGATAGATTTGAGAAAAGCCTAAATATGCGGCTAACTGGATACAGACATTTGTTACTGTTCCGCTATTATATGCTTTCGCAGAAAAATCTTCTGAAAATGCACTATCTCCTAACGATTCCTGTCCAAAAATAGAATGATAAACATAACAGTCATCTCTTAAAGAATCATAATCAAAAAACATATGAGCATCCGGTATAAATTTTTGCGCAACATCTAATTCTTGTATTTCATTTATCCAGATATTAATTGCTTCAACGTCAACAATAACATACTGATTTGGTCGCCATTTTGTTTCTCCAAAGCACTTGAAAATGGAATTCATGCTAATACAGAATTCATGATTATCATGAAGTGTTTCGAGATCGTCTATTGTAAGGCTTGGTCCCGTTGCAACAATAAAACATCTTTGACCTTTATATTTATCCTTCATTGAAGCAATCCGGTTGTTTCTGTACTCACTGACATATTGTGTCCAGTCAAATATATCAATATGGGGTATATCTGTGCGTTCTTTAGCAATCGTACGATCATAGACCGTTATCAAAAGACTTTCCGCCGGAGTCGTTTCTAACGCATCTAATTTGATATATGGGAAAAAAACTGCAAATTTTTCAAGCATATCGGGGGACATACTTTTGTCAGGAATTAAAGACAGATCATGATAACCCGCCATCCTAAGATTCTCATATACAATTACACTGTAAAAAGTACTTCCATATATTGCGAGCTTGTCTGGCAAATTAAGCCTTAAGTCTTTCATTTGTCTTTGAGCCCGTCTCCAGCCATATCCGGCAAATTCCGGCGGGCAATCCTCAATATTTAGATGAAACATATTCTCTGCTGTCAGCTTGTTTGAAACCTGTTCATTTAGTGCAACAGAAATTAGTATTACATATTCTGTATACTCTTTCTTATATTGCTCATAACTGATTACGTGTTTCCCACAGAAGATAGTTCCGATTTTTTCCTTATCAGAGTCAATAAATGCAACAATATTGTCAATTCCAACCGTTTCTGTTAGTACCCTTCCACGAAAACCGGCACCCCATATAACATACTTCAATGGTGTCTGCCCTCCTGTCGCTAATTTTTATCACAGATTATTTTAATCGTTTCCTCCTGCTTTGTATTAAGCAGGAATTTTCCATTAAGACCATGTGTCATACGCAGAAACATATACTTCGTGCATGACATATGATAAATGGTAAAGAGAGGGCAATGCCTAAAAATATACCCTGCTGTTATACTAGCACATTTCTAAGTAAATGCAAAGTATATATTATTTGAAATACAACTTGTCCTAAAGTTTTTCCAGCAATATCCGATATATTTAATAATGAGATATATATTATTATATAAAATGAAATAACCGTAGCAAAAAGGATTTTGCCAGGTACGAAAGGATTCGTCGTTTATATATGCGGGCTCTGTACCAAGTACAGAGCCCGTTTCGCAGATTGAAATAATCTGTGAGTGAACAGATGGGAAGAAGAGTGACAAGGATATCGGATACATGAATGAAATAGAAACATATATTGTAGATAAGGCATATTCTTTAGAGCAAACTATGAAAGCAATTGACGGTAATTCCATGGGATTTGCGCTGGTTTGCGAAGGAAGGCGGCTTTTTGGCATTGTTACAGACGGCGACATCCGAAGATACCTGCTCACTGGCGGCACCTTAAAAGAAACCATATGCAATGCTGTCAATAAAAAGCCTTATTTTGTACATGAGAACGAACGGCATTTGGCGGCGGCTATTATGGCGCGGGAAGCGATCACGGTGATTCCTGTTGTCAATGATAATCATGAACTTGTTGATATCATTTTTGATAGACCGAATATACGCGCTTCTAAGAAGAAAAATATAAATGTTCCGCTTGTCATCATGGCAGGAGGAAAGGGCACGCGGTTATGGCCCTACACAGATATTCTGCCCAAGCCATTAATTCCCATAGACGGAATTACAATAACAGAACAGATCATGAATCGCTTTAGTGAATATGGCTGTAATGATGCATACATTATAGTCAATTATATGAAGGACTTTATAAAAGCATACTTTAATGAAAAGGCGGTCGGTCAGACAGTACACTTTATAGAAGAGGAAAAATTTTTGGGAACCGGCGGCGGACTGAAATACATCAAAGGCTTGATAAATGAAACTTTTTTTATGACAAACTGTGATGTGTTAATAGATTGTGATTATGCCAAAATATTGGATTTTCATAAAGAACACAAAAATACTATCACAATGATATGTGCAAAAAAGAATATGGTAATTCCATACGGCACGGTTGAGATTGATGATAAGCAGCAGATTCTTTCCTTGAAAGAGAAACCGGCGATCGAGTATAACATCAATACAGGGGTGTATCTCATTGAACCGGAACTTTTGGATCTGATTCCTGAAAATGAGAGTATCCATTTTCCTCAGTTGATTGAACTTGCAATGAGAAATTCTCAAAAGGCCGGGACCTATATTATTGATGGAGAACAATGGATGGATATGGGGCAAATGGAGGAATTACAGCAAATGAAGCACAAGATTGAGAAATTTTAGGATTTGGTGATTATGGAACAGATCATTCTTTTGGGCAGCGGTGGACATGCCGGAAGCGTTATGGATAGTATCATGCAGTTGAAGCAATATAAAATTGCCGGTTTTATTGAGAGAGAGACAGCGGAAAAAACAGCTGATACAGGGCTTCCGATAATCGGAACTGATAACGATTTAAAGGCAATCTACGATGCGGGTATCCGAAATGCTTTTGTCACAGTCGGCTATCTGGGAAAAGGCAATGTTCGTGAAAGAATATATGACAGGTTAAAGCAAATTGGCTATAGGATTCCTTCTATTATAGACCCATCGGCAATCCTGGCGGACAAAGTCTTGATAGAGGAAGGGGCTTATGTCGGTAAGAGAGCTGTTATAAATGCAAATTCACATATCGGCAAGATGTCAATCATCAATACAGGCGTAATTGTCGAGCATGATAATGAGATTGGGGATTTTTCTCATATAGCAGTAGGAAGCGTACTGTGCGGTAATGTAAAAATTGGGGAAAGAACTCTGATCGGGGCAAATGCCACGGTAATTCAAGGAATTAAAGTCGGCAGTAATGTAATTGTTGGGGCAGGTACTACAGTAAGGCATGAAATAGAATCGGGGCAGACATATTATGGGAAATGAAAAATCGGTTATTATTATCGCGGAAGCGGGAGTAAATCATAATGGGAGTCTGCATCTTGCAAAGGAAATGGTGGAAAAAGCCAAAGCGGCTGGCGCTGACTATATAAAATTTCAAACCTTTATCCCGGAGGAACTGGTCACATGCAGAGCAGAAAAAGCCCAATACCAAAAGGTACAAACCGGAGATACTTCTCAATTGGAGATGCTAAGGAGTCTTGCATTGTCCAACGAAGAGTTTGCAACGTTAAAAAATTACTGTGATCAGTTTGGAATCGGTTTTCTGTCAACACCGTTTGACTTCAAAAGCATAGAATTTTTGTGCTCTTTTAATATGGACTACTGGAAAGTGCCTTCAGGTGAAATTACCAATCTTCCGTATTTAGAAAAAATCGGGAAAACCCAAAAAAAAGTGATTCTTTCAACAGGAATGAGTGAAATAGATGAAATTCGTGCAGCGGTGGATATTCTTGAGGAAAACGGTTCCTCCGATATCACGATACTTCACTGTAACACAGAATATCCTACACCGTTTACAGACGTTAATCTGCTTGCTATGAAACAGATAGAGAGCATATTCCATAAAGCAGTGGGATATTCTGACCATACGCAGGGAATAGAAATTCCCATTGCGGCGGTAGCTTTAGGTGCAAAAGTGATTGAAAAGCATTTTACGCTGGACAGGACAATGGAGGGCCCCGATCACAGGGCAAGTCTGGAACCCGATGAGCTTTCGTCTATGGTAAAGGCAATCCGAAATGTAGCGGCAGCTTTGGGTGACGGGAAAAAGAAAAGAACTGCATCTGAAGAAAATAATATAAACATTGTAAGAAAAAGTATTGTGGCGGCTAAGAGTATAAAAGCAGGAGAAATATTTACAGAAGATAATATAACGGTAAAAAGACCCGGGACAGGAATTTCGCCCATGGAATGGCATCAAATATTAGGAAATGCAGCCACAAAAAACTATGATCCGGATGAACCGATAGAAAAGGAATGCTCAGATGTATAAGATAGGCGTAGTTACCGGTACAAGGGCAGAATACGGTTTATTAAAACCGTTGATTGAAAAAATAAATACGGATAATGAATTGGAGTTATGTCTTATTGTTACAGGCGCTCATCTGGAAGAAAAATTCGGCAATACCATTTGCGAGATTATTGGGGACGGATACCCCATCGCCTATCGGATACCAATGGATCTGAAATCCGATACGCCGGGCGGTCTCTGCGTTTCTATGAGCAAAGAACTGACAGGTCTTGCAGATGCATTTGAAAAAGCGGGATTAGATTTACTGTTTTTGCTGGGGGATCGGTATGAAACCTTGATTGCAGCAATTGCAGCAATGATGTTTCGGGTTCCAATCGCGCATCTGCATGGCGGAGAACTCACAGAGGGAGCAGTTGATGATGCGATCCGTCACAGTATTTCAAAAATGAGCGCAATTCATTTTGCCAGCACGGAGATCTATGCAAAGAGATTAAAGCAGATGGGTGAAGAGCCGGAACGGGTATTTAATACAGGTGCTCTCGGTGTAGAAAATATAAAGAGGATACCGTACCTTACCCGGGAGGAACTGTGCGATAGATTCAGTCCGCTGTTTGACAATCCATACATAATGGTCACATATCACCCGGTGACATTGGAAAAAAATACTGCAGAATCACAATTTAAGGAGTTGCTGCAGGTAATCTCCGAAAAACAGGAGTACAACTACATTTTTACCTATGCCAATGCAGACGCGGAAGGTATCGATATTAACGTACAGATTGACAAGTATGTAAAAGAACATAAAAATGCATGTGCGTTTAAATCTATGGGACAGATTGGCTATCTAAGTGCATTAAAATATACATGCTGCGTCGTAGGGAATTCGTCAAGTGGAATCATTGAGGCGCCGTCTTTTCATATTCCGACAGTCAATATTGGAAACAGACAAAAAGGAAGAGAATGTGCGGGAACAGTTGTGACGTGTGGAAATAGCAGGGAAGAAATAACAAAAGCTTTTGAGCATGCGCTGAGCAGTGAGTTCCTAAACAAATGCAAAACCATTCACAATCCGTATGAAGGGAAAGATACGTCAAAGAGTATCCTTGCAATTACGAAAGAGATGCTGGCAAAAGGAATTCCTATAAAAAAGAGATTTATTGACACATTTGAATAGAAAGGGATCGGCAGTTAAAGTAGGTGACACTGTATGAAAAAAGTATTAGTTACTGGCGCAGATGGATTTATCGGAAGCCATCTGGTGGAAAGCCTGATTGAAAAAGGATATGAGGTGAAGGCGTTTGTATACTACAATTCCTTCGGAAAGTGGGGGTGGCTGGATACTCTGCCAAAAGAAAAGCTGGATCATATCGAAATTTTTGCAGGAGACATCAGAGACCCGAACGGGGTCAGAACTGCAATGAAAGGAGTTTCGCAGGTATTTCATCTGGCAGCTTTGATCGCAATTCCTTTTAGCTATCATTCTCCGGACTCCTATGTAGACACAAACATAAAGGGAACATTGAATGTACTTCAGGCAGCAAGAGATCTTGAGACGGAAAAAATCATGATCACATCAACGTCAGAGGTCTATGGAACAGCGCAGTATGTTCCTATTGACGAGAAGCATCCTTTTCAGGGACAGTCTCCTTATTCGGCAACAAAAATAGGGGCGGACAGGCTGGCGGAAAGCTTTTACCGCAGCTTTAATCTTCCTGTCGCAATTGTACGTCCGTTCAATACTTACGGTCCAAGACAGTCTGCCAGGGCAGTGATACCGACAATTATCTCACAGCTTATGTCGGGCAAAGAAGAAATAAAACTGGGATCACTCACACCGACCAGAGATTTTAACTATGTCAAAGACACTGCAGCCGGATTTATTGCCATTGCAGAATCTGACCTGACAATCGGGCAGGAAATCAATATAGCAACTCAGAAGGAAATATCTATCGGAGATCTGGCGAAGACTATTATAGATCAGATCAATCCTAAGGCGAAAATTATCTGCGATGAGCAGCGTTTGCGCCCGGATAAGAGTGAGGTTAATCGGCTGCTGGGAAGTAATGCAAAGATAAAAGAACTGACAGACTGGACACAGCAATACACATTTGAACAGGGAATTGCCGAGACGATCGCTTGGATGAGACAGAATATGGAGCAGTACAAGGCAGACATTTATAACGTGTAAAAGAAGANGGCGGACATAGAAATGAACCAATTTATTCCCTTGTCAATTCCTAACTTTGAAGGAAATGAAGAAAAGTATGTTATGGATGCAGTGCATCAGGGGTGGGTATCTACCGGCGGAGCATACATCACAGAGTTCGAAAAACAATTGGCNGATTTTTTGAATGTACCTGCCGNTGCGGCATGCCAAAGCGGGACATCTGCCTTACACCTTGCATTGCNGGAATGNGGTGTTGGTCCGAAAGACAGTGTGATNGTTCCAACACTTACTTTTATTGCAGCGGTAAANCCTGTNAAATATCAGTTTGCGAATCCGATNTTTATGGATTGTGATGACAGNCTCTGCATAGATCCCGTAAAGCTGAGAAGATTTTGNGAAGAGGAATGCGAAAAGAAAGATGCCAGACTTTATTATAAAAAAACTCATTCCGAGATAAAGGCAATTATGGTAGTCCATGTATTTGGAAATATGGCTGATATGGAAAGCATCATGGATATTGCAGATGAGTATGGGTTAAAGGTGATAGAGGATGCCACGGAGGCGCTTGGCACAAAATATCTGGAAGGCCGTTATCAGGGAAAATATGCGGGTACGATCGGTGACTTTGGAGCNTTTTCCTTTAATGGAAACAAAATCATCACAACAGGCGGAGGCGGCGCCGTTGTTGCAAAGGACACCNCACAGTTAGAACACATGAAGTACCTGTCAACNCAGGCAAAGGATGATCCGCTTTTTTATGTACATCATGAGGTGGGTTATAACTATCGGATGACCAATGTACAGGCGGCNATTGGTGTTGCGCAGATGGAAGAGCTTCCCGAATTTATAGAGCGAAAGCAAAAGAACTATGAAATATATAAGGAGCTTTTACAGGATTGCAATTCAGGAAGGCTGTTGGATTTTCGGGCAGGCACAAGTTCCAATAAATGGTTTTATTCGTTTGAATTCGCGGACAGTAAAATACCAGTGAAACAGGTGATAGAAAAGTTGTCACAAGAGAATATTCAGACAAGAGCAATTTGGGGACTGATCCATGAGCAGACGCCGTACAGGGATGACGCTGCGTATCGGATTGAGAAGGCTGTAGTTTACCGGGATCGGATCATAAACCTGCCATGCAGTACGCAGCTTAAATGCGAAGATATTCATTATGTTGCGGATCAAATAAAAAGATTGGATTGAGATGTGGATGGACAAAAATATACTTGTTATCGGGTTGGGATCAATGGGACAGAGACGTATTCGAATATTGAAGGCTCTGTATCCCGAGTGCAGGATTATCGGTATTGACAGTAATCCGGAAAGAGCGGAAAAGGTAAGATCAGATTATGGAATAGAGGTTTATGGGGACATNGCAGAAATTCCGATCGAGATATCTGCGGCATTTATCTGTACTTCCCCGGAGTCGCATCACAAACTGATCAATGTATGTCTGCAAAAAGGATATCATGTTTTTACAGAGATTAACCTGATTGACACAGATTATGAGAAGAATATGGCGTTGGCGGAAGCAAAAAAAAGAGTGCTGTTCCTGTCATCAACGCCATTGTATAAAGACGAAATACAATATATTTTGCAGAAAGTCAAAAATAACAAAAATAAAAAGATATATGTGTACCATGTAGGGCAGTACCTGCCCGATTGGCATCCGTGGGATAACTTAAAGGAGTTCTTTGTCAGCAAAAAAGCGACAAATGGATGCAGGGAAATAATGGCAATAGAACTGCCCTGGTTAATTACGGCATTTGGAAAAGTTCAAAGTGTTAATGTCATAAAGAACAATTTCACTCATTTAGGGCTTGAATTTCCGGACACCTATATGCTGCAGTTGACGCACATGGACGGAACGGTTGGAAGCATTGTTGTGGATGTGGTTTCACGTAAGGCGGTTAGAAAACTGGAAGTATACAATGAGGATCTGTATATTGCATGGGATGGAACGCCTGATTCTTTAGTGGAAAAAGATATTAAAAATGGAACAGACCAGACAATAGATTTTCACAATTATGTTCATGATGAGAGATATGGCGCTTTCATCAATGAAGCCGCCTATATGAGGGAAGTAGAAGAGTTCTTTGAGGTGGTAAATGGCAAAAAAGCACTGTATGGCTTTGCAGAGGATAAAGAGATCATTGACCTGATAAATACGATTGAAGGATAGATAAAAATGAAGATATGTATGGTTGGTTTGGGGTCTATTGGACAACGGCATCTTCGCAACATAGCCAATGTGATGTCAAAACGCAGGATAGACTTTACGGTTGATGCATTGAGAATAAGNGGCAAAGAAATTGACGGTGNATTAGAAGCTTTTATTTCGAAAGAATACCGTTCATTTGACGCAATGCCGGACGATTATGATGTCATTTTTGTGACAAATCCAACTGTATTTCATNATGAAACGGTCAAACAGCTGATCAGTAAAACGCNGCATATGTTTATAGAAAAGNCNNNATNNNAAAAATACAGAGACCTNACAGACNTGGACATAGGAACCGGCATATATTATGTGGCATGTCCGCTGCGTCACAAAAAGGTGATCGCATATATAAAAAATTTAGTAGAACAGGGTATGGAATTTCACTCTATAAGAGCAATATCGTCTTCCTATTTACCGGATTGGCGGAAGGGAGTGGACTACAGGGATGTTTACAGTGCTCAGAAAAAGTTAGGCGGTGGCGTCGAACTGGATTTAATTCACGAGTGGGATTATATCATGCATCTGTTCGGCCTGCCGGAAAAAATGTACAAATTGGTTGACCGCTGCTCGGATTTGGAAATAGACACAGAAGATATCGCTGTTTATATCGCAAAGTACGCCGACAAAATACTGGAATTGCATCTGGATTATTTTGGAACAGAGACAGTCAGGCAGTTGGAGCTGATCGGAAACAAAAAGAAATACATCGTAGATATCAATCGCAACACAATAAAAATTGTGGAACACAATAAGGAAGACGAACAAATTGATTTTGGTCAGGATGATTTCTACTTATCAGAAATGGAGTATTTTTTTGATTTAGTCGAAAAGGAACAAAAGAGCTTTAATGAGATTGACAGAGCAAATGATCTGATAAGATTTGTTTTGGAGGGGCAAAGTTGAATATTTTATTTACGATATGTGCAAGAGCAGGGTCAAAGGGAGTAAAAGGGAAAAATACAAGACCGTTTTGCGGGAAGCCGCTTCTATATTACACTGTTGCAGCGTTTGAAGAGTACAGAATGAAATATAATGCAACAGATGCGATAGATCTGGCGATAAATACCGATAGCGCACAGCTGGTGGAGCAGATGAAAGACACCGGCATAGCGCATCTGTTTGTGGAAAGAAAAGAATGTTTGGCAGGAGATGTGGTTGCAAAAAAGGATGTCATCAAAGATACCTTAAAAGAGGCCGAGCAGTTAAATGGCATTATGTATGATATTGTGGTGGACTTGGACTTGACATCGCCATTGCGGACAGCAGGAGACATTGACGGAACAATAAAAACGCTTTTGGAGGATGAAGGCGCCGACATATCATATAGCGTTGCAGAGGCAAGACGTTCGCCATACTTTAATATGGTATCTAAAAACGAAAGCGGATATTACACTACCGTAATAAAATCGGAGTTTGTGGCGAGGCAGCAGGCACCTGTATGTTATGACATGAATGCATCTATCTATGCATATAGAAGAGATTACTTGATGAGCGACCGGATCAATGACCGCAAAGCTCTTATATGGGTTATGAAAGATACGGGAATTCTTGATATAGACAGTGAGCATGATCTGAAGTTAATGGAAGTCATAGCTACATATTTGTTTGGGAATAGCTCAGATTATAAATATATGATGAAACGGATAGAAGAGTATAAAGAGTAAGAAAGATATTAGGAGTAGTCATGAAAGTAGCAACGCTATTAATTCAGCAGTTAAAAAATATTTTTTTACTATCAGGAGAGGAAGAAAAAATAATTTGTTCGGGAGACCTGCTAAAAGAGGCAGAGCATAAAGCAATCAATGCCTTATCAGGTTTTAATAGTAAGTATTTTGATGCATCTATAGACCCTTTTAACAGTGTGATGTATTGTAACTATCTTTATTGGGTTAGCCGCCTTTTATATAGTAATGGAGCCGTACAAATTGCTGATAAAGTATATTATCTCAATAAGATGCTTAATTCGGTTGACCTTTTTTACGAGATAGAATTACCAAACATATGGTCTTGTGAGCACCCTTTAGGCTCTGTCATGGGGCGTGCGAAGTATGGAAATTATTTTTTTTATTATCAAGGCTGTACTGTTGGTGGAAGCAGGCATCAAGGAGAATTATACTATCCAACAATTGGAGAACATGTGACTCTGTTTTCTGATTCAAAGATATTGGGGAATGCCCATATTGGAAATAATGTGATTTTGGCTTCAAATGCATACGTGATTAATCAGGATGTTCCTGATAATTGTATTGTTTTTGGACAAAGTCCTACTATAATTATTAAAAAAAATCATGCTGGAGGATGTGAGAATGAAGATTTGTAGAAAGTGTATTATGTTGGATACCAGACCTCGCTTGAGATTTAATGATGGTGTCTGTGCAGCCTGTGAATGGAGCGAAATTAAGAAAAATGAGATTAATTGGGCAGAACGTTATAAAGAGTTAGCGGATTTATGCGACGAGATTCGTGGTAAACAGACATATGATTGTATTGTTCCGGTAAGTGGTGGAAAGGATTCAACATATGTAGCTGATAAGATGAAAAATGAGTTTAATTTAAACGTTCTTACAGTTACTATAACACCACCGCTGGAAACTGAACTTATTCAGAACAATTTGAAGCGTTTTTTGGATTATGGGTATAATAATATTAAAGTTACACCTAACCCTAAAATCGCGCAGGAAATCAATAAGTTTGGTTTTGTTGAGCAAGGGCGGCCGATGTTGAGTTGGACATCGTGCTTAAATTCAGTAATGTTTCGTTTGGCCGTTGATTTTAAGATTCCACTTATTATGTTTGGGGAAGAAGGAGAAACTGAGTACGGCGGATTGACTGAAATGAGATATGTCCCATATTATGACACGGATTTTGCAATAAAAATTTATACAGAAGGTAATGACCCAAGAAGTTTTGTGAAGAAGGGATATTCAGAAAGAGAGATGGCTCTTTGGCTGTTTCCGTCTAAGAAAGAGATTCAGGAGGCTGGATTTAAAGTTGCACACTGGTCTTACTATGAAGATTGGGATCCTTATAAACATTATGAGTTTGCAAGCCAATATTATGGAATGCAAATTCATAAAGGTAGAAATACGGGAACATATACAGACTTTGGACAACTTGATACACCGTTGTATGAACTCCATACATATATGATGTATCTTAAGTTTGGATTTGGGCGTGGACTTCAGGATGCTTGTATTGATATAAGAGCTGGGAGATTATCACGTCAGGATGCCGTGGATATTGTGAATAAATATGATGGCGAATATCCCGAAAAAAATATTCCGCTGTTTCTTGATTACTATAAGATGGATAAAGAGGAGTTTGACGCAGTTCTTGATAGGCACGCAAATAAAGAACTGTTTGAAAAAGTTAATGGAATTTGGACTCCGACATTTACAATCGCTTAGTCGGTTGGAGGAATTAAAAAAAGCAGAAAATAGGAAGGAGCAAAGTGATGGGGCAAGATATTAGGAAGCGTATAGAAATTTATGATAAGGCATTAAGCAGCAAAGATTTAAAGCAGCCTTTTCCAAAGTCTATGTTGCTTGAGGTTTCCAATATTTGCAATCATACATGTGCCTTTTGCGCTAATTCAAAATCTGACAGAAAAAAAGGTTTTATTGAAAAGAAGTTTGCGATGCAGATTCTTTCTGAAGCATATAAGCTGGGGACAAGGGAAGTCGGATTTTATGCAACAGGAGAGCCGCTGACAGATAAAAATCTTGAGACATATATCTCCTATGCTAAGGAAATAGGTTTTGAATATGTTTATATCACTACAAATGGTGCTTTGTTTGATTCGCAAAGAATTCATAGTATTATAGAAGCAGGTATTGACAGTATAAAATTTTCAATTAATGGGGCCAATAGAGAGGACTATTTGCTGATACATGGAAAGGATGATTTTGATAAGGTTATAGAAAATCTGAAATATCTAAGTGAACTAAGGCATGCTCATAAATATAAGCTTTATATTTCCTTTATCATGACGAGGCAGACCGTAGCAACGAAGGAAAAGTTTGAACATGAATACGGAAAATATGTGGATGATATTGTATTTTTGAACTGTATAAATCAGTCAGGCTACATGCATGAATTAAATGAACTGCTAGCGATTGATGACGCTGCGGGAGGATATAACATAGATGGAATCTGTCCAATGGTATTTAATAAACTGCATGTTACATATGACGGTTATTTAACTATGTGTTGCGCAGATTTTCAAAATTATTTAGCAATAGCGGATTTAAAGAAGGAATCTTTGCAGGAGGCATGGAATAATCAATATGCTCAAAAGCTTAGAAAATGTCACTTAAATCATAAGCTAGAGGGAACTATTTGTGCTAACTGTATTTATAATCACAGGGAACCATGTTATCCGTTAGTAAAAGAGTACGCAAATTTATTTGATATGAGTGATTATGACAAATCTGCAGAAATAGAGGAGCGTATTATGACGTGGAAACAGAAGGAGAATGTTGCTGTAAATGGAGAATAAGAAGTATGTTGTTTGGGGTGTTGGACACAGAGGCCGGCTGTTATATGAACTATTAGGAAGAGAACGTATCATTGCATTTATTGATTCGAATCCGGAAAAGGTTGGGAAGACATACGAGGGCTGTCCAATCATCGATTACAACACTTACAAAGAAAAATATATGTCATATGTATTGATTATATCTATAGCCTTTGGCGGTGGTGTGACAAAACTGCTGGAGGAGGATAATATATTCTACTTTAGTGTTGAAAAATGTCCTCCAGAATTTATGGGGTATGGATTGTATACGGCACGGCGCGTGCTTGGCGGAAAACGGCTGGATGTTCCTGATCATATTGTGCTGTATGGCTGCACGCTGTATACGGTTTTGATTTATGAAAGACTACGGGCAGAGGGGTATGAAGATATCTCCGTTTTTCTCCCTTCTTCGATGAGAGAAAAGACGCGCACAATGTTTACTGAGCTGTTTCCGGAGATATGCATTGCACAAGTTGACCAGATCGGTTCAAAGAAAATTCTTTTAACGGAAAAAGTGAAACAGCTGGAACCAGAGTTAGAAGATGCTTCTGTGACAGATATCGTGGACTGGACACAGTACATTCCAGATTATCATAATCAGAAAATAGAAGCATTAAAGGATAAATATAAAGGAAAAAGATGTTTTATAGTTGCAACGGGACCAAGCCTTACATACGAAGATCTTGCGTGCCTGAATAAGCACCAGGAATTCTGCATTAGCATGAATTCGATTTATACCTGTTTTTCAGAGACGCAGTGGAGACCGGACTGCTATACGGTTCTTGACGCAGACGGAGTTTTGCTGTGGCAGGATCAATACAGCAAGATGAAAGATATACCCTATAAATTTATAGCAGACAGCCAGCCATATTTTGATTATACGCAGTTAGATGACAGTTGGTATGTGTATCATTCTATATTGGATGATTATTCTATTAGGAATATGCTGTTCAGCGATGATTTTTCCAGCAAGGTGTATAACGGCGCTACGGTAGTGTATGTTTGCGTTCAGCTGGCGGTGTACTTAGGGTTTCAGGAAATTTATTTGCTAGGAGTAGATTATAATTATCAAAAAGGTAAAAAAAATCACTTTACAAAACAAGTGGAACCGGATGAAATGTTTGACGGAATGAATCAACAAGATAGGATTCAGGGCATTTCGTATGTGGCATTTCAAAAGGCAAACGAATATGCATTAGAACACCATATTAAAATTTGCAATGCGTCGAGAAAGACTTGTCTGGATGTGTTTGAGCAAATTGATTTTGACACACTGTTTATTAACTAAGGCAATTATCAAATGATTAGGGAGGATAAAAATGTATTTAATATATGGAGCAGGATCAGTAGGAAAATGTTACGTAGAACAATGTAATATGTCGAATATTACAGATGTTGAAATAACAGATTCAAATTCTTCGTTGTGGGGTACTTTGTTAGAGGGACACACAATCATATCCCCCAAGGATGCATTTCAGAGGGACTATAAATATATTATTATTGCGGCAGAGAGTAGAGCATACCGTCAAATAAGAACACAAATTGAGGGGTATGCAAAGAATACTCCTATTGTTTCTTATGGGAGAACAGTTATATGGAATGATCGGTATTCATATGACATGGGCAATATTAAGTTGCTTGAGCCTTTGAAAAATGACATTTATTTGTTGGAAGATTTCGCATCTCATATTGAGCATGAAACGCTAAATGATTTAGAGAAATTTGCAATTTGGGGAAAACATACAAGATTAGACAAGTGGATGCATTACTATGAAGCATATGACAGGGCATTTTCGAAATATAGAAACAGACCGGTGTCCATTCTTGAAATTGGGGTGCGCGGCGGTGGTTCCTTGCAAATGTGGAGAGATTATTTCGGCAAAAATGGAATGGATGTTACTGTATATGGAATTGATATCGATCCAAGATGCAAAGAACATGAGACGGAAAAAATGAAAATATTTATAGGCTCTCAGGAGGACAAAGAATTCTTAAATCAAGTGAAAAAAGAGATAGGGAAAATGGATATTATCATTGACGACGGCGGTCATACTATGAATCAGCAAATAGTATCTTTGGAAGTATTGTGGGACTGTCTGAAAGACGACGGGACATATTTGTGTGAAGATACATGTACGTCATATATGGCCGATTTTGGGGGGAAATATAAAGGATTAAATACTTTTATTGAGTACTCTAAGAACCTGATTGACTATATTCATGCGGAGAATTCGGAGACAGACGAGTTACAGGCAAACCACTGGTCGGAGGAAGTAAAGTCGTTATCCTATTATAACGGTATGGTTTTTATTGAAAAAAGCAGTCGGAAAAATCGTATGTATAACTGGATTATCGAAGAAGGGGAATGAACATAATGAAACCAAGATTGAGTATATCAATTCCGGCATATGGTTATCCGGACAGCCTGAAAGCCAACGTTGCCAGGTTATTAGCATGCAAAAGACGAGATATAGAAATAGTTGTGGTAGATAATGATGAGACAGGTGTTCAGATCAAAGAACACATGCTGAAAATAAAGGACAACCGTTTCCACTATTACCAAAATAAATGCAATATTGGAAGAGCAAATAATATTGTGAGAGCAGTAGAAAGAGCAGAAGCGGATTTTGTTCTCTTGATGAGCTGTGATGATGAACTGTACCTTGATGCCTTAGATCAGGTAATGGACATAATTGATGACTCACCGGAGCTTGCATTGATTATGGGAACAGTTGCTACCAGCTTAGGCGGAGTGGCGTACGCGAACATTGGAGCAGGAAGGTATGAACGGGGATTTCAAGTCTTAAACGCACTGCCTTTTTTAGGTAGTCTGGTTCCGATCATACTAAATAAAAAATATATAGAATGCGAAAAACTGTATGATCTAGACGAGACCTATATGCAGAATCGCTTGGCGTTAACGGTTGCCAATAGCGGAGACTTGATGGTTTTGGACTGCGTATTAGGAATGCAGGTGGATTATATGGCAGATAGATTCGATGGGGGAGGGGAAATAGAGGTTTTTGAAAAAGGGATAGATATGTCATCATGGAATACGGGAGGATGCTATTACGGTCCATATTGCAGGATTGAACAGCTTCAGTCAGAATTAGACATTATTAATCAGTATGAGCTGCGGTCAGATAAAAAAATAAAAATTGTTGACAAATTTGTATCACGCAGAATTGGACATCTTTGTAATTATATAGTAGGATGTCACGACCCATATTTAGTGAAGTCAGCAGGTACTGAAGGATTTATGACGTATGAGAAAATATTTAATATTTTTTTAGAGCGTATGGGAAGTTATTTTAAAGAACTTGAACAAAATAAATGCTACTTTTTCTCGGGGAGACTTCAGGATATAGTGAACAACGAACTGCTCTTGCTGGAACAGGCCGAAACCATCATGGATGCAATTCAAGAAAAAAATGCGGTAGTTTGGGAGCGAGGAGATAAAAGCGATAAGCTTATCGGTTTATTAGGACTGATCAATATTAAGGTCAAAGTGATAGCCGACAGGGGTAAGAGCACAGGCAAAAACACAGAAATTATTGATTTGGATCATCTGTCACAGGAGGATGTAGTTTTAGTGCCTGATGTCTATAGCGATGCTATTGAAAAAAAGTTAAAGCACAGGGGCGAAAGCAGACATTATTTCATGGACCAGATGGGAAAATATCTGACAGTGGTCTATTGCAGTCGGCATACAGATGAAACTAGTATGAAGCCGTTTTTGAATTTTTATTAAGCTAAGGAGAATAGGTATGAAATGTCGTTATTGCAGTAATGAAAATGTAAATGAATTTATTGATTTGGGGCAGCAGCCTTTGGCAAATGATTATTTAAGTGAGAGCGCGTTAAATAAGGGGCAATATTATTTGCCATTAAAAGTAGGATTTTGCAAACAGTGTGGACTAGTCCAGGTCATCGATTATGAGATGCCTCAGAACATATTTAACGAAAACTACAAATATTTTAGTTCGTATTCAAGCAGTTGGCTGGCACACTGCGAGAAATATGTGGATATGATCGTAAAACGGTTAAATTTAACGCAGGATTCTAATGTGATGGAAATTGCATCTAATGATGGGTATTTATTACAATACTTCAAAAAATACAATATAGATGCATGGGGAATAGAGCCGTCGGCTTCCGTTGCCCAAATAGCCATAGAAAAAGGGATACGAACAGAAATTGAATTTTTTACAGAAGAATATGCAAAGAAGAAGCTTACCAGAAAAGCGGACTTAATTATTGGAAATAATGTATTGGCACATGTACCTGATATTGGAGGGTTTATCCGTGGTTTAAAGGCTGCGCTTTCCGAGATGGGTACAATTACAATGGAATTCCCAAGTGTTTGGGAACTGATAAAAAACAAATATTTTGACACAATTTATCATGAACATTTTTCATATCTTTCACTCTGCTTTGTAAAAAAGGCATTTAATGACTGTGGATTGGAAATATATGATGTGGACAGGCTGCAAACACACGGCGGATCCTTGCGTATTTATGCAAGGCATATGGAATACGGTGATCTGGAGCAGAAAGAAAGCGTAATAGAGCTGCTCAACCTTGAAGAAGAGGCAGGGATCTTGTCACCTGATTTATATAATGAATTTGGAGAGACTGTTCGGAAGACAAAATACAATATCAACTATCAGCTGCTAAAACTCAAAATGGAAGGAAACAGCATTGCCGGTTATGGTGCAGCCGCAAAAGGAAATACCTTGTTTAACTATGCCGGTATAGATAAAGACATGATAGGGTATGTAGTAGATAAAAGCCCTTATAAGCAGAATCTGTATTTGCCTGGAAGTCAAATACCTATTTATGATATAAACGAGATAAAAAGGACAAAACCAGATTATATAGTCATTATTCCATGGAATTTGAAAGATGAGATAGAGCAGGAATTACATTTCATTAGGGACTGGGATGGGAAATTTATTACATTGCTTCCCGATTTCATGATCTGGTAGAAATAATAGGCTTAAAGAACCGGAGATATTAGGGGGAAGACCATGGAAAATGTTTTGGTTACAGGTGGGAGTGGATTTATTGGAAGCGCTCTGGTCGAATATTTGGTAAATAACGGAAGAAAAGTCACGGTTTTAAGAAAAAACCGCACGCCCTTGAGCGACATACGGGAAAAAAAGCTTAGCGGGGCAACCGTTATATACATAGACCTAAAGCAGATTTCCCAATTAGAAGAATTGGATCTGCAGATTGATACATGTTTTCATTTTGCATGGGATGGGATCTCTGGAAGCGCTTTGTCCGACTGGAAAACACAGTTATATAACGTTGAATATTGCTGTGAGCTGTTGAGGGCAGTTGGGCGTATGGGTTGCAAAAAGTTTATAGGTGCAGGAAGTTTTGGACAGTTGGAGCTAACCAGAAAATCGTATTTAAAGGGACGGGAGAATTTTTATAAATGTGCAAAGGACTCCTGCGAAAATTTTTGCAGAACTTTGGCAGGGGAATTGGGAATTGATTTTATCTGGCCTATGATAACAAATTGCTATGGAGTAGGAGAAGAGTCCAATCGCTTTATTAATTCTTTGCTAAAGCGTCTCATAAAAAATGAGGATGTAGCAGTCAGTGAGGGTATGCAATTATATGATTTTGTATACATTGACGATGTGGCAAAAGCTTTTTATTTAATTGGTGAATACGGTAAAAACAATAAACAGTATGTGATCGGAAGTGGGCAGGCAAAGCCACACCGGGAATGGATCGAACCGATACCAAAGCTTATCGGCTCATCAGGAAATCTGAAATTCGGGGAATATAAATATGACGGAATTTATCTAAAAAAAGAAGAGCTTGATATTACGGAACTGGTGCATGATACCGGTTTTGCTCCATCGGTATCATTCGAAAAAGGGATACGGATGACGGCTGACAGCTTAAAAACTTATAAGTGAGGTCTGGATGGCAAAGAATATGGACATTCAAAGTATAAGAAAATTTATCGAAAATAAGAAAATACTAATTACAGGACATACAGGTTTTGTCGGCGCATGGATGTGTGCAGCATTAAATTACCTGGGCGCGGATCTCATTGGATTTTCTCTGCAGGAAGAAACAGGATCATTATATGAGAAAATTAAAGATCATATCAAAATAAAAAGTTATTATGGAGATATTTTTAATAGTATCGAGCTAGAACGGTGTATGGATGAAAATAGACCGGAGATAGTGATCCATAATGCTGCATTTGTTTTTATATTAAAGTGTGAAAAAGATCCATATCAGACATATGCTACAAATGTTATGGGAACTGTAAACTTGCTGGAAATAATAAGAAAACGGGATTATGTCAGGCACCTGGTAGGAGTTAGCAGTGATAAAGTATATAAAAATCTCGACTATGAAAAGATTCTGTTTTCGGAAACAGATGCGCTGGATGGCGGAGAACCGTATTCCTGCAGCAAAACATGCCAAGACCTTATAATACAGTCTTATTATAATACGTATTTCAGGCAAAAAAACATTGGCGTTTCTTTATTTAGACCCAGTAATATGATTGGCGGAGGAGACCATCATAAGATACGGCTTATCCCTTCTATTATTGACAGCATTCAAAAGAACGAAACATTAGAACTCAGAAATCCGGATGCAATACGTCCATGGCAGGATATTTTAGATGTAATAGATGCTTACCTAAATGTTTTGTATAATAACTGGGGGCAGGGAAAACTCAATATTTATAATTTGGGTCCCACGGAGGATAACATCTGTTCTGTCCGGGAGATTGTGAAGATTATCGAAAATATTAGAGAAGATGAAAGTGGCCTAAATGTTGCCGAGGCGCAAAAGAACGGTAATATAGAAAAAAAATATCTTGGACTTTCCATTGATAAAATTAAGAAGAATGAAGATTGGATGCCAAGAAAGGAACTGAAAAAATCGCTGGAAGATTTGTATTTTTTTTATGAAAACGATTGTGGAGACAATACATATGATCTTATGATCAGAAATATAGAAGATTACTTTTTGCCAGATAGGAGGCGGGATTAGTGAAAGTTGTTTTGCTAGCAGGAGGAAAGGGGACAAGAATCAGCGAGGAATCCGGGGTACGGCCAAAGCCAATGATTGAGATAGGGGAAATGCCTATTTTGTGGCATATCATGAAACTATATTCTTATTATGGCTTTAATGAATTTATTATATGCTGTGGTTACAAAGGTTACATGATAAAAGAATGGTTCGCAGATTATTTTTTGCATATGTCGGATGTGACTTTTGACTTCACTGACGGAAACAAAATGATCGTTCATAACAATGTGGCGGAGCCTTGGAAGGTCACTTTAATTGATACTGGCGAAGACTCTATGACAGGGTACAGAATAAAGCAGATACAAAGATATATTCCTCAAGATGAAAGCTTTATGTTGACTTATGGCGATGGAGTATCAAATGTTAATTTGTCCGATTTGCTACGTTTTCATAAAGAACACGGAAAAACCGTTACAATGACGACCGTACAGCCAAGCGGACGGTTTGGTATGGTTGATATTACAGGGGACGGAACGATAGCCAGATTTGTTGAAAAACCACAAGGAGATGGAGGATGGATCAATGCGGGATTTATGGTCCTGAATTATGAAATTTTCCAATATTTAAGTGAAGATGAGAATTTAGTGTTTGAAGATAAACCTATGAAACAACTGGTTCAAAAGAAAGAGCTGGTTGCATACAAGCATTATGATTTTTGGCAGCCGATGGATACTTTACGTGACAAGGTAAGGTTAAATGGTCTGTGGAAAATGCAGACTGCACCGTGGAAGGTTTGGGGCTAAGAATGAATCATATAATTAAAGAAGATATAGAAGGTATTATACATAACCCATTGCCATGGGAGAAGCTGGCGGGTAAACGCATATTAATAACAGGAGCCAATGGATATCTTGCAACCTACATGGTGTATACATTATTGGGGCTGAATGATGCATTTCACTTAAATTTGAAAGTGGTAGCTTTATGCAGGAATAAAGAAAGAGCTTTCAGCAAGTTTGGCGAATTTAAAAATCGGGATGACCTGATAACTGTGATACAAGACGTGGTAGACAATATTGATGATCAATATCGTGCGGATTACATCATTCATGCGGCCAGCCCGGCAAATGCATATGCATACGAAATAAATCCGTACGGCGTTTTTTCGGCAAATGTTTTAGGATATCATAATCTTCTAAAAAAATACGAGCAATGGCAAGTAAAAAAGGTTCTGGCATTTAGCTCATATGTTATATATGGCGACCACATGCCGGAAGAGGGAACATTAGAATCTTATCGCGGTACATTTGATTTTACGGATTACAGGCATGTCTATGCGCTGAGCAAACAAATGACAGAGATGATGTCAAGCATTTACATAGAGAAAATGAAGGCAAATATAAGCATTGTGCGTCCTGCCATTATTTACGGGCCGGGGATGGGATATTCGCAGAAAAAGCATATAACTGATTTCGTAAAGAACTATCTGTTTGATGACAGCATACAACTGAAGAGTACAGGAGAGGTCGTACGTTCGTTTTTGTATATAAAAGACGCGGTATTAGCATTTTTCACGGTTCTTTTGACGGATAACGAATGTACTGCATATAATGTATGCTCAGAAAATTCAGTCTGTTCTATTAGGGAATTGGCAGAAACCTTTGCTTCGTTAGACAAAAAGTTAAAGGTTGTCGTAAATATCCCGCCGGAGGAAGAAAAAAACACATACCTGAAACCGCACATCAAAAGCGGAATCCTAAGTAATCAGAAGTTAAGGGAATTAGGATGGGAAGAGGAAACATCCTTGCGTGACGGTATACGCAAGACCGTAGAGTGGGCGAAAAATGTAGACTTTATCAATATGTGATGAGATTGGAGAGAACATGACCGTATCAGAATATATTTTTAATTTTATCAAAGAAAAGGGATGCAATACCGTTTATATGGTATCGGGAAGTTCTGCCATGTGGCTTACGGATGCACTTTATAGAAATGATGATCTGCAGGCAGTATGTTGCCATCATGAACAGGCAGCAGCCATGGCGGCGGACGGATATGCAAGAGTGAACGGCGTTCCGGGAGCGTGTCTTGTGACGATAGGCCCTGGTGCGACAAATGCGATCACAGGAGTGGCTCAGGCATATTTGGACTCTTCCCCCATGTTTGTTTTTTCGGGACAGGCGAATTCAAAACTCTTAAAGTATCAGAAGGATTCCGGCATCCGGCAGAACGGAACACAGAGCCTCACGCTGGATCAGATGGTATCATCTGTCACAAAGTACTTTGCCGTTGTAATGGATCCTGCCGATATCAGATTTCACATGGAACAGGCGTACTATGAGGCGATGTCAGGACGGAAAGGACCGGTCTGGATCGATGTGCCTGTGGATATTCAAAACAGACAGATACCGGATCAGATGCGTGCATTTGTTTCAGAAGAGACGGAAACGGCAGTTGACATGTCACAGGTAGAATATGTGATTGACGCGATACAGAAGTCCAAAAAGCCGGTCATTTTGTCCGGGTATGGAATAAAAAGCAGCGGAAGTATCGAGCTGTTGGAAAAAATAAGTGAGAAACTGGATATCCCGGTTGCTGTTTCCAGAGGTGGAATTGACACTTTCCCTTCTACGAATCCGTTATTTTTGGGAAGGCCGGGAAGCTACGGTGACAGACCGTCGCATTTTGCGATCCAGGAATGCGATCTGCTGCTGATATTGGGAAGCCGGCTGTCCGTCTCAACAATTGGATACTATCCTGATAAGCTGGCTTTAAATGCAACGAAGATCATGATTGACATTGACGAAAAAGAATTAGCAAGAGAGGCAGTTCCTATTGATCATAAAATACAGGCAGATCTTAGCCAATTCTTAAATGCGTTGATATGTGAATTGGAAAATAGGGAGATCTTCGGTAAACACACAGAATGGGTAGAGCACTGTCGGCAGATGAGGAGGGAGTATCCGAATGTACTTCCGAAATACGCAGAAGAGACGCCGCTAAATGAATATTACTTTTCTGACCGCCTTTCCCGGCTGGTTGGGAATGAGGCAAATATTATTGTAGATACCGGAAGTGTATGCAACATTGTATCGCAGAGCTGGACATTAAAACCGGGGCAAAATTATTTGATCTCAGGAGGCCTGTCATGTATGGGATTCTGGGCGACGGCGATAGGTGCATGTCAGGAAAACCGCCAAGTGATAGCAATCGCAGGTGATGGCAGCACCCAGATGAATATTCAGGAATTTGCCACGTTGCAGTACAACCATTTGCCGGTCAAGCTTTTCGTATATAACAATAATGGGTATATGCTGATCCGCCATAACCAGCATAATTATATGAATGACCGGTTTCTTGGCGTAGGACCGGACAGCGGACTGCAGACACCGGATTTTGTGAAGGTTGCAGAAGCATATAATTTAAAGGCAGTCAGGATATGTTCTGATGACGATATAGATAAAAAAATTCAGGAAGTGTTGGATTATGACGGTCCTGTAGTGTGTGAGGTGATCGTGCAGGAATTTGCACCGATCGTCCCGAGGATCGCGTCAAGAGTAATGCCGGACGGCAGTCTGAAAGCGGCAGATTTCGATGACCTATATCCATTTTTGGATAAATAAAATATAGGGAGAAGAGAGTATGATATTAAGAGCAAAAACAAAAACATTATTTTCTGGAAAAGAGCTGACAGAAAAACAGCAGCAGAATACAGATTTAAACATCCGTGAGTTGGAAACCGGAAAAACAATTTTGGAGTCCTATCCCAGACGGTTGGTTTTTGAGCTGACAAATGCATGCAACTTAAACTGCGTGATGTGCGGACGTAATGCAGCAGATTTTAAGCCAACTATGTTTGATATGGATGTTTTCCGCAGCTTTGAACCGCTGATGGATACTGTGGAAGAGGTTACGTTAATGGGATGGGGAGANCCNACGATCCACCCTCATTTCAATGAAATGCTGGAAATAATCAATAAACACAGNGCCAGAAAATATTTTTGTTCCAACGGAATGAACCTTAAGAAGATCAAAGATGCTATTTTTGATTACAATGTTGACGTATTTGCGGTAAGCCTGGANGGGGCAACTGACGAGACAAACAGTCGGATCAGAAGAGGTTCAAAAATCGAGCAGATCACNGCAGATCTGAAAGAAATCGTTCAGATCAAGAAGGAGCGGGGATTAAAATATCCGTGGATCAATTTTGTTTTCTGCGCAATGCGTTCCAATATAGAGGAATTGCCGGATTTAGTGCGCCTGGCTGCAGAAATCGGAATAGAGGAGGTTAAGGTAGTTTATCTGACCGTATTCGGAGAAGACCTGATGAATGAATCGCTCTGGGGACAGGACGAGTTGGTACATAAGACATTCGAGGAAGCGATCCGTGTGGGAGAAGAGTTGGGTATCGTGTTAAAACTTCCTCATTATGTGGGAGAAGACGTTGCCAAAGACCGTTATCATAAGGACTGTTTTGTTTCCTGGAGAGACTTTTTCCTTGGCTCTGACGGATATGTACGTCCGTGTATGTCAACACCGATACAGTTTTTTGAGTATGATATGAATAAGCCGTTCATGGAAATGTGGAATGCACCGGAGTATCAGAATTATCGAAAGATCGTAAACGATCAGGAAAANATGGATAGTCCGTGTAAGCGGTGCTACCAGTCGTCTCATTGTAATTGGAACCGAAAAGAGTCCTTTATTCAGGTTGGAGAAACATTTTCACCTGACTGGGAAAAATANGTAATGTNTCCGCAATGCCCATCAGCCTAAGAAAAATGCTTTGTTTTTATGTAGAAATATGCTACCATNAAAACGAGGCATTTTCTTTTTAGGNGTGAATNTGCCTTGGTTATAGGAGTTTTACAAAGNTATGATAAATAAGACCCTATAAGGGATATTCTGGATAAAGGCTCGGGGTTAATGAAAGTGTATTTGCGGGAGGTGCATGATGTCAGATATTTGTACGTACGATGCTGCGGTGATCGTGACGCCAAATGATTTTAAACGTGTGGAGTGTAATAATGAAAGGATTGTGAAATACCTGCCTGTTCGAAAGGTATTATTTGTCGGAAGCGAAGAACTGGGGCAGATGGTGAAGGAATCCGGGCTCGGTGAAAAGGCGGGATTTGTAAACGAAAACGATCTGATTCCGTTTGATGCGGTTTACCAGTGTATGCGTGAGGTGATGGCTGACATTCTGCAGGGACGCGAGCTGCCAAGAGGTCTGGTAGGCTGGTATTATCAGCAGTTTCTTAAGATGCAGTATTCCAGAGTGTGNAAGGACANGTATTATATGTCGTGGGACGGGGATACCGTGCCATGCAGGGAGTTTACGATGTTTGCGGCAAACGGGAAACCGTATTTTGATATGAAACACGAGTACCGTGACGAATATTTTGTGACGATGAAGGCGTTGGATCCGAACCTTGGAAAGGTAAATGATAAATCGTTTATTTCGGAGCATATGCTGTTCGAATGTGAGTACATGAAGGAGATGCTGGAGAAAATAGAAAGCTGTGACGATATCCCGGGGGAAACATTCTGGGAGAAAATTTTGCACACGATCCGCATTGAACATATTCAGGAGAACAGCTTTAGTGAGTTTGAAACTTACGGTACGTATATGTCAGTATATCATCCGGATATATATGAATTCCGAAACTGGCATTCTTTCCGGTACGGAGGATATTATTTTCATCCGGAGCAGATGAGCGAGCAGGATTATAGCTGGCTGGCGAAGGATTTTTTTGCGATCTCATTTGAAAAGGGACACGAGGTGAGACCGGATTTGGATAACTTGTTTAACAATCCGGTGTATCAGAGCAGGCTTACGGCACGCCAGATGGTTCAGATTGCGCAGGAAGAATCAGAAGGATACGAGGAAGTCTGGGAGGAGGATGAATAAATATGGTTAAGTCGGATAAGGAACAATATAAAAACACACTTGAGAGCGTAGCAAATCTATGCAGCCGCCTTACGGATATTGCAGATGGGGATACCCGTATGCAGATTCTTACAAACTGTCAGGAGGCGGCNATTGCCCTNGGCGAGAATCTGGAGAGCTGTACAAATCCGATNGATATCAGNGCAGTTAAAGAGTGNGGNATTATAAAGAAGATTGAGGATTTCTGTGAGCANGTGTATNTATGNTCACAGGATTTTGGGGTNCATAATGTTATGGCNTTAAAGTCGNTGACAGCAGAGANNTCAGCTCTTTTGGATANNATGCCGAGAACATACAGAGTAGTTTTTCTGCCCTATAAAGCGTCAATGTGGGACAGCTTAGAGAGCATTTGGAGGTGTTTTGCGNCTGACGAGAGATGTGAGACNTCTGTTGTGCCGATACCGTATTTTGAGGCAAACAGGCAAACGAATCAGTGGGATACGCGCTATGAAGGGGCGCAGTATCCGAAGGATGTTCCGGTGGTATATTTTCAGAACTATCTTCTTGGAGAAAAAAAACCGGATCTGGCTTTTATACACAATCCGTTTGACAAGCATAACTATGTTACTACNGTACATCCTGCGTATTATTCTGAGGAATTAAAGAAGCACTGCGGAAAATTTGCTTATGTTCCCTATTATGTGAANCCCGGGTTTTTGTCGGGGAATTATAACGAACTTCCGTCACTGTACCGTGCTGATTATATTGTGCTCCAGTCGGAGAAGGGAAAAGAAACTTGCAAAGGATTTCCTTACTATGACAGGGTACTGCCTTTTGGCTCGCCCATGTTTGATAAGGTAATTCGTTTAAACAATGAAGGAGTGGCTGCTCCTGAAGAATGGGCTATAGACATGACAGGCAGGAAAAAACTTCTTTTGAACACGACGATCGCGGATTTGCTTGAGAGTGGAGAAAAGCTTATGGCAAAGCTTCGCAGGTTTTTTGAGAAGGTGGCCGCGATGGATGAAATTGTGATCATATGGCGTCCGCATCCGCTTTTGGAAGGAACGGTTAAGGCGATGAGACCGCAGTTTGTGGAAGAATACCAGCGGCTTGTTGATTATTTTAATGAGAATCAGGTTGGCGTGCTGGATCGGACTGCCGATGTATCCAGGGCTATTGCGGCAACGGATGCGTATGTGGGATCTCATTACAGCTCTATTATAGGACTTTTTGAGGTATGCAATAAGCCGGTATTTTGCTTTGACAGTCAGAACATCTATGAGCCGGAAAAAGAGCCAGAGCGGAAACGCGCGAATGCAGAAGATGTCTTTAAAATGAGAGATGAGTTTGACTTTTTTACCTGCCATGAATCGATGGAATACACATTTGAGGATTTTGTTGAGGATCTGGTTGGCGACCGTCTGGGAAAAGTTCTGGAAAATCAAAAGATTGCAGAGGCCGGGATCAGCAATAATCTGGATGGAACATGTGGAACCAAGGTGCATGAATATATTATGGGAGATTTGGTAAATGAATCCTAAGAAAATCGCATTCATAGCATGCGTAAATGACAGAGAGGCATTTGCAGAAGCAGAATACTATATCAACCGGCTTGTGCTTCCGGAAGGATATGAGAAAGATATTATTACGGTGGAAGAGGCACCCAGCATGACAAGCGGTTACAATGCAGCGATGGCAGGCTCAGATGCGAAATATAAGGTGTATCTGCATCAGGATGTCTTTATTATTAACCCTGACTTTATCATAGATATGCTGGAAATCTTTCAGAGTGACAGTGAAATAGGAATGTTAGGATGTGTCGGCTGTGATGATCTGCCTTTGAATGCCAGAGCGGTTGCGGCTTGGAATGTGGGCAAGGTGTACCATAATGCCATACCCAGTAAAATGATAAGAAGGCAAAATGAGGACAGAACGCCGATTCTGGTAGAAGCATTAGACGGGCTGCTTATGGCAACACAGTACGATGTCACATGGCGGGAAGACCTGTTTGACGGATGGGATTTTTATGATGTCTCGCAATGTCAGGAAATGAAGAGGGCGGGCTATAAGGTGGTGGTGCCCTATCAGCAGGAACCGTGGTGCTTTCATGACTGTACTTACAGTAAAATGGGAAAATATCAGGAATATTGCGGGAGATTTATAAAGGAATATCAGGATATAAAACCTTTTCGGGAAATAGAATACAGACAGTCCATGAGAGAATTTAACGTTTTGAAAGATGAAACCAGAAGAGAACTGGAGGATATNGTAAGGCGCAAGGCNAAAGANNANCTNAGAAATGTGTTTGNAAACGANGATTTCAGAGGATATCAGCANTTGAAGGAGTTTGAAGCNCTGGCAGATATTGACAGGGAGGAAGAANCNGCCGGGATAGAGATGTTCTGGAAAAAAGAAGATTCCNACGAAGATGTAATGCATAAAATGAGAATGCTGAAATATGCGTTGAAACGGATTGAGTATAATGCAGATGAAGGCGATATAAGCCTTAAGTATATGCTGGAACATTACAGTATGCAGGCAGTCAATGTAATATTTCAGATGTANATCGTAGAACAGCAGGGAGTATATGACAAAATCATGGGCCAGATCCATGGGGATGCATAATGTTTTCTGTTTTGAAGAGAGAATATAACCGGCGAAAGGGTACACTATGCGTATTGTCTTATTTTATTCAGGAGTAGAGTCNTTCAACTACTTTACAGANCAGATTGAGAAAGAGTTAAAACGGCGNNANCATGAGACNTTTATTCTTGANCTGCANAATCCNNCNGCNNNNGATCCNCACTCTTTTGCAAATTTTGCCCGATTCGCGGAGNGGGAGATTGANGCTGNCATNGGCTTTGACAGGNTNGGGTTAAATGAGGATCTGTTTATTGAGCTGTGGGATGAAAAGGATGCNGTGGCAGTGAATATTCTGATGGATCATCCGCTNCGCTTTCANCCGACGATGGAACACCACCCGAAGAAATATATTCAATTCTGTTGTGACAGGAACCATGTGGCATATGTAAAGNGGTATTTTGGGGATCAGGTAGAGCATGTCGAATTTATGCCCCATGCNGGCACGCTGACGGAAAATGAAAGCGTGATCCCGTTTGAACAGCGAAAATACGATATCCTGTTTTCCGGTACCTATTACCGTCCCGAGGAGCAGCTGCTGAAAATTAACCAATGGTTTGAAGAAGGAAGCACTATGAATCAGTTTTACCGGATCATGGCAGAGTATATGCTGGGACACAGCAGCGTGACGGCAGAACAGGCGGTGCTTGATACCGCGGCGCATTTGGGAATGGAGGTGTCGGCAAGTCAGCTGAAAACAATGTTCCGATGTGCAGAACCGCTTGACTGGATGGTCCGCATGTACCAGAGGGAAAGAGTGATACAAACCTTGGCGGACGCAGGATTTGAACTATGGCTGCTCGGAAGAGGATGGGAGAACCATCCGTCTGCCGGCTTATCCAATGTCCATAGAATTGATGACAGAATTCCGTTCGCGGAGACGCTGCCCTATATGGCAGACGCAAAAGTGAATCTCAATGTAATGCCGTGGTTCAAGGCGGGGACGCATGACCGTATTTTTAACATTTTTCTGCAGCATTCCCTTCCGCTTACGGATACAAGCAGCTGGATTGATGAAAATTACGTGGACGGAGAGGAAATAGCGCTTTATGATCTGGATGATTTGGAGCAGNTGCCGCAGATTGCCGNACAGCTGNTAAATGATGCGGAGCGGACAAAGGAAATGATCCGNANAGGATATGAGAAGACAAAGAGAAACTATACATGGGTNAATTGTGTCGATCAGATTCTNTCNGNNGTGGAGCGNATAANNGTNTCATAGNAAAGGGTNAAGCGNNATGCAGTTATCTGTNTGTATCATAGCAAAGNANGAAGAAAAGAATATNGAACGCTGTCTTGCGGCATTAAAGCCNACCGGATTTGAGCTTGTTGTCGTGGANACCGGTTCTGCTGACAGNACAAAAGAGATNGCNNNGCGNTANACNGACNGNGTGTACGATTATGNGTGGTGTGATGATTTTGCGGCGGCAAAAAATTATGCGGTTTCTAAAGCATCTAATGACTGTGTAATGGTCATTGACAGTGACGAGTTTGTGGAAGAACTGGATAAGGATGAGCTGAGCCGTATGTTGAGGGAGCACCCGGATGAAGTGGGACGCATACACAGACGGAATACTTTTTCGCGCAAGGGTGTTGGACAGGAAAATCGGGAATGGATCAACCGGATTTTTGACCGGAAGAGATTTCACTATGAGGGACGGATCCACGAACAGATCACACCGTTGGGCGGAGGAGAGTACAAGACATATCGGGCTCCGGTCGTGATAGAACATACAGGTTATGATCTGACGGAGGAAGAACGAAGGAAAAAGGCAGACAGAAATATAGCGCTTCTGAAAAGGGAACTGGAGCAGCTGGGGGCAGAAGAGGAGCAGGAACAGGCACCGTATCTTCTCTATCAGCTTGGCAAAAGTTATTACATGACAGAGGATTACGCAAATGCATGTGAATTCTTTTCCAGGGGATTGTCTTATGATCTGAATCCCAGGCTGGAGTATGTGATCGACATGGTGGAGACATACGGTTATGCACTGCTGAACGGCGGACAGGCCGAACAGGCGCTTTTTTTTGAAAATATTTATCANGAGTTTGGAACAAGTGCAGATTTTCAGTTTTTGATGGGACTGATCTACATGAACAATGCCAGATTTCAGGAGGCGATCACAGAATTTTTAAAGGCGGTAAAGCACTCGGAATGCCGAAATCAGGGGACAAATTCATATGCTTCCTATTATAATGCAGGTGTGATCTATGAGTGTCTGGGAGACAGAGAGAAGGCAAGGGAATGCTACAAAAGATGCGGAGAATATGAGCCGGCAGTAAAAAGACTGCAGGAGGATGGCGGGATATGACAAAATTACTTTTTTTTCAATGGCATTCCTTTATGAACCAGGGAATGGAACGGGCATTGAGACGGCTGAATGTGGAATATGACACTTTGTTTTATCAGTTTACAGACTGGGAGAATGATGAAAAGTTTTGTGAGCTGTTTCGTGCAAAACTGAAGGAGGGGTGTTATGAAAAGGTATTATCAGTCAACTTTTCGCCCTTGATTTCCATGATATGTGAAGAACNCGGCATTTTGTATATTGCCTGGGTCTATGACTCTCCGGTACATATCCACAATTTGGAGCCGATGAAAAATTCCAGCAGCCGGATTTATTTTTTTGACAGAGGACAGGCGGAGGAATACAAAAAGCAGGGGATTGAGGCAAGGCATATGCCGCTGGCGGTGGACACAGAGGTATTTGGACGGGTATTGTCCGGCGGACAGAGGGAGAAGTACNGGACAGACGTTTCGCTGGTGGGAAAGCTATACAGGACAGAGTACGCCTATTTTACAGCGCCGCTGGGACGGTATCTGCAGGGATATCTGGAAGGCATTGTGAGTTCCCAGGGGAAGGTATCGGGCGGATATCTGATCCCGGAGCTTATCACGGAAGAGCTGCTTGATGGGATGAACAAAGAATATGATAAGGTGGCGACGGACGGTTTTCAAATGGGAGCACGGGAACTGGAATTTATGCTCGCATGCGAGACAACGGGGCGTGAGCGGTATACGGCGTTGGCGCTTTTGGCGGCACATTATCAGGTGGATNTGTACTCAAATGACAGGGATGAAAGTCTGCGGAAAGTAAGATGGCGCGGTTATGCCGACTATTATACACAGATGCCGCTGATTTTTGCCGCGAGCAGGGTAAACCTCAACATTACACTGAAAACAATACGAAGCGGTATCCCGCTCCGTGTGACGGATATTATGGGCTGCGGGGGATTTGTGCTGACAAATTACCAGGAAGAGATCATGGAATATTTTTCTGCGGGGGAAGAGTGCGCTGTTTATGAGAATATGGAAGACCTGTTCTTAAAGGCAAAGTTTTATCTGGCGAATGATGAGGAGCGCAGACGTGTCGCTGCGGCGGGGTATGAGCGTGTAAAGAGAGACTTTACTTTTGCCGACAGACTGGGCAGAATGCTGCGATAATCCACAAAAATAGTTCGATATGTGCACAATTCACAAATAAAAAGACGATTTATCGTCAATATTTCCAGTTGAAAATAAATTGTGTAGTTGATATCATAGAATATGAAAAAGAAATGACGAATATTGATCGTGTTTTCGATAAAAATGCACGAAACAGAGGGATGTTTATTATTATCCTGTTTTGCAGGATTTTAATAATAGAAAACATTTTAAAGAGAGGTAGGAACTATGAAAAAGAAAGTATTGGCCTTAATGATGTCAACAGCAATGATCGCATCTATGTTGACAGCATGTGGCGGTGGCGATGACAACAACGCCAACAACAACAATGACGCAAATGCGAACGCAAACAACAACGTTGCGGACACGCAGACCGGTGGAGACACCGCAGGTGATGAGAATGTTGACTACGGCACAGGCGAGATCACGATCTGGGTTGCAGAGGAAGTGTCAACATTTACTCAGGAGCAGGTTGCTGCTTTCCAGGAGGCAAATCCGCAGTATGCTGGCTATACGGTAACAGTTGAGCCGGTAGGTGAAGGCGACGCAGCAAGTAACATGATTACAGACGTTGAGGGTGGAGCTGATATCTACGGATTCGCTCAGGACCAGTTGGCACGTCTTGTTACATCAGGTGCAATTGCACCGCTTGGCGATCAGTATGCATCATTTGTAGATGAGCAGAACGATGCAGGTGCTGCATCTGCAGCAAAGATGGGTGGCACAACATATGCATTCCCGATCACATCTGACAACGGATATTTCCTGTATTATGACAGCAGTGTTATCACGGATCCGACTTCCTTGGATGCTATCGTTGCTGACTGCGAGGCAGCAGGCAAAGGTATTTACATGGAGATCAACTCTGGATGGTATCAGCCGGCATTCTTCTTCGGAACAGGATGTACTCTTACATATGATGCAGATGATGAAGGAAACTTCACAGCATGCAACATTGACTACGCTTCTGACAAGGGTGTTACTGCATTAAAGGCAATCATCAACCTTAAGAAATCTTCTGCATTCGTAAATGGTTCTTCTGCAAGCAATGCAACTAACTTTGCAGCGATCATTGACGGTACATGGGATTCCGGCGCTATCAAAGATGTATTAGGCGACAACTATGCTTGTGCAAAACTTCCGAAGTTCACAGTTGACGGTACAGACTATCAGCTTGGCGGATTCGGTGGATTCAAGCTTCTTGGTATCAAACCGCAGACAGATGCAAACAAATTGGCTGTATGCCAGGCAATGGCTCAGTTCCTTTCCAGCGAAGAGACACAGCTTGCACGTTACGACGTAGTTGGTTGGGGTCCGTCCAACATGGCAGCTCAGCAGAGCGAGGCAGTACAGGCTGACGAGGCTTTATCAGCACTTGCAGAGCAGCTTGCAGAGACAATTCCGCAGGGTCAGTATCCGAACGATTACTGGACACTTGCAACATCACTTGGTGATTCTGTTATCGCTGGTGAGTACGACAACGCTTCTGATGAAGATCTGATGGCAGTACTTCAGAACTTCCAGGATACATGTACTTCATACGCTCAGTAAAACGGCGAGTTGAATACAGGTTTGTGACAAACTTATGGGCGGGGGGATTCTCCCCCCGCTATCATTATCTTACAACAATCGTGGATGCGGTCTAGAGGGGGATGGCAAATGGATAAGGAAAGACAGCCTTCTGGCAATAAAGTGGCAAGCTTTTTTAAAGCATTTGGTGCAGACTTGGCAGATATCGGCACGACCTTTACACAGGGCAACTGGATGACGAAAGTGTCATTTCTGATTATGGGCTTTGGGCCTTTGCTTCGCAAGCAGTTCCTTCGTGGAATTGCATTCTTATTAACTGAAGTTGCATTTATTTATTACATGGTGTTCTTTGGAATCCACTATGTAAAGGATATCAATACGCTGGGTACACAGGGAAGAGGTACTAATCCGGACGGAACTGTTTCCTACGGTGACAACAGCTTTTTGATTTTGCTTTATGGCATATTGACTATTATCATTATTTTTGCATTTATTTATGTATGGCGTTTGAATGTGCGCCAGAATAGAGACGCAGAAAGACTTCTTGCAGCGGGAAAGAAGCTCCCGACTGTAAAGCAGGATTTCATGTCGCTCTTTGATGAGCACTTTGATAAGACATTATTGGCATTGCCGGTATTAGGAGTATTTTTGTTTATCGTACTTCCTATCATTTTCATGATCTGTGTGGCCTTTACAAACTATGACGCACAGCATCAGGCACCGACAAAGCTGTTTACATGGGTTGGGTTAGAGAACTTTAAGAATCTGTTTTCAATGGGGTCAAGTGGCTTTGGTAGCACATTCCTGACAGTTTTGGGATGGACCATTGTCTGGGCATTCTTTGCAACATTCCTGAATTACTTCCTGGGAATGGCAGTTGCTATTCTGATCAACAAAAAGGGAATCAAATTCAAGAAACTCTGGAGAACGATTCTGGTTATGACAATTGCGGTACCGCAGTTCGTATCACTTCTGTATATCGGTAAGATGTTTGCGGCAGACGGTCTCGTAAACGGATATCTGATGAAGTGGGGATGGATCAGCAGTGCGATTCCGTTCTGGACAGATCCGACCATTGCTAAGATATTGATCATTATTTTGAACTGCTGGGTAGGTATCCCCTACATCATGTTGATCTGTACCGGTCTTTTGATGAACATTCCGGCAGACTTGTATGAGAGTGCCCGCATCGACGGTGCGAATGCATTCCAGATGTTCTACAAAATTACACTTCCGTATATGCTGTTCGTTACAGGTCCGTTCCTGCTGACTCAGTTTACAGGAAACCTGAACAACTTCAATATCATATTCCTTTTGAGCGGCGGTGGTCCGCAGTCTATGAGTCTTACCGGTGGAGCCGGACATACAGACTTGCTGGTAACATGGTTGTATAAGTTGACATTGAACGATACGAACTATAAGATGGCAGCCGTACTCGGTATTATGGTATTTATTGTAACAGCAGTTATTTCATTGGTGGTATACAATATCTTACCGTCAGTTAAAGATGAGGAGGGATTCCAATAATGTCAAGACGTAATAAGATAAGCAACGCAATTGCCTATATAGTATTGATCATAATCAGCATTATATGGTTATTCCCATTTGTATGTTTGATTTTACAGAGCTTCCGTTCCTATATCTTAGAGCCGGGCGGACAGGTAAATTATCTGTTACCGAAGACGTTTTCTCTGGACTCTTACAAGTTCCTTTTCAGTAAGGACTGCCAGTTCTTCAGATGGTACGGGAATACATTGATCATTGCAACATTTGTGTCGATTCTTCAGACGATTTTCGTATTGATGGTAAGTTATGCGCTTTCCAGAATGCGGTTTAAGGGAAGAGAGCTTCTGATGCGCTTCTGGCTGATTTTGGGAATGTTCCCTGGATTCCTTACCATGATCTGCTTATACTTCCTGTTAAAGCAGTTCGGATTGACACAGAGCGGTGCAGTTCCGGGATTGATTTTGATCGGTTTTGCCAGCTCAGGTATGGGATATTATGTATGTAAAGGATACTTCGATACGATTCCGAAGTCGCTTGATGAGGCGGCACGTATCGACGGTGCAAACAGATTCCAGGTATTCACTATCATGTTGATTCCGTTGTCGAAGCCGATCATTATTTACACGGCGTTGGTTGCTTTCATGGCACCATGGTGCGATTACATTTTCGCATCTTATATTGCCTTTGGATCATCAGACAACTACAACGTAGCGGTAGCTATGTACCGATGGGTTATGACCAACGATTATCAGGGTTATTTCACCAGATTCTGTGCCGGCGGTCTTTTGGTAGCAGTGCCTATTACAATCCTTTTCATGTGCTTGCAGAAGTACTACGTAGAAGGTGTAACCGGCGGTGCGGTAAAAGGTTAATCATTATACCGACGATATAAAATCGGCAGCCATATTGGCTGCCGGTTTTTTTATGTAAAAAATGATACATTTTAGATACAAGTTTTATTTAAAATAGTATATCATAGGCATTGTAGGTATAAATACGGTATGAATGCCGCGCGGGAAGGAGCAGGGAATATGATTCACATCTTGATTGTGGAAGATGAAGTTGCGATTTCCAATCTGATAAAACTAAATCTGACAAAAGCAGGTTATGACTGTACCACGGCGTATGACGGTATGGAGGCAGCCAACATTTTAGAGGAACAGAAATTTGATCTGGTTCTTCTGGATATCATGCTGCCGAAAATCAACGGGTATGAGTTGATGGAGTATATCAGAAGTTTACAGATCCCGGCCATTTTTTTGACGGCGAAAGCGTCTCTGGATGACAAAATGAAGGGACTGACCTCGGGGGCAGAGGATTATATTGTGAAGCCTTTTGAGGTGGTAGAGTTGTTGGCGCGTGTGAATATCGTACTGCGCAGATATCACAAGACACAGCAGGAACTTACCTTTCGGGATATCGTACTGGACACAGACAATCAGACGGTGAAAAAAGCCGGATGCACGGTGGATCTGACACCGAAAGAATTAGAACTTTTGGCACTATTGATGCGCAATAAGAACATTACACTTTTTCGCGAAAGAATCTATGAAGAAATATGGGGAACAGAGTATTCCGTGGAATCGAGGACATTGGATCTTCATATTCAGAGACTGCGAAAAAAGCTGGATTTGGGAGAGGGCCTGAAAACTGTTTTTAAGACAGGATACCGGCTGGAGGAAGCACATGAAGTTTCGTTATAAAGTATTGACCGTTAATCTCGTATTACTTTCACTTGGATTGGGAGTGGTAGGATATTTAATGATACACAGAAGTTTTGAGACGGTATTGAACACACAGGTGAAGAATGCAGTTGTGGAGAATAATCTGGTGCAGTCATCTATAGAGTATGGGCTGTTACAGCTGCTTAACAGTGAAGGATACAATATCAAAAAAGAACTTTCGGATATTGGAAGCCGTGTGGCAGGGAGTATGCTGACATCCGGCTCTTCTTTTTATATAAAATACGCAGACACCTACGTTTATTCAGAAGACGGAAAAGAGGCGGCGATCAGCGAAGCACTGTTTGACGGATTGGATGTCGGAGGGAAAAACTACCTCATTTGTGAGGAGGACGGACGGTTTGAGATTTATGTTACTTCCTATAACCGGGTGAACGGTGAAGCGCTGTGTGTGATCAGCAGGAGTGATATTTCGGAAACCTATCAGCTGATGGATAGCCAGGTGAAATATTTCCGCATTGTGATCACAGGAATATTATTGGCCGCATCTGCCATCATGTATATGATCAGCATGTATCTGACACGGCCGATGGAGAAACTGAATCTTGTGACGGAGCGGATGGCAGAAGGACACTATGATACCCGCGTAAATATTGTCTCCGGGGATGAGATCGGTCTTCTCGCAGCAAAGTTTAACCATATGGGAGATGCTGTCATGGAGCATGTAGATGAGTTGAACGATATGATCCACCGAAGAGATCAGTTTGTTGCGGATTTCACACATGAGATAAAAACGCCGATGACTGCGATCATCGGATATGCAGATACAATGCGCTCGATGGAGCTGTCAAGAGAAGAAGAGATCATGTCGCTCGACTATATTGTATCTGAGGGAAAGCGTTTGGAAGCCATGTCGGCAAAACTGTTTGAACTCATTTACCTAAAACAGCACGCGATTGAAAAAAAGCCGATCCATGTCACGGATATGGCAAAAGAAATTGAGAGAATCGTTACACCCGCGCTGGAGAGGAAGAAGATACGGCTGCAGTCGGATTTTGAGCCGGCAGTCATTTGCGGAAATCGTGAACTTTTGGTCACTGTTTTTATCAACCTGATTGACAATGCAAGAAAGGCGTCGAAGGAGGGGGATGTGATCGAGTTTACAGGGCGCATCTTAAGGCAGGGAGAAGAGCAGGACCGTGGGGCAATGTGCTATGAGGTATCTGTCACTGACTATGGCATCGGTATGACGGAAGAGGATGCAAAGCGGATGTGCGATGAGTTCTATATGGCGGATAAATCGAGAGCGCGCCGGGAAGGTGGAGCAGGAATAGGAATGTCTCTGGTGGCGTTGATTGTCGAGCGACATGGCGCTGAGCTTTCCGTACAGAGTAGAATCGCAGAGGGAACGGCAATAAAGATTATGTTTTTTGATGAAGGAGAAATGCAGGGAAACTTGGGGAGAGGACGGAATAAGGGAAATGAAGAAAAAAAATAAGCGGAATATCATATATGCACTGCTTTTCTGCGGAACCCTTGGCATCGCCCTGCTCGGTATTTTGGCACCGGGACAGCTGCTGAAACTGCAGAGCAGATCGGGACTTGATGCGGTGACGGCGGTGTCGGATCAATATTTTTCGGCGGCCGGCTCAGCAGCCGCGCGCAATGCGTCGGCAAATTTAAGCATCGGTGAAAAAATGCAGTTGATTTTAGGAATGTGGGAGAGCGAGACATCCGATGCAGCGTCCTATGAGATGGAATTGCAAAATTTTGAGGCGGCGGCAAGCGCAAGGGATGGCATGAAAAAGTTATACGATATCGGATTATATCCAACCGATATTTCAGAGGGATATGGGAACTGGTATACGTGGGAAGCGCAGGCGCGAAAAGCGGTGGATACCACATTTTATACGTATACGGCATACTTTTGGGAGATTCGGTTTCAAAAATATAACGGAGAGGAGGAACATACTGTATATCTGCTCGAGGATGGAACGGTACTTCTTGCAAATGCATATGGGAAAGATGGGTTTGGGGAAGTGCAGTCGAACGATATTGTAAGGAGTCTGCGGGAAGAGAAGGGGTTAGAAATTACGGCGCAAAATTGGGAAGGAGAGGCTATTACAGACTGGGTGCCCTATCCGGATGTGGAAACGAANGGTCTGCAATGGAAAACTCTTGCACTGATCGAACGGGAAGAGGGNGCCTACTTTTTGCTGCAGGCAGCCTCNGACACGCNATATCTGTATGCNGTGACGCCGCAGCGGAGCNCNGGAAAGTAAAANATCCNGCAATAGAATGCCGGTTNTGATACAAAATGTTTACAAGAGCNTGATAAAGTAAAGTAAGAAAAGAACACCTAAGGGAGGGAATCATATGCNNAANNATNTGATCAGGANGAGAACATACCGGTATCTATTGCTGTGCCTGTCATTNCTGGGGCTGTCAGGCCTGTGTAATGCCGGNTGCGGAAAAAGGAATGTAAACTATATTGAAGGCGGAACAGAGAAAGCAGGCGAATCCGGGACAGCCGCAGGGGAGACTGATGCAAAGCCGGATATATGGGAGGATTATTATACAGCCAAGCCGGAGTCTGGAAATACAGTTTCTATAAGTATTAAGGCAGCCGTCGGCGACGCACCGGACACGTCTGAGGTAATGGGGATTAAGAGAACGGTGTTAGAGGAAAGCACCAAAAAGCAGATTGCGGAGACTGTATTGGGGGATGAGGTAAGTTTTGAGGACGGTGTCTATACGGGAAGCAGGGATGGNATATCCTATCAGATGAGGATGGGGGAAAGACGGATCTCTTTTTACCCGGCAGATGCTGNNCAGATTGCGCCGGAGGAGATAAAAGNTGCAGAGACGTGNGGGCTCAGTGCAGAGAGCAGAAGCGGCAATCGGTGTGAGCTGTCAGCGGAAGAAGCAGTGGNTCTTGCCGAACAATTTCTGGAAGANATCGGGTTTTCAGACAGAATCTTTTGCAACATGAAGCAGCTTGTCTGGATGGGGGGTATGAGACAACAGTCGGATGAGGATACATCGAAAACCATATCTGTGACAGACGGCTATGTCATATATTTTGAACAGACGTTGAATGGAGAACAAGTACCTCAATTTTCCGATGGTACAGAGCAAGAGGCTTTTGAGCTGTGGCAGGATGGAAGAGAGTACGCTAGTAGCTCAGGAATGAAAATGCATACGGTTCTTTGCGTGGATGACCACGGTGTAATAGCTATGGACATGTATAATTTCTATGAGATCACATTGATAGAGGAGAACGTCAGTCTTCTGCCGGTGTCAACTGTTCAAGATATCATACAAAATGAACTGACGGAACATGCAGATAAATATATCAATCCTTCCGAAGATGATCTTTTTTACAAAAATATGAGTTTTGGATATTGCCTCATCTGGGACGAGGCGGGTGAGAGCGGGAGCTATGTACCGGCGTGGCAGATATCTGACGGCAATTGGGAATTTTCAAAAATTGTTGTCAATGCGATCGACGGGAGCGTGATCCCGCAGGAACAAAGAAACCTGCAATAATATGCCGGTTATGATACAAAATGTTTACAAGAGCCTGATAAAGTAAAGTAAGAAAAGAACACCTAAGGGAGGGAATCATATGCGGAAGAATATGATCAGGAAGAGAGCATACCGGGATNTGCTGCTGTGTCTGTCATTGCTAGGCCTGTCGGGTCTGTGCGCNGCCGGCTGCGGAAAAAGGAATGTGAACTATATTGGGGATGAGCAGGAAAGCACAGATATATCAGAACCTTTGAATGCGGGTGAGAGTGCGGGACAGAGTCTGTGGGAGGAATCTTTTGCAGCCACGAGAGAAAACGGTGATACGGTTACTGTAAAAGTAAAGACGACTGTCGGCAGCGAGCCGGATGCTTCTCAGGTAATAGGGATTAAGAGAGTGGAACTGGATGAGAGTGCCAGCGAGAGGATCGCAAAGGCTGCGTTGGGAGATGAGGCAAGTNTTGAAGACAATGTCTATACGGGAAGCAGGGACGGNATACCATATCAGATGAGAATCGGTCAAAAACGGATCTCACTTTATCCGACTGATGACGCAATGGCACAGATAGCGCCGGAAGATCTGAAAGGTGCATTGGGATATTCTCTTGAGGAGGGCGGAGGTACCCAGGGAGGGGGAAACATGACCGAGCTGACAGAGGAGGAGGCTGTGGAACTTGCCGAACAGTTTCTGGAAGAGATCGGGTTTTCAGACAGAACTCTATCCGGGGCAAAGACACTTTACTGGACGGGAAAGATGGAGTCTCTGGGTGAGAATGCGTGGGCGACCATGTCCGTGCAAAATGGATACGTCTTTTATTTTGAGCAGACACTTCGCGGGGACATGTTGCCTCCNCTGTCAGNAGATACAGATACCGACGGNTTCTGGCTCTGGCAGGAGGGAGACGAGACTAGGGAGATTTATGATTCGAAAATGCACACGATGGTATGCGTATACGGACACGATGTCATTGCGGCAGATATTTATAATATTTATGAAATTACGTCGATAGAAGATGACGTCAGCCTTCTGCCGGTAAAAACCGTACAGGGAATNATGCAAAAAGAGGTGGCACAGCCGAGTGATTATTATGCCGATCTTTACAATAATTCTCTTTACTATTGGGGGCTGAGCTACGGATACTGTCTGCTTTGGGACGATGGATTTATGCAGGGTAGTTATGTGCCGATATGTGAGCTGCGTGGAAACACGGATTTTATGAATATCACGGTCAATGCAATCGATGGGAGCATTATCACATGGGAGCAGAAAGATGGACTAGAGTCGGTAAATTCAGCGACGGAGGATTGATGGTTTGTGAAAGGAGAGNATCGTATGCGGAAAAATGAAAACGGGAAAAGAACATGCCGCATAGTACTGTGTCTGTTAATGCTGTGCCTGTCAGGAGTGTGCATTGCCGGCTGTGGAAAAAAGAATGTAACCTATATTGGGGATGAGCAGGAAAGTACAGATATATCAGAACCCTTGAACATGGGTGAGGATGACGAATTGAACATCTGGGAGGAGTCGTTTGCAGTTACGAAGGATAACGGCGATACGGTCACTGTAAAAATCAGGACAGCTGTCAGTAGCGGACCGGACACTTCTCCGGTAATAGGAATTAAGAGAATGACGCTGGACGAGAGTGCCAGAGAACGGATTGCCAAGGCTGCGTTGGGGGANGGGGNAAGTTTGGAAGACGGTGTCTACACAGGAAGCAGGGACGGCATCTCTTATCAGATGAGAATCGGTGAAAAGCGAATCTCACTCTATCCGGAAGATATCGCACAGGTAGCGCCGGAAGAACTGGAGGGAGCATTTGGGTTTGATCTTAATGCAAACACGGGTACGAATGCGTGCGAGCTGCCAGAGGAAGAAGCAGTCGAGCTTGCCAAACAATTTCTGGAAGAGATCGGGTTCTCAGACAGAACATATCGTAATACAAAGACGCTTGCGTGGACGGGGGACATGGAATCTCTGGGGGAGAATTCATGGCTAACCCATAGTGTGCAAGAAGGATATGTTTTCTATTTTCAGCAGACGATTCAGGAAGAATTCATGGTTCCGTTAATGAATGATACGGATCTCGACGGTTTCTGGCTCTGGCGGGAGGGGGAAGCGTACGAANGTCTTACGGATACGCGGATGCATACGATTGTCTGNGTAGACAGCCACGGAGTCGTTGCGGCAGATATTTATAATATTTATGAAATTACGTCGATAGAAGAGGACATNAGCCTTCTGCCGGTGGAAACTATAGTGGGAATCATGAAAAANGANCTGGCNGAACCGNATAACTATNTTNCTGAAGNGGACGNANNNCTTCNTTANTANTGGGGNNTGAANTTNGGACACTGTCTGCTCTGGGACGATNCNGGTGAGCAGGGCAGCTATGTGCCGGTATGGGAACTGCTTNGCGGANANACNGANTNNACGAATATNACNGTCAANGCGATCGACGGGAGCATTATCACATGGGAACAGAAAGCNGGGATCGTGCCGGCAAATCCGGTGACAGAGGACTGACGGCTTATGAGAAGTAGAAATAAATATAGGGCGGCTGCAATTGCAGCTGCAACAGNAATGTCAGCTGTCNTGTGTGCNGGCTGCGCGAATAGCCATACGGAGGTTGTCACGGTTGAGCGAGAACCCTATGAAAGAATCCNTTATCAGACGGTGGAGGTAAAGAGGGGGGATCTGCAGCCGGAGTTTACGCTGNCACTGAGAGCCGACGGAATGACACAGATCACCTATGATGCGGTGAGCAGCGATCTGCAGCTGGATACCGTATATGTGTCTGTGGGAGATAAGGTNCGTAAAGGAGATCTTTTGGTGTCATTTCGCTCGGATAGCATACAGAAGAAAATAACAGAGTATCGGGAGCAATGCGAACAGATGGAGATGTTGNCAGAGCATTATACAAGGCTGATGGCGATTGACGGTGAGCTGGATTACAGCAATGATATTGCAATGCTGAAGGAAGATATTGCAGTGGCGAAACTTTATATTGAGGAAGCGGAGGAAAAGCTTGCAGATTATCAGATCATTGCNGAGGATGCGGGCACAGTCACTGCCATGGATCAGTATTTAAAGGACGGTTATTTTGTGCCGGGAAGAAAGCTGATCACGCAGGTCTGCGGGAACGGCAGATATTCGGCGGTACTGCCGGAGAATGGCATGCTTNCGGTCGGGGATATCTATACAGCCGAGTTAGGAGCCATGACATACGATATGCGTGTTGCTGACGTGACTGAGAAGACGGTGATCTTTGAGCCGGTCACAGATATGTCGGCGGTNTCNGANGCAGACAGCCTGACTATGACTGTAAAAAANCCGGAACTNTCCGATGCGGTCTATGTGGAGGCAAAGGCAGTGTGCAAAGGGGAAGCGGGGGAATTTGTTTATCTGCTTGGTGAAGACGGCTACCGGACTGCCGTTTTCGTGACCGTAGGAGATAAAGTAGACGGATACTATGTGATCACGGACGGTCTTGTTGGCGGAGAGAAGGTGACGCTGGAATGAAAAAAAGAAATTGGAGTGCGTCGCACTGCGTCGCACTGNTGTACATGGCAGCAGCAGTGCTGCTGGGCTCCGGGTGTGGAAGTACAGCCGTGTCGNAGATTCCGGAATTGCTGGAGCCGGTGGCAAAGAATGCGGCGTACCGTCCGGTGGAATACGGAGATATCGGAAANGTTGAGATTTTGGTCGGGAAGGTAGTTCCGACNGATTACTGCCATTTTTATGAAACGAATGTCACGGTTTCCGAAATCACGGTGAAGATAGGCGATCATGTCAGAACNGGGGATGTGNTGGCACGCATCGATACAGCCGNGACAGAAAAGGAACTGGCGGAACTCTACAGCAGTCTTGAGCAGGAAAACAGGACATATGAGGTCAACTGCCGGATTGCGGAAGCAAAGCAGGGNCAGCTGATCTACCGCAAGCAGAAGGTCAGAGAGAAGAAAAACGAGCCGGTGAAGGACGAGACAGAGCAGATACAGCCNGAAGAGGGCGANACAGAGCAGGAAACACAGAACCCGGAGGAAGGCGAAACGGAAGCGATGACATCGGAAGTGCCGGAAGTGACAGAGTCTGAGATGTCTGAGGAAGAGAAAATAAAGCTGGAAGCAGGATTTGAAAATGANATAAANGTGGCGCAGGAAAATACTTATTATGACGGTCTGCTGCACGAGTACCGCGTGAAAAAGCTGATGGAGGCCATTGAGGAAAAGCGTGCGATCCTTGCGGAGGGTGCAATTCGTGCAAGGCATGACGGATATGTGACATATATCAAAAATATAGCTGCAAACAGCGGAGCAGGGGCAAATGAGAACATTGTGACCGTATCGGACCTGGAGGATACCTATATTGAACTGGGGACATCGGTATACGAATATTCTTATGCGGATTATGACGAGAAGTATCTGAGATATGCGGAGCAGGATATGGAGGTAACAGAAATCCCGTATTCAACGGACGAATTAGTTCTGGCAAAAGCAAACGGATATACCCTGCATGTGCGGCTGAGCTGTCCGCAGATCGGTGAACTCAATCTGGGGGATAANTATCCTGTTTATTACAAAAAAGGCTGCATTTCAAATGTGCTGACGGTTGCAAATGATTCTATATATTCTGAGGACGGCGTTCGCTTTGTCTATGTGCAGTCGGATACCGGAGAGAGGGAACGGCGGGATATTGTTATAGGAGCGAGTGACAGTAACTATTCGGAAGTGCAAAGCGGACTGGAGGAGGGAGAAAAGGTCTACTATGAATCGAAAGCAAGTATGCCGGCAAATTATGTGCCGTATACGGTAGGGCTTGGAGATATAGAGATCATGAACCATTCGGAAAGCTATACCATGTCGGGTGCACTTGGATTTCCGTGTATATCCGATTATGAGGGTACCATTGTAAAGATTGCGGTGGAAGAGGGAGCGGAGATTGCGAGGGGTGATCTGCTGTACGTGATCGATACCGGTGAGGGGAAAGCTGCGCTGACAGAAGCGCAGAACCGTGTTGACCGGGAAAATTCTTCCTACGAAAANACACAGAAATCCTACGACGATCAGATCGCGGAGCTTACGGCGATCNCGGACCGTGATATCGACACAGAATATGAGATTCAGATTTTGAACTGTGAAAAGGAGCTTGCTCTGATAAACCATGAATACCGGTCAAAAGAGCTGCAGCAGGCGCAGGCATCCATAATGCAGGGGAANGACGGCACGGGAAATATCAGCGTATATTCCCAGATAGCAGGAGTGGTGTCGAAAGTATCTGTCTCACCGGGACAGACGGTTGTCAGAGGAGAGGAACTGCTGTCGNTCAGTGCCGCGGCNGACAATATGATCCTGGTTCAGATGAAACCCATTGACGGGATGGCGATTGACCAGGGAGACATCGCAGATGTGGGAGAAACAGTCTCGATGAAATATGGCGAAGAGACATATACCGGGACATGTATTGGAATAACGGTAAATGCCGCTAATAATATGGACAGGGCATATGTCTATACAGACGGGGACGGCACACATCTTTCTTACAACAGTTCATCAGGATATCAATATCCGGCATTCTGGGTGAAGATGGACGACGATTCTTTTTATCAGACGAAGCGCAAGGGATTGTTTGCTTTTCCGCTTATCAGTATGAAAGATTTAATCGTGCTTCCGTCCCAGCTTGTATTTGAAGAGAGAAAGCAGGAAAATCCAAATACGGTCTACCATTATGTATGGCGTATCGCGGACGGTGAACTTATTAAGCAGTATGTAATGATCGATGACAATTTATCTACCGGAAGCAAGAAGGTGATCCTTGCGGGGGTAAAGAGCGGTGATCTACTTGCGGCGGAATAGCGGGGGACAGAGAAATGTTGCAATTTGTGTGGCATAAAATAAAAAATAAGAAATGGCTGAACATGTGCCTGTTTGCCGCAATCTCACTGCTGACGGCAGTATTTACATGCCATCCGATGCTCGAGAAGGGAGCGGACAATCTGTTNCTCCAAACCGGATTTACCGACTATGCAGAGGCGCAGAATGAATTTCCGGCGGTGTTTGAAAGAAACGGCACGTATGAGGGAACAAGAGCAGGGTCCGTGCAGGAACTTTATGACCGGGCGGACTCATACGAAGAAAAATGGACGGAATATGTGGACATTGATACCGTGGCTTCGCAGCAGTTTTTAAAGCTTTCGCGGAGTAATGCGGCAAGTAATCTGGGAAAATCGAACTGTATGCTCAGCGCAGGACTGCTCAGGGATCTGGATGCACATATCCGGATCACAAAAGGAGAAGGGCTCGACGGGAGGATGGCAGATGGCGGATTATTCCCGTGTATTGTAAGTGAGCGCGTGATGGACACCTACGGCTTTGTGGTGGGTGAGGAGCTTATATTTCCCTATGCCGTGAATGAAAAGGAGGAACCCGCGCGATTTGTGATCACAGGATTTTTTGCTGAGGCATCCGTGGAGGACCATTACTGGTATCACGATCTGTCGTATTACAAGGAACTGATTTTTGTGTCAGAGGAAACCTTTGATACACTGCTGAAGGAATACGGCTATACCTCTGTCCGGTTTGAGGATGCCCTGCTGATCGACTATACGCAGATGAACTGCGAAAATGCGCTGGATTATCTGGCATATATTCAGGAGTTTATGAAGGCGGACTCTGTTTTTTCGACCAATTGCTACGATATTTTAAAGACATATGAGACGCAGCAGAAAACAGTCAGCACGATCCTCTGGGTGCTGGAACTGCCCTGCATTGTTCTGCTCCTGTTGTTTATCTACATGGTGTCCTCCCAGATCTTAAGCACAGAGGAGGGGGAGATTGCGACGCTTCGAAGCCGCGGTGTGACAAAGACACAGACGCTGCTGTTATACGGGCTGCAGTCTCTGATCATTTCTGCGGGGGGACTACTTGCCGGTACGGCTCTTGGATTTGGGATGTGCAAGGCTGCGGCGAAAACGGATGCATTTCTTCGCTTTGCCGATAAGGATGTCAGCCTTTACAGCTTTCGGTGGGAGATGATCCCGTACGGATTGGCGGCATGTATCATAGCGGTGCTGTTTATGACGGTACCCGTGTGGAAAAGAGCAGAGATCACAATTGTGGAGCAGAAGAGCAGGGCGGCAGGCCCGGATAAGAAGCCTTTCTGGGAGAGGTATTTTCTGGATATTGTCTTGCTCGGGATCTCATGTTATCTGCTTTATAACTATAATAAACAGAGCGGGGAGCTGGCTTTGCTTGTGATGGAGGCAAAAANCCTTGATCCGATGGTCTTTCTGAATGCTTCACTCTTTATGTTTTCCGGAGGNCTNNTNTGNCTGCGCNTGAGCAAATATCTGGTCATGCTGATCGACAGGATNGGAAAAAANCGCTGGAANCCGGCNATGTANGCTTCTTTCCTGCAGATCACGAGAACATTTCGGAAACANAGNATGATATCCGTNTTTNTGGTAATGACNATATCCGGNGGTATTTTTGATGCNAATATGGCGCGCACGATGAATCAAAACAGTGAAGAACGGATCGCATACGATGTCGGTACGGATGTGCGGCTGACCGATACCTGGAAGTTATATAGNCGTCTGACGCAGGAAGGGGTGCTGGCTTGGTATTACGAGGANCCGAATTTTGANGANTATCGCGAGCTGACTGCAGAAGGCGTTTGCGACAGTGTGACAAGAGTGTTAGAGGATAATAATGTGGACATCAGCGCGGGCAATAAGACGCTGCCNCAATGNCAGCTNATGGGAATCCAGACGAAGGAATTCGGAGAGACGGCAGANCTNATGGACGGACTGAATGACAGACANTGGTTTTATGNGCTGAATGCGTTGGCAGAAANTGAAGACGGNGTNATNATNTCCCGCAATACNGCGGAGGCGTTGGNGCTGGATGTGGGAGATNCCNTCNGNTANACNCGNTATGAGCCNTTTAAAACGGAAGAGGCNGNAGTGATCGGNAGCGNNNCAGGNGTGGTGTGNGCCATNGTGGACGCTTTTCCGGGATANGACCGNTATCAGTANGTGCAGGNNGAGGAGGANAANCTGNTCGANCAGGAAAGNTATCTGATCGTNGNAAANTATGCATCGGTCNTNGACCACTTTGCCGTGACNCCNTACAGNGTNTGGATGCGNCTGTCAGACGGCGCTTCNGTNAAANANGTGNNGGNNTTTCTTGNGCAGCNCGGTATNTCNCCGGTGNCTTTTACNGCNATGGAGGAAGAAATCGCNGACAGCAAAAATTCTGCGCTGATCCAGATCACCAACGGAATGTTCACAATGACGTTTCTGATATCTATTCTGGTCTGCTCCGTAGGATTTTTGACGTATTGGATCATGTCGATCCGAAGCAGGGAATTGCTGTTTGGTATTTATAGGGCAATGGGTATGAGGATGAAAGAAATTCACCGGATGCTGATCAATGAACAGATTTTCAGCTCAGTACTTCCGATCGCGGCAGGCGGCGGCATTGGGATGCTTGGCACGCAGCTTTTTGTCAGACTGATCGCGCTTGTCTACCTGCCGAAGAAGCATAATATTGATATTCGTATCCGGATCTATGGGGTAGATATGGCAAAACTGTTCTGCGTGATATTGGCAGTTGTTCTTGTGTGCTTTTTGGCGATCAGGAGGCTGCTGAAAAATATGAAAATTGCACAGGCGTTGAAGCTGGGGGAGGATTAGGATGGAAATTGCGATACAGGCAAAGCAGCTCGTAAAAAGTTTTCCGATGGGAAACGGGGGGAAAATCTATGCATTGGACGGCATTGACCTTAACATCCCGAAGGGCAGACTTGTGATCTTAAAAGGGCGTTCCGGTTCAGGAAAAACAACTCTCCTCAATATGTTGAGTGCATTGGATGAGCCGACGGAGGGAGAGGTGTCTTTCTTTGGAGACAGCCTGTCAACCATGAAGGCGCAGGAAAAGGAAAATCTGAGACGGTACCGAATGGGGTTCGTATTTCAGTCGATCGCACTGATTCCGGTTATGAGCGCTTATGAAAATGTGGCTTTTGCGCTGCGTCTGGCGGAATATCAGGGAAACCATGACAAGAGGATCCGCGAATGCCTGGGCCGTGTGGGATTGCTCGCGCGGATGAATCACAGAGCCGGACAGCTTTCCGGCGGGGAACAGCAGCGAGTAGCGATTGCCCGCGCAGTGGCGCATTGCCCGGAGGTTATTTTTGCAGACGAGCCGACCGGTGCGTTGGATACGGCTTCGGGAATGGCGGTGATGAAGCTGTTTGGGGAACTGGTGAGGGAAGAAGGGGTAACTGTCATTATGACAACCCACGATCCGAACCTGATGGAGTTTGGAGATGTCGTATATGAACTTGCGGACGGCAGAATTGTGACGGAAGGTGCGGAATGAAAAAAAAGTGGAGAGAGAATCAAACGAATACAACTGACGAGACAGAGCACAGTCTGCCGGCAGATGCATGGATCGTATGTGACGGACTGGTAAAGATTTATCAGTCCGATCAGCTAAAGGTCATGGCGCTGCAGGGGCTTGATCTGGAGATAAAGCGTGGAGAGATGGTCGCGATCATCGGAAAATCGGGAAGCGGAAAATCTACGCTCCTGAATATGATCGGCGGGTTGGAGAAGCCGACCGCCGGACGTCTTTATGTCGGAGGAAGAGATCTGTCCGGTTTTCAAGAGAAGGAAATGGTGCAATACCGGAAAAATACGGTAGGGTTTGTCTGGCAGAAGAGTGCGAGAAATCTGTTTTGGTATATGACGGCAGTAGAAAATGTGGAGGCTCCGATGTATTTTGCACCGGGGAAAAAAAAGGAGCGTAGACGCAGGGCGTTAGACCTGCTGGAAGAGGTCGGGATGCTCGAGCATGCAGATAAGTTCCCGGCGCAGCTTTCTGGCGGGGAACAGCAGCGGATTGCGATCGCGGTGGCGCTTGCCAATCAGCCGTCTGTGCTTTTGGCGGACGAGCCGACCGGAGCAGTGGACTCAAAGACCGCAGACAAGATTTTCCGCCTGTTCCAAAAGCTGAATCGGGAACTGGGACTGACGATTCTGATCGTGACGCATGATATGGCGACCGCAGACAAGGCAGGCAGGACGATCATGATTTCGGACGGAAAGATCAGCACCGAAAAAATCCGAAAGACAGAATACCAGGGCGCTGCGTGGGGAGAGGAGGCTTTGGCCGGAGCCTCCCATGAAGAATATGCGGTTTTGGATAAGGCGCGCCGGGTACAGCTGAGCGAGGAAGCTCTTGAGCAGGCGGGGATCAATTCCAACAGAGTCAGGATTGATGTCATGGACGGCAGGATTGTGATTACCAGGGAGTAAAATTATAGTGAAAATACATTGATAAATTTTTCCTTTTATGATAAGATGAAAAAAAGACTTACATTGGGTAACTGGCATGTGATTTCACAGTGAGTATCACATACGCTGTAGAAAGGAGGACTTATTTATGTCAGCTATTTCATCGATTGGCGGTCCGAGTTATGCGGATTACGGTAAATTTGCCAGCGGAAAGAAAGTTCAGAGCGCGGCGGACGGCGCAGCGGAGCTGTCGATCATACAGAAGCAGGACACACAGATCAGAGGGCAGAAAGCGGGAGAGAACAATATCGGAGCTGCGCAGGATATGCTCAAGATCGCAGACGGCGCTATGTCCGGAATTGCAGACTACCTGCAGCGAATCCGTGAGTTGGGAGTACAGGCATCCAACACGGCGATCATGTCGGATTCTGACCGTGCCAACATCCAGAAAGAGGTTGATCAGTTAAAGAAGGGTATCTCAGATATTGCATCTCAGACGTCCTACAATACGAAGAACCTTTTGGACGGAAGCAACAGTTCGTTCAATATTGCGACGGACTCTAACGGGAACGGAAGAAAAATCGATATGCCCAATACACTGTTAAGTGAGTTGGGAATTGAAGACTTCGATGTGACCGGTGATTTTGATCTGGGAGCGATCGACAGGGCGCTTGAGAAAGTAAATGCCGGAAGAAGCAGCATGGGAGCGCAGAGTAATGCTCTGGAGTATGCATACAACTATAGCACAAATGCACGGCTGAACACGACAGCAGGAAAAAGCAGACTTGAGGACTTAGATGTCCCGGAAGCGATTTCCGAGTTGAAGAAGAAACAGACGCTGCAGGAGTATTCGATGTTTATGCAGAAGAAAAAACAGGAAGACGAAGCAAATCGAATGGGTGCATTTTTCGCATTTGGATAATGTTATCAAGCCGCCAATCTGGCGGCTTGATTTATGCTTGGGAGACGACAATTAAAATAGTGTTGTCTCTTTTTTTATTTTTTTAAAACTTTTTGTGAAGTATATCCGTTATATAGATGTAAAATATTTTACATCATAACTGTGAGGGTACTGAACAGTTACGAAATTTGTATGACAGGGAGTGCACACTTGGAAGACAAAGAACTGATACACAAAATACAAAGAGGGCAGAAAGATCTGCTGAATACCGTGATCGAGAAGTACTATCCGGATATCTGCCGGTATTGTGCCTGTCTGACCGGAAACAGGGAAGAAGCATACGATCTGACGCAGGATACATTTCTAAAATTCATTCAAAATGTAGATTTTTACCGCTACCGGAACCTAAAAGCGTATCTATTTATGATAGCCAGAAATAACTGTATGGACTATTTCAGACGCCAGAAGAGAGAGTGTGCGGCAGAATTTCAGGAGGATGGGACGGGAGACGATGATCGGAGGCTGGAACAGGCGGAAACACAGAGCTGGCTGTCTGAGGAGCTGCGGAAGCTGCCATCGGAACAGAGAGAGGCGCTTGTGCTATATTACTACGGGGATATGAAGCTAAAGGATATTGCCCGCATTACGGGGGCGAATCTTTCCACCGTCAAGTCGAGGATACGGCAGGGGACCGGGCGGCTGAAACGACAGTGCGGAATTTGAAAGGGGCGTGATAAAATGATGAGGGATAAGGAACTGCAAAAACGTATGGAAGAAGAAAAATGGGAGCCGGATGAGGCGAGGATGTCCGCCGGCAGAGCAAGACTTGCGGCAGCAGTCGGGCAGAAGCAGATCATATACCGTCCACCGCTGCGGAATCTGATATTGCTGCAGTTTCGGTATATGGAGAAGAGATTCTGTCTGCTGCAGGCGGCATATTTTGTGGGCATTCTCATTTTTTTAAAAATGCTGAAAAGATGTGGGGTCGATGCGTGGGATTATCTCGGTGTGATCGCGGCAGCCTCTGCTCTGCTTGGCGTGGGCGGAATCCTTGGCGTGGGAAGACTGTTTTCAAACAATGTCGGGGAACTGGAGCAGACATGTTATTTTAATCTGGGACAGCTGGCAAGCATAAGAATGCTGCTGTACGGTGTCTTTGATCTGTTCTTTTTAAATGTACTGATCATGTCTGCAGTCAGACAGACGCAGATGGAATGGACTGCGGTGACACTGTATCTGATGACCGTATTTCTGGTGTCTAATGTCTGCTATTTTGGACTGTTTACCATAATCAGGGGCAGAGGGCAGACGATGGCGCTGGTGTCGGCGTCTCTTCTGCTAATGATCGCATCCACAGTGCCGCTGATGAGTCCGATGCTTTTTGTGCAGTCGGCGTCTTTTGGCTGGAGCGTTCTTATAACGGGGGCGGTTGTTGTACTGATCTTTGAGATACGGTATGTACTTTGTGATATGACGGAAGGAGAATTGTTATGCCGGAATTAGAATTGGACCGGGTCCAGAAAAACTATAAAAATAAAATTGCAGTGGAAAATTTTTCTATGACGCTTGACAACGGAATCTATGGGTTGCTGGGAGCGAATGGAGCGGGAAAAACGACGCTGCTGCGCATGATATGCAATATTTTAAGGCCGACGGCGGGCACGATCCGCTGCAACGGAACAGAAATTGAAGTCATGGGGAGGGAATATCGGAGGCTTCTCGGGTATCTGCCGCAGGAATTCGGGTATTACCCTTATATGACGGCAGAAAAATATCTGCGCTATCTTGCAGAGCTGAAAGCCGTTCCGGCGGAGCTCGCAGATGCGAAGATTCAGGAGCTTTTGGAGATGGTACAGCTTTCTTCAGAAAAAAATCAAAAAATCGGAACGTTTTCCGGAGGAATGATCAGGCGGCTTGGCATTGCACAGGCGATGCTGAACGATCCGAAACTGCTGATCCTGGATGAACCGACGGCGGGACTGGACCCGAAAGAGCGTATCCGTTTCCGCAATATTATCAGTGCTTTTTCGAGAGACAGGATCGTGATCTTATCCACACACATCGTATCGGACGTGGAGTATATCGCCGACGAGATCCTGCTGATGAGGAAAGGAAAGCTGATCGAGAAGGGAACTACGGAGCAGATCACGGCGGGGGTAAAAGGCCGTGTATGGGAATGTCTGGTGGATGTAGGAGAGGTTGAAATGCTCAATCAGAAATACGCAGTCAGCAACTTGAAAAATCAAGGCGAACAGGTTATGCTCCGCATCGTATCCGATCAGAAGCCGACGGAAGGAGCTGTTTTAACAGAGCCGAATCTGGAGGACGTTTATCTGCATTATTTTGAGGAAGCAAGCGGGAAGTAGAGGAGAGAATACAATGAGACTGTTAAAGGATGAGATATATAAGATCATGAGTCAGAAAATCGCGCGGATCGCATTTGCGGCTGTACTGCTGATTCAAATATTTTTAATTTTTACGGCAGGAGTTTATTCGGAGGCGTCTGTGGTAGACGGACAGGTTTACAGGGGATTTGCTGCGATCAAAAAGGACAGGGAGATTACCCGTGAATTTGAAGGGGAGCTGACGGATGAGAAGGTGAACCGGATAGCGGATACCTATGGATTTGCGGACTATGACGACGATTACTGGAATGAGAATTATTTGAACCGTTTTTTGGATTTAAACGGACTTTGCGACGGTTATCTCGCGTCATGGAATGATTATCAGAATCCGACGAAAACAGTTCCGATCGCAGAGAGTGATATGGGAAAGTTTCTGGAAGAGAGGAACCTGTCCTTAAATTTATCCTACACGATGGGCTGGGATCTGTTTGAGAGTGTTGCAAATGTAGGCGCAATTCTTGTCTGTATTTTTCTTATTATCGCGCTGTCTCCTGTCTTTGCAGAAGAATATTCCGCAGGGACGGCAAACATACTGCTGACAACCGTTCACGGAAAGGAGAAAGATATCTGGGCGAAAATCGCGGCGTCGTTTCTTGTCGCCGTAGGCTCATTCGCCATCGTGACCGGACTGACTTTTCTGCTCTGCGGCAGCATTTACGGGTTCGGAGGATTGGGATGCCTGTATGGCAGTATGGAGGGAAGGTGGTATCAGCTTCCGTATGGAGTCAACGTAAGCTTTCTCTCGATCGGGCAGTATTATCTGATCATGATGGGCATTACACTGTCGGGAATCCTGATGCTGACAGCTTTTATCTTATTTGCCTCTGCCGTGGCAAAGCGCACTTTTACGAGCCTGACAATTTCCACAATTTTCTTTGTCCTTCCTGCGGCGGGATGGTTTTATCTGGTTCTGGTCGGGGATTCGGGCACAGACCTGGTCTGGTTTATCCGCAGATTGATCATGTGTATGCCGCTGTATGAGTGTATGAGCGGAGCGATCCAGGATACCCTGTGGTCGACGATGTACTGGTACCGGGGCATCAGCTTTCTGGTCATATTTCTGCCGTCCTTATTTCTGGCATTTGGGCTGTATCGCAATCATCAGGCGGCATAAAGGTAGATCCTGTAATGAGGCACAGGCTGTTAGTAAGACGTTTTGCTTGTCATGACGCAGACTGATTGATACAATATAGGGTAGTATGATCACATAGCGGTATCGGCAGAGGAGACTGGAGGATTGACATGTACAGGATTCTGATCGTGGAGGATGACAAGATTATTGCACGGAGTATCAAGCGGCATCTGGACGGATGGGACTATGAGACGGCATGTGTGGAGGATTTTTCCAGTGTCATGGAGAAATTTGCAGAGTTTGCACCGCAGTTGGTGCTGATGGATATCAAGCTGCCGTTTTTTAACGGCTATCATTGGTGTGCAGAGATACGCAAAATATCGAAGGTGCCTGTAATCTTTATCTCCTCTGCATCCGATAATATGAATATTGTGATGGCGGTCAATATGGGCGGCGATGATTTTATCGCCAAGCCGTTTGATCTGGATGTGCTGACGGTAAAGATACAGGCGATGCTGCGGAGAAGCTATGACTTTATGGGGCAGAGCACTGTGATCGAGCACAAGGGAGCCTTTTTAAATCTGACGGAGGCGACATTGCTCTTTGGGGATGCGAAGGTGGAACTGACAAAAAATGAGCTGAAAATTCTTCAGGTGCTGATGGAGAATAAGGATAAGGTCGTCTCCCGCGACACGCTGATGACAAAGCTGTGGGAAAGCGACAGTTATGTAGACGAGAATACGCTTTCTGTCAATGTCAACCGGTTGAGGAAAAAGCTGGAATCGGTCGGTCTGTCAGATTTTATTTTGACGAAAAAAGGGATTGGATACCGTGTCGAGTAGCTTGGCGGACCAGCTGAAAGGAACGGAGATAACATGCAAAAAGCGAATGCGGGATGGCAGATAAAATGTGCAGTTTCATATATCAGAACTTACGGATGGTGGATGCTTTCCGTGCTGTTTTGCGGCATTGTCATGTCGGTGTTTATGCTCATGAACGGTGTCGCCGTGGATGAGATCCTTTATGGGATGCTGCTGTGTGCGGTGTTTGTGTTTGGGGTATCTGCCGTGCGATTTTACCGATACAGAAGAAAATATCTAAATATTAAAGAACTGGGATATTTGGTTTCTGCAGCCGCACAGATACAGGGAAAACCGGAAAATGTTCTGGATGAAGCGTACCTGAGTATTATAAAGGAAATTTCTGATGAAAAATGTGAGCTGGAAAACAATGCGATCCGGCGTGAGCGCGACCTTATGGAGTACTATACGATGTGGGTGCATCAGATCAAGACACCGATTGCCGCATTAAAGCTTCTGGTTCAGGAAGATGAGGCTTGGGACACAGCGGGAGACGACGAGGGAAGTCAAGGACAGCTTTATCAGGAAGAACGCCGGAACGAAGAGCTGCAGGAGCTTTTTCGGATTGAACAGTATGTGGAGATGGCATTGCAGTATATGCGATTCAGCTCCGAGACGACAGATTTTGTTCTGCGCCGAATTGATCTGGATTCTGTCATCAGGGAGGAAGTGCACAAATACGCGAGGCAGTTTGTCAGCAAGAAGATCAGCCTGCGCTATGATGCATTAAATAAGAGCGTCATATCGGATGAGAAATGGCTGGGGTTTGTCATAGAACAGCTGCTGTCCAATGCGATCAAATATACGAAGAAAGGGAGCATCACGATCGAGGCAGGGGCACCGGACAAGAGTGAAGGACAAGAGGAGGATTTTCGCATCGTGATCGCAGATACAGGCATCGGCATCCGGGCGGAGGATCTGCCCCGTATCTGCGAGAAGGGCTACACAGGATACAACGGACATGCAGATAAGCAGTCTACAGGTATCGGACTTTATCTGTGCAGCAGGATTTTGCGGAAGCTGGGACATGGATTTTCCATTTCATCGGAAGAGGGAAAAGGAACCGTTGCCGAGATCATATTTTATAAGAATGAGGAATAACTCGTGTGAAGATGTATGAAATGTAGCAGTTTCATACATCTTTTTATTTTCATGTTGACACATAGCTGATTATAGTGTATATATAACATATAAACAGTTAGAGCAGAGGAGGAGTTCACTTGAAAATATTACAGAGCTCTGGGGTGCCGATCTACCAGCAGATTTCGGATCAGTTTAAAGCAGATATTCTGGCAGGGAAAATAAAACAGGGAGAATATCTCCCTTCTATTCGAAGTCTGGCGAAGGATTTGAGGATCAGCGTCATCACGACGATGAAGGCGTATGAGCAGTTGGAGGCGGAAGGTCTTGTGACGGCGGTACAGGGAAAGGGATTTTATGTCAATGCGCAGGACAGTGAGATGCTGCGGGAACAGCACTTAAGAAAGGTGGAGGCGTCTCTGGCGGAGGCGATACAGGCGGCGCGGATTGCGGGAATGTCAGATCAGGAGCTGACAGATACTCTGGCGATGCTGCTGCAGATGCCGGAAGAGGGCTGAAAATGATCATACAGGAGAATACAGAAAGGAAAGAGAGGAGAGTATCATATGGAAATGGAATATGCGATTTTAGCTTCCGATATCAAAAAGAAGTTTAGGGGATTTATGCTGGATATACCGGAATGTAATATTCCGAAGGGATTTGCGACGGCGCTGATCGGAGAGAACGGCGCGGGAAAGACGACGCTTTTGAATATCCTGTCAGGAATCCGATTGGATTATAAGGGAAAGATCAGATATTTCAGTGAACAGGAGGCGGATGTAGACCAGGTGAGGGAACGGTTAGGATACACAGGCCCCGGAAATTATTTTCTGCCACACTGGAATCTGCGTCAGGTGGAGGAGGTCAGCGGTCTGCTGTTTGACACGTTTGATGCAAAACGGTATGAACAGCTCTGCTCTGAACTTGGGATAGCGAGCGGAGATTGGAAGAAAAGCGTGTCGAGCCTGTCTGACGGCAACAGGATGAAACTGACGATCGCAGCGGTTCTTGCCAGAGATACGGAATGCCTTTTGATGGATGAGCCTGCTTCTCCGCTGGATCCGCTGATGAGAGATAAGCTCTGTTCGATGATCCGTGAGTATATTGCGGAGGGAAACGGAGAGCGGAGTGTGCTGTTTTCTACACATAATATTTCCGACATGGAGAATGTGACAGATTACTGTATCATTATTGAGCAGGGGAAAATCGTGGAGGAAGGATTTGTCGAAGACTTAAAGGAGAAATATGTGTTGGTGAAAGGCGATGCGAAGGATGCTGCGGCCGCAAAGGACATTCTTTACAGCTATAGCGGCAATCAGTATGGCTTCGAAGGAATCTGTCTGGCAGATGATCTTGACCGCTTTGCGGGGACAGATGTCTCACTTGAGACACCGACACTGTTTCAGATCAGTGTTGCTGTCATGAAGGCAAACACAAAGATGAACTATGCGTAAGAAGGGGTAGGGATCAGATGAAAAAGAAAATACAGAGCTATTTGATTTTTGTGACAGGACCGTGCCGATTTATTATTTTCATGCTTGTCCCGCTGATGACGGCAGGTCTGCAGATCTATATGAAACCCGGTAACCCGGTGGTAGCTGCAGTGATATATGCGATGATCCTGCTGTTGGCAGAAATCATGCTGGACGGTTGGATATTTGGAGGAATTGCCATGAAAGGCGCGGGGCAGCTTGCATACATTAATTCCTCAAGAAGAGGGCTTGATGTTATGAGGTCGGCGCTTACGGTTAGTCTGATCAGACAGCTTGTGGAGGGCGCAGTGATTTTGACCGTATGCGGTGTTGTTTTCTATTTTCAATATGGCAGCCGTATTCTGGGTGGAGAATATGTATGTACTTATGTAAATATTCTTCTGCTGACATATATTCTTACCGTACTGACACTGTCCGTCACACGCTTTTTTGACGGAATAGGAGTTTGCATGATGGCGGCGTGGATCGCGTCTTCACTGCTGTCACTGGGGCTTTATATCGTTGACTCCTATATTGCGCTGCCGATTTTGCTTATAATAGCCGCTGCGGGCAGTGTAGCTCATGTAAAAATAATGATGCACAGAGTGAAGGGGGGATACTGTGATAAAGCAGATTAAAATGAGTATAAAAATGATGCGCTATGGATACGGCCTTAAAACGTCGATCGGATTTGTCGCTTTTTTTGTGCTGGCAGGAGTCCTGCTGTCGTTTGTTTCGGAGACGGCCCCGGGAGGAGCCTATATGATCATGGTAGCGGGGATGTGGCCGGTTCAGATGATCTGTTCTCTTGGTACGGCCAATTTTGTGAGAAGCTCGCCATGGAAAAGGCCGGCGGAGACGGCGGCACCGACGCTGCTTAGCTTTCTGAACTTCCTGGCTTGTTATCTGATCGTCTTTCTGACGTATCTGCCACGGTTTGCAGCAGGTGCACAGAGTGCTGACATTGCCGGTGATATGATCATCATTGGTGCCCTGACCGCACTTATGATGGTGTTCTGCGGAATGGCGTATAAATATATGGTTGCCGGAACGATTATTTTCTTTGCCGCCTATTTGACGATCATGACATTTTCGAATGTGTTTAAGCCTTGGCTGATAGAACACAGTTCAATGCACTTTTTCACTGGAGCGTTGATCGGTCTGGCAGAGATCATTGCAGGCGCGGCTGCAGAGTATGCCATAACATGCGTACTGTATAAGCGCCCGATGTCAAAAAGCGCACAGTTTGCCGGTTTGCGGAAATATTTGTAATACGACCGCAAATCTTACAATTTTGTAAGACAGAACAGGGAAATGTAAGTCAAATCAATGGCTGGCATTTCCCTGTTTTGCTATACTGATTACATAAAAAAATAAACGGAGAAGATGACAATGAGAAGAATGAGAATGAGAAAAGTCATGATAACAGCGGTGATCTTCATAGGCTGCATTGCGTTGCTGATCGGAAAGGGGAGAAAAGAAAGACATGGCAATTTTAGAGGTTAATAACTTAAAGAAAATTTATACGACGCGCTTTGGAGGAAACAAGGTGCAAGCGCTGTCCAACCTGAATTTTTCCGTGGAGAAGGGCGAATATGTTGCCATCATGGGAGAGTCAGGGTCCGGGAAGACGACATTGTTGAATATTTTGGCGGCATTGGATAAACCCACCGGCGGCGAGGTGCTGTTAAACGGAAAAAACATTGTGACGATAAGTGAAAAGGAAATTTCAGCATTCCGAAGAGACAACCTTGGATTTGTGTTTCAGGATTTTAATCTTTTGGACAATTTTTCTCTGAAGGATAACATTCTGCTTCCGCTCGTGCTAGAGCAGGTAAAACCCGATGATATGATCCCACGACTGACGCCGATCGCGAAAAAGCTGGGTATCGAGGAGATTTTACCCAAATATCCGTATGAGGTGTCTGGTGGACAGAAGCAGAGGGCGGCAGTGGCACGGGCGTTGATCACCGGACCGCAGCTGATCCTTGCTGACGAGCCGACGGGAGCGCTCGATTCAAAAGCGACCGACAGCCTGCTTAGACTGTTTGGTGAAATCAACAATGATGGGCAGACGATTCTTATGGTAACGCACAGTACAAAAGCGGCGAGCCATGCGAAGCGCGTTCTTTTTATTAAGGATGGAGAGGTATTCCACCAGCTCTATCGGGGGAATATGAGCAATGAGGAGCTTTATGTAAGAATCTCGGATACGCTCACCATTTTGACGACAGGCGGTGATCATCATGAGTAGTCTTTATCGGAAGCTTGCGTTTACAAACATCAAAAATAGCAGGCATTTTTATCTGCCGTATCTTCTGGCAGGGGGCCTCTCGGCGATGATGTTTTATAACATGAGTGCGATCCGGCACAATGAGGGGCTGGAAGGCATTCGGGGAGCAGGATTTGTCATAGAGATCATGGGAATGGGAACATGGATCATAGCGATCTTTGTAAGTATTTTCCTGTTTTATACGAACAGTTTTATTATGAAGCGAAGAAAAAAGGAGCTTGGTGTATACAACATTCTCGGTATGGAGAAAAAACACATTGTGAGAGTTCTGTTTTGGGAGGCGCTGTTCACTTTTCTTGTCACTGTGGGGGGAGGATTAGTCGGAGGTATTCTGTTCAATAAGTTTTTGACCATGCTGCTTTATTGGATGACCGGCTTGGCAGAAAGTATTCCATTCTATGTTTCGCAGAGGAGCTGTGTGCAGACAGTGACGCTGTTCGGGGCGATTTGTGTGGCAACGCTGATCTATAATTTTATGCAGATACAGATGGCAAATCCGATCGAGCTTCTTCACAGTACAAATGCCGGGGAGCGGGAGCCGAAGACTAAGATGCTGATGGCCGTACTGGGAGTGGTCTGCATCGGAGGCGGTTACTTTATTTCCATAACAACAACAAACCCCCTACAGGCAATCCTTTTGTTTTTTGTTGCCGTGTTGCTGGTCATCATTGGAACTTACTGTATTTTTACGGCAGGAAGTATCGCTTTTTTGAAGATCCTGCGCAAAAATAAAAAATATTATTATCAGACGAGACACTTTACGACGGTCTCAGGAATGATCTACCGTATGAAACAGAACGCGGTGGGTCTGGCAAACATATGTATTTTATCAACTATGGTACTCGTCATGGTTTCCACAACGGTGAGTATGTATGCCGGTCTGGAGGATGAGCTGGACAGCCGGTGTCCCAGGGAATTAGCAGTGACATTTGAGTTTGAATCGGTTCCGTCAAAAGAAACGACGGATCGGATGATCGCAGAGTTAAAAGAGTGTGTCGCTGAAAGCGGAAGATCGGTCGAGGGGCAGGGCGAGATCACAGATACTTCATTGATGATGCAGCGCGTTGACGGAAACACGTTTGATATCGTGGACGACGAATTTTTTGATTACAGCCGCGTGACGATGGCTGCAGTTATGACCAGAGAAAGCTGCGAAGCCTATTTCGGTATTGAGATGGAGGAGATCAAAGACGGTGAGGCCGTAATTGTTACAAAGCCGCACCTGGGTTTGGAAACTGTCATTTTTAATGGCGGAGAGTACCGCGTGACAAAAGAGTTAGAACTTCATGAGAATGAAGACTATATAGTGGGACTGATCGAAGGTGTGATGTACCTGATCGTAAAGGACGATGCGGAGCTGCAGCGGGTTTATGAGAACCTCAGCGCGACATATGCGTCACAGCCGCATCGGATAGGGCTTTATGTAGAGTATCAGATTGGCATCGATATCGATGGAACGCCGCAGGAAAAGCTGGAATGCCTGTCACAGGTCAGAGCGGATATCAATACCTGGCAGGTGGACGGTGTGTCGAGAATCGGAGAACCGTTTGTCACCTTCCATGTTGAGTCGAGGGAGGAGGACCGCGAAAGCTTTCTGAGTCAAAATGGGGCTTTGCTCTTTCTGGGTCTGTTTCTTGGGATGATGTTCCTGATGGAAACGGTATTGATCATTTACTATAAGCAGATTTCTGAAGGGTATGAAGACAAGGAGCGCTATGCGATCATGGAACGGGTAGGAATGAGCAATACAGAGGTGAAAGCATCCATTAACTCACAGGTGCGGACTGTATTTTTCCTTCCGCTGGTAACTGCAGTGATCCACCTTGCGGCAGCGTTCCCCTTGTTAAAACGCCTGCTGTCGCTGCTGAACCTAACGAACAGCACAGTTTTTGTCTGGTGCTTGGCTGGGACAGTGGTCGTATTTGCGGTAATTTATCTGGGTGTCTTTATGCTGACGTCGAAGAGCTATTATAAGATTGTCGGGAATCAGGTGTGACGGAGAAATGGGCATAAAAAATGGAAGCAAGGGGGCTCGAACCCCTTTGTTATCCATTAAAAACGCTGAAAATATAAGGAATAATAAAAATCGTGGNATGNTTCGTGGAACATTTTACAATTTTATATTATTTTGCCTGCAAAACAAATCGAAATCANCNGCAGCTTCNGANCNATCNTNCCGGTCGAAAAGNGTGAGCCAGCTACGGTATTTTTCNGCGCGTACNCGATCNGNAGNATNTGCAAACANCATGTCCTGCANATANTTGTCAATNCGCACATCTACNGCNTCNCGTTCNCGNGANAAGGTCTGCATNTANCGGCTTTTCATNATATTGTCTGANTTCCANCCNCCNCGNTCCTGNGCGTACTTATCNGGNACCTGCANTATAGTCATGACNGAGGCATTGACATGNCGNAGNTCNTGAAANGTCATATGNGGTATGCCGGNTTTTTTGACCAGCCGGGCAAAGCGNTTAGACAGAGCGGGACCNGACATATTGACAAGNCGGTCGGTTTCCACGGCATCAATGAGCTCTTTGATATAGTCAGGAATTCGCAAGGTGCGGTCTCNGGTNGGCTGNTTNCCCTTNTGCTTTANNACTTCGTTGTTNTTNTCATCAATNATNATCACATCTTTTATNGTTATAAAATTCCCNTCAGATGAAATTGANCCGGATTTNGTAAGTCCNAGAATTTCAGAGGCAGTAAAAGAGAGCCACATTGCCAGCATCACAGGCAGTTCTATTTCCGTGCCTTTTACCATATTAAAAATAATNTCCGGNGTNGAGAGCTCGTGCTGGTTATGCTCAAGCTGNGGNAGCTTTATTTGNGAGTGNTCTATATTAGGGGCATAGTTATTCANGACGGCGGACACTAGGCGCCANCGGTTTATTACAGTTTTGGNAGACAATGTNTTTTGNGAATCTTTCCCGGAAAAACGTTTGCATTCCAGATTAACGGCTTCCTGCAAAGTTTGCATGTCCAAAGATTTTAGCTTGCGTTGCATGATGCCCGGAAAGGCATTCCGCTGCTCTTTGCGATAGCCGCGGANCGTGGACGGCGAGAGCACTGCATCAAGGTCATTGATATATTTGTCGATCGCCTCATACAGCGTCATATCTTCCGCTCGTCCTTTTCTTTTCCCTGCCTTAATCTCCGCCACCATGCGGTTTGCTTCGGCAGCAGTCTCAGCGGTAACAGAGATATAGTCTGCAATCATGANCGGCTTTCCGTCTGCGTCAAACACAGGGATGCCGTCNTTTGTAACCTTCTGCTTTTTTCCGTTATANACNTTTCGNCNNATGCTTCCNGANGGNAGNTCACCCTTTTTTCTTTTNNCCATTGTATCATCCTNCAACATTNAGTTTGANTTNNNAANCCCCAAANGATACAANGAAANCGAAANTGATGGTATCTTTTGGGGATNCNANGAACCGCTCTNATGTTAGCAGCATCAGGGCGGTTTTGNATGTCATGAGTTGCACCGGTGCAACTAAAAAATCATCTTATTGCTCTATGTCAGATGAGTTAAAGGTATCAATTATTTCTCCACTGTCTGAATTTACAAAGGTTACAGAAATGTCTTCAATTTCATCTCCGCTGTATGCATTGTACATTCCACCACAAAAATAAAAAGTAATTATGGAAAATGTTTCTGCAAAATCCAGTTCTGTATTTTTTGTTGTTACTTTAAACTCTGTAAAGTTATCATTGGCCTCAATACTTGTAATGTTGGGATAATCTTCTGACCCGACCATCTCATTAAGCGTAGTATTAAAATTCTCACGCAATTCCTCAAGAAGCGCCTTATGCTGTTTTTTCGTCATCGTATAAGTCGCGCTTCCATCGTCATTCAGGATAATAGACTTGAGACCTTCTTNTTTGCATACTTCGTCTAATTCTTCCTGTGTCGTTTCTCCAATGTAATCGGCCGGTATGGTCAATTTAACATTGAATAATCCTTCATCGACTTCAAACTCGCCCGAAGGACCTGAATCATCCAACGATTCTTCTGAATTGGCAGCAGTTTTTTGTGATTCCGCATTGATATTTCNGTTGCCGCAAGCAACAAGATTTAAAGATAATGCGCAGGTTATCAGTGATAAAACTATTCTTTTTTTCATAACAAAAATCCTCTTTCTTTTGTATATCATAATACAAAGATATTATCATACAAATGCAGAAAAATCTACATAAATAAAATTACATATACTCAAGTGTTTTCCTGNGTCGACCTAAAAGAGTTTTTCAGATGCTATAGATTATGTTGTGCTTTGTATTCTTTGTCAGGAGTATTGTTCCCTGTAGCTGCAATTCCGATAANAAGATATAATCCGCATACTACTAANACTATAATAGAACATATCTTTTTCTTTCCCGCATTNGGGGCATTTGATAAGTGCCATACTAAATTCTCTATCTTTTGTATTTTGTAATACTGAAATTCCATCATANAAGCATTATAAAGCCTACATGAATAATACTATTTTGCTTTACAGTTTCTGTTTTTAGAGTAGGACTTAATGTCTTTTTTTGTGTATAATGTATGTATGACACTGAGAATCTGGGAAGCGCGGAAGAAGAAGGGCATCTCGCTGAAGGAATTAGAGCGCCGAACTGGGATCAGTAAGAGCGCACTCAATTATTATGAAAATGGCATACGATACCCGGATTTACAGCAGTTGGAAAGAATAGCCGCAGCTTTGGACACATCCATTTCAAATCTATACGAATCTCCTTATAAATAATTTTGTCCACNTATGTGGAAATCGACTACCAAAGTCTTCCCTACAGCGCGGTGTAGTATTATAATNTGATTACGTCGGACGAACAAAAACTAAAGAAGAAGGCTGGAGGGCAGCAGTATGAAAAGTGATGCAGAAGATCGGATTGTGTGTCCAGATTATAAAAATATGATTATTGANACAGTGGAGAAAATAGAAAATCCGGGTATTTTGGAATACNTANATACGTTCATNAGACTATTTTTANAAAAGTGGGGCTAATCTGCCCCACTCCCATTACTTGAAANCATAGAATCAATCATATCAGATACGATTTTCTTATCACGTTCATTCAACATGGAATATCTGTAAAGTATATCAAAATCTTTTTCCGCTTGAATTTGTGTTTCCTTTCGTTCAGAAGAAGTATCAAAACCCATAAGCCATGATTCTGTCACATTCAGGGCCATTCCTAGTACAACCAGTTTTTCTTGACTTGGCTCGACTTTTCCCGAAACGTACTGACTAATATCTGATTTGTTCATTTTTACATCATATTTTGCACATATTGGAAGCGATAAATTGAGAATATCCACTTGCTTTAAGTTTCTTTCTTGCATTATCTGCTTTAGCCGCTCTGCCGTACTTACTCTATCCATTCTGATTGATCTCCTTTCAGATAAAAGAATAACATACTTTGAACAAATGTTCAATATGCGAAACCCAAAAAGTTAAAAATGTTGAATTTGTTATTGACAAGACTATGTCACAATGATATAGTTTGGATAGTTCAAAATATTTAACCTAAAAGGAGGTGTGATAGATGGCTTTCGACTACAATAAGTTACGAGGAAGAATCGTAGAAAAATACGGCAGTCAGATTGAGTTCTCTAAGGCTATGGATTGGTCCGAACGGACCCTCTCGAAAAAAATGAACGGCAAAATTCCATGGAAACAGACGGATATTTGCACTGCAATCAAGTTGCTGGGACTTTCGGAGGATGATATACAGGAGTATTTTTTTTCAGTTAAAGTTCAAAATATTTAACTATAAAGAAGTTGCAGGAAGCATAAAGAAGGGAGGAAGCAGATACAATGCCCAAAACAAATTTTTGTGAGAACAGGGAGGCAAAACGCTACAACTATATTGCCGGTATGCTGGAATGTGGTATCCGGCAGCAGTGTTTATCAACAAAAGATTTGAGCCGCAAGACCGGTGCCGCGGAGCGAACCGTGACCGAGCGGTTGAAACATCCGGAAAAAATGCAGCTGCGGGACCTGTACAAGATGTGTGACGTGGCGGGCGTGAAGATCACGTTCGAACTCAAGGACGTGCCGGAGTGATAATGAGGTGCCGAAATAGACGGAAGGAAAAGTAAATATGGAGAGCAGGAAGACTAGAGGCGTGATTACCACCATGCTTATTTTTTTGATGATGTTTGGCTTATGGGTGGCAGCACAAAAAGAACTGCAAGAAGCAGATACATGGCAGCAGTCACAGGAAAGAAAAGCATTAAGAACCAAATTGCCGGAAGTTGCACCGGTACAAACGGACCAGATCGGGATTATTCCAGATGACGTGCCAGAGATGACCCCGGAGCAGATTGCAGAAGAAATGTATTGGGATAGCATTGAACTGTTGGCTATTTGCGTAGAGGCGGAAGCCGGTAATCAGGGACCTGTTGGCAAACGGCTTGTGACAGATGTGATCCTAAACCGTGTCGACGATGACAGCGGAATCTGGCCAAATACAATCTCTGAGGTGATCGCTCAACCGTATCAATTTACATCTTATTATGACGGTGGCATGGATAACATCTGGGAAGTTTCTTCTGAAACTTATGAGACAGTACTGGTGGAATTGGAGCAGAGGAGCTATCCGGGAATTTATTATTTTCGCGAAGGCGCTTGGCCCGAGTATGGGAGCCGGTGGAAGAAAGTAGGCGATCACTATTTTAACACGAGATAGGAGGTGGACAATGCATAAGTATAATTCCAAAGAAAAAGAGCCCGCAGGAATGGCCGTCCCTGAGAGCCAAATGTAACTAAACACAAGCAAATTATAACACATGGAGGGCGAAAAGAAAATGACTTTAGGAAAAATAATTAATGGGTGCCGACCAGAGTTCGGAGAAATAATTATTTGAGAGGAAATGCAGGATGATTGAGATTGCGCCAGATAGACCAGATTTTGACGAATACGATGCGGAGCTTGCAAGGGTACATAGACATCATAAGCGGTTGGCTTACGAAATGATATTAGCAGATGAAAGGATGGAGGAAGAAGTTGGATATAACAGAAGTGAAAACAATTATCACGCAGGAGAGCGCAAAAATTTCCTGCAATTTTGAACAAACCAGAAAAGCTATTTCAGATACTTTGGCCGAGTATAAAGGAGCTGTTTTCACAGAGGAAAGTAAAATTTACGCAAAAAAACATGTTGCCAGTTTGAGAGCGCAGAAGAAGGCGTTGCAGGACAAATTAAGGGATGAAAAGAAGAAGTATATGCAGCCGTGGGACGAATTTGAAGCGCAGGCGAAAGCATTGATTGCGTTATATGATGAGCCTATCAATTTGATCAATGGGCAGGTACAGGCGTTTGAGGAGAACCGGATCGCGAAGAAAAGACAGCTTATATCGCAGATCTACAGTGACACTGTTCCGGAGGATCTGACAGATATTATTCCGGAAAACCGAATTTATAATTCCAGATGGGAAAATGCATCTGTGAAGGAGAAAGAGATCCGTTCTGAGATTACGGAAACGGTGGAAAAGACCCGGGAAGATGTTGCCACTATCACCAGCANGGAATCAGAAGCCACAGAAAAGGCTTTGTCCATNTATCGGACAAATCTGAATATAGGGGAAGCAATATCATACATAAATTCGTACGAGCGTCAGAAGCGGGAAATCATTGAAAGAGAGCAGGAACGTAGACGGCACGNGGAAGAAGACCGTATACGCCGCGAAGAGCGTNAAAAANTGNTGGCAGAGCAGAGAGCGAGGGAAAAACAGCAGGCTGCGATGCTGCAGGCAGAAATTGAAAAGAATGCTGCAGTTGAACAAGTTCGTGAGGAGGCGGCACAGGAAGCTNTTGATAGCCTTATACCAGATATGAATGGAGAGTTTTCTCTCTATGAATACAGAATCTCACTTTCTGACGATGCCAAAGGAAAATTAGAAATGTATATGGACAGTGTAGGAATTGAATGGGAGATGATTGAATGAATGAAGAAAAGAGTCCTATGATTTATGCTGCTATATGTGGAGTAATGGAAGACATTGGATCAGTTGGAAAAGGGAATTATAACAAAACCCAGGGCTTTAAATACCGTGGAATTGATGCGGTGATGAATGCTCTAAATCCTGCCATGATTAAGCATAAAGTTTTTTGCACGCCGGAGGTGCTTGAGCAGGGTAGAGAAGAACGTACTACGGCGAAGGGAAGTTCATTGATTTATTCTGTATGCCGAATGAGATACCGCTTTTTTACGACAGATGGATCGTATGTCGATGCGGTTGTTGTAGGGGAAGGTATGGATAGTGGCGACAAAGCTACAAATAAAGCTATGTCGGTAGCGTTTAAGTATGCCTGCTTTCAGACCTTCTGCATACCGACAGAAAATCTTATGGATGATCCGGACAAAGAGACACCGGATGAAAGCAAAAAAGGAAATGCTTCAAAACCGGATGAAAGCAAAAAAGGAAATGCTTTAAAACCGGATGAAAGCAAAGAAGGAAATGCTTCAAAACCGGATGAAAGCAAAGAAGGAAATGCTTCAAAATGTCATGAAGATCTCGTTAATGAGTTTTACAATGAGCTTACCCGTACAGGATACGGGATTCTATCTGTTAGTAAAACATACCATGTAGAAAGCGTTGAGCAGCTGACAGATCTGCAACTTAAAGACGGTATCTCGAGACTAAAAAACCAGCCCGACAAGACGGTATCTTGCTGAAATGAATTATGGCACCAGAGACGATTTCAGGCGCGTTTTTGGGAAGTCATATATGTAGGTTGAGACACCTCGGTGTAAACCGAAAAGAAACCATTCATGCAGAAGTAATATATCACAAATTATGAAAGCCATAAGAAATCCTCCGGGGGCATCCCGGAGGAGAAAGGAGGTGGAGGATATAAGTGGGAAAAGGTTTGATTCACAGCCAGAAATATTGATTAGAGAGGTATAAAAATGTCACGTCAAAAAAAAGACGGTCTTAATTACTTCTCATTTGACACGGATTTTTTCTATGCGGATAAACGGATTTCCAAGCTTCATAAAAGGTTTGGAAATGATGGCATTGTATTCTTTATATATCTCCTGACGGAGATTTATAGGAACGGATATTATGTAAGATGGGATAAGGACTTGATCGATGATGCAATCGACCTCAATCTCACGGAGGGGCTCATAGAGCAGATGATGACATTCTTTAAGGGTAGGAGGCTTCTTGTTGAAATAAATATCAGCAAGGGGGCATCGAACCGTACGGACACTATCATCACCTCGCCGGGAATACAAAAACGATACCAAGAGGCAGCCAAGGGACTCAGAAGAGATATTTTTGTTGATGAAGAAATATGGCTTTTGAGCAAAGAAGAAACTGCGTCTTGTATTAAGGTTACGAAAAATGAGGATAAATCCGGGAAAAATGAGGATAAATCCGGGAAAAATGAGGATAAATCCGGGAAAAATCATACAAAAGAAATGAAAAGAAATGAAAAGAAAGAAAAAGAAATAAAAGGAAATAAAACTACTAAAGCTGCTCCGCAGCAATACTATCCTGATGATCTTCTCAATCAGGCATTTCTTGACTTTCTTGATATGCGAGAAAAGATAAAAAAACCAATGACTGAGAGAGCAATTGAATTGGCTATGAAGAAATTGATAGAACTGTCTACATTGCCATTTTCTGAAAAAATGGATAATGATACTGCAATTAAGATTTTGGAACAAAGCACAATGAATTGTTGGCAGGGATTATTTCCGCTGAAAGGGGATGATCAGAAAGCAAATAATTCTTCTGATTGGGAGCAAAGATGGAGGGATGCATAGTGACAAGAGATGATACAAAAAAACTTTTGATGCGTATATCGTCTGTGTATCCGAATTGGAAGCCACAGGCAGAGCTTAAATATGTTGTGGAAACATGGTGGGAATATTTATCGGAATACACCTATGACGAAATGAGGGCAGCATTGAAAACATACATATCAACCGATACAAGCGGTTTTGCTCCAAGCGTAGGACAACTTATTGACAAGCTTTGCACGATCAGTAATCCGACTGAATTATCAGAGATGGAAGCGTGGTCGCTTGTCAGTAAGGCATTACGTAATGGTTATTATGGAGCCGAACAGGAGTTTGAGAAATTACCATTGCTTGTGCAAAAGACGGTAGGATCACCGTCACAGCTCCGCAACTGGTCGCAGACAGAGAGTGATAGCGTAGAGAACGTCATACAATCAAATTTCATGCGGACATACAGGGCGGTACTCAGTAGAGAAAAGGAAATATCAAAGATGCCGCCAGACATAAAAAAAATAGTGAATTCGGCGCTGAAAGGGATTGAAAGTAATGGAAGTTAGGAATGATTGCACATACCCGAACTGCCTGATCTGCGCAAATCCCGATTGTGACAAGGAGAATAAAGATATTCACGCCTTATTAAAGCGCAGAAGATCGACATTGAATCCAACACTTTACCGCCAGAAGCAGCAGGATTACAGAGCGAGGATAAAATCAAATCTCCCGCACTGTGACGAATGCGAAAACTGCATACTGGTGGAAAAGGAGAAGCAGGAC
>JAAUZB010000036.1 GCA_014804775.1 Roseburia sp. | reverse complement strand
CGGCAAATTACACAAAAAGAGATTGGGCAAACGACTTTTGCACCATGGAAATGAGACTCAAAAATCGTGGAAGCCTTTGCTGAACACGATTTTCGTTCTAAGAGGCTCATTGGAATGTCCGGTGCAATGGAGTGCGCACAACTCTTTTTGTGCAATTTGCCGTCAATCACTTTGAAACAAGGCTTTTGACACCCGAATCCTATAAGATAAAAAACACACTTCGTCAGTTTTCTATTGTCCACTCCTGAACATTCCAGAAAATACCGACGCCGTGATGTCCCATGACAGTATCGGAAGCGATGCCGGAAACTGTGGATTTTGCCACATAGTTTGCATCAATGTAACAGATAAACGCATAGGCAGGGTCATTTGCCAATTCCTCTTGAAATTTTGCATAATACTCTCTGCGAACCGCGTCATCATCCGACTGGCGCGCCAGCGTCAGATATTCATCTACCTTTGCATTCGAGTAACCGGAGTAATTTGCGCCCTTATCGGTTCCAAATACCTTGTAGGTATGATCGTCCGCATCAAAAGGACTGCCCCAGCCGATGAGACATGCCATCTGTCCGCCCCAGTCCATCTGCACAGGAATCTCAACCGTGCAGTTGATCCCTGCTTCCCTGATCTGCTGCGCAGCCGCCTGCGCAATGTCAATGCGGTCCTGCTCGCCGGACATCACGCTGATCACAAAACCGATCTCTTCTCCGTTTCTTTCATAGAAACCGTTTTCTCCCACGGTACAGCCTGCATCCTCCAAAATTTCTCTCGCCCTTTGAGGATCATAATCGTAGTGCTCTACCTCTGCATTGTCGTAAATGTTGCGCTGCAGGGGCCCGTAGGCAGCCATTCCCTGACCCAAAAGCACTGCATCGATAATTGCCTGCCTGTCAATGGCACAGCAGACAGCGGGAATGATATCTCTGTTTTCTGTCCAGTATTCATTCCAGAAGTTAAACAGAATACCGCGGTAGTCGGAAGTAATCATATCATAACAGGTAAAGCCGTCTTTATCCGCAAAATTCTGCGCATTCTTAGGGTCCAACAGAACCAGATCCAACTCTCCTGCCTCCATCTGGACCGCCTGTGCATTGTCATCGCCGACAATTTTAAAAATAATCCTGTCTATCTTGGGACAACCCAGATAATAATCCTCGTTTTTGACCATCACGATAGACTGCCCCTGATCCCAGCTCTCGAGCCTGTAGGGACCGGTGCCGACAGGATTTCGGAAGAAATCGCATTCCTGCATATCTTCTCCCTCAAGCAGATGCTTTGGCAGAATTGCCATCGTCATATATTCCAAAAACGCCACGTTAGAAGCAGCGAGCCGGAAAGACACCGTCTTTTCATCGACCACGGTAATTTCCTGCACATCTTCATAGTTGGGGGCGTTCTCCGCGCCGTTGTCCGGATCCATAATTGCCTCTATGGTAAATTTGACGTCATCGGCGGTAAACGCCTCCCCGTCATGCCATTTGATCCCGTCTCGAATATGAAATGTATACGTACAGCTTTCCTCGTCATATTCCCACTTTTCAGCCAGTCCGGGAACGATCTGATTGTCCCCGTCATGCGCCGTCAATCCGTTAAAAAGCAGCAGATTGATTTCACAGTGCTCATCCATGGCAGGGTTGATACGTGTATAATCACCGCTGCCGTAAACAAGAGTTGTCCCGCCGGCTGCCGCACCGGGGCCATCCGTCGAAGTGTTGCCGCATGCCGTCAGGGTAAAAAGCACAGTCAGCATCATCAGCAGAGAAATAATCTTTTTCATTGTGTTCTTCCTCCCAGTTTGTACTGCTCTTTCATGTCAGAGCATATTCTATCATCTCACTTGAATACTCTTAACACAAGCTCCCCGGGGGGATATTTTTTTGACAATCGAAAACGGTCCCCCATAAGGACCGTTTTGCTACTTTGCGAACAAGTCCGAATGTGTCCCTGTACGCAAAACTGTTAATATCAGTTGTTCTTTATTCGTGGCATAGACCAGAAGTCAGTCTGGTAAAATGTGACATTCACGAAAGCCTGCGTAATTTCCAATCAATCCATGGTCTCGATAGCGTTCATCAAGCGGCTGTTCATTCAGGAGAAGGTCACTCACTTTCCTTTTCTGCATCCAATTCTTCGAAAAGAGCCTGTACTGAGGAATATCGCTTTGCCTGTACCTGCCCGTCCATAATAGCTCTGGCTTCTTTCATAGCTGCCTCTGTTTCTTGATTATAGCGTGGTTGCTTTACTTCAAAAGGCAGCCCGCCTTCCATGATGGATTTACGCAAAAAAATATTGATTGCATCCGTGACCGTTATCCCAAAACTAGCGAATAATTTTTCCGCACTTGATTTTGTTTCCGGATCAATGCGAACATTAATGTTTGCAGTTTTTGCCATACGGCTCACCTCCCTTACACTTTCATTTATAGTATATCCATTTGTATTAACAATGTCAACTCAACGTAAAACATTTCTTATTAAATTCAAAAATTCTGTTTCTATTAATTCTCTTTTACAAACAGATACATCAAGACAAGAAATGCTGTCAAAAAGAGCTCGATCAACAAATACTGCATACTTTTCGACAGGTCAGGCAACACCGCAATAAAAAAATCAGGAACATTTGCAATACTATGGGAGATTATCGCAGGCAGCAGTGATTTTGTTTTTACGCATATAATCCCAAATATGATTCCCATCACAAAAGCGTCAGCTGCTAAAACTGCTCCTCCTGCTGCTAAATGTATAATTCCAAATAGTAATCCACTCAATAAAACTGCAATCGTGTCATTAAAATTTCTTTGTATTCTCGTTAAGATCAATCCACGGCATATGATCTCCTCTGTAATAGGCGATACGATCAAAAGCGCTATTATCTGCATCGCAATTCCAAGACCTGGAAATATATCAGAATAATATTTCGCACTGTCAGAAATCTGCTGCGCATTTGCAAAGTCCATGCGATATGTAATCAACGCAAACGCCATAGAATAACAGAATGCTATAAAACAAGGCAGGATATAATTTTTAAATATCCGATTGCCTTTATCATATTTTTCATAAGTGCATCTCCGTTTCTTTTGCCCTATTATACCACAACAGTTCACCGGATAAAATTACTTATAAAGATTGAGGCGTCAAAAGCCTTGAAGAAAAATATTGGACGGCAAATTACACAAAAGGAGATTGGGCAAACGACTTTTGCACCATGGAAATGAGACTCAAAAATCGTGGAAGCCTTTGCTGAACACGATTTTCGCTCTAAGAGGCTCATTGGAATGTTCGGTGCAATGGAGTGCGCACAACTCCTTTTGTGTAATTTGCCGCCAATCACTTTNAANCAANGCNTTTGACACCCGAATCTTATAANGTTATTTCCTGCACTTAAAGAAAAACGCAATTACACATCCAAGGATCAAAACGCCTGCCGAAATACCAAGAAGCACGNTGTTTTCTGTNGGAATCGCATCGTTTATCTCCNTNTTTTGCATATCNCCNCTATTAAACCGACCGTNAAAGTCTCCGTCTCCCCGCGACNGCTCAGGCAAAGTGTCAGGTTGTTCGCCGCCAAACTCTTCATTTCCCTGCGNCAGNTCAGGCGGAGTGCCGGGTTGTTCACCGCCAAACTCTTCATTTCCTTGCGGTAAATCAGGTGGCGTGCCGGGCTGCTCACGGCCGAAATTTTCTCCGTCCGAGAACGCCGGCACATCTCTTTCATTTTCTCCGATGCCAAACATNCCGCCCTGACCTCTTCCCCCCTNNCCTCTGCCGCCCTGCATAGCNTGNCCAGGCATCTGACCTTGTCCGAANCCAAAAGANCCCTCGGTATTATCAANAGTGACCTNNTCCTGGTTATCACCGACTGCAATGATACAGGTATCGCCGACATTCATTTCCGGTGTGCTGACCACAACAGACGAAAAACTGNATGGAATTTCTCTTGANATTAATTCACTGCCGTCTGCGTCCTTCAAAGTTACCGCNGTTCCTGCCGCCGCAGATGTGTTGTACATGATAAATCCCTGTGTGGAGGCAGAGTCAAATCCTTCCGCCATGCCGCTGCTGCCNCATGCGAGAACTGTACCTCCGCTGATTTCACACACACCGCCGTTTTCCGTNCCNTAATCAATNGCGCTGTTGCNGCCGTTATCGGANACACTGATGAAAAGATTTCCTCCNCTGATATAAATGTCCTTGTTGGAATCCAGACCGTCCGCGTCTCTTCCTGNTNCATTTGTAACTGTGATATCTCCGCCTGTAATGCGGATCACAGAATTNCCGCCGNTTCCGTTTGCATTGATACCGTCATCGGTGGGCGTAATNTCNATCGTTCCNCCNGCNATCAGAATNTCAATNGCTTCCAGTCCTTCATAGCAGGACGGAATGCTGANTTNTCCCGANTCAATATANAGATANGCTGTTTCGTCGTCGTTTGATGCNGTGATACCGTCGTCTCCGGCAAANATGCTGATTTCAGCATCTTTGATGCGTACGCTGTCATTTGCGTGAAAACCGTCCTGTACCGCCTCTACCGCAATGCTGCCNCCTGTGATCACCAAATCGTCATTACATACAATNCCNTGCTGATATTCTGCNGTTACATTAAGTGTTCCATTCCCGTTTATCGTAAGATCATCTCTGGAATANACCGNTCCGTCTACGCCGNCGGAAACGGCATCCGTACTGTATTTTGAACCGGAGGAAACGGTATTTTCCGTTCCGTCTGCCAGAGTCAGAAATACATGATCNGCCTGCTCGATTCTGATCGCCGCGTCATCGTCAGAATGAACGGANACACCGTCTAACATCAGCCAGATCTCATCATCTCTGTCAGCNTTGACAATAATGCTTCCGTTGGAGANTGATCCCGAAAGCATATATTTTCCCGCATATACAATGTAAATATCGCCGTCATAGACATAGGCTCCGTTCCCTTTTACNGTGGTCCCNTCATCGGACANCACTATTTTGGACGCACCGGAAGTATCCCAATCTCCATTCAGGTCATTGNCGGTAAACATNCTGCTTGTGTATTCGCCTGCAGCCGCGGAAATATCAACGGTTTTTCCGTTCATAAACAGGACCGCCAGCAACAGAGTGACTACCGTCACGGCGACGCATATTTTATCAATATGTTTATGTGTTGACATAGGCTTCTCCTTATCCCATATAATCTCCGTTATAGCTTACCAGTACNGCGCTGCTTACGCCGTTCATTTCGGATAAAATGTTTATGAAATCCGTATTATCGTCTTTCAGCCTTATCTCCATGTTCAGCTCGACACTGCCTTTNNNNGCNTGCTTGCTCTTAACCGTACAGCGCTGCGTCATTTTTTCAAGATATTCCCTTGCTGCCTTCTCGCTTTCATAACCGTTGCACTGCAGAACAACAATGTACGGATTACAGTATGATTTNCNATTCACAAATACAAGAAGGATCAGACCGATAATGACGCTGCCAATCACTGCAAGCGGNATCATCCCNGCNGCNAGAACAATNCCNACGGCAATCGCCCAGAACAGAAACGCAATATCAAGCGGTTCTTTGATCGCAGTCCGGAAACGGACGATTGACAGCGCGCCGACCATACCTAAAGAGAGTACAACATTGGANGTAACGGCAAGAATTACAGTCGTTGTGATCATCGTAAGAGCGATCAGNGTTACGCCGAAAGACGAAGAGTACATTACACCGGTNTATGTTTTCTTATANACTAAAAAGATGAAAAGNCCCAGACCAAACGCCAGCGCTAANGCAANGATCATATCTAAAATGCTCACGCTGGTNATATTTTCGAGATAACTTGATTTAAAGATGTCACTAAAACTCATAATTTTATTCCTTTCTGAAATTAAATGTATTTATCCGTATATACGGCACTGTGCATATTTTGAAAAAGCAGAAACCCTGCGTCCGGGAAGCTGTATNGCNTCNCGGATAATATCCGGAAGGAANGCGTCCCATTTCACTTCCATTACGATCGGCGCCTCCCCTGCCGGTACAGTAATGCAANCCGGATTCAGAAAATCCGTACAGCAAATTCCTGTACGGATATCATAATCAAAGGTTATCCTTACATTCCCCGGTCTGTAAACATACGGCTCNCGCACATAGTCNACAATAGTTTTNGGNTTGAGNCCCTGCNNNCTCATTTTACTGTAAAGTTCCTGCACCAGCGGNANATTNCTGTCCATCATCCATGACAGATCACCGTCAACNATCGCCTGTGCCTGNACNGCACTGATCACTGCGGATNGCTTATTGCAAAGACCGTTCTGTTTGCTCTTTTTTTCCAGATGCAAAAGCTCTGTGTCTCCGTTGTAATANCGTATACGGAATTTTTCACGCTTATTTACTCCGTCNATCTTTTCGCGCAAAGCTTTATCCGTCGGACTGTCAAANTACANACTGCGGACANAATATTTCCCNTTTATAGCATGAGNATCTATGCTCGCAACTGCTTTCAGGCNNTGACNAAGGGCAATGTGATCGNCGGTATTGATCTCAATTTTCCATTCGTGTCGAAAATCCACNNTTGAATCCTCCTTGTTTTGCGGAGCAAAATGCGACTGCCGTTGCAGGAGCAGAGGATTTTNCTCCATTCTTTTTTCTGNGGATATTGTAATANGCGAAACTTAGTTGAANCTTAAAATGTCACCGTAAATATAATTTTTTNCGNCTGCTGATAAGAGGCTCTTATCGTTCCTTTATACATTTCAGCTATCGTTCTGGCNGCCGAAAGACCGATACCNTANCCTCCGTTTTTCTGCGTTCTGGCNGCATCNGCACGGTANAATCGGTCAAACAGCTTTTCNGGTTCACAATCCGGAAGCTTTTCGCAGANATTTTCAATCCTGAAAACGATAGATTTACTGTGCCGTTTCAGAGAGATGTCTATTGTTCCTTTCTGAACCGAATACTTAACGGCATTATCGATCAGGATGGAGATCAGGCGCTGAATCTGCTCTTTATCCGCCGTCATGGTAATGTCGGGATCAATCTGTCTGCATAAGCTGAGTTCTTTTAATTTCATTGGCTCTCTGAACATTTGTAAAGCTTCCGCAACGGCAGCAGAAAATGAAAATGTCCCGGTTTGCATCATATCCCGGCTTTCATCCGCCTTGGCAAGCGTCAGAAGATTCTGCATCAGACCGTTTAACCGGACCGTCTGCTCTCTGATATTTTTGCTCCACTTGCTCTCGCCCTGATATAATTCCATTGCTTCTGTATTGGCAAGGATAATCGCGAGCGGCGTCTTAAGTTCATGTCCGGCATCTGTCACAAACTGTCTCTGTTTTGCTAAATTTTCCGCAATCGGGCGGATCGCTTTTTTTGAGAGCAAAACCACCAGCAAAAGCATTGCAGTCCAGCAGACCAATCCCGCGATCAGTGAAAAAAATAAAACGTATAACGTATTGCGAAGCTGCTCGGTTGTATCAAGGAATAAAAAGACTTTACTGTTATCCCGTTCACTCACCGCCGTTTTAAAACGAAAGTTCTGTATTTTTCCCTCATCCAGACCCTCGTCTATCACTGACCGGCAAATTTCTATTGCTTCTTCCTCAGAAACACTGGCAATACGGCTCGTATCGATTTTGACCGTATTTTCATTTTGATCGATCCTTACCGTAAAGTAGAGTGCCGACATTCTGGAATTTTCATCCATGGGATTTGTCCAAAACCCTTTTGGCTTATTGTCCCGCGGCATCGGATGCATCATTGTCTCCTCGTCTAACAGAAGCCTTACCATCTGCTCATTTTGTCGTCGGGATACACAGGCGTTCCCAATGTTAATAGCGCCCAAAAGTATTGCCAGCAGGATCGTGATTGCCAGCATAGCAGAAAGAATGAATTTTTTCTGCAGCGTTTTGATCATTCTGTTACCTCCAAAATATACCCGATATTTCGTTTGGCTTTGATTTCCACATTTGCGTTTAATGCTGTGAGGCGCTTACGGAGATACGAGATGTATACCCATACAATGCCAATCTCTGCGTCCGTATCATATCCCCACACCTTGGTCAGCAAATCCTCTGTAGAAAGATAGATTCCTTTATTCAGCATCAAAAGCTCCATCATCTGATATTCCAGCTTCGGCAAAACAAAGCTCTGTCCATTCCCCGAAAGCTCAAAGCTCTGCATATTCAGCGATATATTACCGGCTTCTAATACGTCCGGTGTAAAAGATTCCCTTCGGCGGAGCATGGCTCTGACACGGGCAAGCAATTCCTTCATGCTAAAAGGTTTCGGCAGATAGTCATCCGCCCCCGCATCCAGACCTTCGATCCGGTCTTCCACTTCCGCTTTTGCCGTAAGTAAAAGCACCGGTGTGTTGTTTCCGGACTTTCTCAGCTTTTGCAAAACTTCTATGCCGCTAAGTCTCGGCATCATAATATCAAGAATGATCCCGTCATACTGTTCGGCGCATGCGTAGTCAAAAGCGTCCTGCCCGTTATCTACTGCGTCTACGATATAGTTGTGGTATTTCAGGATATCAGTCACTGCTTCAGACATACTTTTTTCGTCTTCTGCATACAAAATCTTCATTGTAGTATCACCTCGAATTTTATTATAGGAAAATAATCCCAAAGGAATACCGGAAGATGCATTCCTGACAGTGCTAAATCTTCTTCCGGTATTCTTCTTGCAAATCTTCTATTAAATATTTATCACTCATACAATGCAAATCGGAAACACCATCTTTCATAAGCTGATGCACTTCAGAATTATAAAAAAATTTCAGTGCTTCATCTAAAGAAATCTGCTGTGTTTCAGCAAATCCGTTTACAACATCTGTATATTTCATCTGTAAAATAAGAGGTTCGGCAGTCATAATCGCTCACTCCTTTCAAAATGCAGATATTGGTCTATAATCTCCATATCAGAACCGTGATATACAATCATACTCTCACTCCCTTCTCCTGCATATAGGAAATGATATCTTCAACAATATATTCTTTACTCTGTGAATGTAATGCCTCAAAGCACGGTACAATATAACCGTTCAAAATATCGCTCTCATCTGCCAATGCATGATATACTTTATCAGCACTTACTCCAAGTCTAATAGCCATATTCTCAATGCAAAAAATGACAAAAGAAAGCTCATTTTTATTATGAATAGGCTGCTGCTCTAAATTTGTCATATTGCACCTCCCCTTTTCCTGTTTGGATTAACTATTGTTCCTCTCACAAACTTTGCCTTATTTGTATGCTCTACCATAGTTCCATCCTCAAATCTAACCGCAATATCATTGTATCCGTGATCTTCTATGATTGTACATCTCATACCACAGTTCATTTTTTCAGTTTTACCAATATCAGTCTCTTCCTTCAGTTTATTTTCTTTATATATCTGACCTCCATTTTCTTTGAACAAATCCAAGTTTCCAATACTTTTATGTAATTCTTTCTGAACCTCTTTATGAATAACCTTTGCCTTACTTTGTGGTAACCTTGCAGTCAAAACCTTCTCATCTGAGATGAGTGCAATATTGTATTCTTTTATCTCATGTCCCAGCAGTTGCATAATTTCCAGCTCATCTCGTGCGTCTAAAACAGCATTGTGTGTCTCACTATACTGTTTGTTTTTGCTAATCATTCTTAATACATTTTCAACACTATATCCTCGCTTCAGTTTTCCAGTCTTAAAACACTCCGCGGAATCTGGTATCGCCGAATTGTATTGACGATATGCCGCTAGACGCATGATATCATACCATTCATATCCCGAATATTCGGGCAAATGATTCTTATCAAAAGATGCATTATATGCAAAAAGCTTCTGCACACCATAAGTAGCCAGCCACTCTTTGATCTCTTTTAACGCCTGCTTTCTGCCTGTGACGCAGGCATCCTCTTCATCAATCCGCAATTCATATGAAAACATTCCGCCCACTTTATATTCCGGATCAATTATATAATACACTGAATCAAGTTCTTTTTTAGTCTCTGAATCAGCAACAACTACGCCTATCGACATTACCTTACCATCCCAGTTCGTCTCAGTATCAATTACTGCAAATTTATCCATGGTATTTTCTTCTTTCTTTTTCTTAGGTAAATTTTTTATAAATCTCTTATGTAATTCCGGTGCTTTTATAACCGGTTCATAGTAGTTTTCAATCATCCCCTTGGTAACAGTTTCTGTCACTGCGTCCAAAAATTTTTTTCTGTCAGGCACTCTTATCTCATATGATGCATTATCTCTTGTATTCCATAAAATCCCTTTTGGGAGATTCAATGCAACCATATAACTAGCACACTGCAAAAAATGCTCATGTGTTAATTCCGATACAAATTTTAATTCATATACAACACCACTCTTAACTACATCCGCAAATCCAATGGCAGAAAATATGACCTCTCCTTTTTCCTTATCACTGAAGTCAATCTGACACTCAACCTGAGCTTTTTCATCCGTGTTCAAATTTGTCTTTAATCGAGCCTTGATCAACTCACTTTGTTCTTCGTTAACCAGCGGAGTTACCACTTGTGTCCTGTATCTGCTCTGCTTAGTCTCAAGTGAAACCAAAAATAATATTTTTCGGTCTAATGAACTCTCCTGTATCTCTTTCGTATATAATTTATTGAATTCAGGATTTAGTAGAAGTCTTAATCTTATCGCTGCGTCTATTTGATAATTATCAAAAAAGACGGCCTCCTGATATATCCCAATACAAGGCGATAAATCTATTAGATCATCTGAACTTTTTACATTTATTAAGGAACTGTCATTTTGTACCAATTTTTGTATTTCTAAATGAGAAAAACATTTCTCCACATCTTCTTTATACTTAAATTCAAACATTTCACTCATATCTAAATTTACGAATTTCTGATTAGTTTCCGTAAATGTCGAAAGAGTTTTTTCTGACAACATTGCTTCATCCGTTTTCACAAAAATAATTCGTTTTTTTCCTCTACTAGCTGCAACACAAAAAATATTTCTTAAGATAGTGTACGATTGCTGCGGTTTTGATATCCTTACACCCCAATAGCTTTCCGTAAAATCAAAAACGACACATATTTTTCTTTCTAATCCCTTACTGCTATCATATGTTGTAAATATCGCAGAATCTTCTTCCGGTTCTGTCTTACCCATTGAATCATTATCTGATATCGTCGCATATACCGTTCTCTTATTAAATTTATACGAATATGTTTCCTCTAAGAGATTAAGTGTGTCAGCCATTGCTCCTTTTCTTGCACCTAAACACAAAATGTCCGCTGGATTCTGCTCTGCCAAAAACGAGACAACATCTTCTTTAGCCATTTCCTCAACTTTACAATAATCATTTACTCCTCGTATTTGTTTTTTCCATACCCTTCCAAGCATAGCTGCCAAATCATTTGACAAACGAAAGCATTGGGTAAAACGCAATGTAAGATGTTCTTCGAGAAATTCTTTCATAAATGATTCGACATTTAAGGTTGTTTTATCATATATTTTCTGTTCCATATCGCCAACAGCAATAATCTGCATATCTGTGTTACAGCCTTTTACCAACTGTAACAGTTCTGCTAATTCTTGTTCAATATCTTGATATTCATCAATGATTAGTACATCATATTTTCCAACAGTAGGTTTCTCCCGAATAAATGTCTGTATTAGATCCGATATTCCTACTGATATACCTGCTTTATTTAACATCATGTATGCAAATCCATGATAGTTTGTTACTGTAACATTTTTATTTTTAATCTTAGACTTTGCATCTAATTTTAAAAGTCTATTATATGTCAGATACAAAACTCTTTTCATACTCGGCAATTCATTACACAGATGTTGAATAGCTGTTGTTTTTCCACTGCCAATACAAGCGTCTACAAGAATATTTTCTCCCTGCAATGCCTTCTCTATAAATAATTGTTGCTCACTTGATAGCTGTGGCATTAAAGATGCAACCACGTAAAACCCTCCTCCACATCTTCCAATCTATGTTTCTTTATAATTTTAATTTCCCTTCCCATACGACACAGGCTCTGCTGCAAACATACTCAGTTCTTCTCCTGATTGAACGGTATAATCGACAATCTTGTGTTCTGGCTCTTCCATGTCAGTATTATCTGTCCATAGCTCGCACTGTGTCATAACAGTATGAACCGCATCCTCCATGCCCTCTGGCGGATAACGATGTTTCTTAAGAAGTTTCTTGATCAGCATACGCATCTTTGCACGGGCAGAGTCACGCTTCTGCCAATCAATCGTTCTATTCTTCCTCAGAGTCTCAGCCAGCTCCTTTGTTATAGCAATCAGCTCCTCGTTTTCGTAGAAATCCTTGATTGCCTGCGGTTTTGTCAAAGCATCATAGAATGCAAGTTCATCTGCCGTGAGCCCGAGTTTTTCACCTTCTTTTTGAGCCTCTGTGATCTGCTTTGCCAGATTCAAAAGCTTTTCAATAACTTGTTCATTTGTCAGCATTCCATTGAGGTACGCATTCATTGCCCGTTGAATAATTTCGCTAAATTTTTCAGACTTAACCACATTGGTCCGACGATAGATTTGCACCTGCTCTGCTATCAGCCTTTTCAGAAGTTCAACAGCAAGATTTTTCTCCTTCATTTTGGAAATTTCTTCAAGGAACTTCGGGTCGAACAGCGAAAACTCCTGCCCCACATCAGAAAACAGATTTATAACACCTTCACTCTTGATGCTCTGCTTCAAAAGATCATTGATGCGCTGATTCATCTCTGGAAGCGAAATTTTCTGACCGCCACTGCCTTGATTCATTAATCTGCCAACTAAGACCCGTACTGACTCAAAGAAAGCTGCTTCAAACCGCAAGTCTTCCGGTACAAGAGAAGAACAAAGCGAAAGTGCCTGATGAAGCATAAGGGCTTCTTTAAGAAAAGTGTCCTTTTCTTTTTCCTTCTCACGGGCAGCGATAAAGTTCACCGCACCGGTAATCGTTCTTGCCCTTTCAAGATCAGTACCAGAAACAAACTTTGAATAATCATATCCGTGAAACAAATCACGGCAAATTGAAAGTTTTTCCAAAAATTTAGGATATGCTACTTTCGCTATATCAGTATTCCCATAGTTCTTCTTGTCACGAACTGTGTAATCATTCATTGCCTGCTTCAATGCAGAGGCAATTCCAATATAATCAACAACCAGACCACCTTCTTTATCCCTAAAAACACGGTTCACACGAGCAATAGCCTGCATCAGATTATGTCCTGACATAGGTTTGTAAACATACATAGTTGCAAGAGAAGGTACATCAAATCCCGTCAGCCACATATCTACTACAATTGCAATTTTAAGAGGACTTTCGTTATCCTTAAAAATCTTAGCTAGTTCATTCTTATGATGCTTGTTTCCGATAATTTTCCGCCATTCCTCTGGGTCTTTATTACTTTCTGTCATGACCACAGCAACTTTGTCTGTCCATTCCGATCTAAGCTCCAGAATCCGCTTATATATTTTCATTGCAATTGCGCGGGAGTATGCGACAATCATCGCCTTTCCCGTCAATAAATTTTCACGATGATTTTCGTAATGATCCAGAATGTCACAGACAAGTGAATTGATTGTCTGATCATTTCCCAGAACGGCTTCCATCTGACCAAGATCACGCTTACTCTTTTCTATAACATCCGAATCGGCATTATTTGCCATGATATCGTACTCTGTATCAATAAGCCGAAGCGTTTCTTCATCAAGCTTCAGCTTAATAACACGACTTTCATAATACACCGGTCTTGTAGCACCATCCTCCACAGCCTGTGTCATATCGTAAATGTCAATATAGTCACCAAACACCTCACGAGTGCTGCGATCCTTAGATGAGATCGGAGTGCCGGTAAATCCTATGTAAGTAGCATTGGGCAGACTGTTCCTGATAATTCTTGCCGTCCCCACTACGCGCTTAGCAATTTCTTCGCCGTCTTCATTTTTTGTAATTTTGATTTTTTCAGCAAGTCCATATTGCCCACGATGAGCCTCATCAGCCATTACAATAATGTTACGGCGCTCAGACAATGCATCGTGGGATTCTTCAAATTTCTGCATTGTTGTAAAAATAATCCCATTAGCCCGTCGTCCTTCCAGCAAAGTTTTCAAATGCTCGCGGCTTTCTGCATGTATAGGTTCCTGTCTCAAGAAAGCCTTGCACTTTGCAAACTGACCGTAAAGCTGGTCATCTAAATCATTTCTATCTGTCAGTACAACGATGGTCGGACTATCTAACGCCTCTTGAAGCAAATGAGCATAGAAAACCATAGACAGAGATTTTCCACTACCCTGTGTATGCCAGAATACTCCTCCTTTACCGTCCGTTACAGAAGCATGTTTTGTAGATTGAATTGCCTTTCTTACAGCAAAATACTGATGATATCCAGCCAAAATCTTGAACCGCTTTAGTCCTTCATTAGAAAAGCAAAGAAAATTCTTTATGATATCCAGCAACCGCTCTTTTTGAAAAATACCCTCGAAGAAAGTGTCAAACTGAGCATATTGTGTATTTTCATAGTCACCATCTTTCGTCTTCCATTCCATGAAACGATCCTCACCGGATGTAATCGTTCCAGCTTTTGAAATTCCCATGTCACTCATTACGCATATGGCATTGTATATAAACATTGAAGGTATTTCCTGCATATAGTTTCTTAATTGCAGGTAAGCTTCGCTGGCATCAGTCTCTTCTCTGGACGGTGATTTCAACTCGATGATAACAACGGGCAAGCCATTGAGGAACAAAATCACATCCGGACGCTTGTTGCTGTTTTCGATAAAAGTCCACTGATTTGCAACGATAAAGGAGTTGTTGTCAGGTTTGCTATAGTCTACCAGATAGACGATAGAGGAACGTTCCTCACCTTTTACAAAAAAACGCACCGGTATCCCGTTCTGCAGGTAGTCCATAAAAAGCTCATTCTTCTGAATAAGCTCACCGTTTTCAAAGTTCCGAAGTTTATACAATGCATCGGCAATAGCATCCTTGGAAAGTTCCGGGTTCAGACGCACAATATAATCCTCCAGCACCTCATCATACAATGGACTGTGGAAGTCACGCTCAATATCCGGACCGTACACATGGGTATAACCCATCTCTTCAAACAGTTCTATTATGGAATTTTCGTAATTCTTTTCCTCATAAAGTCCTGACATAATATTGCTCCTTTGTTCGTTGTATCTATCTTTCCCTCTTTGTGGCATAAACAAGAATTTAGAGCAGCAAGCG
>JAAUZB010000035.1 GCA_014804775.1 Roseburia sp. | reverse complement strand
GTGTAACGGATATGGCGCGGATGGTGTCGGATGATTCCGACTATGAATTTGTTAAAAATGTCACGATTTATAAATCCATTGGTCAAACGTCGCGGGAAGGAAAAACGCCAATGGTCGAACAAACGGCCCCTGTATATGTAAAGGATGGAGAATATTACATAAAAGTACCGTCTTATGCGAAGCCAGTCAAGGTCGGCCAAAACAATATGTATGGCCGTACGGACCTTGATGGTGTTTGGAATGTTGATTTACAATACCATGTTGGCGGTTGGTATTTCAATATTTAGATCGGGCTGTTGTTTGTAGCCTTTGCCGGTCTTGGTAGGTGTATCGGGGAGGGGCTGCATCTTGCTTTTCTCGGTACACCTTACCATGTGGGATGGGTATAAAACAATGTGGTTGAAAATGAAAAAAGAGTTTTCCCGAAAAATCATCGTTTTCATATTGATGGTGCTGGGAGTGCTAAGTTATGGACAGGCCGGTATTAAGCAAGTGGCGATATTACCATTGGTTGATGCTAAAAATGACGTTAATGATGGCGTTAAATTGCTTTTACGCAGTAAGATGACAGCGGCGGTCTTGGCAACATCCGGTTATGGGGCCTGCGATCGCTTGGATTTATCTGAGATATTGCCGGAATATGAGTTTCAGCGGACGGGATTTGTTGATGACGATCAGATTCGTCAAATTGGTTTGATGGGAGGGCTTTCCTATCTTATTATCATTGAAGTTGCCAATTATGATGTGGCGAATGTCGTCTTGTCGGCACGGATTATCGATGTGTCAACCGTTAGATTGGTAAATTCTTCAGAAGAAATTGTTAGTATAAGTCCTGATAAAATGGAACAAAGTTGTTGGAGTTTGATTACTAAATTATTAAACTCTCTGCCTGAAACTGATAATGTGAAGGGGGCTCTGGATTCTCGGGTAGATATTTATAAAGAAACGGCTTTTGGAATCAACATGCTGATGGTATATGTGGATGGCGGTTCGTTTTTGATGGGATGCACGTCGGAACAAGGGTATGATTGCTACGATGATGAAAAGAATGTTCATCAAGTGATGTTGGATGGTTTCTATATCGGTAAGTTTGAAGTAACACAAGAACAATGGGAAAAAGTCATGGGGACATCAATCTATCAGCAAAAACGTAAAGCCGGTGAAGAATATGAATGGGGCATTGGGGCGGATCATCCAATGTATTATGTAAGTTGGGAGGAGGCGGATGCTTTTTGTAAGAAGTTGAGCCAATGGACAGGGAAGAAATACCGGTTGCCGACAGAGGCCCAATGGGAGTTCGCGGCGCGTGGCGGAATTGAACAAGAGGGAGCGAAATACAGTGGCAGTTCGTCTATAGACATAGTAGCTTGGTATGCTGGCAACAGCGATGATTCTACACATACAGTTGGAACGAGACGGGCCAATCTGCTAGGANTACACGATATGAGCGGTAACGTGTATGAGTGGTGTCGTGATTGGTATGAAGAGAATTATTCGTGTGCAGAGTCTCATAATCCTCAGGGACCTTCCGTTGGGGAAGACCATGTGCTTCGTGGTGGAAGTTGGAGTGAGGATGCGCGACACTGCCGTGTCTCGAATCGGTATGGCGATAAACCGGGATACCGCGACTATGATTGTGGTTTTCGTGTTGTCTGCGAACCTTGATATCAATAGGACATGATGTTGCGCAACTTCTTTTTCTCTCTATGGGTTTTCCGTTTNCTTTCCGTGGCGGGCTTCGGCCCGTTGCGGGCGCAGGCGGTTCGCTGTCTCTTAACCTATAGGAAATCACCGATAAAAACGCTACTTGTGCCTTAAAATGGTAAGTGCAAAATGAAGTCTTTCTCGGGAAAACGGATTGCGAAAATCACGCTGATAAGCGTAGGCGGCTGGTTCAGCGGGGCGTCTCTGCCATTTTGGGCAGGGGCGTCCCGTTGGCATTTCTTAGGCTTGATTCCGTGGCGCGCNGATTCCCGCGTCAAACCTAACATTGCTCACGTCCTGTTGAAAACTTTTTGAAAAAAGTTGCTGGAAAATTTTGTCGGAATATATATAGTATATTAGCGGCCTGAATCGGATGGGCTTTAGTCCGACCGATGGCAAAATAAAGGTCGAATGGATTTTAAATTAGCAATTTAAAACACAAACCAATATGAAAAAACTATTTTACTTTGGCATGGGCTTGTTCCTGTGCCTGTCTGCGGCCATCTGGACTGGTTGCAAGGACAAGGAAGAATTGCCGGGCGAATTACACGGTGTAGTAACCGATAAGGCGACGGGCAAACCAATTGAGTCCGCGGGTGTGGAATTGCAACCGATTGGTCTGAAAACCGTGACGGGAACGGATGGTCAATATGGGTTCAATGAATTGGAGCCGGGGACTTATAAATTATATGTCATAAGGAGGGGCTATTATGATTTGTTGAGCAACGAGATCGTTGTAATGTCAGGCCAAACGGTGCAGTGGGATGTGCTGTTGGAATGGGAATATTAAAATTATTGATGAAATGAAAAAGATACTTTTAATTACGAGTTCAATCATGCTTAGCCTTTCGATGGTTTTGTGGTATGGTTGCAACGACAAAGAAAAGGAGGCTGAATCTTTCGGCTCCATCTTTGGTATGGTCTCTGTTGCTGGTACCGCCGAACCCATGCGGGGAACAGGGGTGGAATTATACTATTTGAACGAAAAAGGGACAGCGGGAGCGTTGCTGCTTCGTACGACCACTGCCGATGATGGCAGTTATTCTTTTGATGATGTAAAAGCCGGAGAATATTTATTGCGCGTGGAAGTCCCCGGCTATAAACGTACCGAATATAAGGTGGTCGTAGAAAGCGGCCGTTCTGCACGTGCGGATATGCAGGTAATAAAGGGGGAAGGAGACGGAGAAACAGACGCGTATTATGTCATAAAAGCCGCGAATCTTATGGTTCAAAAAGAAGACTTAGGCTTTGTAACATGGTCAACCGCTGATGCTATGTGTAAAGCTTCAACATTAGCGAATTGTACGGATTGGCGGTTGCCGACGGAGGAAGAATTAATGGTGCTTTACACCAATAGCGCCCTAATAGGTGGTTTTAATGGCACAGATTACTATTGGAGTAGCAATCTCGTTAAAGCTAATGGGCATGATGCTGCAATCGTTATCAATTTTGCTAATGGCAGCTTGAATAACAGATATGTTAATGAAATCAGTTTCGTCCGTGCCGTCCGTTACATTAATCCACCAACACCAGACTATGTTACGCTTCCAGAATTGAATCTTATGGTTCAAAAAGAAGACTTGGGCGTCGTGGATTTTTATTCAGCGGTAGGTTTATGCGAGGGCTCTATAACTGGAGGATATACCGATTGGCGGTTGCCCACACTTAAAGAATTGCAAGGATTGTATGTCAATCGTTCCATGATAGGAAATTTCCGGACAGGAAATAGTGGTGCTGGTGCTACTTTACCTTTTTATTATTGGAGTTCTTCGATTTTTGATACCGCTACGGACACGCATCGTATTATTGATTTCCGCAATGGCGAAATTGAAAGCTCTTACGCTCGTTATCAATATGAAGGCTATTATCGATTCAGTGTCCGTGCTGTCCGTTACATTAATCCGCCAACACCAGAGGAACCAGAAGAACCGGAATTGTCCTATGTTACGATTCCCGAATTGAATCTCATGGTACAAACGGTAGATATGTCAGGTGAGTTTACGTGGGGGCAGGCNNGTGTCGCATGTGCGCAATCNNCGGTCGGCGGNTATACNGATTGGCGATTGCCGACAGAAGAAGAATTGGCGGGATTATGTGCNCGAAAATCCGANATAGGNGGATTTGAGCAAGGTGAAGAAGGAATATATTGGGCTGAGACTATAAGAGATGANNGGAATTCTGATTTCCATCAGTTGGTCAACTTCTCAGAAGGAGAGGATTGTTTTCAGGGATGGGCACGCAATGATTACTTGTATCGTGTCCGTGCCGTCCGTACTATTACCGAATAGCGTAAGGCGTAATCTATCTTACTTATGGGTTTCCCGTTTGCTTCCCGTGGCGGGCTTCGGCCCGTTGCGGGCGCAGGCGGTTTGCTTTCCCTTAACCTATAGGAAATCACCGATAAAAACGATATTTTTGCCTTAAAAAGAACGGGCACAATGAAGTCTTTCTCGGGAAAACGGATTGCGAAAATCGCGCTGATAAGCGTAGGCGGCTTGTTGGCGGCGGTATTGTTGGCGGCGGGCATCGCGCTTTCCGTCCTGCTGTCGCCCAAGCGTCTAACGCCGCTGGTCAATCAGGTGGCCTCCGGTTTCCTCCGGGCGGAGGTGCAGATTCGCAAGGCCGATGTTACCTTTTTCTCCACCTTTCCGCATATCGGGCTCGAACTGAAAGAGGGGCTCGTGGTGTCGCACGCCTTGCGGGATTCGGCCTTCCTGCCCGAAGACACGCTTTGCGCGTTTCACCGTTGCGTGGTCGGGCTCAATGTCAGGGCCTACACGCGTCACAAACAGCTCTCGTTCGCCACCGTNGAATTGGACAGCGTGGATGGCCGCCTCTTTATGGATACGGCCGGCCGGGCCAATTACCAAATCGTTGTTGCGGATACCTCGGCCGAAACATCTTNCGCCTGGCCGTTCCTTTCCGTGGTGGTCAAACGTTTGCGCATAGGCCATGCGGATGTGCGGTTTCAAGACAAAGGTTCCGGCACGGAGGCGCGGATTGGCGACTTGGTGGTGGCGGGNGCGGGCCAATGCGATACGGCCGGTCTGCAAGCGTCGCTGACTTTGGAAGTGGCGGACATCGCGCTGACNCGGGCCAATCAAAAAATCGTCAAGGGCATTCCGTTTAAGGGGAATATCCAAGCCGCTTACAACTACCGGGAGCGGAAAGGCACGTTGTTGAACTCCGGCCTGCAGGTCAAGCGGTTGAAACTCGGCTTGCTGGGCGATTTTTCTATGGATACGGNCGGAACGCTCGGTTTGGATATGCACGTGGATTTGCAAACGGGGTCGTTGCAGGAACTGTTGGACATGGTGCCGCCCAAATATTTGAAAACACANGNCGTGCGGGCTGACGGNCAACTGGATNTGCACGGCCGCCTGTACGGCAGTTTCGGAGAGGGTAAAATGCCGGAAATGGATGTGCGGATCAACCTCGAAAACGGCCGGGCGCACTACGAAGGGATGCCTTATCCCATCGATACGCTGCTCGTCCGGCTCAACGCGCACCTTGCGCCCGGTCAAAAAAAGCCGTCTTACGTCAATATAGAAGACTTGGCCGTNGNGGCCCAAGATTTGGACGTGGTGGCGGCTTGCCGGGTGGACCGTCTGTTTACNGACCCGTCGGTGGATTTCAAACTCAGCACGCAGGTGGATTTGGCGGTGTTGCCTCAGATTTTCCCGTTGCGGGGCGGCTTGGCGATGGGNGGNGTGGTGGATGCCGATATGGACGGCAACTTCCGCCTTTCGTATATCCAAAGCGCCAATTACGGCAAGATTCAGGCGCGCGGCANATTCGATATGGCGGAGGTCTTTTTCAANGACACGCTTTCGNATATCTATTGGCATGCGGACGCGCAATGCCGCTTCAAGGGCGGCAANTACCTGGGNGGGGCGGTGGCGTTGAACCGGCTGCATGGCACAATGCCGGGCGTCCGCGCTTATGTGGATTCGTTGGANGTCAAGGCNATAACGCAAAGAATCACCGAAAGGAGCGGGGACTCCATCGTGCCGATGGCTTGTTCGGTCAAATACGCCCGTCTGTATGCCGCGCTCGGCGACAGTCTGCGGGTATTCAGCCGGGCGTCCACCGTCAAGGGAAAGGTGGTGCCCGAACNCGAAAAACCGCGCANGCCGTTGGTCNCCATAGATTTTCAAACCGATTCGTTGTTCGTGCGGCGGGGAGAACTCAGGGCCCGTTTGGCCCAGGCCACCGTCAATGCCCGGCTGACCCGCCATACGTCCACGGCGTGGTGGCCCACCGTTGAAGCCAACCTGAAACGCATGGCGGTGACAATGCCGCAATTGTCCGAACCGATCCAAATCCGGCGTCTTAAAGGTACGCTGGACGGCAAGGATTTGGAGATCGACAAGGCGCGATTCCGTTTGGGCGAGTCGCGCCTGACCATAAGCGGCAAGGTATGGGA
>JAAUZB010000034.1 GCA_014804775.1 Roseburia sp. | reverse complement strand
TGCAGTGGGATACGGCTATGATTATGAGGAGGCATGCCGTTTTAAGGACATGCTGCAGGATCTTGTAAAGGAGCGTCTGGGAATCTCTGACATCAGCATTTTTCAGATTGGAGCTACCATAGGCGTGCATACGGGACCTCATCCGCTTGGCGTGGGAATTGTGGAGCGCGCGGACTGGGAACCATAAAAAAACAAAAACCCGACCGGTTTTCTGCTTTGCTGCGGACTGTGTCGGGTTTTATCATTTTGAGGAGGAATGAGCTGTGTACCGTATTGTGATATGTGATGACGAACCGCAGATATTATCCGGTTTGGAAAAAATGATCTCATCCGAGTTTGGGACCGCGGGGATATCCGCTGACTATGCGACAGTTTCCGATTCACGCAGGCTGATGGAACAGCTGATGGAGGAGAGTATCGATATCTTATTTCTTGACATTGATATGCCATATTACAGCGGGATGGACATCGCGGGGTTCCTCAACGAAAATGACAGAAATACGATACTCATCTTTGTGACAAGCCATGATGCGTTGGTTTACCGGACGTTTGCGTATAAGCCGTTTGCGTTTTTGCGGAAAACGCATCTCTCGGAAGACTTAAAGGAGGTATCTGGCAGGATCGCAGGCGAGCTGGACCGGCGCAGACAGGAGCTGCTGCTCTGTAAGGGAAGCGAAGTTCATAAGCTAAAGATCAATGATATCGTATATATCGAGTCTGACGGGAATTATGTCGAGATTGTTACTCAGNCNGAGAGNATCAGATACCGTGAGACAATGACTGAAATGGAAGAGGAACTGTCTGCAAANGGGTTTTTAAGNTGCCACAAGGGGTATCTGGTCAATCCGGAATATATTGTCCGGTTCAAAAGCAGCGGNCTGGAAATGAGANGCGGCGGTGAACAAATCGTGGAAATNCCTGTCAGCAGAAGTTATGAAAAAGAGGTCAGAAGGAAGATTGTAGAATCTGTCAGACGTTAAAGCAAAAAGGTGCNGGATCATGGAGATAATTATTGTAATACAGGCTGTTCTGTCAGCGGTGCTGCTGNNGGCTGTGGNCATACAGTACCGCAGGNGGAAGGCGGATATTAAAATCATAGAGGAGAAAGATAAAANGCTTACCGGNTATGTGGCAAAAAACATAGATCTNGAAAGAAAGCTGTCTGAACTAGAGCATGACTATGCCACGCAGAAAGATATGGCGGAGGAGATCAGGNGGATNCAGGAGCAGAGCAGGACGCTTAANCATGATANGAAAAATCACACTCTTGTGATGCTGTCCTATTTGGAAGAAAACAGGNTTGAGGAAGCGAAGAAATATGTCAGCNCTATTCTGGATAAACTAAACCTGATGTATACGTATGTCAATGTCGGGAATTCNGTATTGAACTATATCGTGAACCGCAAACTCTCAAAAGCAAAGGANCAGCAGATCGAGATCAAGGCGGAGATTGAGAATCTGGCATTTTCCTATATGGACAGTGTGGATTTCTCNTCACTGTTGAACAATCTGCTCGACAATGCGATCGAGGCGGCTGCCCGGGCAGANCAGAAAAAAATTGCAGTNAGCATAGTAAACCGNAAAGGNNTTGANACCATAAACGTGAAGAACAGCATAGCGGAAACGGTTCTCACAANCAATCCGTCGCTGCAATCCACAAAGGAGGAACCGGGGCATGGACTTGGAATGCCNCAGATCAGNAAGANTGTGGAAAAGTATGACGGAATTTTAGATATTTATGAGGAAAACGGCATGTTTGCNGTACAGGTGATCCTGCACGCGTAATTTGGCGTACAGNTTNCGGCTTNTCCCTCTGCCCACGCAGCTTATCCCACAGGCATTGACTTGTGGGATATTTTTGCGTAAATTATGTGCAGGTTCAATCCGCATTTGAGATGCAGCGGTGAAGGAACATGGAGGTTCGGATGATCGTATTAAAAGACGTGAATAAGACGTTGGGACANANGCATGTGTTAAAAGATNTTTCGTTTCANATTTTACCCGGAGAGCGCGTGGGACTGATCGGCAAAAACGGAGCNGGAAAGACGACGCTGCTTAANATCCTATCGGGCACACTTCTGCCGGATNGNGGATTCTTAAGAGTNCGGNCGAAAGAAAATGTGNTGTCCTCTTACGACACGCTNCGGGCGTTCACCTATGTCTCGGNAGGCGGAGGCCCGCTGTGGGANGANNTGAAGATNAAGGAATCTTTTGAACACTGCATAAGAATGTACCGGACCCCAAACAGCAGAATGAGCNGGATCGTAGAACAGTTTGAGGTNGGAGATCTGCTGAACTGCCGTCCGAAGGANCTGTCTTTGGGCGAAAGGATGAGGTGCGGACTGGCATATGCACTNCTNGCGGAACCGGAGCTTTTGCTGATGGATGAAGCCATGAACGGNNTGGATGTGTCNGTAAAGCATAAGATCATGGAGCGCCTGACAGACATAAGCAGGGAGCAGGNGATGACGGTGATCCATGCGAGNCATAATTTTTCGGAGATCGANAAAATGTGTGACAGAATACTTTTGATCGATGAAGGTAANATTATNCTTGANGGAAGTATGGAGCGCATCATGAGGCAGTACGCTCCGCTCNGTGAAATGACGGTGCTGACNGAAAATNACNGGATTCCCGANTTTGAAGANCTGCCANTCGATNCCTACAGAATTGANGGTGCANGGCATCAGNCTGCGGTTTGACAAGAAAAAAATAGAGGCTGCCCANCTGCTTCGNTTTTTGACGGCNANATGTGAGATCAGCGATATAAAGTTGACGGAACCGGATCTGGAGACGACCGTTTTAAAAATATTTGAACAGGAAAGGGAGACGGCTTATGTCTGAAGAAATCATCAAAGTGGATCATGTGAANAAGTATTATAANATCGCAAAGCGCGAAAAAGGAATGGCAGAGACGGTAAAAAGTCTGCTGCACCGCAGATATGAGACGAGGAAGGCAGTGGATGACGTCAGTTTTNCNATCNNGCGGGGAGANATCGTCGGTTTTATNGGACCGAANGGTGCAGGAAAATCGACAACTGTAAAAATGCTTTCCGGAATCCTGTATCCGGATGCGGGGAANATCACGATTGACGGCTATATTCCGTATAAGCAGAGAAAACAGTATGTCAAAAATATCGGCGTGGTGTTCGGGCAGAAGTCACAGCTGAACTGGGATCTGCCNCTGATCGAGAGCTTTGAACTGATGAGATACATATACAAAATACCGCAGGCNTTNTATGANAAGAATCTGCAGAGGTTTACGGAGCTGCTTGACATGCANAGCTTTCTNNACCANCCGGTCAGGCAGCTGTCGCTCGGGCANAGNATGNGGGGNGANATCGCCGCATCGCTTCTGCATTCCCCTTCGATCGTGTTTTTTGATGAGCCTACCATAGGGCTTGATGTTGTGGCTAAGGAGAAAATAAGAAGCTTTATCCGGCATATGAATGAGGAGGAAAAGACGACCGTGATCTTTACAACGCATGATATGCAGGATATTGAAAAGGTATGTGACCGTCTGATCATCATTGACATGGGGAAAAAGATTTATGACGGCAGCGTAAGCGGGATAAAAAGCCGCTACGCAGGGACAAAAACGGTTGAACTGATCTTAGAGGACGGACACAGGGAGACAAAAAGCTTTGACGTGAATGAGGTGCCCATGAACGAGGTCATGGAAGAGATGCTTCGGGAAAAAGAAATCAAGGATATTTCAATTTGCGAGCCGGATATTGACGAGATTATCAGGGATATTTACGAGGGCGTGCGGACGCTTGAAGAAGTCGGATGAGAGGGGAATCGGATGCGGACATATTTCGAATTTGCAAAAAAGAAATTTCAGAATAAAATGACATACAGACTTGATTTCTTCATGGGAATCGTCAACACGGTGATTACCATAGCCGTCTATCTGTGCATTTACCGGGCATTATACGGAACGGCGGACGTGATAGACGGGATTTCATTTGAGATGGTGGCGACCAATTTTGTGATCGCGCTGGGGCTGTCGAGAGCCTTTGATTTTAACGAGATGTTTCTGCAGGATAAGATCAAAGACGGGAGCATTGCAAACGAGCTGCTAAAGCCGGTCAATTTTAAATTACGGATGCTTTCGGAGAATGCCGGAGAGGGAGTGTTCAAGCTGATTTTTGAGTTTTTGCCCGCCCTTTTGATCACGTGTCTCTACACAAAGATCTGTAGGCCGAAGGGATTTTGGCAGGTTGCGGCAATGCTGGTGAGTATGATACTCGGATATCTGATCCTTTGGCTGATCAGCTTTCTGATACAGACATGGAGTTTTTGGCTGTTCAGCGTCTGGGGGATCGTTACCATAAAAAATGTTTTTGTCAGTATCCTGTCCGGGAGTCTGCTCCCGCTTTGGTTTATGCCGGGGGTGATGCGCAGGATTATTTCCTATACGCCGTTTGAGGCAATCTACTTTACGCCGATCAGGATTTATCTCGGGCAGTTAAGCGGGGCAGCGGTCTTAGAGGGCATGCTGATCCAGTGTGTGTGGATCGTTCTGCTGTATTTTATAAGCAGTATGTTCTGGAAGCAGGGAGTGAAAAAGCTCGTAGTACAGGGCGGCTAGAAACCGTAATTCATTACAGGGAGGAAGTTCATGGGAGAAATCAGAATCGCGATCCAGTCGCTTCGGATGAGTATGCATACGAGAATGCAGTACCGCACGGATTCGATCGTAGCGACACTTGCCGTGTTTATCAGGGAATCCGCCAATATCATAGTAATCTATCTTGCGCTTATGAAGTTTGACAGGTTAAGCGGGTGGAACGTAAACGAAATGCTTTTTCTGTTCAGTCTGCTGTTTCTCACGTATGCCATCGTCGTATCTATGTTTGCAGACTTGAGAGACTTTTCGTGCATGATCAGGGAGGGAAGGTTTGACCGGCTTATGGTAAGACCGAGGGGACTTTTATTTCAGCTGATCCTGAACAATGCAGATATTATCGCCACGCTCGGTCACGGCACGCTTGGCGTCATCCTGTTTCTCGTATCGGCGAGAAGAGTGGGAATTGACTGGAACCTTGTGACCGTACTGTATTATATTGGCGCACTGACAGGCGGTGTGCTGATCCAGGGAGGATTGTTTATTCTGTTTTCGTCGCTCAGCTTTTACTTTGTGGAGACGAACAGCATACGGGACATCTTTTACTGGAACATGAGAAAATTTGCGGGGTATCCGATCAGTATCTACAGCAAATGGATACAGACAATCATAATCTATATCGTTCCGTTTGCCTTTGTGAACTATTTTCCCGCACAGTATCTGCTCAGAAAGCCGGATATGGCGGCTTATCCGCAGATTTATATGTACATGGCTCCGGCAGTCGGGGGACTTGTCTATGTGGTCGCTTACCTGTTCTGGAGAATAAGCGTAAAAAGATATAAGAGCACCGGAAATTAAAAAGCAACCGCTGATGGGGCGGTTGCTTTTTTTGAAATAATAATATTTTTTATCAAATAATATTGACAAAAGCATATTATATAATATATAGTATTGATGTAAAAATAATATTGCATGTGGAATTCATAGCAAAGGAGTTGAGAATATGGTGTTTAACACGGGTGCCGCGCTGCTTGACGCGATCGTATTGGCTGTCGTGTCGAAGGAGGAAGAGGGCACATACGGCTACAAGATTACCCAGGATGTCCGAAGAGCCATCGACATATCGGAATCCACGCTTTACCCGGTGCTGCGCAGGCTTCAAAAGGATGAATGCCTGATCGTCTATGACAGAGAATGCGGGGGCAGGAACCGGCGTTATTACCGGATCACGGACTGCGGTCTTACAAAGCTGCAGGAGTACCGCAGGGAGTGGGAAGATTATTCTTCGAAAATATCGGAATTATTTTCAGGAGAGGAGTTATGAGAATGAACAGAGAAGAATTTTTAAGACAGTTAGAATCGCTTCTTTCCGGGATATCGGAAGAGGAGCGGGCGGATGCCATGGCATTTTACCGCAGCTATTTTGAGGATGCAGGGGAAGGCAACGAGGCGTCGATCATTGCCGAGCTGGAATCTCCACAGAAGGTGGCAGACAGCATTTTAAAGGATCTCGGAGCAGAAGGAACCGTAAATGAAAAGAAAGATTCCGGTAAAACGGATGAAGGCATAACAGTAGGACGACAAGAAGCGGAACGTGCGGGCACGGCAGCGACAGATGATTATCAATATAGTACCAACGGACAGACAAACGCATATACGGCTGACCGCAGCACATCAGAGACGAACAAAAACACTGCAATGATTGTGACAGTGATCGTGGCTGTTTTGTTCAGTCCAATCTGGTTGTCACTGCTTCTGGCATTTGTCTGTGTTGTGCTTGGATTGGTCTGTGCAGTGATTGGAGTCGCGATCGCAATGGTGGCGGTCATGGCAGCGCTTGTTATCGTGGGAATTGTTCTGTGCGTCATGGGAATTGGCTGGTTCTGTTCCGGAAGCTTTGCGGTCGGATTGGCATTGGCAGGTGCGGGACTTATCATTCTTGCGCTGGGCTGGCTTACGGTCGTACTGGTAGTATGGATGCTCGGATCATTTCTTCCGTGGGCGGTTAAGGAAATAGTAGCTGGCTGTAAAAATCTTGCCGGAAAGAGAAAGGAGAGGAAGGAAGCATGAAAAAGTTTACGAAAATCAGTTTGATCGTGGCGGCTGTTATGCTCGGAACGGGATTGCTGCTAAGCGGGATCGCTGCACTGATGGGAGCCGGATACGGCACAATGCATCGCATGTCTATGGACGGAGACTTTGATGTGTGGGGAATTCATGTCAGACCGTACGGGATTTATTTCGGATCGGACAATGATATCATATTTGGAAACGATGAAGCAGGAACCTATCAGACCGGTTCGGAGTTTAGTGCATTCGAAGTGAACAATATCGCGGTGGATGTGGGCGCGGCGTCTATCTATGTAAAGCCTTCTGCAGATGCGGATAAGATCAGCGTCGAGCTGAAGCATGGACAGAAAAGATATTACAGCTGCATATTGGATGGGGATACCTTAAAGATTGAATATGATCAGGAAAACTATCACTTTTACCACAAATCACCGGAAATCACGATTTATCTGCCGGAGGAAAAAATCTTCGAAACGCTTGACTTTTCAATCGGAGCGGCAGAGATGGAGTTTGAGGATCAGACAGTCAGCTGCGACCGGCTCACAATTGATGTTGGTGCAGGAAGATTAGAGGCCGAGCGGTTTGATGTGGCGGAGCTTTTAGACATCGAGATCGGTGCGGGAGACGTGAAAGTAGATTACGGAATTTTCGGGGAAGTGAAAATTGACTGTGCCATGGGTAATGTTGAACTGGCCGGAAAGCTCAACGGAGATCTGACAGGAAGCTGTTCCATGGGAAATATTGAGATTGAGCTTGACGGCGACGAGGAAGATTACAATTACGATCTCTCCTGCAGTATGGGTGAACTGACCGTTAACGGGAGAACCCGCGCGGCGTTCGACGGCACTCACACAGAAAAAAATGAGAATGCCATCGGAACGATCAGCATAGACTGCTCCATGGGCAGTGTAGAGCTGGAGGTGCGGTAAAAGACTGCTACTGCATCGCCCACTCACGGATACTGCCGATGCTTTGCAGAACAGGAACAAGAAGCACGCTTAAGATAATCCCTGTGACGCCCTGAACAATGTTGAACGGAATCCCGCTGGCGGCGGAGACAATGCCGGCGGTGAGCGTAGCGGAAGTGATGCCGCCGGAAGCGGCTGCGGCAAAGACTGCCTCATAGAAGAAGTAGCCTGCCACCATCACGATTTCCCCTGCCAGTCCTCCGATCACGATCGGGACAAAGCGTCTGGCGCTGTGTTTGAAGACAGTCTGCAGACGCCGGAACAAAAAGCCGGCAATGCCTGCCGTAAGTGCTTTGATGATGAGGGTAGCGGGTGCCCAGGAGACATATCCGGAAAAAATGTCGGCGAACATGGAGCCGATGCCTGCGGCAAGGGCGCCGGTCTGCGGACCAAGAAGGATGCCGCAGAGGAGAACAAAGCAGTCTCCGAGATGGATATAGCCAAAAGTTGGAGTTGGAAATTTGATGATCATGGTTGCGATGCAAGTCAGTGCGGCGAGCAGAGCAGCTATGATCATTTTTTTTATTTTTTTGTCGTTCATGAGGAAACCTCCTAGTTTTCTTTTGCACAAATATACCACATAATGGCATGATAAAAACATCCAGTTTGAAAGAAATAAAGCAGTCCAGTTTATTTGCACGATTGACTTTTTTTGTGAAAGAACTTACTATTAGCTTGTTATTGCAAAAAAGATTTAAAAGAGGGAGATTATGAGTAAGACTGTTCGAATGATATTATATGTGCTGTCTGCCCTTGCGGTCGCTGCAGTGATCGTGCTGTGTATCCGGGTGGGAATGGCAAGGCCGGCGGAGGATACGTGGTCAGAGGTCCCTGCAGAGAGCCAAAGCACGGAAGAGAACACATCGGAGGATGCCGTAGAGCAGATGCCGGAAGAAGAGGATCAGCTGCCTGATACCGGAGTCTTGGAGGAAGAGGAGACGCAGATACAGGAGCCGGAGGAGACGNCTGAAGAGGAAATNTTGGTGCCGGAAGGAGAGACCACGATCCTTTTTACGGGAGACGTCCTTTTTGGAAACAGCTTTAAAACCGGCTACGATGCAAAGGGAATCCAGGGCGTTGTGTCGGAGGAACTGCGGGAGGAACTGCAGGCGGCGGATATCCTGATGGTCAACAATGAGTTCCCGTTCAGCGACAGGGGAATCCCGATGGAGGACAAGCAGTTCACCTTCCAGTGCAGTCCAGGCTATGTGACGGCGTTAAATGAGATGGGAGTGGATATCGTTTCTCTCGCCAACAACCATACTNTNGACTTTGGNAANGAAGCNNTGAGCGATACNTTTGTGACATTGGANGAGGCNGGNATTCTCTACGGAGGAGCGGGAGANACGGTAGAGCGTGCCGAGGANCTGCAGGTGATCGAGGTCAACGGAAAAANGTTCGGATTTATCGCAGTGTCNCGCGTGNTTCCAGAGGTCAGTTGGAAAGTNGAGTTTTCNNCACCGGGGCTTTTTTCCTGTTANGATGAGACGAGACTGNTNGANCTGGTAACACAGGCGGATCAGATNTGTGATTTTGTTGCGGTTTATCCGCACTGGGGTGTGGAATACGAGGCGTATCCCGAGGAATATCAGAGAAAAATTGCGCAGAAATGTATGGAAGCGGGGGCGGACGTGGTGGTCGGCGCTCATACGCATTGTCTGCAGGGAGTAGAATTTTTTGACGGGAAACCGGTATTCTACAGCCTTGGAAATTTTATTTTTGGCAGGGATATTGATCGCTCAGCGATAGTGAAGCTGACAATCGATGCAGAGGGCAATGCATCGTATCGGCTGATTCCTGTCTATGCGTCAGGCGGGGTGACACAGTACACGTCGGATGAGGCAGGGAAGGGCATACTGTCCTATATTGACAGCATTTCGCCCGGTGCATCCGTTTCTTCCGACGGAACGGTATCAGAGTGAGAAGAAGGGGANAAAAATTATGAAGCAGGCAGAAAAAGAGATTATTTTACTGGATCCGGTGTGCACGCACAACATCTGGGGCGGCAGCCGGCTGCGGGAGGAATTCGGATATTCGGAAGAAGGGGACGACATCGGAGAATGCTGGGGAATTTCCGCTCATCCAAACGGAGACGGCACTGTCCGCAGCGGAGCGTTTGCGGGGATGAAGCTTTCGCAGCTGTGGGATGAGCATCGGGAGNTGTTCGGAGATTTGGAGGGCAAATGCTTCCCTCTTCTGGTCAAGATCATTGACGCAAAGGACGATCTGAGTGTTCAGGTGCATCCGGANGATGTGTATGCAAAGGAATGGGAATGCGGTTCTCTCGGCAAAACAGAATGCTGGTATATTATGGATTGTCCCGAAAATGCGTCGCTGGTTGTCGGACACAACGCGAAGACAAAGNAAGANCTGGCTGNCATGATCGCGCAGGGCAAATGGGACGAACTGATCCGTGAGGTTCCGGTGAAACGGGGAGATTTCGTTCAGATCGACCCGGGGACTGTACATGCGATCAAAGGNGGNATACTGCTTCTTGAGACACAGCAGAACAGCGANATTACNTACCGCGTNTATGACTATGACAGACTTTGCGGCGGAGCGCGCAGGGAATTACATGTGGCAAAGAGCATAGACGTCATCACGGTTCCTGCAAAANCTTCAGCGGATATCGTAAAACCGGCGCTCGGANTGCCGGAGAACAGACTGAATAAACTGTACTCCTGCCNGTATTATGATATATTCAAAATAGATGTAAACAAAACNGCAGTGTTTGAACAGATTTATCCGTTNCTGCTCATGTCTGTCATCGACGGGAACGGAACNGTGGGCGAAACAGAGGTGAAAAAGGGNGATCATTTTATTGTTCCGTCTGNTTNNGGANCGGTGGANCTGCAGGGACGGATGAGTNTNATCGCATCNACAGNATGCCACATGCCGGAAATCTAAAAATAACTCTTTTGATTCTGCCGNGGATTTGNTATAATNAACTATATACGCGAAGNTAAAANTCAGGGGGACACAAATGAATCAGGAAGAAAGAAGACAAAAGCGAAGACAGGATACAAGAAACGCAGCAGTGATTCTTGCCCTNCTTTTTGCAGTGATCGTTCTAATCGTGTTTGGAATCGTTTTCGGTCTTAGCANAGTCCTGAAAAAAGACACGCCGGAGGAACCGCAGGATACGGAGTNNGTGGCAGAACCGCCAGGGGAACCNGATGTCTCTGNAGAACCGGAGGTNCCGGNGGAACCGGAGNTTGATCCGCTTTTGCAGCAGGCGGAGGTCTTTGTGGCAGGGATGACGCTGGAAGACAAGATNGCGCAGATGTTTATCATNACGCCNGAGGCATTGACCGGATATAGCGGAGTAACGGCTGCCGGAGATACGACGAAGGAGGCATACGGCAGGCGTCCGGTCGGAGGAATTGTGTATATGGCGGCAAATCTGCAGGATACGCAGCAGACGACGGAGATGCTCACCAATATGCAGGNGATCGCTACGGAGCGGACCGGACTGCCGGCGTTTCTCTGTGTGGATGAAGAGGGNGGTACGGTGACGAGGNTTGCCGGAAACAGTGCATTTGGAGTNTCGGATGTCGGGGCGATGAGCGATATCGGAGCTACGGGAGATTCGCAAAATGCTTACCATGCGGGCACTGTGATCGGTACATATNTAAAACAGCTGGGATTTCAGGTGGATTTCGCGCCGGTTGCCGACGTGCTGACGAACCCGGACAACAGCGTNATNGGAAGCCGGTCATTNGGATCGGATCCCCANTTGGTAGCGGGCATGGTGACTTCCGAGCTTTCCGGTNTGTCGGAGCAGGGGGTTTACGGGGTTGTAAAACATTTCCCGNGACACGGNGGGACATCGGAAGACTCCCATGAGGGAGCAGCAGTGACGGAAAGGACGCTCGAGGAGCTTAAGGCGGCAGAACTGATCCCGTTCCAGAGTGCGATCGATGCAGGTGCCTCATTTGTGATGGTCGGTCATATCTCACTTCCGAATGTGACAGGAGACAATACGCCGGCATCTCTCTCGCCGATGATGATCACGGATGTTCTCAGGGGACAGATGGGGTACAACGGAATCGTCGTNACGGANGCTATGAATATGGGTGCCATAACGGCAGGATATACGGCAGATCAGGCAGCGCTTGCNGCGGTAAATGCGGGCGTGGATATTATTTTGATGCCGCAGGACTACGAGACGGCTTACAATGCACTGCTTGGCGCGGTACAAAGCGGAGAGATCAGCGAAGAACGCATCAATGCGTCGGTAACACGCATTGTAAAAGTAAAAATGCAGTTAATGCAGTAAACCAGATACAAAATAACGGAGGATAATAGGATGAAGGATCAAAACAGACAGTCGGTATGGGGGAAGATTTTAAANCCGTTGATTTTATTTTTAGTGATCATTGTGGTATGGCAGATTGTGGTACTGCTTCTTTTTAAAAGCGGGATCATTGGTATTGTGCCGGCAATCGTGCTGAACCTGCTTGTGACAGTGATCNTTTTTGCCGTGATATTTATGGTCATCAAGTCCATGTTAGACCAGATCCGCGCGGTTGTAGACGGAGGTTCCGGCGCGAACATGGGAAATGATAAGGTAGCAGAGAAAGCGAGGAAGCTTGCCGAGCGGGATGATGATATGGGTAATATGGTGCGCTCGATCACCGATACCGTCAATTCTTTCGCGCATATCGTGGCGGGTATTAAGAAGGCATCTGAAGAATTGGGAGAGGTTTCCAGTGATTTNAAGGATATTTTTGGCAGTATGACAAATGCTATGGAGGATACCGGATCAGCAGTCGATCAGATNNCAGAAAATACGATCGCGCAGGCGGAGTATACGATGGATATGAAGGAGAAGATCGATGCCATCAGCCATTCCATTGACTGNATTACGAGCAATGTAGACGCTCTGACTAAGAGTGCGGATACCATGAAGGACTGCAACAGNGATGCGGAGCGGATCATGAGGGATCTGATCGCTATAAGCAGTGAGAGCGGCATTGCCATTGAAAATGTCAGAAAACAGACAGACCGCACNAACCAGTCNGCACAGCAGATTCAGGCAGCTACGGATATTATTGCCGGTATCTCCAATCAGACAAATCTTNTGGCGCTCAATGCAAGTATNGAGGCTGCGAGAGCGGGAGAGCATGGAAGAGGCTTTGCGGTNGTTGCAGANGAAATCCGTACNCTGGCAGATCAGTCTAAGGAGTCTACAGAGCAGATCAACAAGATTGTAAAGGATCTGATCGACAATTCTAATGTGAGCGTGGAGATTACCGAGAAGGTTTCGGAGGCATTNTCCAGACAGAGTGANAAGATACAGGATACGGAGAAGATTTTTGAGTCGTTGAATGCGGANATCGCACAAGTGAGCGGTGCNATNGGNGGAATCGGTTCTGAGGTGGGAGATCTGGAGAGTCACAGAAATGTGATCGAGAACAGCATCGGATCACTGACACAATTTGCACAGCAGAATGCAGACAGCGCGCATGTGACGACAGACAGTATGGAAGAGTTCCGCAATATTGTGGATGAGTGTGACAAGACTACGGAGCGCGTTGTAGGCGTATCTGCTGAACTCGTAGGATATATCAGTGAGATCAATGCGGGAACGTTGAAGGAGAGGATCGGTATCGTCTGAAAGAGAGCTATTTAGGAGAAGGGAGAACGGTGAGTGAGAATAGTTGTAAACGTCAACGAAAAGTGGGCTTTTACAAAAGATGCGGCAGGTGTGCCGGAAGTCATGCCGGAAAAATGGTACTGGGTGTCGCTNCCCCATACCTGGAATGCAATTGACGGACAGGATGGTTACAATGATTTTTATCGNGGTACCTGCTATTATGCGAAGGAGATTGACAGGAATGAGCTGCCTGCGGCGGNGCAGTATTATTTAGAGTTTTTGGGAGCTAACGCATCTGCGGATGTCTATGTAAACGGAAAAAAATTGGCGCATCACGACGGGGGATATTCTACCTGGCGCGTGAACATCACAGATGCGNTGCGTGACGGCAGGAATCTGTTTGTCGTTGCAGTCGACAACAGCGTCAATGACACTGTATATCCGCAGAAGGCAGATTTCACCTTTTACGGGGGGCTTTACCGTGATGTCAACATTATTGCGGTGGAGGATTCCCACTTTGACCTGGATTATTACGGCGGACCCGGCATCAAGGTGACACCGGAAGTGNAAGGTGCCGATGCACAGGTTGAGNTTGAAGTTTATGTGACCAATGCGAGGGAAGGACAGACGCTCTGCTACACCGTNAGAGATCGGGAGGGAAGTGTGGTGGCAGAATGTACGCAGGCTGTCTCCGATACAAAGGCAGTGCTTACAGTTCCTGCCGTGCACCTGTGGAACGGGAAAAGGGACCCGTATCTTTACAGTGCGGAAGTGGCGTTGACGGAAGGCGAGANGCAGTTGGATGCTGTCTGCACCCGTTTTGGATGCCGGACCTTTGAGATCGATCCGGAGAAGGGATTCATACTAAACGGCGAGAGTTATCCGTTGCGGGGAGTATCCCGTCATCAGGACAGAAAAGGAATTGGCAATGCATTGCTGCCGGAGCACCACAGGGAGGACATGGACCTCATCTGTGAGATGGGTGCGACGACAATCCGGCTGGCGCACTACCAGCANGCACAGTATTTTTACGATCTGTGTGACGAGAAAGGNCTTGTGATCTGGGCNGAGATACCGTATATTTCNGCGCATATGCCGANCGGGCGCGCAAATACCGTTTCTCAGATGAAAGAACTTGTGACNCAGAATTACAATCATCCCTCTATCGTTGTATGGGGTCTCTCCAATGAGATCACCATGACAGGGNCCTCCGATGCGGATTTNATNGAGAACCATACTATCTTAAACGATCTGGTNCATGAGATGGATCCCACAAGGCTCACCACTATGGCAGTGGTATCAATGTGCGACATCCATGATCCGTATATTCAGATCCCGGATACGGTTTCCTACAANCATTATTTTGGATGGTATGGCGGAGATACTTCCATGAACGGACCGTGGCTTGACAATTTCCACAGGGAGTTTCCGAATATTCCGATCGGCATGAGNGAGTATGGCTGTGAGGCTTTGAACTGGCACACATCTGACCCGAAGCAGGGAGACTACACGGAAGAATATCAGGCATATTATCATGAAGANCTGATCAANCAGCTATTCACGAGACCNTATNTGTGGGCGACTCACGTGTGGAATATGTTTGATTTTGCGGCAGATGCNAGAAATGAGGGCGGCGAGAACGGAATGAACCACAAGGGACTTGTCACCTTTGACCGTAAATACAANAAAGATTCATTCTATGCNTACAAGGCNTGGCTNTCGGATGAGCCATTTGTNCACATCTGCGGGAAACGTTATGTGGACCGTGTGGAGGATGTGNCGAAGGTTACGGTATATTCTAATTTGCCCGAGGTAGAGCTTTTNGTAAACGGAGAGAGCNTCGNAAAGCAGACCTCACCNGAGCATTTCTTCTATTTTCANGTNCCGAATGCAGGAGAGNCTGTAATAACTGCCGTAGCAGGGGAATGTCGGGATGAGAGCAGAATCCGAAAGGTAGATACGTTTAATGAGGAGTACCGTCTGAAGGAGAAGGGGGCAGTCCTTAATTGGTTTGATATCACAGCGCCNGAGGGATATTTCTCTTTGAANGATACGCTTGGNGATATTATGCGGTCACCGGAAGGGAAAGCGCTGTTTGCGGGGATCATGGCACAGATGGCGCCCAAAGAGGCGGCAGGCTTTGAGATAAACGAGGGTATGATGAAGATGATGGAAGGATTTACCGTGATCCGCATGATGAATTTGATGGAGACGGCGGGGATGAAAGCNCCGTCCAAGGAGCAGNTGCTCGGTCTCAATGCGCGGCTGAATCAGATAAAAAAGTAAACATTGTGAATAAAAAAGAGTGCCGGAAACCGACACTCTTTTTTAAATCCATGTTTACACTATCTTACTTCTAACAAATAAAAAACAATTTTTATTTAAAAAGAAAAAGGTACATGAAACGATTGATTAGAAGCGGTCAATGACCGCTATGGTAGTAAAATTATTTTACTACAGTTACATTGGTTGCCTGAGGTCCTTTGGATCCTTCAGAAACATCGAACTCTACCGTAGCGCCTTCCTCGAGAGACTTGAAGCCTTCCATGTTCAGACCTGAGTAGTGTACGAATACGTCGTTACCGGTTTCATCTGAGATGAATCCATAACCTTTTTGGTTGTTAAACCATTTTACTGTACCTTTCATAAAAAAGTACCTCCAAAAAATAATACTAACTGTAAAAATACAGCCAATAACAGATTATCATAATGCTTTATGAATGTAAAGAAAAAATTTAAAGTTCTTCATAGGTTAATTCATGATTTTTCAAAAAGCGTTTCATCAACTGATCCCATTCAAGCTCGAGACTTTTGTCAGTCGAAAAGATGCGGTAGGAAACGCCGGTGGTCAGCAGCAGTCTGCCTTGCTGGAACTTCAGATTGACGAACATTCCGCTGATATCCTCGGGTGTAAATGAGCTTTTGGTCTGTTCGAGAGTCCGGGCGAGATTTTTCGGAGAGAGCAGGAACACAAATTTGAAATATGTCGGAGTCCGTTTTCCCTTGATCAGACTAAGANACTGNGGACGCACCTGCCCAAACGGAAGGAANGCGAGACCGGAGAGNCCGTTTTCTTCAAGCTCCTCGGGNGAATAGAAATCGGTGTTGAGGCTGCCGCTGGCAGACCAGGTGATACTGCCNTGGATCACNGCCTCCTGCATNAGAAAATTGTCAAACAGTTCGCCNCAGAGCAGCTTATTCATNAAATCTTTGATTTCGAGNATATTAAGTGCNATCATGATATCTCCGTTTCCCNGTAACTNGNATNNTNNTACCTAATTATAGCGTTTTTANGGTGGTTTGACAATAGATTGACAGNCATTGTACAATGGGATGGAGAAAATATTTGTTAGAGGAATGAGGGGGAAAAATGAGCGAGACAAAGATTTTATTTGATTTGATACAAAANGGAGTGTCNCCGGTGCAGGCGGTGNGTGCCTGCGAAGNCCGCCTTGCGGAGGCNGGATTTGATGAACTTAAGTATGATGAGAAATGGGAATTGAGAAAAGGCGGNAAATATTATGTAAATCATCACAGNACAACGCTGTTTGCGTTTTCCGTCGGAGAGGAATGGAATGNGACGAAATCGCCGCAGATCCGTATTGCGGCAGCNCATACCGATTTTCCGTGTCTGCGCATCAAGCCGTCTGCCGATGTGACAGCCAGCGGGTATGCACANCTCAATGTGGAAGTGTACGGCGGGGCAATTTTAAACACNTGGCTGGACCGTCCGCTGGGAGTTGCCGGGCGNGTGGCAGTGCGGGGAGAAAAGCCTTTCCAGCCGAAGGTGATGGAATTTGTATCGGACAAGAACCTTTTGACAATTCCCAATCTTGCNATNCATATGAACCGCGAGGTAAACAAGGGNGTGGAGTTGAACAAACAGGTGGACATGCTTCCGGTACTTGCCCTGCTGCAGGAGGAAGAAAAGGANGCGGATTATTTTCTCACCTTTTTGGCNCAGGAACTTTCGGTGAAAAAGGAGGACATTCTGGACTTTGAACTGACCGTATTCTGCAGGGAGGAACCACAGTTTGTGGGACTGCGGGACGATTTTATCTCTGCACCGAGACTCGACAATCTTACCTCCTGCGCAGCGCTTGTGTCAGGGCTCATAGAGGCCAAGAGGCAGGAGGGCATCAATCTGATCGCACTGTTTGACCATGAGGAGATCGGAAGCCGCACCAAACAGGGGGCGGGATCGATCCTGCTGCACGATATGCTGCTGCGCATTTTAAGATCAACCGGACGGGAAGATTCAGCGGAGGCAGACCTCTATCAGAGTATGATCCTCTCCGTGGATGTAGCGCATGGCGTTCATCCAAATCAGGCGGGAAAGATGGATATCACCAACAAGCCGGTGTTGGGAAAAGGAATCTGTATCAAAGAGTCGTGTGCCCAGTCCTATGCGACGGATTGTGAGGCGATCGCCGTCATTCAGCAGATCTGTGAGACAGAAGANATCCCATATCAGAAATTTGTCAACCGTTCCGATATGCAGGGAGGTGGAACTCTCGGCTCGATCGCTTCTGCATTGCTGCCGGTGAAAACGGTAGATATCGGCGTTCCGCTGCTCGCGATGCATTCNGCCAGAGAGNTGATGGGAACGGCAGACCAGCAGACGCTTNCGGCGCTTTTAGAGGCGTACTTTTCGGTTGGCTGACAGAAGGAACGAGGATGATNTATTTTACCTATGAGCAGAGAAATCGTGAAAAATGAACGCGGAATCATAAAAATATCGGTGCGCAACCTGGTCGAATTTATCCTGCGCGAGGGAGATATTGATAACCGGCGGGGCAAAGGAGCGTCTGCGGATGCGATGCAGGAGGGAAGCCGGATCCACCGAAAAATTCAGAAGCGGATGGGATCTAACTACCACGCGGAGGTACCGCTTTCCGTTACCGTCGAGGAGGAAGATTACCTGCTGGTGGTGGAGGGAAGAGCGGACGGCATTATCATTGGAGGTGACGAGGAGATCAGCTTTGCCGATAACTTTAATCATATCGAACTGACGGAGCANATGCACGTGACGATTGACGAGATCAAAGGTATTTATCGAAAGCTGGAGCTTTTGGAGGCGCCGGTCGGCGTTCACCGGGCACAGGCGATGTGTTANGCATATATCTATGCGAGGCAGCACGAGCTTTCCCGGATTGACATTCAAATGACNTANTGCAATCTGGATACGGAAGATATCCGGTANTTTCGGGAAAGTTTTTCTTTTGAGGAGCTGGCGGCGTGGTTTGAGGAGCTGATCGCGGAGTATAAGAAATGGGCAGATTTTCAGTTTGCCTGGCGNGCACTCAGACAGGAGTCCATCAAAAAGCTGGAGTTCCCGTACGAGTATCGGAAAGGTCAAAAGGAGCTGGCNGCAGGCGTATACCGCACGATCCANAGAGGGAAAATACTTTTTATTCAGGCGCCGACNGGNGTNGGNAAGACAATCTCCACAATTTTTCCGGCGGTCAAGGCAGTGGGGGAGAATNTCGGCGATAAAATTTTTTATCTGACCGCNAAGTCAGTCACCGGNGCAGTGGCAAGGGACACCTTTGAACTGCTNAGAAAAAGGGGTTATCAGGCGAAGGTGATCCAGATCACCGCAAAGGAGAAGCTTTGCAAATGNGAGGAGATGGACTGNAACCCGGTNCACTGTCCTTATGCAAAAGGACATTATGACCGGGTGAATGACGCCGTTTTTGAACTGCTGCAGAGGGAGGANGTATTTACCAGAGAGGTGCTGTTGGAACAGGCGGANAAGCACTGTGTCTGTCCGTTTGANCTNTGTCTNGATGTGGCGACATGGGTGGANGANATCATCTGTGANTATAATTATGTNTTTGANCCCAACGTGTATCTGAAACGCTTTTTTGCGGCNGGNGTGAAGGGGGATTATATTTATCTGGTCGATGAGGCTCACAATCTGGTGGAGCGCAGCNGGGAGATGTACAGTGCCGAGCTGTACAAGGAGGATTTCCTGCAGGCGAAAANGCTGATNAAAAAAATTGACGGAAANCTTGCATCNGACATGGATAAATGCAATAAAATCCTGCTTGACTATAAGCGGGAATGNGAGAAATATGTGGTTTACGATAATATCGGAAATCTGATATTTGCNCTGATGCGCNTGGCGGGNAACCTCGATGAATTTCTGCAGAAAGGACCGGATTTTGCTGAGAGGAANGAANTGGTAGAGTTTTATCTGAAGGTCAGNAACTTTATGAATATGTATGAGCGTCTGGATGAAAATTATGTCATNTATTCAGAGCATGTAGAGGACGGACGTTTTAAGCTCAAGCTGTACTGTGTNGACCCGTCGCGAAATCTTCAGGAATGTCTCGATAAGGGGAATGCCACNGTGTTTTTTTCNGCAACGCTTCTCCCNATCCGGTATTATAAGGCGCTGCTTTCTACGAAGCAGGANAACTATGCGGTATATGCAGAGACGGCATTTTCNGAAGAGCAGCGGCTGCTTTTGTTCGGAAAGGATGTCAGCAGCAGATATACCAGAAGAAANGATGCCGAGTTTCGGCGGATNGCAGAATATNTTATGTGCACAGCAAGAGTGAGGACGGGAAATTATATGNTATTTTTTCCCTCNTACAAAATGATGCAGCAGGTATATGAAGTATTTGNCCGGATAAANGAAACAGNNCAGGTGGAATGTATTCTGCAGCAGTCGGGGATGGCGGAAGCGGAGCGGGAAGANTTCCTNGCGGCATTCTCNGANGAAGCCTCTNCGGTGCGAGACAAGTCNCTTGTGGCATTCTGCGTGCTGGGAGGAATTTTCGGAGAGGGGATCGACTTGAAAAATGANCAGCTCATCGGCGTTATCATTGTGGGGACCGGNCTGCCACAGATCAGCAATGAGCGGGAGATNCTGATGAACTATTATGAGCGGCGTTCCGGAGAAGGATTTGATTATGCCTACCGCTATCCGGGGATGAATAAGGTNCTGCAGGCNGCCGGGCGTGTCATCCGCACNGTGGAGGACGTNGGCGTNATCGAGCTTTTGGACGACAGATTTCTGCAGAGCGACTACCGCCCGCTTTTCCCGCGGGAATGGGAAAAACAGACGGTATGCAGTGTGGATACGGTGGAGAAATATTTAAGAGAATTCTGGCAGCAGCCGTAAAAATTCCTCTGTGGGNTGTGACGGCGGCAGCGTCGGATTGACNGCNGCNACAATCTGCCGTGCCGGCAGATGNTCCTTNGTCTTTACNATGAAGAGATCTTTGGTTTCGCGTTCGAAACANTAGTCGGGGATAAAGGCGATCCCCAGACCGATTTTTGCAAGNTCGATCAAAAGNTCGTTGGAGCTCAGNTCAATCTGCGGNATCAGCTCAAGGCGGTGCTGCAGAAAGAGACTGTGCAGAAANTCGCTGGTNGTGCTCTTCCGNTCAAGCATCAGAATAGGATATTGCCGCAGTTCNTCAAGCGTGATCTCCTGNTGNGNNAGATCNTAGTAAGAAGGNTTGGCGATAAATACATCCGTAAAGCTGCAGACTGTNTTGCGGATATAAGAATGATTCAGCCGGGANTTTGGAAAGTTGGTAACGATCAGGTCTACCTTNCCCTGNTCNAAAAGTGANACGCAGTTGAGGGATGTGTCGTTGGAAACNTTGATNGGAACATCCGGAAANTTTTTGTGGAACTGCTTGAGATAGGGCACAAGAAAATAGCGGCAGATGGTATCGCTGGCGCCTATGTGAAGCTGTCCGAATCCCATGCCTGCGGAATCCAAAAGCTGGCTTTCCCCGCGGNGGATCAGGTTCATGGCGGGNGCNATGTGCTTAAGGAGNACTTCTCCGGCAGGGGTCAGCTGTACTTTTTTTGTACTGCGGATGAAAAGCGGCTGTTCTAACTTTTTCTCNAGNGCTTTGACCGACTGGCTGACNGCNGACTGGGAAATGTAGAGCTGCTTGCTTGCCTCNGAAAAGCTNANGGAGGTNGCAACGTANTAAAAGACNTTGTACAGTTCATAGTTGATGTCCATGGTACCTCNTTTCTGCGGGANTGCCGCNGNGNCTATCGTATTTTNATGTATGATTGATNTGGGTGNNAAAAGCCTTGCTTNAAAGTNATTGANGGCAAATTNCACAAAANGAGTTGTGCGCGCTCCNTTGCACCGGNCATTCCAATGAGCCTCTTAGAGCGAAAATCGTGTTCNGCAAAGGCNTCCACGATTTTTGAGTCTCATTTCCATGGTGCAAAAGTCGCTTGCCCAATCTCCTTTTGTGCAATTTGCCAGCCAATATCTTTATTTAAGGCTTTTGACACCCAAATCAATCATTACATAAAATTCTATGATATGACTGCTGTGATGTCAAGAGATCTATATAATTGTGACTAATAAGTAGGATTAAATATATTAATTTTGCTTATCTTATGGTGTGTGATATAGTGTGAATAGGATTTGTAATCGTAACAGTGAAGATATGTAACAATAACAAATNCCAGAAAGACGGAGGGAAAACATGAGCAACGTTCGAAGAGTGTATGTGGAAAAGAAACCGGCTTTTGCAGTNAAAGCNAAAGAGCTGCAGGAGGAGATCAAGAATTATCTCGGCATCCGTGCNGTGACAGGGGTGCGCGAGCTGGTGCGCTATGACATNCAGAATATTTCTGAGGANACTTATCAGAAGGCNTTGGTGACGGTNTTTTCGGAGCCGCCGGTAGACAATATCTATGAGGAGACGTTTGAGTTAAATGGGGCGCAGACNTTTTCGGTAGAGTTTCTTCCGGGGCAGTTTGACCAGAGAGCGGANTCNGCGGAGCANTGTGTGAAGCTGCTGAATGAGGAGGAGGACCCGATCATCCGCACAGCTGTCACGTATGTCATCGAGGGTGAGCTGACGGAGGACGAGCTTGCAGCGGTCAAAAAGCACTGTATTAATCCGGTGGATTCGAGAGAGACGGATTTGCAGAAGCCCGAAACGCTCGTGCAGGACTTTGATGAACCGGAAGATGTCCTGATCTTTGAAAATATGCCGGAGCGCGAAGATTTTATCGATATGCCTCAGGCTGAGCTGAAAGAACTGTATGATTCGTTGGGGCTTGCCATGACCTTCCGTGATTTTCTGCACATTCAGAAATACTTTGCAGGGGAGGAGAAGCGCAACCCGTCCATGACGGAAATCCGTGTGCTTGACACCTACTGGTCTGATCACTGCCGTCATACCACATTTTTGACGGAGCTTAAGAGNGTTGCATTTGACGAGGGATNTTATGCAGAGCCNATCAAGGCATCNTATGAGGATTATCTCAATACACATAAGGAGCTTTATGNCGGACGGGACGATAAATTTGTCTGCCTGATGGACCTTGCACTGATGGCGATGAAGCGTCTGAAGAAGGAGGGCANGCTGGCAGATCNGGANGAGTCNGNTGAGATCAATGCCTGCTCTATCGTCGTTCCGATCGAGGTGGACGGAAAGACGGAGGAGTGGCTGGTCAACTTCAAGAACGAGACGCACAATCATCCGACTGAAATTGAGCCGTTCGGCGGTGCGGCAACCTGTCTGGGCGGCGCGATCCGCGATCCGCTCTCCGGCCGTACCTATGTGTATCAGGCAATGCGTGTGACAGGCGCCGCAGATCCTACTGTGTCTGTCAAAGATACCATTCCGGGCAAGCTTCCGCAGAAAAAGCTGGTGCGTGAAGCGGCGCACGGCTACAGTTCATATGGAAATCAGATCGGACTTGCGACGGGCTATGTCAAAGAAGTCTATCATCCAAATTATGTGGCAAAACGCATGGAGATCGGTGCGGTCTTAGGTGCAGCGCCAAGACGTGCTGTGCAGAGACTCACCTCCGACCCGGGCGATATCATCATTCTTTTGGGCGGACGTACCGGACGTGACGGAATCGGCGGTGCGACCGGTTCATCCAAGGCGCACAATACGCAGTCGACTGCGGTCTGCGGTGCAGAGGTACAGAAGGGAAATCCGCCAACAGAGCGCAAGCTGCAGAGACTGTTCCGCAGGGAAGAGGTTGCCCACATCATCAAGAAATGTAACGATTTTGGCGCAGGCGGTGTGTCCGTTGCCATCGGTGAGTTAGCGGACGGGCTTCGGGTGAATCTCGATGCGGTTCCGAAGAAATATGCGGGATTGGACGGTACGGAGCTGGCAATTTCCGAGTCACAGGAGCGTATGGCAGTTGTTGTGGCGCCGCAGGATGTGAAGNAGTTCCTTGCCTATGCAAAAGAAGAGAATTTAGAGGCGGTAGAGGTCGCAGTGGTGACGGAGGAGCCAAGACTCATCTTAGAGTGGAGAGGAAAAGAGGTAGTCAATATCTCCCGCGCGTTCTTAGACACCAACGGTGCACATCAGNAAACCGACGTTGCGGTAGACCTTCCAGACCCGAAGGACAATTATCTGAAGAAGATTGCGGTTCCTAAGGTAGCAGAGGCGGTGGAAGCAGGAGATATCAAAAANGCNTGGATGGANGATCTCGCAGATTTGAATGTCTGCTCTCAGAAGGGACTTGTGGAAATGTTTGACGGTTCCATCGGTGCAGGCAGTGTATACATGCCGTTTGGAGGAAAATATCAGCTGACCGAGACACAGGCTATGGCATCCAAAATCCCGGTGATGACGGGATCGTCCGATGCGGTCACGCTCATGTCATACGGTTTTGATCCATATCTGTCTTCGTGGAGTCCGTACCACGGTGCGGTTTATGCGGTATTGGAGTCTCTGTCGAGAATCGTAACGGCAGGCGGCGATTACCGCAAGGTGCGCTTTACGTTCCAGGAGTATTTCCGCAGGATGAGCGAGGAGCCGAAACGCTGGAGCCAGCCTTTTGCAGCGCTGCTCGGCGCATATCAGGCGCAGATCGGATTCGGGCTTCCGTCGATCGGAGGAAAGGATTCCATGTCTGGAAGCTTTAATGAGATCGATGTTCCGCCGACGCTGGTTTCGTTTGCCGTGGATGTGGCAAAGGAAAAGGACATCATCACACCGGAATTGAAAGCTGCGGGAAATCGGCTGATGCTCTNTACCATCAAGAAGGATGAGTACGATCTGCCGGTATATGAGCAGGTTATGAGACTNTATGNNGCTGTGCATGAAATGATACAGAGCAANGCAGTNNTTTCCGCGTANGCNTTGGACGGCAAAGGTCTNGCGGCTGCGCTTGGAAAGATGGCNTTCGGAAATAAGCTCGGTGTGACCGTGANCGGNGAGGTGTCCNTGGAGACANTGTTNGNACCGGGATTCGGAAATATTGTNGCGGAGGTTCCGGAAGGAAAGNNAGATGAGGTNCGNGCTATTTTGGAGAANGCAGGACTGTCTGAANACGGCNNTNNGGTCGGATGTGTAAACGGNGAGCAGAGTCTGATCTACGACGGGGCTGCGGGCAAGACNGTCATTTCCGTTGAGGAAGCGATTCAGGCGTGGACGGGAACNCTGGAAAAGGTATTCCCNACCCGNGCGGCAGAGGGAAAAGAGGAAGTAAAGACAGACGTNTTCCATGCGGAAAATNTTTACGTGTGCAAAAANAAGGTGGCAAAGCCGACNGTATTNATTCCGGTNTTCCCCGGAACCAACTGCGAGTATGACAGTGCAAGGGCATTTGAGCGCGCAGGGGCAGATACGGTCGTAAAGGTATTTAAAAACCTCAATGCAGCGGATATCCGTGATTCCGTGGAGGANTTTACGAAAGCGATCGACANNGCGCNGATCATCNTGTTCCCGGGCGGANTTTCNNCGGNTGACGAGCNGGAGGGATCGGCAAAATTCTTTGCGACGGCTTTCCGCAATGCGAAGATGACCGAGGCAGTCATGAGACTCTTAAACGAGAGAGACGGACTCGCGCTCGGCATCTGCAACGGTTTTCAGGCATTGATCAAGCTCGGGCTGGTTCCGTACGGGGAGATCCGTCCGCAGTCCGAAGATTCGCCGACGCTGACCTACAACACGATCGGGCGCCATATCAGTAAGATGGTATACACGAAGGTCGTGACGGACAAATCTCCATGGCTGGCACAGGCGGAGCTTGGAAAAACCTACTGCAGTCCGGCATCCCACGGAGAAGGCAGATTTGTGGCTCCGAAGGAATGGTTGGAGAAGCTGTTTGCAAACGGTCAGGTGGCAACCCAGTATGTCAATGAGAACGGAGTTCCGACGATGGATGAGGAGTGGAATGTCAATGGCTCTTATCTGGCGGTGGAAGGAATTACAAGTCCGGACGGAAGGGTGCTTGGCAAGATGGCGCACGCGGAGCGGCGTGACAGAAGCGTGGCAGTCAATATTTACGGCGATCAGGATTTGAAGCTGTTTGAGTCCGGGGTGGCATACTTTAAGTAATGAAAGAAGAATAAACAAAAATAAGCCTTATGTTCTTGATATGATATCACTTGATATGATATGGAACACAGGCTTATTTTTTATGCTTTTTTTTTCTGAAATTGATGATTTCTTCTTTTCGCTTGTTTATGGAATCTATTTCTTCTTCAGTTGCGTCAAATCTTAAAATGTCTTCTACCTTGCAGTTAAGGATCAGACATAATTCATTCAGCGTATTACTGTTGATCGGTTCTCCATGCCCCATACGTCTAAGGGTGTTGCTTGAGATTCCCCAGTGGTAGATGAGTTGGTACTTGGTAATTTTTCGCTCTTTCATGGTAGCCCATAATGGCTCATATGAAATCATACAAAGGCTCCTTTCAGTAGTGTGGTATGTTAGTATATTCATTTTAGTATCAATGTAAAAAATAGAATATATACTATAATTAGTATGCGTAATTAATTGAATATATTTCTTGCATAGTACTTTGGAACGTGCTAAAATACGGTGAGGATAGGGGTAATTTATTGCCCCTAAATACGGCGGTATGGATTGTACTGCTAGAGAGGAGAATGACAATGAAAAAGCTAAACAAGTTAATTGCGCTAGGTATGATTTTAGTCATTTTAGCAGCGCAGGCGGCAGGCTGCGGAAGCAAGCAGGAGGAAGAATCATCACTTCTGGATACGATTGAAGGAGATAAGGAGATGGAGGCACTGGCAGAGAACAATGCGGAAACTGGCGACACCGGATCATCGGAGGAAGAAACCGAAAGCGAGTCGGCATCAGAACCGGATATTATTCCGTGGGAAGAAGCGGGACTCGAAGATCATGTGATGGATTGGAAGGGACAGGATGAAATAGAACATCAAATGAGGATGAAGACGGGCATTTTGGAAGGGGACCTCATGCTGAGTGATGTGTGGGAGGTTACGAAGATAGATCTGGGACACTCAAACTGGGGATGGACCGATGATCTAAGTCCGTTGGTGGAATTGCAAAATTTAACAAGCTTTACCGTGAGTTCGTCTTTGATCTTAGAGTATTGTGATATATCAGAATTGAAACAGTTGAAAAAACTTTTTATACCGTGCTCGGGTCTTAAAGATGGCGAGATTGATTTTTTGGCAGAACTGACAAACTTAACAGATCTTGATTTGAGTGAGAATGAAATTAGTGACTTAACACCGTTATCGGGATTGAAAAATTTAGAACACCTAAATTTGAGATCCAACCAGATCACAGATGTTAGTCCTTTGGCGGAATTGACGAATTTAAAGGATCTTGATTTGTATTACAATGAAGGGATCACAGATTATTCGCCGGTGTCATTTGTAGAGTGGGTGCACTATAATTAATAGTAAATGTCTGTAGGATAAGTACATAAACAGCAAAAAACAGAAAATAAGGAGGAACAAAAGATGAGGAAAAATAATGAATTGAAAAGATTATATGATGAGGTCAAGAATGAAATTAAAGGGAAACAGGAATTACCGGAAATTGTCTGCTATAAAGAAAAGTTGGAAGAAATAATAGGTGACAATAAAGATATTTACCTGAGATATAAAATTTTAAGTCAGGGAAATAGTTCGTCAGATATCATTACGTTGATAGTGACACTTATTGCACTTGTTATAAATACGTTAATGACTGCAGTCGGCTTAGTAAGTACAAGGTCAATTATTCCAGATTCTCTTGCTGTTATTTATATCGTACTTTTATCAGGATACGTAATATGGCTGTTGTGTTATATGTTTTTAAAAATGAGATGGTTGCCGCTTTATAGAAACGTGTCAATTATTCTGGATGAAATATATATAGAAAAGTTTGAGAAGTAAAGATTATAGCAGTATAGAAAAAAGAAAAGGAAAAGCAATGAAAAAGAAATTAGTAACATCAATTTTAATGTTAGCAATTGCATGTGGAATATGTGCATGCGGAAAAGAACCGGTACAGCAGGAAAGCAATGTCGATATCGAAGATCAGAACGTTTCCGTAGAAGATGACGTGGCGGTAGAAGGGGAAGAAAGCCAGGAAGAAAAGGTTGTGGATGTGGAGCTGATCGATGGCGGAACCATACCGGTGTATCTTTCTTCTTTTGATGGGATCGATCTTGCCGGCGGAGAAGGAGGCATGGAACTGCATGTGAAACCGCAAGAGGAATATGCTAAGGATGAAATATATAAGGTTTATGCTAGCTCTCTGTACTCTTGTATATTAAATGAAATCTGGCAATCTGGCGATATAGATAGCATCACGGTCAGCAGTTCTTCTACCGGTGACGTTTCGCTTGCAAGCGCTTCCGTGTATGAGCTTTTGAAGGCGGCATATGGGGAAGAGGGAATTGAGCAGATAAAGCAGAGCACATATTTTAATGAATGGTGTATTGCATATCTGTGGAAGAATGCCAAGGGCGAAAAAGCGGGTGACTGGACAGGGACGCTGACTGTAAATGGGGACAGTATCACATTACCGTGTTCGTTCGATGATATCCGTGCATTGGGATACGAATGTGAAATTCAAACGACTGAATCTGGGCACATGTACTCCGATGCCATAAATGCAGACGGACAGGGAATGCGTTTGGTATCTTACTACGGAGAGGATGCTGTGACATCTATAGTGATTGCGGATGAATATGGATCTAACGTGGATCTGAATGGGATTACACCGGGGATGTCTGTCGCTTCGTGCGTGGAAAAATTGGCGGACACCGAATTGACTGTGCCAGACATCCCGATTATTGTGTATACATGTGGAAATGAGTCTCAATCTTATATGATAAGACTTGATTTTGATTACAAGAGCTTTTTATTAGATGCAATATCGGTTAGTGTGGACATGACTCCGAGTCAGGAGTAAAATACAGTACAGCAAAAAAGACAGCCGGAAACGGTTGTCTTTTTTTGACGGATGTGCAGCACAACGAATGTGCAGGCAGAAAACCATTGCACACGATACGTCAACTGTGATAAAATAAGCCAAAGCATATTTTCTTTCCGCAGAAGCCGTTTGGATTCTGTGTTCTTGGCAAAAGCCGTTTAAAATTCTTTTTTCAGAAAATCTATGCTTTTCATCACACATTACAAAGCAGGAGATTTCTGAAAACAGACCTCCTGCATCATAAGGAGGACAGCCTATGGAGGTAAGACTAAACTATAAGGACACGCTGTTTCGGATGATATTCAGTGACAGGGAGAGGCTTTTGAGTCTGTACAATGCGCTGAACGGAACAGACTATGACAATAGTGCAGACTTAGAGATCAGCACACTCGAAAATGCAATCTATATGAACATGAAAAATGATGTTTCATTCGTGTTTGACATGACACTAAGCCTTTACGAACACCAGTCAACAGTAAATCCAAATCTACCGTTACGGAATTTGTTTTATGTGTCGAAGGTATTGCAGAACATTGTAAAGAATGAAAACTTATACGGTTCTAAAATGGTAAAAATACCAACACCCAAGTTTGTCGTGTTTTACAATGGCGTGGCCGAACAGCCAGAGAAGAGGGAATACCGGTTGTCAGACGCATTCGAAAAGACAGCGGAACAGCCGGAACTGGAATTGACCGTGACGGTGCTGAATATCAATCCCGGCAAGAATGAGGAGTTGCTGGAAGGCTGCAGGATGCTGAAAGAATATATGCAGTATGTGGAACGGGTCAGAAAATATTTACCGGAATACGGGATAGAAGAGGCGGTAAAACGCGCTGTTACAGAATGTATACAGGAGGGGATTCTGGCTGATTTTCTGATGAAATATCGAGCGGAGGCGATAGAAATGAGTATATTTGAATACAACGAAGAAGCTCACATGAAAAGCATACGGGAAGAAGGATATGACGAGGGGGAGATTGCCGGAAGAATTATGGGAAAGGCAGAGGCTATTTTAGAACTGCTGGAGGATTACGGACAGATACCGCAAAAATTAAGAGACAGGATATGTGCAGAGAAGAATCTGGATGTATTAAAACAATGGCTAAAGGAAGCAGCAAAGGCAGTATCGTTGGAAGAGTTTGTCGGCAAAATGGGATAAATCGGCAGATTGACATTGAGGGATAGAAAATAAGCCTTGATCAAGTATAACGGCGAATGGCTGAACGATATCAGAAAGTAGCTGGGCGTGTGACCGTTTTATATCGAGCAATAACTGTGACAAACAGAAAATCATAAACCAAGGAGAATGCTTATGTTTGAAACAAAGAAAACGCTCACCGTTGTTTATAAGGATGAGCTGCTGATGAATCAGCTGAAAAAGATGGTAGAAACGCACGATGACAACGAACAGGGCGTTGTCGGCACAAGGGATGATTCTATCAATATCGTTTCTTGGACAGAAAAGGTATGACTTGAAAACAAGAAAGCCGGAAACATTCAAGGGAAAATCCTCTTCCTTGGAGAAATAAAGGGAACGGACAAACTGATTCCTGTCATTGACATTAAGTTTGATGACTGTGGCGTTAAGTTTGGCTGGGCAGGTAATCAGGCAGTTGTGTATGCTGAACCAAAGGTTTTGACTATTCGTGAGGATTACTATGCTTTTCTGGAGAAGTTATCAGCGTTGCCTGTTCCTGATTTTCTTAAGGCAGTGAAAAGAAGTATAGCTGCTACAGGGACAGACCATGAAACAGATGCTGAGGCTCCTTATGTTAAAAAACGCCAAGAGAGCGTTCTCATCGGGAGCAGACGTTATCGGAAAAATGGGCACCCAGGTTGCTTTAAAATCCGAAGAAGTATTCAGAAACAAGGCTTTGATGAAAAGACAGATGTTGTTTTATGGGGTTGTCAGACTGTATAATGATGGACTCGAAAAGTTCATGAATATGTGAGGTGCGACCTATGCAGTCAAAAACAGAAATGCAACAAGGCTGGGAATTTGCCACAAGGATAATGGGTGCCGATGTTGCTGCCCATATGGGACAGGATTATGTAAATGCAGTCGAGGCGGCAATTAAAGAGCTTGAAGAAAACATAAACAATCATCCATACAGAAACCTTGGAATCGGGCAATTCCAGGGATATATGCTTGAAGAATGGGGAGCCGGAACATTTAATGTGGATGCGGTTGCGGCTGATTCGGCAGATCGCGCATGTGTTTTGCATAGCACACTAAAAGATTCTGTTGATATCCAGTTGGACTCCGGCGGGGCATATAGCGCAAAGTCTTATGCTACTGCTGAAAAGACTACAAAGGCGCAGGCGAGGTTTAACTCGGAAGCAGGTCAGGCAAGCTACCATGAACAAGGAAGACTTGTTCCTTCTGATCAACTTTCTGATGCCAAAGCGACAGCTCATCGCGAGGCACTGAGGAACACGGATACTCGTCCAGAGGTTTCCGATGTCTATGCAGAAACCGAATCTAGGCTGACGGATAAAATCGAAAACGATGAAGGTGTAAGTTCCAAGAGCGCATCCAAAAAAGAACTGGAGGATATTGCTTGTGAAGGAAAGGAGCAGAAGTTTAAGGCAGAGGATCACGGCGTAACGGCTGATAGTGCAATAAATACAGAATATTTGCTTAAGCAAGCATTGGAAGCCGGATATACTACCGCAGCGATTACTGTCGCTTTTCAGCTTGCTCCTGAAATCTATAAGACCATCGACTTTCTTATCAGGCATGGTGAAATCAATGTCCAGCAGATAAAAAGGATGGGTACAAAGGGGATTTCAGCAGGTGCAGAAGGTTTCCTTCGTGGATCGATATCTTCTTCTCTTTTGATAATGTGCGAAAAAGGCGTGCTTGGAGAGGCGTTTAAGGGTGTTAATCCGACTGTCCTAGGCACGGTGGTTGCTTTGGTCATGCAGACTGTAAAGAACAGCATTCTCGTTGCTGCCGGAAAGATGAGTACGCAGCAGATGGGAGCAGCCTTTGTGGATACCGTGATGATTTCAGGAGGATATTTACTTGGCGCGCACATTGGTGGCATTATTGGTCAGGCACTCAGCCCTGAACGGCCTGTTGTAGGGTATCTTCTTGGCAGTTTAATAGGCACCTCGTTCTGTGTCATTTACAACATTGGAAAGAAGAAGTTGATTTCCTTTTGTGTTGACACAGGCTTTACCTGCTTTGGACTTGTCGAGCAGAATTACGAGTTGCCGGATGAAGTTCTGCATGAACTCGGTGTTGATGCCATACCTATCCCACGGACGCAGGTTGAAAGGATTGAAATTCAGAGGGCTCAACATTCAACCACGGACATCAGCAAGTCCGAGTATGAAACCATTGACATTACCGTGTTACGCCGCGGCGTCATCGGAGTTAATAAAATAGGGTATGTCTTTTCTTAAGAAGGAAGTGGTGTTGTGAGAGAAAAGCTAAAACTAAAAGCGGGATCAAAGATTTCACCTGTATCGACTCTCTACGAGGGATATGAGGTAGGAGAAAATCATATTACAGCCAATGTAGGTATTGATAAGATAGAAGGTGTATTGCAGCATTTTATCGTCATGCAAGAAGAACCGATGTTCTTTATTTTGGAACTCCCAGCGAGTGCTGATGATGAAGCAGAGGTTGCTCCCGGTATTGTGGAAACTCTCCACAAGGATGTTTATTATATTGACGGATGTTCTCAAGAGGAAGCACTAACTGTGTTGATTCGTGTCGGTGACTTGCTATACAATGACGGGGTTTCAGCTTTTGGCTTTGGATGCCATGAAAGCGGTGATGAAATAATGTTTGGTAAATATAATGTCCTTACAATCTACAGTCAAAATATAGAAAATTACAATGACTTTTTTGATGCTCATGAGATAGAAAAAACGGATAAACTTATAACGCCCTGGAGTACCTTTACCGAAGAGACTCCAGGAGTGAGTGAAAGATATGAAGTGGATGGAAAGTCGGTATTTGATATTCCAAAACAGTTTAAGGATTGGGGAATGTACCTTGCAGAGCAGCGAAAGGAAGAAAGATAGTAGTACTTTTTCATTATTCCTCGGGCGGGTTCAAATTTACAATGGCGTGACCGAGCAGCCGGAGAAGAGGCAGTAAACCGGGCTGTCACGGAATGCATACAGGAGGGGATTCTGGCTGATTTTCTGATGAAAAATCGGGCGGAGGCGATAGAGATGAGTATATTTGAATACAACGAAGAAGCTCACATGAAAAGCATACGGGAAGATGGATATGAAGAGGGAAAGATTGCTGGAATGACCGATGGAAGGGTTATTGGAAAAGCAGATGCCATTTTGGAATTGCTGGAGGATTATGGAGAAATACCGCAGAAATTAAGAGACAGGATATGTGCAGAGAAGAATCTGGATGTTTTAAAACAATGGCTTAAACTAGCGGCAAGGGCAGTATCATTGGAAGAGTTTGTTGGCAAAATGGGATAAAGCAGGAGATTAGAAAGAAAAGGGGCAGATAACTCGCCTCTTTTTTTGTGTCGTTTTTAAATAGTAACTATTCAGAGCCCCACCGCAAATTTTTTTTAAGTACTTGACAAGATGTTATACGAGTGTATAATTAATTATACAGACATATAACTACGGAGGGGTGATCTATATGAGTGGTATCATAAAAAAGCTGGGTGAGGCTGAATTGGAGATTATGCAGGTGATCTGGAGCAGTGAAAATCCTGTTACTTCCAATTATATTTTAAAAGAATTGCAGGGGAGAAGAAAATGGCAGCTTTCCACGTTAATGACTTCGTTAGCACGACTGTCTGATAAAGGGTTTGTCTGCTGTGACCGCTCTACAGGAAGCAATCTGTATACTGCGATCGTACCGGAAAATGAATACAAAGCCGGAGCAAGCAGGAGTTTTCTGGAAAAGCTGTATAACAATTCCATACAGAATATGATAGCTACCCTGTATAGCGATAAAGCGATCAAACATTCTGACGTGGAAGAGCTCAGAAAATTTTTAGATGAAATAGAAGAGGAGCATTCCGGAAAGGAGGAAAAATAATGACAAATATATTCCTTTCTGTTTTCGAAATTTCCGTATCTGTCAGTGTGATCGTTATGATACAAATTTTACTTACACCGTTTTTAAACAAGCGATATTCTGCTAAATGGAAATACTGGATTTGGATATTTCTTGCAGTGCGGCTGCTCATACCTTTTGGCAGAGCCGATGGACAGTATATGATCGATCAATGGCTGCATGCGGAAAAAAATGCCGCAGCGGAAAACAGGACCGCATCAGAGACTGAAAAAGATCATACAGATATCATACAGGAGCAGGAGGCGGTGCCCGGACAGATTATTGTTGAGATACCGACACAGATGACAGCTCCGATTGCGATACAGTCAGAAAAAAGCGATATCAGCATTACTCTGCTTGACATCGCAGCTTATGTTTGGCTGTTTGGCAGTTTGGCTATTTTAGCTTTGTATTTGATCAGTTATTCGCACTATAGAAGCCAGATGATAAAAAAGGGAAATGTCATAGAGAACGCAGACATTTTACAGCAGATATCTGAACTGAAACGGGAATTACATATAAAAGATGCCGTACGTGTGGTGGAATATTCTGAAGCTGCCAGCCCTATGATCATAGGATTGTTTAAACCTGTTTTAGTCTTGCCGGAAACGCAGTATCGTTCCGAGGAAATGTTTTTTATTCTGAAGCATGAACTGGTTCATTTAAAGCGCAAAGATGTATTTTTTAAACTGCTTTTTGCAGCTGCCCATGCAGTTCACTGGTTTAATCCGNTGATNTGGCTTATGCAGAAGGAGGCCGCCGTTGATATGGAGNTATCCTGTGATGAAAGAGTGATGCAGGGTACAGGTTATGCTGTGAAGAAAGCATATACAGAAACCTTGTTATCTANGCTTTACAGGCAGTGTGCAAAAAGGACNTTTTTATCAACACAGTTTTATGGAGGAAAAAGGATTATGAAAAAACGTTTTAAGAATATTTTAGTCAAAAAAGAAAAGAAAAACGGGATTTCTGTATTGATATGTGCTGTCCTTTTGACGTTTTGCTTTGGGACGCTGGTAGGCTGTACGACTGCGAAAGAAAATTCCAAGAATATACCAGAACAGCCGGAAAAGGAGGAATATGGGCATGACGAAAATAACAACGAGGACTCAACCCCACTTTCATCCGATGATGGAGGGGACGATACGGAGATTCCCCAAAANGGACAGATTCATGGCTATATCACGAAATATGACAGCGGCTCTGTCACGGTAGACCGACAGCTTTGGATAACAGCCGGGAGTGCAGAATGGAAGCCGGAGTATGATGAAGATGCNGGTTTTGAAGTTGTCGATGCGGAAGGAGAAGACATTACATATTCANTCAGTGAAGACGGAACATATTCTGTTTTGGAAAATCATCAGGGCCCCGTCAAAGAACTCACTAGAACGGAATTTGAAAACTATTTACAGGAGATGGATNNCCCAGTCCTCTGGTCAATGGAGTTGGAAGATGGGAAGATAAAAAGTTGCACGGAGCAATACAGACCGTAGTGATGATGTCATTCGAAGCAGAAAATGATGTGTTGCATTTGATTCGTCAACTGTGATAAAATGACGGAAAACCGGTATCAATGGAGGGCTGTCATGGGCACATCTTCTGCAAAAGATAACATCATGGACGAATATACACAGAAAAAAGGACTGTATGGACATTTGAGTGCCTCTGTGCTTCAGATCACAGAAGGTCTGATGAAAAAAGAGGGNATCAAATANGCATCCGTCGCATCCCGGATCAAAGATGCGGACAGTCTTTCAGAGAAGATTGACCGNAAGGGNGACAAGTATAAAACGCTGTCTGATATCACAGACATCGGNGGTNTNCGNATCATCACGTATTATGCTGATGATGTGGACCGGGTCGCGGANCTCATTGAGCGTGAATTTAAGGTGGANCAGGAAAACAGTATTGACAAGAGAAAGNCACTTGACCCGAATGTTTTCGGTTANCTTTCACTGCATTATGTGATCTCTCTCGATGACAGNAGAGCTGTGCTGCCGGAGTATGAAAATCTGGGAGAGTTGAAAATCGAAGTGCAGATCCGTTCCATACTGCAGCATTCNTGGGCGGAGATGGAGCATGANATGGGGTACAAGAGTGAGATTGANGTGCCGGNNGANATTGTCCGGGNTTTTTCCCGCCTTGCCGGATTGCTGGAGATTGCCGANAAAGAATTTCAGGAGATCAGGCAGAAAATTTCGNAGTACCAANCGGANGTCTCCNAAAAAATCCAAAATGATGAGCNGGNCGAAGANATCAAACTGGANGCAGTNTCGNTGCAGGTCCTGCTNGATACNGATGAAAANTTTNTTGCNCTCAATCAGGCAATTGAGGATTGCGCCGGAATACCAATAGACCCTGACCGGGCAAGTTATCAGTTAATCCTGAATGGGTTTCAATGGTTAGGCATTGTTACCGTCGGAGATGTCAAGCGGCTGTTGGAACAGAAAAAAGATTTGGCAGTTGGTCTCGCAGGGGAAATTCTGAGTAAAGAGAAGTATACGAGTCTGCGCAAGACGATCGGACCGTTTTATCTGTGCTACGCCAAGCTGGTGGAAGAATATCCTGAACAGAGATGGAAAGACTACTTGAGAGACAACAAAATNGGAAAGGCAAAAGAAAATGAAGCGTTTGTTGAGAAACTGTCAAAAATATATCATAAGGTATCTGGAAAGAAAGAGGATTAGAGAGAAGATCTTCTAAAACAGTTACGGTAACACCCAAAAATCAGGGGAAGCAGACTTCTCCTGATTTTTTATGCAATAAAATTTNTAAAAATCCTGCAACGGTTTGCATTTGTTTTACGAATATATAAATAGCAGCGGATCAAAGAAGAACANCGAGCGGAAGGGNGGCGCGGAATTGAAACAGGAACAGAAANTGATACGGGCGATTCTGCGCCGCGGCTCGAAGGAGGCGGCAGATACGCTTGTCCGTNTTTACTATGACGAGATCTATGCCTTTGTGTACCGNCAGGTNGGTGACNGGGAGGATGCCATGGATCTGACGCAGGAGAGCTTTATCGCCGNTCTGCGGTCACTGCACACCTANGATGCNAAAAAATCGGGTTTCCGTACNTGGCTGTATCACATTGTAACCTACAAGATCATCGATATGCGGCGGAAAAGAAGACTGCAGCTTCTTCCGCTAGAGGAACAGGAGATTGCATGTGAGGAGGACTTTATAGAAGAAATCCAAAACAGACAGATCCTTGCGGAAATTGAAAGATTTGTCTGTGGCATCGACCCGGAAATTCAGGAGATATTTCGCCTGCGGGTATATGCGGGCTGCAGTTTTCCGGAAATTGCGGCAGCGAGGGGAGAGCCAGAGGCAAAAATCAAGGCGCAGTATTACCGGCTGATCGGTAAGCTGAGAAAGGAGTTTGAGGACAATGATGAATGAGAAATATATTCCGTTTCCCACAGAAGAAGAAAAAAATGCCAGCATTCAAAAAATTGTGACAGACGGAGTACAGCCTCCCTGCAGCTTGGGGAGTGCAGTCATGCGGCTTATCAGGGAGATCAGTGTACGGGAGTTATTTTTTGGAGTGGGAGACTGCGTGTTTCTCGCTTTTCTGGCAGCAGCGCTTCTGTGGTCGGCGGTATTTGCATCTGCGGGACAGACAGAAGCGATTCTGCCGGTGCTGATGTTCTTTGCATCTCCGTTTCTCTACGCACTGCTTCATCTATTAACTGTCTGGAAGGAGATTATGGCAGGCACGTATGAGAGACTTATGACCTGCCGGCTTTCCCTGCGGCAGATGACGATACTTCGAATGCTGGTATTCGGCGGTATCTCGGTTCTGGCATCCACACTGCTGAACGCAGGGTTATGGTTTATTCTGTCCGACACAGGCAAAGGTGCATACACGTATCTGCGTATGATGGGAATTTCATTTTCGGGACTGTTTTTGTTCGCGTGGATGGAGCTGATGGCGGAATGGAAATGGAGGCTTCCCGCATCCTGTACCGTAGCGCCTCTGCTCTGGGGAGTATTGGGCGTCTTGTCCTTTCTATGGCAGGAACACATCCGGACCGTCCTGTTTGCGGTCCCGACAGCGGTATTTGTGATGATCGCATGCACATTTGCCGTGCTGTATTTTGGTACGCTGAAAAGATATTATTTTGATTCTAAGGAAGGAGCGTTGTCTCATGCTTTCAGTTGAACATGTTACAAAAAAATACGGAGATTTCACCGCACTTAAGGATATCAGTCTCAGTTTTGAAAAAGGGGTGTACGGTCTGCTGGCGCCGAACGGGGCGGGAAAGACAACCCTGATAAAAATGCTTACGACACTTCTGTTTCCGACGGAGGGGATCATCCGCTGGGATGGGGAAGACATTCTTGCCATGGGGGAGGATTACCGTGGACTGCTCGGGTATCTCCCGCAGGAATTCGGATATTATAAAAATTACTCGCCAAAACAGTTTTTGCAGTATATTGCCGCATTGCAGTGCGTGGAAAAAAAGACGGCGGCGAAACGCATCGACGAGCTTTTGGAGCTTGTGTCATTGTCGGATGTAAAGAATAAAAAAATGCGCCAGTTTTCGGGAGGAATGCTGCAGCGCGTCGGAATTGCGCAGGCGATGATGAACGATCCGAAGCTTTTGATCCTCGATGAGCCGACGGCAGGGCTGGACCCGAAAGAGCGCGTGCGTTTCCGCAATCTGATCCACAAGCTGTCGCAGGACCGTATTGTCATTCTCTCCACGCATATCGTATCGGATATTGAAACCATTGCCAGTCAGATCGTGATGATCCGTGAGCACAAACTTCTCTGCTGTGACACTCCGGCAGGCATTTGCGGTACGCTGCGGGGGAAACTTTTTGAGGTGCCGGCGGAAACGGAGTCCATAGAACATGCCGTTTTGCTCAGCGAGAGACAGGGAGAGCAGGGGACTATGCTGCGGATTGCAACGGATCACCCTCCGGTGGGAGCGGTGCGGGCTATGCCGAACCTTGAGGATGCATTTTTGTATATATACGGTGAATAAACGGAACGGAGATTATGATGAAAACAGAACTGATAAAATGGGAGATCAAAAAATTATGGATGCTTCCGATGATACCGGTTTTTCTGGTGCTCTGCCTGATATTCAATTTCCTTATAATTGTGGAGAACCGCTACGGACATCCGGGTGCACTGTATGTTGATTACGTGAGCGGGGTATCAGAGCAGACAGGCAGTCAAATGGGCTTTGCGTTTGATCTGCGTGCTGCATTACTGCCGGAAAATGAATATAAGCAAGCACTTTTATCGCAGACTGTGGGAGCGGCGGATATATTTGAAACGTACGATGTGTTGCAGCTATATGAAGTGTATACAGGAAAATTCAATATGCAGGGATATGTTGCGGAAGCATTGGAAAAGAAATACTCAAAGCTGGAAAAGCGCGTAACTGAACTGGCGGAGCGTGACGCATCCATGGATTTAGCAGCCGCGGGGATGACAAAATACCTGCTGGATTCACTTTTTGAGCGGCTGTGTAAGGCGGGTATTACGGAAGGAATGATTCTGGCAGTCATGATCGCGCTGTATGTCTGCGGAAGAGAACAGACAGAGCGCACGCAGTCTGTCGTTTATGCGACGAGGCGCGGACGTCTGATCCAAAGAGAGAAGGCGGCGGCAGGTCTTATTTCTGCAATCGTGTTATACGGGATCCTGATGGGAGTCTCAATTGCATTATTTGCAGCAGTCTGGCGGATGGGTCCGATCTGGAACGCAGACATGTCGAGTCAGTTTTACTATATCAGTGACCTGGGCATAAAGCTGCCGTTTGTTTCGTGGGCAGATTTCTCGATTGCGGGATATCTGGCGGCAGTAACCGGGCTTGGACTTGTCGTTGCGGTTATATTTTATGCACTGTCTTATATCGCGGGACTTGTGAGTAGCAGTGGCAGTTCATCTTACGCTGCGTATAAGGGATTTCTGTCGGTGCTGGTGTTTATCGCATTCAATTTTGCTGTCATTATTGCGGCGGGAAACAGTGGCTGGTGGCTGATGTACGAGGGACTGCTGTGGACACCTGTCGGATTTTGGTGGTCATCGCCTGTCTGGTTTTCGGAATTGGGCGCATCTACACTGGTATCCTGGCAGGAATGCCGTGTGGCAGCGGTCTGCTTGACGGTTTGTGCGTTGCTGCTGTTTGGGTCATTCCGCCGTTTTTACAAAAAAGAAATCTTGTAACTGTGAAGGCACTGAACAGTTACGGAATCTGAAGGAAAGGTATGGTTATCACTATGTTAAGAGAGGAACTGAAAAAGATATGGCGTCCGGGAATGATACTGCTTCTTGTTTTTTTGGGATGTGTGTTTTATAGCATGTTCCTGGAGTTTTACATCCGTTATTTTCCGAACGGACCGCATGCGGTCGGTGTATTTCAGGTTGGAGCGGAGCTTGTGGAACGGTACGGGACATCTCTGTCCAAGGAGGAGGCGGCAGAGTTGGAGCAGGAGCTGCCCAAGCTGTATGAGAGGGCGGACATGTATGTAAAAGGCTTTGAGCTTGCAAAAAAATACGGACTTTCCACGTATGAGGAATACCTGAACTTCTGCAATGACACAGTGGAAGCGTTGGCAGACGGGGAGGCAGCAGATCTGAATGAAGCCTATGCGGACAGTCAGATAATTGATAATTATCTGATCAGCGAGGAGACAGGAAATATCAGCGGAAGGATATATGGAACGGAATGTCTTCTAAGGTTTTATCATACTTTTTTGGAGCTTGGACCGGAAGCTGTGGACCGAATCAGTAACAGTGAAAGAGAGCACGAGAATGCGGAAAAGATGTTGTTCGGTGAGGATAAGCTCTGGCAGAATATTCTGCCGGATCAGGTGCCGGAGGTAGCCTCCACGTATCTGGGATATCTGCTGGTCTGGATGTGTCTGTCCGTCTGCCTGCTGCTGTCTCCGTTGCAGGTGCACGACCGTATGAGCCGTATGAGAGCGCTGCAGTACAGTTCCAAAAGGGGCAGGAGCATCTTTTTGACACAGTTTTACGCGGTTATGCTGTCGGCATTCCTTCTTACTACGGGGAATCTTGTACTGTTTGGAGGAATATTTGCCACAAACGGAACCGATGTTTTTGCGTCATGCCGCATGTTTTCGTTTGCATCTTCCGGCGGCTGCTGGCCAAACTGGACCTATAAAGGATGGTGGGTGGCGCTGATCCTCCTGTGTTATCTTGTGGCAATGGGAACGGCGGCAATTTCATTTTTCCTGTCCGGATACAGTTCACATTACATTGCCATGCTGCTGAAGCTGATACCGGTATTTACCGTGGTTGCGATTTTAAGTCCGATGATTTTGTACAGGGCATTTTACTACGGAAATATGCTTTACCACATGACCGGTGTACCGTATGTGGAGGCAGGGGCCGCAGGAGTTATTTTTGCGGCAGGGGTTGCACTCTGCGTAGGTGCGTACAGGCATCGCCTTACTGCGTCGCTTGCGGACATCTGACATCCAAAGGATATTTCCGAAACGAAAGCAAGTCTAATCTAACTTGACAAAATCCGCCTTCCGGTTCCGAAATACTGTAAAATAAGAAAATCCTGCATTTTTTAAAATCGCCGGTACTTTCTCAAATGCAAAGGCAACATGCTCCGGGGCGTGCGCGTCTGCGCCGACGGTGACGATCTCGCCGCCGAGCTCCCGGTAGCGTGCGAGGATGTCCTCGGTCGGGTTCGGGTGTCCGAGACCGTACTTAAAGCCGCCTGTGTTGATCTCAATCCCTTTTCCCTTCTCAATCAGCAATCTGAGGATTTCATCAATCACATCAGAATATCTGCGGTAGGTATAATTTTGGTTCTGATTCGGACCGTAGCGTACCACATAGTCAAGATGCCCGTAGACATCAAAATCTTCAAAAGCGTTTATATTTTCCAGAATCGATGTAAAGTATTCCAGATAACCTTCCTCCTCGGTATGAGTGTTCCAGTAGTCAGGATAGTAGGGGTCGATCCCGTGCATGACGTGGGAGGATGCGATCACAAAGTCAAACGGATATCGCGAAATGATATCAGTATGTTGCGCGGCAAGATGCGTCTGCAGACCGAGCTCGACGCCAAAGAGCACTGGAATGCGGTCACGGTATTGTTCTTTTAGCGTTTCAACCGACTGCATGTAACTGGGGATATCCAAAAGAAAAAGCTCCGGTTCCTTTGGATAGTCGATGTCGAGATGATCGGTAAAACAGATGCCGCCAAGATTTTTTTGAATGGCTGCCTGTATCATGGATTCCTGCGTGGCGCTGCTGTCGCCGGAATAGCTGCTGTGCATGTGTGTATCCCAAAGCATGAGAGACTTCCTTTCTGTGTGCTGTGTCAGATTCTTTCCACGGTATAGTTTAACTGATTTGTGCGAAGAAAAGAAGTCCTAAATTTATTGACAACATGATACAAGTGTAATATATTAAAACAGAGAAGTACCGACAAATCACAAAAGATAAATTATTGAACGGAGAAAGATAAAATCATGAGTATGGAGACAAATACAGGGTATCTCTGCTTTTTGATTGCCACAAAATTTTTGGGAGTCAGTGTACCCAGGGAATACGAGGAACGTTTTCGGGACGGAGAGAATACACAATATCATCTGGTCAGGACCGCAAAAGAACTGGGACTTAAGGTGCGCAGCGGAAAACTGCAGAGAATGCACCTGCTGGATGTCAATGTTCCGGTGATCGCAGAGAGGGTTGATGGAGAATATTTCCTGCTGCTGGGGCGTGACGACGAAAAGTGGATGATGTTGGACCCGCTGGTCGGAACTCCACAGCCAATCGAAGGAGAAGAACTGCTGAAACAATTATCGGGGCGAGTGATCGTTTTGGGAAAGAAGACATCGGCAGCAGAAAGCGGCACAGAAAGAAAGTTCGGATTTCGCTGGTTTATTCCAACAATTTTAAAATTCAAAAAACAGTTTATCTGCGTACTGATCGCAGTATTTCTGATTCAGATTCTCGGAATCCTGACACCACTTATGACACAGGTCGTAGTGGATAAAGTGTTATCTCATCACGCGATGAATACGTTATATACCGTATCTGTCGGGATCTTAATTGTCTATATTTATGAACTGATCATCGGTATCTGCAAAAACTATCTGTTTGTGCATACCACCAACCGTATCGATGTTCTTCTCAGCGCAAAACTGTTTCATCATCTGTTTGGGCTTCCACTCAAGTATTTCGAGTCCAGAAGAGTCGGTGAAACGGTAGCGAGAGTGAGGGAGTTGGATTCGATCCGTTCATTTCTCACGGGAACCCCGCTATCTTCTATCATAGATGTATTTTTCATTGCAGTATCCGTTGTTGTCTTGTTTTGGTACAGCACGCCGCTGACACTTATCGTGCTCGCGTCGCTGCCGTTTTTCGCATTGCTGTCGCTGATCATCACGCCGCTTTTTAAAAAGAGCCTGGATGAAAAATTTGAGACAGGGGCGAGGGCGCAGTCCTTTCTGGTCGAGTCAGTGAACGGTATTCACACTGTCAAATCATTTGCCCTGGAGGACTCCTTTGAAGAAAAATGGGGAGACCTTCAGTCCGATTATGTCAAGGCAGGATATAAAACATCGATGATCTCTTCGACATCGGGAAGTGTTGCAAGTTTTATCCAGCAGATCACAGATCTTTTGATATTGGCGTACGGGGCAAAATCTGTCATGGAAGGAAGCCTGTCGATCGGTCAGCTTGTCGCATTCCGTATGCTCTCAGGCAGGGTGAGCGGACCGGTACTGCGGTTGGTTCAGCTCTGGCAGGAGTATCAGCAGGCATCTCTTTCCGTAAAACGGATCGGAGACATCTTCAATTCCCCCATGGAAAGAAAAAGCAATTCGGCAGTACGAAACGTACCGCCCGTCAAAGGAAAGATTGTTTTTGAGAAGGTTCGCTTCCGGTATCGGATGGATGCATCGGACGTTCTCCACGGTATCAGCTTTGAAATAAAGGAGAATAAAGTTGTCGGACTGGTCGGCAGAAGCGGATCTGGCAAGAGCACGGTTTCCAAACTGATCCAGGGGCTCTACATCCCACAAGGCGGCAGAATTTCCATAGACGGCATGGACATTTCACTGATGGACCCGGTTGCGCTCCGGCGGCAGATCGGCGTGGTCCTTCAGGAAAATTTTATGTTTAACGGAACGGTTGCTGAAAATATTTCGATCCACTGTCCCGGAGCCTCTATCGAAAAGATCATAGAGGTGGCAAAAATTGCCGGCGCTCATGATTTTATCATGGAGTTGGAACAAGGCTATGACACGGTCATAGGTGAGAAGGGCGTGTCACTGTCCGGCGGTCAGAAGCAGCGCGTTGCGATCGCGAGAGCCATTATCCATGAGCCGAAGATTCTGATCTTTGACGAGGCGACTTCTGCGCTGGACTATGAATCGGAGAGTATTATCCAGAATAATTTAAAGGAAATCTGCAAAGGGCGAACTGTTTTGATGATCGCACACAGATTGTCTACGTTAAGCATTGCAGATGAGATCATTGTGATCGACAAAGGCGAGGTCACAGAGCAGGGGAGCCACGAGGAATTAATGAAACAGGAAGGTCTGTACTGTCATTTGTACCGTCAGCAGCTGAAAGGCAGTGTAGAAACAGAAGAAGACGAAAAAGGAGCACGGATTGAAAAATGAAAAATTACCTGAATCAGCATATGAAAATACGGGAAAAGAATTTAAAATACGATTTTCTGCCGCCAATGCTTGAAATAATAGAGCGTCCGGCAAACAGGCTGGCTGACGTGATCCTTTTGCTGATCGCGGCACTGGTGATCACAGCTTTTGTATGGGCAAAGTGCTGCCGGCTCGATATTACGGTCACGGCATATGGCGTCATGGGATCGAACGATGCCGTTATTTCGCTGGCAAGCGTATATGGGGGAACTGTCTCGGAAATTTATGTAAAGGAAAATCAATGGGTCGAGGCGGGCACTCCAATCTGGTCTATGGACCGTGCAGATGCAGAACGTGCCACGGAACAGTGTCTCTATGAGCTTGGCGCGCTGCAGACACAGCGGGAGGTCTATGCCAAAGTCTACGAGGAAGACACAGAAGGGATAGATACCGCAAGCTATGGGGAATATGCGATGATCGCGGAAGCGATTCTTCTGGAAAACGATCTCTACCGGGATCAAGTTGAGAATTCAATGGCCAAAAGCGAAAAAGAAAATCTGCAGAAGGAGCATCAGCTCAGTATTCTTCAAAACATCAACAGTATTGATGTGAAAATCCAGAGTACCCAGACGGAGTTGGAGAGTGCCAGACATACCTTAGAGGAATTGACGGTAAAAGCGCCTGTGAGCGGCACGGTCGTTCAGATGACAGCTGCCGCAGAGGGAGTTTTTCTGGCGGCAGGTGAGAAGGCGGCATATCTGATCCCGGATGATAAGGATGCTGTTTTCACCGCATATGTGACGGACGAGGAAATTGAGCGGATACACACAGGAGATATCGTTCATGTGAGGATAAGCGCTTACGATGATACACAGTATGAATATCTGGACGGCACTGTGAAATCTGTCGGCGGCATGACATATCAGTTGGACGGAATCGGTACAGCGTATCAGGTGGGGATCGAGCTTCCGGAGCTGCCGGAGGATGAATGGAAGACGGGACTCGAGGGAACCTGTGAGGTTGTCATTGGCACACGCAGTGTGCTGGATTATTTTTTGGAACCCTTTCTTGAGGGGCTTGAGGGAAGTATGAAGGAAGTGTAGGGATAGCTCATTATGCAGATGAAAATAGAATGGTACAGTTCGTGTTTTCATAGAAAGTCAATAAAGAAAAATAACACGGAAAGGAGAACAGGAAAATGGGATTTGTAAAAGAAGAATCTTGTACAAGGACAGCAAATGAATTACAGGAAAAAGATTGGAAATATTTAAATGAATTAGGAATACGAACTATGCTGGGGAAAAAGATTGGACCCGCATGGTCTAATTTAGTGGTGGACCGGGAGAAAAATTATTATCTTATTTCACAAGGATGTATAAATCCTAATAGAGATAACAGACGAATCTACTATTATGCATTGTGCTTAGATGGAAAAGTTTTAAACATGTGTACACCGGAAAGAACAAAATCGTTGACGGTTGAGATACTTGCGCCACTTGAAGTAAATATTTGAGTATAATTTATAGACATGCAGTCCTTTTTTACAATCAACCATCGACAAACATGGTTTTATGTGTTATGTTTAGACATGAAAGTTCTAAAAAGGAATAGCAGGGAAAAATAACTGCGGCACAGTCCGTATTTTAATAGAAAATCAATAAAAATAACTACACGAAAAGGATCTGGAAAATGAAGTATTATTATAGGATGCTAAGTGACAAAAGGAGAGAGGAACTGGCAACACTCGAAGTGAGAGATATGTACGGAATTATGGAAACGTTTATTGATCCATGTGCTGTATCAGAAGATGAAACGATTGTGTTTTGTGATCTGGCATATGCACATGATTACAATGAAAGCGGGGATGAAGATGAGTACTTTTTAGCGTATGGTTCATTGCTAATTAAGGTGTATTTGAAACACTATGTGGAGAAAGAAATAAACAATAATACAACAGTATTTATTCATACGTATGATATTAAACACATTTCTGTATCTCCTGACAAAAGAGAGGAACTCATAAAAAAGGAAAAAGAAATGAAAGAAATTTTAAAAGAGATTATTCCTGTATTTGAGCAAGGTCATATGAGCAGAAGTGACAATCAGCGAATTTTTAAGGTGATAAACTGTTAAGAGCATATTGAATTTCAGGCTGCTTAAAACAGAGGCAGGACAGTAAAATAGATATTGGCAAAGAATGAAAACAATCACGGCATAGCCCGAATTATTATAGAGACAACCATAAGAACAGAGAGAAAGAGGAGGAACTGGAAAATGAAGTATCATTATGGAATGTTAAGTGACAAAAAGAGGGAGGAACTGAAAGTACACGAAAATAGATACATTCGTGGGATAAAGCCGGCATATAATGATTTTTGTGTTGCATCAGAGGATGAAACAATTGTGCTTTACAGGTGGGAGATTGATCCTGTCCAGAATGAATACATTTTTTGGTACCAATCGGTACATATGGATCTTTTGGTAGGGGAGGAAATGAAGACGGAAAAGACAGAGGAAGGAGAGAAAATCACATATTTGGAGAAAATTTGGGATATTAGAGCGACACCGGAAACAGACAGGGAATTTCAGGAGAAAGAGAAGGAGATTAAAGAGGCACTAAGCATTATGCTTTCCATGTATATACAAAATGTAAACTGCCTGAATAATGAGGATGTTGTCGAAGTAATTGACTGGAAGGAAAGAAGGAAAATCTATGAGGAGGCAAATCCGGCGTTAAAAAGGATAAAAGAATGCCTGGACAAGGGAGTAGAAACATCGGGAGCAGACTGGGCAGCGATTTTTGGGATCCCCAAAGATAACAAGGAGAAAAAACAGAAAAAAATATATAGTGGCAGGAGCGATTTGGATGCGAAATATCATTTTGGGGCGTTGAGTGATGAAAAGAGAGAAGAATTGGCGGCGCTCCAAATAACGAATATGTACGGAACCAGACAAACATTTATTAACCGCTGTGTGGCATCAGAGGACGAATCGATTGTGTTCCGTTACATGGCATATGCCCACAATTATAATCAAAGTGGAGACGAAGACGAGTGTTTCTTTTCGTACGGTTCTTTGCGTATGAGAGTATATATTAAGAAAGACTGGGAAAAAGAAGTGACAGAAAAAGGGAATATTCATACAGAGATTTATGAAGTTAGACGTCTTATAGTAAGCACGTATGGAAAAAGGGAGGAGTTTTTGAAACAGAAGCAAGAAATTTTGAATACATTAAAAGAAGTAATTACATTTTACGTGTACGCGGCAATAAGCAGTTACCTGGATGAAAATGATGAAAGGGTTGTTAAAATAATAATAGATAATGAGGAGAAAATGTAATGGACAATGAGATGCTGGAAGCAGTTGAAAGAATAGTCTGTATTATCAGAGAACAAAAGTAGATAGGAAAAACATCACGAAAAAGGAGAAAAGGATGTGGGATTTGTAAGAGAGGAACTAAATGAAGAAAGCAGGAAGAATGAGATAAGGTATTTAAACTCAATAGGAGTAAAAAATATATATGGAGAGTCAATTGGACTTTTATTAAGTAATGTGATCGTAGATAAGGAAAAAAATAATTTCCTTATTCTGTGTGGATCGACCAATCCCAATAGAGACAATAAGAAAATTTATTTTTATTCCCTGTGTATTAATGGAGAAATTATAGATTTACAAGTACGCCATTATGAAAAAGGTAATATTAGGGATAAATCAAGAGAGGTTGAGTGGATAATTGATAAAATAGAATACAAAAAAAATTTTACTTTGGATATAGGTGAAAACGAATTGAAAGAGATGATAAGGGATGCTTTTACAGCAGAATCATATGACGGACCATTTGTACCAGATAATACAAAAAATGTAACAGTTGAAATTAATACAGCGATTACTATGAAGTGAATATTTTTTACTATGAAAATAACTGCGGCACAGTCCGTGTTTTATATAGAAAGCAATAATGAGAGGCAACACGAAAAGGAGAACAAGAAAATGGGATTTGTAAAGGAGATTAGAAGAGCAACGGAGCCATTTCCAGAGTGGGAGTATTTGAATGGAATTGGAGTGAGGGATATGTTTGGAGAACCTCTGAAAAACTTCACAACATCATTGGTCGTAGACCATGAAAAAAATTACTACCTCATTAGCCAAGGGGTAACTAATCCTAATAGAGATGTCACAGAAATATGGTTTTATGCGTTATGCTTGGATGGAAAAGTGCTAAATATGGAAGTGGAACAGAAGTCGAAAACAAATCTTAAAGAAAGGATTTTTGAGTGTCATTGGAAAATAAAAAAAATAGATTTTCCAATGGACTGGACATATGATGAGATTAGCAAAGAGGAATTAAAAACTATTATACAAGATGCGTTTACAGTTAATTTTTCATCAAAGTCTTTTACATTGGAGCAGGTTAAGAAGGTAACGGTTGAGATACTTGCGTCACTTGAAGTAAATATTGGAGGAGGCGCGTATAAATGATAGATATAGCGGATGAAATATCACATCTTTTAT
>JAAUZB010000033.1 GCA_014804775.1 Roseburia sp. | reverse complement strand
TTGACATGTGCTCCTGTTTCTGTTAAAAGTATAAGCAAGGGACAAACGGCTGATAATATCGTTCATCCCTATCAATTATCATAGAAGATCAAAATTTACAGACTTTTCTTCATAGGCTCTAAACTCTCAGTAATATACAATGTTTTCATAATAGAATTATTGCATCCTTTCCGCAATCATAATATCCATACAATGCTGATGTGGGATTCCGCCGCTATTGCAGTTAAAAATGGTTTCTTCTGTCTTATGCAATTTCCAATCATGATAGAGCATAAACAGTTCTCCAGAATTCCAGCGATAACGATTGTCATCTTTATCTGGCGGAACTTCCACAAATGGTTTATCTACAAATACATTGATTGCGTGTATGCCGCTTTTGTTTGTGTATTCTTTCAGGTTTGCTGTAATTTCTTTCCTGATTTCCGGCTTAATAAAGTGAAATACTCCGCTGCTAAAAATAATGTCATAGTGTTCGGTTGCACGGAAATCGGTTATATCAGCTTTAAAAAAGTCTACATAGGTATTACATTTTTCGGCAAGCTTTTTTCCCTTTTCTATTCCTGCTTCAGACAAATCGAAGGCTGTTACAATATAACCGTTCCGGGCAAGAAAAACAGCATCTTTTCCTTCTCCGCAGCCAATATCCAACACTTTTAACGGTTTAACCGGCGGTCGTAATTTCATTATTTCATAGCATAAATCATTAGGGATTATTCCCCAATAATAATCCGCTGTGTCATATCGCTTATCATAATCAGAAACCACAAAAGACTTATATCCCAAAAGGGCATCAATACTTGTTTCCAACACACTTGCAATCATCGGGAGCATATCCATTTCCGGATAATTCGTTCCATTCTCCCATTTTGAAACTGCCTGAAAAGAAACATTTAACTTATCCGCCAAAGCTTGTTGCGTATAGCCTAAAGCCTTTCTTTTATTCATAATGACTGATCCAATATTCATATAAACATCCCCTTGTTTCTTTTGTTTCCATTTTACTATAAAATATCGAAAAAGCCATAACGGTGTCGGTTAGTTCATCATATAAATTCAACCAGTAGTAGAAATCCCCCTTTTCATAACACAATTGCTTGCTTTCGGCATACAATAGATATATAATAAAAGCACAACGAACACGAAAGGAGATTTGTCTATGGCACTGGCAACTTTAACTGCAAGGGTAGATGAAAAGGATAAAGCCCGCTTTGACACATTTTGTTCCAATGTCGGCTTAAATACCTCCACCGCAATTAATCTTTTTGTAAAAGCAGTTTTGCGCGAAAACCGTATTCCCTTTGAGATCAGCCAAACCCCCGATCCGTTCTTCTCCGAAGCAAACATTGCTTATATAAAGAAATCTGTACAGGAATTAAAAGCAGGCAAGGGAACAGCACATGAACTGATCGAGGTGGACGATGAGTGAGAAAATATGGTCGGATGATGCTTGGAGAGATTATCTCTACTGGCAGACACAGGACAAGAAAACACTAAAACGCATCAACCAGCTTATTCAGGATATTGAGCGCAACGGATGCATGACGGGGATTGGAAAACCCGAACCTCTAACTGGTGATCTGCAGGGTGAGTACAGTCGACGCATCAACGATAAAGACCGACTCGTTTACCATATAGAAAATGAACGGCTCTATATCGCACACTGCAGAGGTCACTATGGCGATAAATAGTCCTTTAAAAACTCACTTTCAAGACCGGAGTTTCTATTCTATCTATCAGAGTTCTTTCTACCTCCAAACAATTCATAATAAAAAATATACTGCTGCAGTACTCCCTGATATCCCTGATACCGTCGTTTGGGAAAGCCGCGTTTATAATGCTTCTGCAATGCCTGGCTGATATGTGTGTCCACCGGAAATGCCGCAAGTTCATGCAGCGCAAACAGGCAGATACAGTCTGCAACCTTTTCTCCCACTCCAAATAATTTCAGCAGTTCTTCCTTTGCATCTTTGTAAGTAAGCTTCCCGATTTTTTCGAGATCGCAATCTCCGCTCACAACGCTTTTCGCCGCGCGTACCACATACTTGCTGCGATATCCAAGATTACACTCCATCAGAGCATCCTCCGGAAGATCAAAGAGCGTCTCCGGCGTGGGAAATGCACTGTATGCTTCTCCCCGGTCATTGACCATTTTTTCCCCATAACGTTCACAGATATTTTCGATACATCTGCGAATCCGCACAATATTATTCTGTTGGGAGATCAGAAAGGAGACGATCATTTCCCATAAATCCTGCCGCAGGATCCGGATGCCGCTTCCAAACTCCGCCGCGTTCTGCAAATAGGTATCTCCCTGCGCAATCCTTTCTATGTAAGAGGAATAGTCTGTATCTAAATCAAAATATTTCTTCCAAAACTCCTGAAATTCCGCTTCATCACAGTAAAAAATGCATTCCTCTTTACTCTGTTCCAGCTCGAGATAACGGTTCCGCGCGATCACACTGTAGCGATTCTCTGACCTCTCACTCATGCGGAAGCACTGTCCCGATTGGCAAATCTGTGGCAGATTAAAATTTTGTATTTTTATCCTTACCATATTTTTCATCATTCCTGCTATCTTTTGACCGGATGCCGTATGACTGTTTTCAACCGCTCTTTCGCTACTCGCCTCGCATCACTCAAATAAATCTCATGGTGAAATCTTTCGTCCGTAATGTCCAGCGCATATCCCTGTGCAGCCATATATTCATGCATCAACTCAACCGTTGCCGGCTCATCATCATAGGAACCGATATGCATGCACTGCACGCACAGACCCTCCTCGTAGGTAAAAAATTCCACCTTTGAAAAGTCTTCTTTCTTTTTCGCTGAGGCTTCCCCGACTGCCCATTTCACGTCCTCTTCTGTCACAAATTCCGGCAGTCTGATAACTGAAATAAACCGGAAATCCTCTTTGTGTGCATAGTCGATCCCTGTCCTTCCCTCCTGCCACCAGAAGCCTTCCAACGGCGGCACCACATAGTCAAAATATCCGTTGATCTGATGCGCGCCCTTTTTGCTCATTTTGATGGTAAACGCAATTCCGTAGAGCAGTCCAATTGACTTCTTATACTCGCTCTCCTCCGCATTGGGATCTCCTTTGCCACGGACCGCAATATAATTCATCGATGGAATTTCTATAATGCCCGGTTTATTTTTCGGCATATAAAATTCCTTATATTCTTTTTTATAATCAAATGCCATGTCTCTCTAAGATCTCCTTCTGTTTTTTCTTGCTGAATCCGCCAAGCACCAGCTGATAAGATTTGTCCAACAAATCTTTTAACAGATCATCGGGCACTTCTCCGTCCGCTTTCACGGAATTCCAGTGCATTTTGTTCATGTAATATCCGGGAATGATATCCTCATACTGCTGTCTTAAAAAATCTCCCTCCGACGGCTCCAGCTTCAATGTAATGTAATATGGCTCATTTTTCTCATTCAGACAGATTGCCGCAAACATCTTACCGCCAATCTGATAACGGATCCAGTTCCAATCCTGCTGAAGGTCTTTGGTCACGCCGGTCTTGTCCAATAGATACCCGTCAATCCATGCATATTTCATGTATTCTGCCTCCTATTCTGCAGCCTGATCGCAGTCAGTATACTGATCTCTCATACGCTCGATACTGTTTTTTATCTCCTCGCGGATCTCCACCGGTTCCAACAGTCTTACCTTGTCACGAAAAGACATGATCCACGTGATAAGATTTTCCNTGTTTGTATAGTCTGCACAGAACAAAAGCCTTCCGTCNTCCTGCTCTGTAAAACAGCTGCTTCCGAATTCTTCCACCAGCCTCCATTTGCATTCCGGCTCAAAGAGAGCTTTTACAGCGATACCNCCCGGAAANATCATTTCATTGCTCAGATCCGGCATCGNCACCCGTCTCTTCGTANATGTCTGCTCNGCAATCTGCAGATTCTCCATACGGTTCANCTTAAACAGACGGAANTNCTCCCTTTTCCTGCACCATCCCCACACATACCAGCTCGACCACCGGAATATCAGATAATACGGTTCTATCTGGCGCAATGACTCTCCTTTTGGAGCGTAATANNTAAATTCCAGTTCTCTGCATTGATCGATNGACGTGCGTATGAGCTCTATTTTAGGGGCGAGTGAACCTTTGTNCCANGAAGACAGATCGATCAGTACCGACTGNTNTCCAACCATAAAATCAGACGAACCCGCCGAGAGCTTTTCCATCAATGCCCCGTAACGGTTCGTTCCGTTGACACTGTCTAAGCTGCGNAGTCCTGCAAGGATATCCTGCATTTCCGCATTCGTAAACAGCATCCTGTCTATTTTATAGCCCTCCATGATCGAGATACCGCCGTTTACCCCCTGCCTTGTTGCGATGGGTATCCCNGCCCTGCACAAATCTTCAATGTCCCTGTTGATCGTNCGCCGNGAAACCTCNAATCGNTCTGCAAGCTGAGGCGCCGTCACAGTTTCTTTTTGCAGTAATATTGATAAAATTCCGATCTGCCTGTCTATTCTCACGGCTNCTCCTTTCATGTCAATGATACTGCATGAAACATGCCAACTGTATGTCATGTTTGTATTATACCATAAAAAGAACAGTAGTAATAATTTTTATTTTACGCAGCCACGTTGACCAATTCACTTTTCCAACAGCCAGTCCGCAATCTTCCATTCTATCCCGCCGTAATCTTCTTTTATACGCTGAAGTTTCACGGTAAGATAGGAAAGAGAATCTTCTTTGCCCAGACGCAATTCTGCCACAACCTCCACCTCACCGTCCTCCGGGTCGTCCGCCGAATAAGAAATCTCCCTGATCACGATTTCATCTTCACGGTACACNGTATCANTTTTNTCCAGAGAAAATCCGTCCACGGTATCATACTCATTGACGTCATATACGCGTCCCCCAAAATAAGATTGAACTGCCTGCTCCACCCTGCCATCAATCNCGGAATCCCGATACCGGTAATCCGTCAGTTGCCAGTTTGATGTCCCCAGATACTGCACGTTTGCCTCAATCTCATGTCCGGAATAATCGCCAAGCAGAACAACTTCATCTTCAGAACAGCCGACCAGCTGTGCTTCAAACCGGATCTCACCTTCCACAAACGTGAACCTGATCTGTGGTCCTGCATAATAGCGGTAATTGTGGTCCAGACGTTCTTTCTCAATCTGATCTGCCACTCCGACCTCTTTTCCGTCAAATATCAGACGCACCCCTTCCGATTCATATACCGTATCGAAGTGGGGTTCCGTCTCTGCAAGATATTGATCCTCTGTCAGCTGATACATCGCCCACTGTCCCGATGCATCCTCGTCCACCATAAAAAGATAATTGACAAATACACCTGTCCCGTGAGCAACAGCAGTGATCACGGCAAGCTCAGGCTCACCGTCGCCGTCATAATCCGCCTCATTTACCGCTGGCTTGATCCCATAGCTGGAGGTATACGGCGTCTCCGCCCGCACAAAGCTTCCATCCGGGGTCTCCACCAGAATCGTATTGAAACCGTCTGTCCCATACAGCCTGAAATGCTCCGTATTCTCAATCAAAATCGTCTGACCTTCCGNCACTTCCCAAATCCCGTTCCAGTCAAACACTTCATCAGCGTGCAGCGCACCGTCCGGCACAAAAGCCGTTCCCACCACGGAGCTGAGTTCACCCAATACTGCCGAGTTCATGGCAGTGTCTGTCTGCTCAGTCTCATCATCCTCTGGTTGCATCGGATCTGCTCCGAGCGTAGCTCGTAATGCGTCCAGCCACGACCAGTCATCCTGATCTACGGACAACAGATAATATCCGTCTCCCTGTTCTGCGAATTCCCACGCACTCTTTTCCTCATCGAGCCGCCATGTATAATAGCAGAAACGTATCTCATCATCCTCTGCAAGAGCCAGATTCACATTCAGCTCTCCGTTTTCTCTCAAAATGTACCGTCTATCATATGCTGTAAATCCGTCCTCCAAAAGACGTTCCTGTATCACTGAAAAGTCTGCCATCCCGAATACGGTCTCCTCCGTTACTTCCCGCGCAGACACCTCGTAAAAACTGCCATCCTTTAACACAAACGTGTAGCCTTTTACAGTATGTCCTGTAAAAAGATTTTCCGGCACCATATAATCCGCATCGTAGGCGTCGATCATACAGATGAGATTTCCGTCTTCATCCAGACTCTTTACTCCCGTGTACGGAAGTTCATTTACCGGCGCACCGTCCTCCACAGTATATACATCGGTCTGCATAGAATTTGCACNGTTATAGCTGAGNAAAAAATATTCCCTGTTCCCGAAAGACAGGTACTCTTGTCCCGGTTCCATAGAAACATANTCTTCCANAAGCTGCGTCTGTCCGTCTCCGTCAACAAACCAGATATCNCCCTCAAACTGAGTTTCTTCCACATTTCCAATCGCAACAAAAGCGTCTGTACTGCCGTCTCCGTCATAATCCTTGGCATAGGTATAGCTTACGATGCTGCCTGAATAATCACCCGCAGTCCNCACTGCCTGCACATATNTNTTTTCGGACATATCTGCCGGAAATGATCCGTACTGCACTCGNTCCNTCGCCTCTGTCTTTGTGAGGAAAAATAATCCGCAGCAGCAGACAGCAAACACAAGCATCAGGCTTACGAGAAGCTGTGGNTTTTTTACATACAGAATATGTCTGACCCGCGCACCNGTGCTGTTCTCTCCAAACTGCATCGTNAGAGAATATCTCTGTTTTTTTGNCGTGAANTCCAAAAGNGTCTGGGAATACCGCTTTCTGTCCTCCAGACTTTTGCCGTACAANACCCCTTCGTCACAGAACATCTCCAGNTCTTTNCCCATCAGAATATATGCCACCCACACNAGCGGATTGAACCAATGGATCATCAACGCNGCTGCCGCTGCAAGTTTGATCCACGGGTCTAAGTACCTGATATGCTGTCTCTCATGCGCCAGAATGTCNTCNCGCCCAGTCCCGTTTAATCCACANGGCAGATAAACTCTGNCAGGAATACCGGGCATGACAAAGGGCGTCTCCACTCCGTCTGTCTCCCATGCACCGTCCNCGGCACGCACTGCAAATCTCACTCTTCTTCGCAGTTTGATCAGTTCCTCAAGACCGTATAATGCCATCGCGATCNCACCGGAGAGCCACACAAGAAANACNATCCTCCCCCTGTATGTNGACCAGAAATTCTGCTGTTTTGGTGTCTCCTGTCGATCTCCGAAAGGCTCCTTCTCTGACAAATTGCTTCCCGCTGTATAAGAAATCTCCCCCTGATACAATTCATCTGCATAGGATTCTCCCNGACTAAAATCGCCTGTTCCGGTATTTCCGGTTTTTTCCTGTGCCTGCGCCNTCCGCTCATAATCCCATGATNCCTCTGTCAGTCCCAGTGCGCTTCTCANCGAGCCAAAAGGACTGCTGATCAGCGGCGGTATGAAAAGCTCCACAAGAAGCAGAAGCCAGAGTATTCTCACATACAGCTTCGTCATATCCTTTGTCATCTGCCGAAACAATAGGATCAATACAATAAATGCTGCGCCAACCACGCTGTTCTGCAGCAATGTCACAAGAAACCGTTCCATCTACTTCTCCTCCACTGCATCGTCGATCATCTTNTGTATCTGTTCCGCTTCCTCCTGTGTCAGCTTTCTGCCCTGCAAAAATGCCGCCACAAATGCCGGCAGGCTTCCTTTGAATTTTTTCTGCAGAAACTCATCGCTCTCCTGCCTTTGAATGTTGTCTCTGGACACAAGCGAGCGCACCACGGCATTCTCATTGCACACGATTCCCTTTTCACTGAGATTCCGAATGACAGTGTAGGTGGTCGGCTTTTTCCACCCCAGCCTTTCCAGACAGACCTTAACCAGCTCCATAGACGGAATCGGTTCTGTATCCCATAAGATATCTAAAAACCGGTATTCACTCTCATTGATATGGTATTCCATCACATCTACCCCCTGCTTCCGCACATTTGGTTTATAACGATAAACCTTTATTTGAGTTTATCATTATAAACCTGTGTTGTCAAGAGGTGTACATTATTGACATTGCAAATAATTTTTAATACAATGTATATACCAAATAGAAATGAGGAGTATATCATGGCACAAACAAATGTCAATATCCGAATGGATGAAACCCTAAAACAGCAATTTGACCGCCTTTGCAATGAATTAGGGTTAAATATGTCTACTGCTTTTAATATTTTTGCTAAAACGATGGTACGTCAGCAAAAAATTCCTTTTGAAATCTCTCTTGATGTTCCCAATGCTGAAACTTTGGCTGCCATTGACGATGTAAATCACCAAAGAAATCTCAGCAAATCTTTTCACAGCGTCGCAGAGCTGATGGAGGATTTAAATGCTTGACATAAGATACTCTACAAAATTCAAAAAGGATTATAAAGCCATTATCAAACGCGGATACAATCCTCAGTTATTACAAGATGTGCTGACCATCTTGAGCAGTGAGCAGCCACTCCCTCCTAAATACAAAGACCATAATTTATCTGGCAATTACGAGGGGCACAGAGAATGCCATATCACACCTGACTGGCTGCTCATATACAAAATCGAACACAACATATTAACTTTGTCTTTAACGAGGACAGGAACACACAGTGACTTATTTTAATGCTCCGTAAAATTGTTTCTAAATTCCGTATATCAGTTTCGATTCAATGTCTCAACGGGCAAAAAAGCATAATAAAAAAGCACCGTAAATACGGTGCTCTTTCAGTAGCGGAAGGGAGATTTGAACTCTCGACACCACGGGTATGAACCGTGTGCTCTAGCCAACTGAGCTATTCCGCCATATGCTATTGAAAACTATGGGACCTATAGGGCTCGAACCTATGACCCTCTGCTTGTAAGGCAGATGCTCTCCCAGCTGAGCTAAGATCCCATATTTACGGCTGCCATCGCAACCGACTTGATTAGTATACTATCTGTCCCCCAAAATGTCAACACTTTTTCTACATTTCACCCCAAAAAAATTATTGTATGTATTTTATTTCTACTGACACTTTTCAACTGAAAATAAGTGTAATATAATAAAGAAAAATAAAGGGGCAATGAAGACATGGATAAGAAACAGATATTTATCAAGGCAGTTTATGCAGGGTTCATGATAGGAATAGGAGGAATTGTCTATTTATCAATAGAAAATAGAATTTTAAGCGCATTATTCTTTTCTTTCGGACTTTTGACAATCGTGACACAGGGGTTTTGTTTATACACAGGCAAAATAGGATTTATCCAAAAACCCCAGGAGCTTCTCGATATGCTGATCATAATCATCGGGAATTACATAGGAACTCTCCTTACGGCATTTCTGGCTAATGCAGCACAGCTTAAGATCAGCAGTGAGGAGCTTGTCAACAAAAAATTGGATATCAGCCTGTGGAATGTCTTGCTTTTAGCAGTATTTTGCGGTGTTATGATGTTTTTGGCAATTGATAATTATAAGAAACATAAGCATATTGTGTTTATCATAGCTCCGGTAATGATATTCATATTGTGCGGTTTTGAGCATTCGATCGCAGATATGTTCTATTTCAATCTGAACGGTATACATAGTTTAAAAGAAGTGGCATTTATTATTGTCACGCTCCTAGGGAATGGCATTGGTTCATTTATTTTTGGCATAGGGATAAAAAAAGGTAAAGAAGATCTTGACGGCAGCAAGAGTGCCGATTAATATAAACAAAACTTAAAGAGGAGGAACACAATATCAATGTTTTTTAAAAATCTAAGTATCAGGTATAAGATCCTGATTCCGGTTGCACTGTTAGGCTGCCTGATGCTGGCGCTTGCATTCGTGAGCAATCGAAATGCCGGGCAGATCATGTCGGCCAGCAAGGATATTTCCAATGTCAATGCAGCAAAAATCGAGCAGCTGGGAGATATAACAGCTTCTTACCAGACATTGCGCCGCGTTGCATTCGCACATATCGTGGCATCCGGGGACCTGAGTCTGCAGCAGACCTTGGAACAAGAGGCGGATTCCTTGAAGGCAGAAATAACCGGCTTATGTAATGATTATGAGGCTGTCCTTACATCGGAAGAAGAAAAAGCATCTTTTGAAAAATTTATGTCTGATTATGCGAATTATCTTGTTATTTACGATAAGATTCTGACATATAGCGCTAACGGTCAGAAAGCAGCGGCATCAGGGCTTGCAAATACAGACTTGAAGGAGGCCGGCACGACGCTTACGGCAGAACTTGATACGATGCGGAACATGAATAAGGAAGACATGGAGGCCGCCATAAAATATCAGTCTGATGTATACAGCCGTTCCACGCGCGTGATCATTATTTTATGCGTGATCAGTTTTCTGGTTTTTGCATTTGTGGTGTGGATATCCTGGAAGTGGGTGATCAAGCGTCTGATCAACATCAACAAGCAGCTGCGTGATGTGATCGCTACCATTGAAGCAGGCCAGGGCGATTTGACCAAACGCGTACAGTGCTTCTGTACAGATGAAATTGGTACTTTGGCAGACGGTATCAACTCTTTCATTAAGACGCTGCAAGGCATTATGGGGCAGATTAATTCAAGTTCCGGACAGCTTGACTCCATTGTCGCATTAGTTTCCGACAAGGTATCAACGGCGAATACCAATTCCTATGATATTTCTTCCGTCATGGAAGAATTATCCGCATCGATGGAAGAGGTTGCGTCTTCGATAGCGAATATTAAGGAAAACGCAGACATAGTAGACACAAATATTAGTGAACTGTCTGATGCATCGCAGGGCTTGTATGATTATGCAGAGTCAATGCAGCAGCGTGCGGAAGACATGGAACAAAACGCGCTTAAGAATAAACAGAATACGAGCGATGTTATCAACGGCATCATTGAAAAAATCAAGCAGGCGATCGAGAGCAGCAAGAGCGTAGAGCGCGTCAATGACCTGACCGACGAGATTTTAAGCATTTCCAGTCAGACGAATCTGTTATCTTTGAATGCTTCTATTGAAGCGGCAAGGGCTGGCGAGGCTGGACGCGGTTTTGCAGTCGTGGCAGGTGAAATCAGCCAGTTGGCAAGTTCCAGCAGGGAGGCTGCGAACAATATCCAGACCATTACTAATATGGTGATCGAGGCAGTAAGAGATTTGATCGATAGCTCTAATTCAATTGTTGATTATATTGATAAGAGCATTCTTCCGGATTATGAAGGGTTTGTGAATGTAGGTAAACAGTATAGCGAAGATGCGATCCATGTCACTGGAATCGTTACCCGTTTCAATGATATGTCTGTGAATCTGAAAGAGTTAATGGACGGCATTACAGAAGCTCTCAATAGTATCAACATTGCTGTCGATGAGAGTTCAAACGGAGCGACAAATGTTGCCGCAAATACTTCTGATTTAGTAAAAGATATTGGCGAGATTGCAGAGGCAATGAATGATAACAGGCAGATTGCCGGAAATCTGACAGAAGAAGCAGATCGATTTGTAAAACTATAAATTTCTGATTCTGGCATGATAAGGAGCCGCGCACTAATCGAGAAATTAGTGCGCGGCTCCTTTTCCATTTTGTATTCAATTATCCTTCTTGTACTTGTCCAGGATATGATTGTACATTGTCCGCACCGCCGGCGCCATAAAATCGGGATTCAAAGTCGCAATACCGATGATCCTGCAGGCATCGGGGCGGATTTTGCGGCATTCCACTTCGTAAGGGATGTCACGCATCACGAGTTCCGGCATCAGGCAGATTCCAAATCCGCTCGCCACCAGAGCGATCGTTGAGAGATCGTCCACCACATGATAATTCGACTGAATGTTCAGCGAATTCTCCTTCAGGAAGTTCTGGATATCGGCATCCGTACATTCCCGCTGTGTTACAAACTGATGGCTGCGCATCTCCTCAATATCAATATATTCCTCCAAGCTGTTCTGACTTGTACCCTTTGGAAGCACGCACAGCAGCGGATCCCTGTAGAGAGGCTCTATCGGGATATCCTTTGCACTCGATACCGACAGAAAACCGAGATCGACCACACCGTTTTTAATCCAGTATGAGACGTCGTCGTAGGTTCCCTGAAACACTTCGATAACAATTTCAGGATAAAGCTCCCCAAACGAGTCAAGAATATCCGGAAGCCAGTTGGTGCACACACTGGAAAACACACCGATCTTTACCTTTCCCTGTTTTAACCCGTTGAACTCTGCGATCACCTGTTTTAAGCTCTCATCACTGTTGAGCACGGCATTGACATAGGGGAGCAGATGTTCGCCATAGTTTGTCAGCGCGATACCCGATTTGCTGCGGGTCAGCACCGAAAATCCCAGCTCGCTCTCCATCGATGAAATTGTATGGCTGATGGCAGACGGGGTCAGTCCCAAAATGTCTGCTGCTTTGTGAAAGCTCCCGATCTCTGCCACCGTTTTAAAAACCTGATATGTTAGTAATGTCATAACCTCTCACTGTTTCAAGCGGCGTGCTTTCAAGCACGTGCGCACTTATACTGCAGATCTTCCCATCTCCGGTCTACCTCCGCCTGGAACTGAGCGATCAGATCTTCGTTTCCCGGTTTAAACAGATGCTTGAATCTTCCCTGCTCCCGCAGAAAATCTTCAATCGGAAGCTTCTTCTTCGGCTCATAGCTCAAGGTCCATTTCCCGTGATCCACCTCAAACATCGGCCAGTAGCAGGTTTCCACCGCCAGCTTACAGATTTTCATGATCTCGGATGTCTCGTAGCGCCAACCTCTCGGACACGGAGTCATGATATTTAAAAAGCAAGCCCCCTCCGTATAGATCGCCTTTTCCGCCTTTATGTGCAGATCTTTGAAATCGTTGGTAAACGTGGTCTGTGCCACATACGGCACATCATGGTCTGCGATAATGCTTGCCAGATCCTTGCGGTTCTGCATCTTACCGTCTGACTGTTTTCCCACCGGCGTTGTCGTCGTATCTGCGTACATCGGCGTCGCGGAAGACCGCTGGATTCCAGTATTCATATATGCACCGTTATCGTAGCACACATACACCATATCATGACCGCGCTCCATAGCTCCCGACAGAGACTGAAAGCCGATATCATACGTTCCTCCGTCACCGCCAAACGTGATAAATTTAAAATTCTCCCCTTCGGGCAGTCTTCCCCGCTTTTTCAGTGCTTTATATGCAGTCTCTACACCGCTTAACGTCGCACCCGCATTTTCAAATGCATTGTGGATGTAGCTGTCCTCCCACGCCGTATAAGGATACATGTAGGAAGACACCTCAAGGCATCCGGTCGCGTTGCCGATCACAGCGTGGTCGCCCTCATGCAGCGCGCGCAGCACTGCACGGACTCCGATCGTCGCGCCGCATCCCGCGCACATACGGTGACCGGGTGCAAGACGCTCCGGTTTATTCATCATTTCTTTTAAATTATAATTACTCATTTGTCCGACTCCTACTCACGCAGTCCAATATATTGGAACTGTTCGATTTCTGTTCCGTTTACAACCGCATCTTCCATTTCATCAAAAATGTCATATACATTTTGAACTGTAAAATCACGGCCTCCAAGACCGTAGATATAATTGACAGCCTCTATCATCACCTTGTACCGGAAAAGACCTGCCGTCACTTCACTTCCAAGCGGTCCTCCGTTGCCGTTGTAGCTCTCGCAGCGGTCCATGATGGCAACCATCTTACAGTTTTTCAATGCCTCCGCAAGCTCCTTCGCCGGAAACGGGCGAAATACACGCAGCTTGATCACACCGACCTTTTTCCCCTGCGCGCGCAGATCGTCTGCCGCCTGCTTTGCGGTGCCCGCTGCAGAGCCGATCAGCAGCATGATGTAATCGGCGTCCTCTGTCTTATATTCCTCAAACAGTCCATAGCTTCTGCCCGAAACCTTTTCAAAACGCTTTGCCACGTCCAGAATCACATCTTTTGCATTCTCCAGTGCAATCTCCTGGTTTTTCTTTGCCTCCATCACATAGTTGGTCACGGAATAGGGACCGACCGCGATCGGTTTGCCCGGATTTAAAAGATACTCTTCCGGTCGGTATTCTCCCACAAATTCTTTAACCTCATCGTCCTCCAGAAGCTCGATATTTTCCACTGCATGACTCGTGATAAAGCCATCCTGACAGATCATGATCGGCAGATGCACATTCTCATGCTCCGCGATCGGATATGCCTGGATAAAGTTGTCATACGCTTCTTGATTGTTTTCCGCATAAATCTGTATCCAGCCGGTATCCCTCGCTCCCATTCCGTCTGAATGGTCGCAGTTGATATTGATCGGACCGGACAGCGTACGGTTGACCAGCGCAAGCGCAACCGGCATGCGGTTAGACGCCGCAAGCAGAAGTTCCTCCCACATCAATGCAAGACCTGCAGATGAAGTCGCGGTAAGGCTTCTCGCTCCGGCAGCCTCTGCACCGATCGCCGCGCTCATGGATGAATGCTCACTCTCCACCGGAATAAATTCCGTATCCATCTCACCGTTTGCAATATAGGTTGACACCATCTGCGGAATCTCAGTAGACGGTGTGATCGGAAATGCTGGCATTACATCGGGATTGATCTGGCGGATCGCATACGATACTGCTTCATTTCCTGACATACGGTCTTTTCTTGCCATAGCTATCTGCCCTCCTTCATTTCAATCGCATTAAACGGGCAGACACTTGCGCAGATCCCGCAGCCTTTACAGTGATCGTAATCAAAATCTCCTCGTCTGCTATCTTTCACCGGTATGCTCGAATCCGGACAGACCGGCGCGCATAAAAGGCACTGTCTGCACAGATCGGCATGAAAAACCGGAGTGTTTGTTCTCCACTCTCCGGTATTAAAAAATTTTGAAGTTCCCTCCGCAAACATCATCAGTCCCTCTGTCAGCTCCTGATGCGGTGTCTGCTCATTTATTTTATGTACATCTGTTCTCATCGTCTTTATCTCTCCGCTCCTTTATATTCCCGATACCGGAACCTATGCGCTCCTCTGCATACTCTGTGCCACCGCGTCCTCCAACACATCAAAGGTCACGGTAAGCGCTTTCATATTGCCCTCGATCACTTCCGGCTTCTTCGCAAATTTATGCTGATAGGAAGCGCGCATTTCGGAGATAAATTCCTCCCTTTCCATCACGCCGCTGACCGCCACTGCTGCCGCAAGCATCGGAGAATTCGGGAAATTCTTTCCCAATGTATCCTCGGAAATCTTTCTCGCATCTACGGTATACACACTTCCCTGATATCCGTTCAACAGCGGACGGATCTCCTCGCTTGTTTTCGGCGTATTGATGATGATCGCTCCGTCCTGTTTTAGACCTGCCGTCACGTTCACGGAATGGAGCAGCGTCTCATCCACGACTACGACAAGATCCGGTGTATAGATATTGGAATGCACGCGGATCTGTTCTCTGCTGATGCGGTTGTATGCGGTAATCGGCGCTCCCATACGCTCCGGACCGTATTCCGGGAATCCCTGCACATACTGCCCTGTCTTAAACGCTACGTCTGCAAGCAATAATGCCGCCGTCTTTGCACCCTGTCCGCCTCTGCCGTGCCATCTGATCTCTAGCCCACTTTTCATGATTCCAATCTCCTTGCCTTTCCACTTATTTACTCATATGAATTATTTTCATGCTAGAGTTGTCTGTTTCTCAACTCAAACTTCTTATATTATAGCGCATAATTCACTGATGTAAAGTGAAATTGTGAGATGTTTTCATGTCAAAGATGAATAAAATTCATCTACATATGTTCCACAAGCCGCTCCACAAGGTGCACACATTCTGCCGCATCTTTGGAATAGCCGTCCGCACCGATTTCCTCTGCAAAGCTCTCCGTGATCGCAGCGCCTCCGATCACCACTTTGCTGCGGCATCCTCTCTCCCTGACCAAATCTACCACTTCTTTCATTCGCATCATCGTCGTCGTCATCAGCGCTGACAGTCCGATGACCTGCGCATCCTGTTTGATCGCCTCATCCACGATGGTATCCGCCGGCACATCCTTTCCCAGATCGATCACATGATAGCCATAATTTTTTAACATCAGAACCACCAGATTTTTTCCGATATCATGAATGTCGCCCTCCACGGTCGCCACAACGACAGTCGCTTTTGGTGTCTGCGCATCGTCGTGTTCAAGCATTGGCTCTAGGTATTCGATGGCAAGCTTCATGGCGTTCGCCGAAGAAATCAGCTGCGGCAGGAAATACTTCTTTTTATCGAAAAGTTCCCCCACCTCATTGATCGCAGGGATCAGGTGTCCGTCAATGATCTCTCCCGGCTTCTCCCCGGATTTTAAAACCGTTTTCACATCATCAAGTATCGTATCTTTTGCGCCCTTCAACACTGCCTCGTAGATTTTGCCCCTCTCCGGCTTCTCCTTTGCACCATTCCTTTCCGGTACGATTGTGCCCTTCTTCTCCGCTGCAGTCCCACCTGCAGTGAGTTCCATTCCGGCATATTTCTCAGAAAAATAGTTCATCCGCTCGATATAGCGGATATCACTCTCACGCTTATTAAGCAGAAGATCCGACGCAAACGCAGCATTCATCAAAAGCTCCTGAGACGGATTTGCGATTGCCATCGTAAGTCCGTTCGCAATCGCCATCGTGAGGAACGCCGTATTAAGATAAGAGCGCTCTGGCAGTCCAAATGAGATATTGGAGAGCCCGCAGACCGTCGGCAGCTTCAGTTCATTTCTGCAGTAGGAAAATGTCTCAAAACACTCCAGTGCAGCTTTGGGATTTGCACCGACCGTTGCAACAAGTCCGTCCACCACAATATCTTCTTTATCCATACCGATTTCCAATGCCCGATTCATAATCGTGCAGATCATCTCATGCTTTTGCTCCGAATTCTCCGGAAGCCCTGCATCAGAGAGCGGCAGCAGGATAAACATCGCTCCGTATTTTTTTGCGATTGGAAGAAGCTTGTCAATTTTCTCTGTCTCCAGTGAAATGGAGTTGATCAGTGCGCGCCCCGGATAAATGCGCAGCGCCTCCTCGATAATATCCACATGGCTTGAGTCAATGCAGAGCGGACAGTCCACCGCAGATGTCACCTCGTAAATGGCAGACAGCATCATCTCTTTCTCGTCAATCCCGTTCATGCCCATGTTAATGTCAAGAATCTGCGCACCATTTTCCTCCTGCTCGATCGCCATGGAGCGCACCATGTTTAAACTTCCCTCTTTCAACTCTGCCTGCAGCTTTTTTTTGCCTGTAGGGTTGATGCGCTCTCCGATGACCATAAAACTGCCATCCAGAGTCATCTCAACCAGCTTCCGCTCCGAGGTCAGTATCCGGCGCTTTGTCTGCAGAGGTTCCTTTAACTCCATCCCTCTGACCGCATCGCTCAATGCCCCGATATGCTCTGGTGTCGTCCCGCAGCATCCGCCGATGATCGATGCTCCCGCTTCCACAAGCCGCTTTCCTGCCACTGCAAACTCTTCCGGTGTTGTCTTGTATACCGTCTCGCCATTTTCCAATACAGGCATTCCCGCATTGGGCTTTGCAAGGATCGGGATCACCGCATATTCTGCCATGCATTTTACCGGGGCGATCATTGCCTCCGGCCCTGTTGAGCAGTTAAGACCTACAGCATCCACTCCAAGACTCTGCAGCACCACAACAGCGGTTGCCGGGTCCGTCCCGTACAGGGTTCTGCCGTCCTCATTGTAGGTCAGAGATACCATAACAGGCAGATCGCACACCTCACGGATCGCCAGCACGGCTGCGCGGCACTCCTGCAGGCTCATCATTGTCTCTACGACAAAAAGATCGGCACCTGCATCATAGATCGCCTTGGCCTGCTCTCTGTACACATCCACCAATTCCTCAAATTGCAGTTCACCGATCGGGTAAAGCTGCTGTCCTGTCATCGTCATATCACCCGCGACATACGCTTGTGTTCCCACAGCACGTCTCGCCAGCGCCACAAGTTCCCGGTTCATAGAGACAAGCGTATCCTCCAATCCGTACTCCTCCAGCTTTATACGGTTTGCGGTAAATGTCGGCGCAAACAGAATATTTGTCCCCGCCTCGACATACTGTCTCTGCAAATTTATCATCACCTCAGGATTCTCAAGAATCCACTGCTCCGAACAGACGCCTACCGGCATCCCCGCTTTCTGCAGATTGGTTCCCGTTGCTCCGTCTAAAATCACCGGTCCGCCTTTTACCAGTGCCTGAAATTCTTCTCTCGTCATATTTATAACCATGCCCTTTCTAATCCGATACAACAACACAACCACATTATGCCATTTTCGATTTCTATACGCAAGTCCAAATGTAACATCCAAAAACACCTTGCATTTCTTCGGAATTCTATTATAATAGGGAGCGCATAATCAATTAATTGTTGATTCGAGTGTTAAAAGCTTTGCCAAAAACTTTGAACGAAAAATTACACAAAAGAAAATTGCACAAATTCTTTTGTGCAATTTTTCGCCAATCGCTTTGGGACATAGCTTTTCCCCCGAATCAAATAAATACATTGAAATGAGGAAACTATGAATCAGAACATCCGTCTGGTCGCCCTGGATATGGACGGCACTCTTTTAAACCATGAAGGTCAGATTTCCGTGACAGATCAGACTGCCATAAAAGAAATTACAGCACAAGGGATCGAGGTCGTCATCTCCACCGGTAGGCCGTATACAGGACTGCCCGCGGAACTGCTCTGCAGCCTCGGCGTTCACTATGCGATCACTGCAAACGGCGCAGGCGTCTATACCTTACCTGATAAGACATGCCTCCACGCAAGCTGCATGCAGCCTGAGCTTCTCTACCCAATCTTAAAGGAACTGCAAAAAAAAGACATCCATATAGATGCCTTTGTTCACGGAGACCGATACGGTCTGCAGTCCAATTATGCAAAGATCGACACGCTTGCCATGCCGCAGTCTCTGCGCGACTATATCAGAAATTCCGGCACTCTGTTCGAAGATCTCGCTGCGCTTATCTGGGAAAATCGCTTGGAAGTTGAAAAAATGACTTTAAACTTCTATCCGCTTGCGGACGGCAGTTTCAAAGATCGGGAATCTGTGATCTCCCTGCTTGCGCAGCATCCCGAAGTGACGTTTCTGTCGGGCGGCTACCACAATCTTGAGTTTACCAAAACCGGAACGACCAAGGGCATGGGACTGCGCTTTCTCTGCGAACATCTCGGTATCAGTCTTTCACAGACCATGGCATGCGGCGACACTCAGAACGATATCGATATCCTACAGACTGCCGCGATCGGCGTCGCTATGGGAAATGCCGACCGTGAGGTTCAGGAGCTCGCCGACTACGTCACGCTGACAAACGAGGAGTGCGGAGTTGCCGCCGCTATCCACCGCTTCATCGGATCAATACAGTCTCCTGACAGTATTTAAGCATAATTCTCGGCTGCTGCATTGAACTGGCGCACATGGCGCAGACATGCCTGCTCAGGCATCGGTTTCCCGTAATAATACCCCTGAATATAGTCTACGCCAAGCTGCTCCATGATCTGACTCTGTTCTATCTTCTCAATACCTTCCACGACCAGCGGAATCTGCAGCTTTCTGATCGTCCGTATCTCATTCTCCAAAACCACTTGCGCAGCAGGATTATCAAAATAAGCCCACACAATTTCTTTGTCGATCTTGACCTCACGAAACGGAAAACGGATCAGGTAAGAGCAGTTGGCGTTTCCACTTCCGTAATCGTCCATTGCAAAGGTAATCCCCATTTCTCCAAGCTCTTTCATATGGCGCTGCATCTGCTCCGGAGTCGTGATCGCAGCCCCCTCTGTAACTTCTAACGCGATCATGGACGGAGGAATATGATATTTTTCCAACACGGGAAGGATCGTCTCCGCCAGATCCTGACGCATGCACTGTGCCACAGACAAGTTTACCTGTATCGTCCGAATTCCCAGCGATGCATTGGACAGTACATGATGTGCGAGAAATCTACAACACTCCTCCAGCACGATCGCACCGATAGAGATAATACTTCCGTCTCTCTCTGCAAGCGGGATGAATTCGTCCGGAGAAATAAATCCAAGCTCCTCATCGCAAAGACGCACAAGCGCCTCCAAGGATACGATCCGTTTTTCCTTCAGCGAATAGATTGGCTGATAATACACTTGAAACTTCTGCTCGCGAATCGCTTTTGCTACCGCAAGCTCTACTTTATTTCTGCGCTGAAACTTGTCCGCAAGCTCACTGCTTGATTCTACAACCGCATCTGCTCCGGCGCGCTCTGCCTCCTCCAACAGAAAATTGCGCAGACCTATGTAATCCGGAACCGTCTTAAAATCACCCGGATAATACTGTACCGCCATTGCGATATCCAAAACAATACGGTTTTGCTGCACACCCCAATCTTTCTGAAACCGGTCGTAAATCTGATCTCTGATCTCCCTGCTCCTGTCCACGGAATCCACGATCACGGTAAACATATCACCGGAATTGTGAAAGACATGAAATTTGCCTCCCAGCTTATAAAGAAAACTGCCGATATCCTGCAGGATCGCATTGCGGTTCTCAATACCAAGCAGTGCATTGAGATGGTGCATTTTGCGTATCCGAACCGTGATCACAGCAAATTCTGCCGTATGCAGCTTCAGACCCTTTGTCTGACGCAGACGGCTCTTAATCTGCTGCATCAGCGCGCTCTCATTTCCGATATCAGTGACCGCATCAATCATCTCATTGGGGTTCTGCATCGCCAGATAGATCATCAAAAGTACAATAGTATTTCCTACGCTCGTCATCAAAATTCCACGCACACGGTACTGCATTGCGATCATCGCAACAGCTACTGCCGTATAAATCAGAACGATCAGTTTCATCCTTTTTCCGATCACCTTGCGGCGGAATGCAATATACGCCAGATTCAGCACAAAGTAGCAGATCACATACCAGTATCCGAAATTCGCTCCAAAGCCCTGATAGTAAACTCCGTCCCAAAAATAATAAAAGAATCCGATAAACGGCGTCAGGATGGCAAAAATCTCAAACAGCGCAAACGGCAGCGTCCCCAGTATCCACACCAGCCTCTTGCTATTTCCCCTCATCTCCCCCTGCACCGCAAAATAGCAGAAAATCAGATAGGAACTTAACCCCTCAAATACAAAAAAAGCAAACGTCACCACTTCATTCACAATCTGTGGAATGTGGGCGGCGTTTGCCAATCCAATACATGAGGCAATATTAAAAATGCATTCGAACATGCACGACAAAATCAGCATTCCAAACACTCTCGTCTTATCACTTGGAAACTGACGGACAAAAGCAAAATGCAGAAAAACAATCACCATTACTATCAGAGACGCTATCTCAAAATCATAATTATACTGCACCCGCATCTTCCTCCTGTGCATCTTTCGCCTTGAGTATCGCTTCGTTTAGCTGTAACATCTTGGCGTCCAGCATTGACACGATACCGGAGCATTCGCGCAGATCTCTGCTAATATACCCGGGCGCATTTCCCTCGAATTTATAATAGATCTTATGCTCGAGACTTGCCCAAAAATCCATTGCCATCGTGCGGATCTGAATCTCAACCTTGGTATCAATGATCCGGTCCGAAAGAAAAATCGGCACGGTCACAAGCATATGATAGCTCTTATAACCGCTGTCTTTCGGGTGCTTGATATAATCCTTCACTGAAATCACAGTAAGGTCATTCTGTTTACCGATCATTTCCGCCAGTTTATAAATATCGGACGTAAACGAACAGACAATACGAATTCCTGCAATATCATTGACATGGCTCACCATATTGTCGATCGAGGATTCATAGCCATATCTCTTTAGCTTCTTTACAATACTCTCCGGCGATTTGATTCTTGATTTGATATATTCAATCGGGTTGTACTGATGTACCTGCTGAAACTCGTCATTTAAGATTTCAACTTTGGTTCCGACTTCCTTCAATGCGGATCTATATAAAAATATCATCGTACTCCAACTGTCTACATCTTCACTCAGTACGAACGGTCTCTCCATATTAATCCTCCATGCCTCTTTTAAAGTCTTCCTCTCTTCTGTGCAGATCTTATCTCATAGAATCATTATAGCACAGAAACCGGAATAATGGAAAAAGTTATTTGAAAGTTTACGTTTTTTTTACAATTCCAGCTTCAGGTCATTTTCCCGAATCCATCCGATCTTGCGGAACAGCAGACCAAACAGCCAAGCAATTACTCCCGGGAGCACAAAGCATACAAGTAACAGTCCGATCCAGTCCATACCGGTAACGGAAACTTTTTTCCCTGCTGCAATATCTGCGATCCATCCGGTGTAGACCCCGATCTGTCCGACCAGCCCGCAGGTCCCCATTCCTGAAGAGATTGCCGCGCCGTTCATTTCCAGTTTAAAGATACAGGTTGCGATCGGTCCCGTGATCGCCGATGTGAGAATGGCAGGCAGCCAGATACGCGGATTTTTTATGATATTCCCCATCTGGAGCATGGACGTTCCGATTCCCTGCGCAAAAAGACCTCCCCAACGGTTTTCCCGAAAACTTATCACGGCAAATCCCACCATCTGAGCACAGCAGCCCGCAAGTGCGGCGCCTCCTGCAAGACCTGTCAATCCCAGTGCAGCACAGATTGCAGCGCTACTGATCGGAAGCGTGAGTGCAATTCCGACTATGACCGACACGAGTATACCCATAAAAAACGGCTGCAGTTCCGTTGCCCATATAATGGCGCCGCCCACCGCGCTCGCGGCTGTACCTATGGCAGGCGCCCACCATACGGAAAGCGCCACACCGACGAACACCGTGACAAAAGGCGTGACAATGATATCTATCTTCGTCTCTTTTGAAACAGCTTTTCCGAATTCCGCCGCAAATATCGTCACGACTAAAACTGCAAGGGGGCCGCCGGCACCGCCAAGTTCATTTGCCGCCATTCCCACTGCCGCCAATGAAAAAAGCACAAGTGGAGAAGCCTGCAGGGCAAATCCGATCGCGACCGCCATCGCAGGACCTACTGCTGCCTTCGCGTAATTTCCCACTGTGACAAGCAGTTCTATGCCCGTCTGTGTGCCGATCGTCCCAATGATAGTTCCAATCAGCAAAGATGCAAAAAGTCCCTGCGCCATTGCTCCCAAGGCATCAATAAAGTATCGCTTTGCCGATATCTCAATATTTTTTTTCCGAAGAAATTCTTTTATCTGATCCATGAAATACTCACTTTCTGTTCCCGTGCATCAATCTTCCTCAATCACATGCATCTCCAAAAAATCAAACGAAATGTGCTCTATAAAACTGTCCTGTGTAAAACGCGTCTTTGCATGCCGCTTAAACTCTTCCACATTTGCATCCAGCCAGATTGGCTTACCCAGATCAAATGCATAGCATGCCTCCTCCAGCGCCGCAAAAATTTTGTGTGTTCTGGTCTCCTCCGACTCGTCCGTCACAGTCATATCATCTACCAAACGGTTATCCTTCATTATCTTGAACCAGATCCGCATACCTTACTCCTCCCTGCTCCTGCGCCTCTGCCGGTTTGTCTCATACATCAAAAGAGCCGCCGACACCGCCGCATTGAGAGATTCCACTTTGCCCTCCATCGGAATCCTGATATAATCGTCTGCCAAAGCTGACAGCTCATCTGAGAGTCCTGCACCTTCATTTCCGATCATAAATGCCGTTCCTGCCGTATAATCCGGCTCGTCATACTGCATTTTACCTTTCAGATGCGCTGCATAGACATGTACTCCTTCACGCTTGAGCTTCCTTACCGTTTCCGTCAGATCATCACTGACATAATAGGGCACCCGGTAAATGCTTCCCATGGTCGCACGAACCGTTTTGGGCTGAAAGAGGTCCGCCGTGGTCTGATTGACAATTATTCCCGTAATGCCCGCCCCTTCTCCTGTGCGCAGCATCGTTCCGAGATTTCCGGGGTCCTGAATACTTTCGAGGATGAGAAGATGTGTTTTCTCTCCCATCAAGAGCTCGGAAAATTCATAGGAGGGCTGTTTGACTACGCAAAGGATTCCCTGCGGAGTCTGGGTATCAGAAATACTTTGAAACACTCCCTGTGACACGACCTCATAGGGGACGTCACCGAGCAGCTGCTCTGCCATTGGCTGCGTCAGAAAATCCTCCGAGACATAAACGGCTGACAGCCATTCACGCGGAACCTCGGCAAACATTTTTCTGCCCTCGACGACAAACAGCCCCTGCTCTCTACGCGCCTTTCCCTTTTTTTGCAAAAGCAATATGTTTTTTATTTGTCGGTTACTGCTGCTTGTTATCACGATATCCTCCACATACAAACGAATGCCACGCTACGCGAGCCATTCTTATTGTAATAAAAAGGGACCGTCGCCAAAAACTGCGGCTGTCCCTATACAACTCAAATTATGTAGTATCAATTACAGAGATAAGTTTCTACTGATCTCGAACTGATACGGAGAAATTGATTTTTCCATCGACAGTGCCTCATCGATATCAAAATCGACAAAGTTACCATGACGGTATCCCACAACACGGTTGCTCTTTCCTTCACAGAGCAAGTCCACTGCCATCGCTCCCATAGTCGATGCATATACACGGTCTTTACATGTCGGACTTCCTCCGCGCTGCATATGACCTAAAATGGTTGCACGGGTCTCCACACCGGTCGCCGCCTCAATCCTCTTTGCCATGCTTGCAGAATGTCCGATTCCCTCTGCATTCACGATAATGTGATGCTTCTTGCCGCGTTTTCTGTTCTCAATGATATGGTTGACAAGCTTCTGCTCATCGTAATCATAATTCTCCGGCAGGAGAATGTCCTCCGCACCGTTTGCAATTCCGCACCACAATGCAATATATCCCGCACCGCGTCCCATAACCTCAATGATACTGCAGCGCTCATGCGAGGTAGAAGTATCGCGCACCTTGTCGATCGCTTCCATCGCAGTATTCACCGCCGTGTCAAATCCGATCGTATATTCCGTACATGCGATATCAAGATCAATGGTTCCCGGAAGGCCGATCGTATTGATACCAAGAGCCGCAAGCTTTTGCGCGCCTTTAAATGAGCCATCACCGCCAATAACGATGATCCCGTCAATACCGTGCTTCCGGCATATCTCCGCTCCCTTCTGCTGTCCCTCTGCTGTCGTAAATTCCAGGCAGCGCGCTGTCTGAAGAATGGTTCCGCCTCTCTGGATAATATCAGATACATCCTTTGCTTCCATGTCCGCAATCTCTTCCTGAAGCAGTCCTGCGTATCCTCTCTGAATGCCCTTTACCCTTTTGCCCTTTGCAATCGCTTCCCGGACAACTGCACGGATCGCCGCATTCATACCCGGAGCATCACCACCACTGGTCAATACACCAATTGTGTTAATCTCTTTTGACATATATAATTCCCTCCTAATAAGAAATCCGCTTTTATCTAATCTCTATCATTTTAATATCTTTGGGCCTGCTTTTCAATGCCCTTTTCAACAACTTTTACATTTTTTTTGCCCAAAAAGCCGGACAAGGCACTCATAATTTCTTCATTAACCCGGATATTTTGGCTGGGAGGCAGCTTTTTCATTGCCTTGATGGAAGAAATATAGATCACCACCGCATCGTTTCCGTCCGAATCATGCAGGATTGAAAAAAGCTCCTGTTCCTTCTGTTCGTATTCCTCTTTGCTGGCAAACTGGAGCCACAGCTCCTGTTTTGTATCCTCAAAAGAATAAATCCTCTCACAGATCAGTTTTCCGTTCTTATCCTCTTCCACGCTGGCATGTCCCTGAACAAATATCTTCTCATCTTCGTTCAGCAGGGCATGATACCTTTCGTAATCCTTAGGAAACACAATGATCTCCACTGTGCCAAACAGATCCTCCAGCGTCAGAAATGCCATCGCCTGATTATGCTTGGTGTACTTGATCGTCTTTTCCATGACCATTCCGCCCACCGTTACCTGCTGGTTGTCCTTGACCCTGATCTCGCCGCTTTCCTCCTCCAGAAGAAAATCGGCAGTCACCGCGGTAATATTTTTCTTCCATTTTGCCTCATACTCTTCAAGCGGATGACCGGTCAGGTAAATACCGATCACCTCTTTTTCAAAGCCAAGCTTAACCTCTTTGCTGTACTCTTCCACGTCCGGGTAGCGGATCTCGTATGATTTTTTCTCCTCCTCAGACACCAGATCAAACAGACTGATCTGCCCCTCCATGGATTTCTTTTTTTCCTGCGCCTGATTATCCATCATAAGACTGTAACTCAAAAGCATCTGCTGACGGTTTCCATCCAGACTGTCGCAGGCACCGGCTTTTATCAGATTCTCTACCGCACGTTTGTTGACCTCACGTCCCGCAACCCGGTCGATAAAGCTCTGCAACGTGCTGAATCTGCCGCCGTTCTCGCGCTCCTTCAGCATCACATCCACCACAGGACGTCCAATGCTCTTGATCGCATACAAACCGTAGCGGATTCCATCTTTTGTCGCAGAAAAGACGCCTTCTCCCTCATTGATATCAGGCGGCAGCACTTTAATTCCCATCTGACGGCAGCTATATATATATTCCGCGACTTTTCTCGGTGCGTCAATCACGGAGGTCATCAGCGCCGCCATAAATTCCACCGGATAGTAGTGCTTTAAATATGCCGTCTGATAAGATACCACTGCATAGGCCGCCGCATGGGATTTATTGAAGGCATATTTTGCAAAATCCACCATGGAATCATAAATCTCATTAGCTGCCTTTTCGCTGATCCCGTTGGCGATACATCCGTTTATCCCCTGCTCTTTATTTCCGTATACAAAATTCTGTCGCTCCGCATCAATGATGTACTGTTTCTTTTTACTCATGGCACGACGGATATTGTCCGCCTGCCCCATCGTATATCCCGCAAGATTCTGCACAATCTGCATTACCTGCTCCTGATACACTATGCAGCCATACGTCGGCTCTAAGATCGGCTCTAATTCCTTACAGACGTATGTGATGCTGCCCTGCTCGTTTTTTCCCTTGATATATTTGGGAATGAAATCCATCGGACCCGGGCGGTAGAGCGAGATTCCGGCAGTGATATCTTCCAGACTCTGGGGTTTCAGCTCTTTCATGAAGTTCCTCATCCCCGCACTTTCCAGCTGGAATATCCCTTCTGTCCTGCCCGTTCCTATCGTGTCTAAAACTGCTTTATCATTATAGTTGATCGGAACCGCTTCGCGGCTTATATTATCGTTATAGTCAATATGATCCATATCGATGCAGATGCCGTAGTTCTTCTTCACCAGCTCCACCGCATCCTTGATCACAGTCAGCGTGCGCAGACCGAGGAAATCCATCTTGAGCAGACCGAGCTCCTCGATCGTAGTCATCACAAACTGCGTTGTGATCGTACCGTCGGATGCTCTTGACAGAGGTACATATTCATCCATCGCTTTCTGTGAGATCACGACGCCGGCTGCATGCATGGATGTATGGCGCGGAAGTCCTTCCAGACGCTTTGCCATGTCGATCAGAGTATGCACCGTTTCGTCCGATTCATACATTGCCCGAAGCTCCGGATTCATGACCAGCGCTTTATCTATCGTGATGTTCAGCTCGTTCGGAATATGTTTGGCAATCGTGTCACACATACTGTAGGGCAGATCCATGACACGTCCCACATCCCGGATGACTCCCCGGGCGGCAAGAGTACCGAAGGTCACGATCTGAGTCACACAGTCCTTGCCGTATTTTTCCACTACGTAGTCAATGACCTCTCCACGCCTTTCATAGCAAAAGTCAATATCAATATCCGGCATAGTGACGCGCTCCGGATTCAAGAACCGCTCAAACAGCAGATTATATTTTACAGGGTCTATATTTGTGATACCTGTCGTGTAAGAGACAAGGCTTCCCGCCGCGCTTCCCCTCCCCGGTCCTACCGGAATATCATGTGTACGGGCAAAATTGATGAAGTCCCACACGATCAGGAAGTAATCTACATACCCCATCTTCTGAATGACCTGCAATTCATAGTCGAGCTGCGACAAAAGCTCATCCTGCCGGTCCGGGTATCGCGCCTTAAGTCCCTCGTGACAGAGCTTGTTCAGATAAGTCCATGAATCATAACCGTCCGGCACATCAAAGTGCGGCAGCTTTGTCACCCCAAACTCAATTTCCACATGACAGCGGTCCGCAACCTTCTGCGTGTTGTCTATCGCCTGCGCCGCATAGGGAAAGAGCGCCCTCATCTCCTCTTCACTCTTCACATAGTACTGTCCGCCTTCATAGCGCATACGGTTTTCGTCAGACAGTTTCTTTCCGGTCTGAAGACATAGCAGAATATCATGTGCCTCCCAGTCTTCAGCATTGGTATAATGTACATCATTGGTGGCTACGAGTTCAATCCCCGTCTCCTGGCTCATTCGCAGAAGCCCCATGTTTACAGTTTTCTGATCCGGGATTCCGTGATCCTGCAGTTCCAGAAAGAAATTCCCTTTTCCGAAACATCTCTCGTATTTAAACGCCGCCTCTTTTGCCTGTTCATAGAGTCCTTTTACAAGATACCGCTGCACCTCTCCCGCCAGACAGGCACTTAATGCGATAATTCCCTCATGATAGGTTTCCAATATCTCCATGTCCACTCTCGGCTTGTAATAATAACCTTCCACAAAACCTTTCGAGACAATTTTCATCAGATTCTGATATCCCTGATTATTCTCGGCGAGGAGTACCAGATGGTAATACCGATCCTCCCCATGCGTCTGTTCCCTGTCAAACCGGGAATTGGGCGCCACATAGACCTCGCACCCCAAAATCGGATTGATCCCTGCCGCGTTGGCTGCCTTGTAAAAGTCGATCACGCCAAACATGACACCGTGATCCGTGATCGCCGCCGCTGTCATCCCGAGTTCTTTGACTCTCGCTACGTATTCTTTTATCTTGTTGGAGCCATCCAAAAGACTGTACTCCGTATGGACATGCAAATGCGTGAATGCCATCGTTCTACCGTGCCTTTCCTTCCGTACACGAAAAGAACTTCTGGAGGCTCTGCGCAATGAGACGCAGAGCCAAGAAGTTCCTGTTTTTACAACAATTGTCATATTGCTGTTTTATTATACATCAAAATATTTGACTTCACAACACAAACAGTCATTCCGCATTGGGAAAAAATTTCCCACATAAGAATTGACTTGTAATTTCCCTCACAGTGTGCCATCTTAATCCTAATCAAATGCTAAAAATAACCGCATTCTTTGCCGAGGGCGGTTAGGCAAACTAAAATTCTACACTATAACTGAATCCAATAACGCTGCTCAATATGTCCGTCTTCTTCAACTTCATTTTCCAATACTCCACCATTATTAATGATGGATTTCGCCGAACCAATGTTATCCTTGTTGCAACACATCAAGACTTTGTTGATGCCAAGCTTTTTACACTCATCTAATGCCAACGCAATCATTGCTGTCGCATAACCTTTTCTTCTTTCACTAGGTCTAATTCCATCGCCTATATGACCACCAGTTTTTAATAGTTCATCATTTAAGTAGTGGCGAATATTAACAGCTCCTACACGTATCGTTCTTCCATTCTGTCAGCATTTCAAATAGCTGCTCCTTATATTCACTAGTTAATCTCACAAGTTCAATATTCATTTTTCTCTTTTTATTTGAGTATATTTCATCTGCTTTATACGTTGCATAACCTTCATAATAATAACTGTAATCTATCCCCTTCATGTACACTTCCCTGTCATTAATCCTGTCAGTTAATGCAGCTTTCAGCAGATGCTTTACTTCAACATCTTTGATTGGACTTCTCTCCATTGCAAGCAAATAATCATCTTTATCAACCTTACTCCAATCCACCACCATACGAAGTTCCTGGCTTAAAATCAAGTCCAACCAAATCCTTGTACTTCTACCGTTTCCCTCTCTGAATGGATGAGCAATGTTCATCTCAACATATTTTTCAATTATCTCGTCAATGGTTGCCTGTGGCATTTTTTCAATACTTTCGAGCGCGGCATGCAAATACATAGCAGGCACAAACCTAAAACTTCCCTTTGAGATATTAACCTCTCTTATCTTCCCTGCAAAGTCATAAATCTCCTCAAAAAGATACTTGTGTATTTCTAAAAGACTTTCAACCGTCCCTGCCTTTAACATATGCAGATATCCACTTTCAAAAAGCAATATCGCTTTCTTCTTGCTTAGTATTTCCTCTACACGGGCAAGCTCTGTTGGATCAATGATATTAAGCTTATTTTCAAGTGCCATAAATACCCCTCTTCTCCATATGTCATCCCCACAAATCTAAATTCATGAATATCTTAAAAGAATATTTTTGTATATCCTCCATACAACATATATTCCCAATGTACTTTCAAGTAAAACACACATAATTCCGAACCAAAAAAATATCAAACAAAATATCCCTGTTGCCACAAATACCAAGGCACATTTTATATATAACTTTGATATTTCANTATTATATCCNTGAATATCTTTCACTTTTTCTTTTAAACTNTTATCTCCTGCCCAAAANNTAAGNGGTTCTCTACTATTTTTATTGTAATNCCCCATTACAAACAAAGGGAATGCACATAAAATACAACAAACCAATCCAACTATTCCTTCCATAATCACAATTCCTCCTCCCTCCGCTTAGTCCTTCCTTACTGTCGGTTTTCGTTCTGTTCCACACGTTCAAGATTGACTTTATTATAGCTTATCACTTCCGCGAATGCAAGGTCGTGACACACCCTCTGTTTGTGTTGTTTGCGGCTCTGTCTTACATAGACAATCATAAAAAGAAATAAGCATCCCTACCGCCTAAAGTGAGGATGCTTAAATTCTTGTAATTTTGCTTTTTACTGAGGGCAATCGGAGATTCAATTCCAATCACTTCTAAGTAAATTATACAAGAGAGCTGCTTGATTTTCAAATGGCTCTTTTAATTTGTCTTGCACGGATTTTCATTATTTCTGTATTTTTATCTCCTCACCACTCTTGCAGTCAGCCGTTCTGCTCCCATCTCTGCTGCACCGCTCTCTCCCATCACAGATTCCGTGTCGATGAGTATCGTATCTCCTTCCCTGACCTCGTCCGCCAGTATCAGTTTTGCCGACAGCGTTTCCACATGTTTCTGCAGAAAACGTTTCAACGGTCTCGCTCCGTAAACCGGATCATAGCCGTTGTCCACAATATACTGCTTCGCGGAATCGGAAAGTTCTACCGTGATTTCTCTATCTGCAAGGCGCATATTCAGCTCCTTCATCAGAAGCGTGATAATATTACCGATGTTGCCCTTTGTCAGCGGCTTAAACAAAATGATCTCATCCAGACGGTTTAAAAATTCCGGTCTGAAGTGCCCGCGCAATTCACTCATCACAGCTTCCTCGCAAGCCGGATTGATATCGCCGTTCTCATCAATCCCTTCCAGAAGATATGCCGATCCGAGGTTCGACGTCATGATGATGATCGTGTTCTTAAAATCGACCGTCCGTCCCTGAGAGTCCGTAATCCGCCCGTCATCCAATACCTGCAGCAGTACGTTGAACACGTCCGGATGCGCTTTTTCCACCTCGTCAAAGAGGACAACGGAGTACGGTTTTCTCCGCACTGCCTCAGTCAACTGTCCGCCCTCGTCGTAACCCACATATCCGGGAGGCGCTCCGATCAGCCTCGACACGGAATATTTTTCCATGTACTCGCTCATGTCAAGCCGTACCATGTTGGACTCATCGTCAAACAGGCTTGCTGCAAGAGCTTTTGCCAGCTCCGTCTTGCCGACGCCGGTCGGACCCAGGAACAGAAATGAACCGATTGGCTTTGTCGGGTCCTTAATTCCCGCTTTGGAGCGGATGATCGCCTCTGTCACTTTTGTGACCCCTTCATCCTGACCGATGACGCGGCGGTGCAGTTCCTCGTCGAGATGCAGTGTTTTGTTGCGTTCGCTTTCCGTCAGCTTTGCCACCGGTATGCCGGTCCATCTGGATATAATGCGTGCGATTTCCTCATCGGTCACATTTTCATGAACAAGAGAAAGATCGCGTTTTTTCACTTCCTCTTCCTCGGTTTCCAATTGCTTTTGCAGCTGCGGAAGCCTGCCGTACTGCAGCTCTGCCGCCTTTTCCAGGTCGTAATTCTGCTGTGCCGTCTTGATTTCATTTTTGACGGTTTCTATCTCCTCGCGCAGCTTTTGCACCTTTTCCACGGACGACTTTTCATTTTCCCACTGTGCCTTTCTGCTGCTGAACCGGTCACGAAGCTCTGCAAGCTCCTTCTGCAGATTTGCGAGACGCTCTCCACTCAGGCGGTCCGTCTCCTTTTTCAGCGCGGTCTCTTCAATCTCCATCTGCATCACACGGCGGTTCAGTTCATCCAGCTCTGTCGGCATGGAATTGAGCTCCGTCTTGATCAGCGCACACGCCTCATCGACCAGATCGATCGCCTTATCCGGCAGGAAACGGTCAGAAATATAACGGTTCGACAACACCGACGCTGACACCAGCGCAGCATCCGTGATCTTTACTCCGTGGAATACCTCATAGCGTTCCTTTAATCCCCGCAGAATGGAAATCGTGTCTTCCACAGTCGGCTCATCCACTAAGACAGGCTGGAAGCGGCGCTCTAGCGCGGCATCCTTTTCAATGTATTCCCGATATTCATCCAGTGTCGTCGCTCCGATGCAGTGCAGNTCTCCGCGCGCCAGCATCGGCTTTAAGAGCTGTCCGGCATCCATTGCNCCGTCTGTCTTGCCGGCNCCCACNATNGTATGNAGCTCGTCGATAAACAGAATGATCTGTCCGTCCGAGCTCTTGACTTCATCCAAAACAGCTTTCAGNCGNTCTTCAAATTCCCCNCGGTATTTNGCTCCGGCGATCAGTGCGCCCATATCCAGCGCAAACAGNCTCTTGTCCTTTAACCCTTCCGGTACNTCTCCNTTTACGATNCGCTGNGCTAATCCCTCCACAACCGCTGTCTTGCCGACGCCCGGTTCTCCGATNAGCACCGGATTGTTTTTCGTCTTTCTCGAAAGAATNCNGACTACATTCCGTATNTCATCGTCCCNTCCGATGACAGGGTCAAGCTTCTGATTTCTCGCCCGCTCGACCATATCGTAACCGTATTTNTCCAANGTGTCATAGGTCGCCTCCGGGTTGTCNGAAGTCACACGCTGATTTCCCCGTACCGTATAGAGNGCCTGCAGNAACCGCTCTCTTGTGATNCCGTATTCNTTGAATATTTCTTTNAGCGCCCTGTTCGGATNTTTGATCATGGACAAAAACAAATGCTCCACNGAAACATATTCGTCTCCCATCTGCTTTGCCTCNTCCTCNGCATGGATCAATACCTTATTCANATCCTGCCCTACAAANACCTTTCCTCCCGAAACCTTGACGCGGGCGGCAAGATGGNGCNTGGCATTTTCTGTAAAATGTTCCAGATTGATCTCCATCTTTTCGATCATCTTTGGAATCAGACCGTCCTGCTGACCCAGCAATGCAACAAGAAGGTGCTCCTGCTCAATCTCCTGATTACCGTATTCATAGGCAAGCTTTTCACAATCGTTGATCGCTTCTACGGATTTCTGTGTAAATTTCTGAATGTTCATAGCATTACCTCCTGATTTCTTATCGTATAGAGATCAGCGTTTGTGACCTCCATCTATTTGAGTTATAANACCGTTTGTTAGCACTGTCAAGTTGTGAGTGCTAAAATTTTCTGAAAATTTTATAAATCATCTTTCACCTCAATATACCAGTTCAGCCTGCGCCATTCCGACTCCGTAATTTCCTGCAATACTGCGTACAAAGCTTATCCGTACAGTTCACACATTTCAACGCTTCATTTGAGTATTCCCAAAACCGCTCAGGATGCAAAAGCACGCTCAGTTCCCATACAATCCACACAACTATGGACACCAGAAGAAGGCTGCGCGAAAAGAATCCTTTGACAAATAACTGCGGGCTGAACATCATCAAATGATCCCAGTTAAAAATACGGCAGGTCGTGCAGCAGCGGTTCTGCATGATCAGACGGAATGGACACCAGACCAGCACACAGATCAAATCACATACGTAAAATACAACTGTGATCATAAATAACAATGCATCATCAATTACCTTATGGGTATACAGCATACCCAATACAATAATCAGTGCTGTCCATAAAATAAATACTTTATATGCAGATTTTGTTGTTGACACAATATACTGCTTGAGCCGCTGGATATTCACTTTTCCCCGAATTGGACGAAATCGGAGTCGGAACAGTTTCTGCGAACCAAGTGAAATCCGGTTCTTTACAGGAACTACCTGCAGCAACATGTCAGCCATCCAGATTGCCCATATAATATGAAATGGTGAAAAACCTCTGAAAAAATTCAAACCATTCATAATCTCAAATGATTCTCTGTCTGCTACATACATCATCCCGCAAAGACAGCATATCGTGCAGCGCCCGACCAGCTTTGTTATGTATAGGTTCCGTATACTAGAGGCAGGCTGCATCTTTTTATCTGTTCTATTTTTCATCTGTATTCCTCATAAAGTATATTCACAAGCGTTATGCTCTCCTGGTAAGTTGCTGATAAATATAAAATGCCATCCTATTTTTTCTTCTGATTAAACCGACAGCAGCTTGTCCAGGTATATCGACTTGAACTGCGTTCTTGCCAATGCCTGCTTCATCGGCGGCAGACGCAGTATCGTTCCGAATACGGCCGCCATCGCCCGGTGATTGGCAAACGCCTGATTATCAAAAATCAGATTCTGCAGAGTCCCTTTCTCAATTGCCTGCAGGACAAATCTGTGTGTGCTGTTTACCGGAGTGATCACCTGTACGGGCCGACACTTGAGAGCAATCGCCTTTGTCGGACAGTTTCGCGCGCATACGCCACACCCCAGACAGATTTCTTCATCAATCACAGGTTTTCCTTCTTCCATCGAAATCGCCAGAATCGGACACACCTTTTTACACTTCCCGCAGCCAATACATGTTTCCAAAGATACCTTTGGAATATAATTCGTTGTTGCCACCGGCTGCATTGGACTGAATTTCCTCGCTGCCTGCAGCGCTTCACAGCAACATCCACAGCAGTTACAGATAAATGCCGGATGCTCTCTTACATTCTCACCAATCTTCCTCCAAATTTTGTCAGTACATTTTCAGCATAATCAAAGTCTTTATTTTTCCAATTGTAGCATAGCCAAGTTGGGAAAAGCAATAAATATTGTACTTCCCAGCCTGTTTAATCTGTTTATATAAAGGAAAAACAGGCCATTTTTGATTTTTAGTTATATCCAACAATCTGTACCCCATTTTTACCCCACTTGCGAAAGATTGGACACTATTACATATGCCTTGTTAAAAATACAAANGTCGCGCAAACGCCTTGTTTTAGGCATTTACACGACCTGATGAAGTATGACGATTGTTTCTGCTGTACCGCTTGCATTTCGGCTAGGAACTTATGCAGTTACTCCGTGGGGAGGTTTGTTTGGATTGACAATTCCTTTAAACCAGCAGATCAATACGCTTATATTTTACAGATTGATCCGTCGGCTGCTCCTCTTCCAAAGACAACTCTGATATACTTTCCAAAGTTTCCTCCGTCATTTCTTCTGTCATCTCAGAAATTTCTTCCTGCATATCTTCCAGCATTTCTGTCNGTTCACCTTTGTTCTCATCCGTTCCAAGCGCTTCCTCTGCCATCTCTTCCCGTCTCTCCTCAGCTGTCTTAGGCTCATATTTCTCAGCTTCTTTCGCAATCTTCTCTCCCAGTTCTCTTGCCTCATCCATCGTATGTCTCATCTGTTCCTGATTATATTGCATTTTGACCGCGGCAATTTCGTCCTCATAGGTATGAAATTTGTCCAGTTTCCTCGCAATATCCTCAATGGAATCGCATTCCATGTTTTTCAGGCTTTCCTTCTGCTTCTCCCAAAAATCGATCTGACCTGCTGCCTTTTGCTGACGCTCCACCTTTTCCTGTGAACTCTTTAATCCTGCTCTCTGCATCATTGACAGATTTCCGGCAAATATAGAATTGGAATTACCGCCGTTCAATGACGTGCGAAACATTGTAATACTCATAAAATCACCTCGTCTCAAATCATCTTATCTTTCCCTGTCTAGTTTTTCGGCATCTCTATTTTTATAATCAACCAAGATGTTGTAAAACGTCTTTTTTTTGTTGTAAAAAGCTGTCTTTACATCATGCCTCTGACAACCTTTATCAATAGTACTACTGACACAAGTGCTAAGGCGATAACTATTTTTTTCTCTGCTTCACTCATACTTTCAGGATTTTTCGTCCCTTTTCTTACGAGAAATGCCACAATAGCCGCTGTCGCTATGAATGCAAGTTTACAAACAGCATTAAATTTGTATGCAAGATCCAAATTATGGTCCGGACTCACAATAAAATTAACGCCCTCTAGTTGCGATGCTCTTGAGATNAGTTCCCTCTCTATCCTATAATCACTTATATCTTTTGCCAGAGCCGTGATCGTTATTCCACCCGGCGCCAACGCGTAGCCTGCCTCATCAAAGTTCTTACTGTACCATCTCTTAGACGCTTTTACTATACATGCATCGCCGGATTCCCCGTCAAAAGCAATATAATAATGGTCTTTTCCAATCGGTATCAGACCGTTGACCGCATGTTCTACCTCTAATATCTCAACACACCCGTCAGCGTTTATAGTATAAAGGTCATTCCTGTTGACCAGATCGTATATACCTGTCACTAGAATATAAACGAAAATCAGAAGCACCACCGCTATCATAAACCNCTTGCTCATCTTACCCTTCATTCTTAAACTCCCTTCTAAAATGCATCGGGAATCCTATATCCCAATCGACGTAATATGTCCGTATATTCTTTATCCTTCATCCGCTGCACCGATTCTTCATACAGCCTCTCATACTTTTTCGCCATCCCACCTGTTTTTATCATTATTATCTCAAATATCGCACCAATGATTAAAGCAATTCCCATGACTAAAAACAGTCCTGGCAGTAACCATTGCATGTTATCCGGTGTTCCTAACTGACGGACCCCGAACAAATATATCGCTCTCCATATAAGCAGAACACCGATCACAAAAATCCCTATGTAAGGCGGAATTCTGAATACACCATCCGGTATGCCTTCAATTGCCATCTCGTGATATCTTGGATCAATGTATTTGTTCTTACACTTCTTACATTCCCCGATCATATATCCGTACTTTCTGGTACCCTGTTCATATGAAAAAAGCTTTTTACCACATGCAGGACACACAAACTCACGAGTCATAAAAATATCCTCCTTATCTTTTTGAATTNATCAGCATAACGCAAAACCAACCTCGGTTTGATTTNCTTCACGGAACCATCTCATACAGCTCNTACACCCTTTCCCTTGTCAGCTCNGCCGCCGCATTGTCCATGATCATCTGCTGCATCGTTCCTCCCTCAAACTCTGCTCCTGCCTCCTGAACTGCCTGCTCTTTCATAGCGATCCACTCACGCTCTTCCACTACGAGTGCATCCATTGCCTCCGGCTCCAGTGTCCGTTTTAATACACTCCATACCTCATTCAGTGCACGGTCCCACAACTGGTACAGATCTGCTGCCTTTTCGTTGTATTCTGCCTGGGTAAGTGTTCCCTCCTGAACCTTCTCTTCAATGTAATCGGCAGATCTTTCCCAAGAGACCATATCTTCTTTCAATTCGTCCACAATGTCGTAACTGTAAAAACCGTAATCATAGACCTCATTATTCAGGGCATAAAACGGAAGTTCCGTCTCCTCGGTACTTGAAAGATCATAATAACCCACCCAGCTCCTGAACTCCTCCGGCAGCTCTGCAAGCGGAGCTCCCGGCAGATAGATCAATATCTCCTCCGCATCATCTAATCCATAGACATCACTGTAAAGGTAACGTGTACCGTCTATGATCTCCTCCGTTCCGGCTTCCTTCTCATAATTCAATTCCTCAATCCGAACTGCATATGTATAGTCATTCACCTTTTGAGGCTGCCCGAACTGTCCGGTAAAATCACACTGGTACATGGTCCCGTGCGGATAATCTTCTCCCGTCGAACCCATCTCTCCGTCGAAATATTCTCCATAAAAGCTTCCGNCTTCCTTCACGTTCAGAATTGTCGCCCAGCCTCCTGCACCGCTGCAGAACCAAAACTCACTTCTTTTTAGATCTGCAAAAGAAAACTCTCTGTCTTCTCCGGTTCCGGCATATTCTGTATCCTCTTTCTCTATCTCTTCGGACATCTCAGTCATCGGATTACTCTGATTTTCGGTGTCTGTAATACCTTCCGGCTGTGTNATCTCCCTGCCTCCGCAGCCACCTGCCAAAAGTACTATGCTCCCTGCAAGGATGAACGCTGTCATTTTCTTTTTCATAGATTATCTCCTCTAAATTTATTTTTTCGCTCTCAACAACATTATACCATGTCAGCAGGACTTCTACTATATCAAGCGGATTATACTTAAATATTCAATGGTAAAATATCATTCTCCTTTCATCGTTTTGCAATGATCTAAGTGCTCGCGGGAATCAACATCGCATGTCCAAATCGGGTGCCAAATCCTGACATCCTCAAAATCGTCGCGCACTGCCCCCTGGGCTATGTTATAATTTGAATTGCTTCGAAGTAATTCAAATTGGAGACGATGGACAATGAATCAGTTTATCCTAATCTGGTCGGTCTGTACCTTTGTGGAGGCTCGTGTGCAGGAAGAAATTCATCTGGAGGAGCTGGCACGCCAGACCGGATTTTCTTTGGCTCATATTCGTGATGTATTCCGTGAAAATACCGGGAAGTCCCTGTCCCGCTATATTCAGGAGCGCAAAATCGCCAATGCCGCGCAGTCGCTTCTGTACACAGATGATAAAATCATCGATATCGCCATACATTACGGCTATTCGGGCAGAACCGTGTTCTCACGGGCATTCAGGCGGTTTACAGGTTATACACCGTCACAATTTCGCACCGAGCGCCCTGCGATCACTCCCGTACGGCTATGTGCCGGGGTATTCGGCCCTGATTTGCCCAGAAAGAATCCATGAGCGGCAGCCCCTCAAAGAAAGGCATAAGTGACAAAATNGAAATTTCTAACACAACAATTTTATACGGCGTACCTAAGGTTGCTTACGGTACAGAATGCTGCACCCCCTTCCCCATGTGCGTCCGCTCCTGCGCGAACTATCTCGGCCTGCCTGTGGATTATACCCAGGTTATGGCAGAAAGCGGCGCGGCATTCCGGCTGGTATGGAATACTGCCTGCTGGGACTGCAGCAATGTGGATGCCATCTTTACATTTGACCATTCGGAAAAACTATTCGCCTGCGGGATGCGCGTCATGGGACGGAGCCCTAGAATTCTTAGGCGCACGCCGGAGACAAAAAAGGAGACTTTTATCGATTTCATCCGAACGGAAATTGATTCCGGGCATCCCGTAATCGCCCTTGGCATCATCGGTCCGCCGGAGGCCTGTGTCATCACCGGATACCGGGACGGCGGCGANACGCTGCTGGGCTGGAACGTGTTCCAGGAATACCTCGAGTACCAGGCACAGGTGCAGTTTGAACAGAACGGATATTTCATCACGAAAAGCTGGTGGGAAAATCCAATGACCCATGCACTGATTGCCGCAGGAGCGGATGCNCTCCCTCCCATCTCCCCAAAAGAGGCTCTCCAGAACGCAGCGGAAGTACTNANGGGGCGTATGTGCGCGACACAGGCCAAGGGTATTCTGGCCTACGATGCGTGGAAAGACGCACTTTTACGCGAGTCGGATTTCCCCCGNGACGCGGTCTTTCCCGTGCTAGTGGAGCGCATGATGTGCCACGGCGACGCCATGGACTGCCTCTCNGACGGACGTCATCATGCCGCCGGATATCTGCGCAGGCTGGCTAAAAAATNTCCGGCACAGGCAGAAAAGCTGAACAGAACAGCCCAGGAATTTGAACATNTCANAGAAATCATCTGGAAGGAAATGATTCCCGTCTTAGGCGGCTGGGGGCGCGGCGAGAAGCAGATACGCCAGCTGGCAGAGCCGGAGAACCGACGCCTGTTCGCTGCACAGATTGACCGTATGAAAGCCCATGACCAGCAGGCATATACCAGTTTGTGTGAGCTTGCTGAGGAACTTTGATTCCCACAAACATCATGGAGGAAATTCAAATGGAAAAAAATATTGAAAACTTAGTATCTTTTCCTGTAAATGCACAAAGAAACTCATTTTTTGGTGCCCTGTCTTCCATTCTTTTATATCGGAACGCTTACACAGAGGACACCCCTTTTTTCTGCGGAAAATACCAACGTAACTGTATACGGTGCGGCGGTTGTGGAAACGAACCTTTTATCAATAAACATCACCTTAACATATATCAATATTTAATCACAATAACAGGTTGCGCATATTTTTGGATAGATAAGGAAATTGGTAATTCGTTCAACAAACCGTACATGGCAGACGAATTTTCAGAGACTGCTCTTGACCGGCTATCCTTAGCTTTATATGCATCCGGTTACCGCTATGAGTCAATGAACAAAAATACAGAGG
>JAAUZB010000032.1 GCA_014804775.1 Roseburia sp. | reverse complement strand
TTAAACAGGTTGGTGATGACCCCGCTGAAAAGGTGACTAACACGAACGGAAAGATCAGTATCAGCATCAAGATACCGCAGGAACTGATCAATACGGATTCTTCTAAAACAAGAACCTACTGTATTATAAGAGTTCATGACGGAGAGGCAGTGTCTATTGCCGGAAGTTATGACGCAAAGACGGGAACCTTTACATTTGAGACGGATGCATTCTCAACATATGCGCTGGTGTATGAAGATGTTTCTGTCAGCAGTGGCAGCACGACTACACCGACTACACCAACTGTGCCGACTACACCGTCTGGCGATACGACTACTACAATTACAGGAAACCTGCAGTATGACGGCTGGGCAGGTGTCAGCGCAGAGCAGAAAGCAAAACTGATGCAGGAGTCTCTTGCACAGAATGCAGCGGTTACTGCGCCGAAGACGGATGACAATGCACCGTTGGCGATCGTGGTCATGCTTTTGATGGCAGGTGCTGTTATCGTGGTAGGAACTGTCGGCAAAAAACGTAAGTTAGGATAAAGCAGTTTCACTTATGGGGAAGGTATGAGATAAATATCACAAAAGGGAAAGGGATGACCGTAAGGTTGTCCCTTTCCTTTTTTCACAAAAAATGTGACAAAAAATAGAAAAACCCTTGAAATATGAGGAAAACCATGCTAAAGTATATTTTCGTGATATATTATTAAATTCCTTGCTCATCCGCTGTATGTGATGGGCCAGAGACCAAAAGGAGGAAAATTCGCATGAATAAGTATGAGTTAGCACTCGTTGTCAGTGCAAAGATCGAGGACGATGCGAGAACAGCTGCCNNNNANAAGGCAAAGNAGTACATTACCCGTGCCGGCGNTACCGTAACGGAAGTAGAAGANGCTGGAAAGAAGAGATTGGCTTATGAAATCCAGAAGATGACAGAAGCTTATTACTATTTCATCCAGTTTGAGGCAGAATCTACTGTTCCGGCTGCTGTAGAGCAGGATGTCCGCATCATGGACAACGTTCTTCGTTTCTTATGCGTTAGAAAAGACGAGGCATAATAGAGAGGAAATCATATCGTATGAATAAAGTGATTCTTATGGGACGATTGACCAGGGACCCGGAGGTGCGTTACTCGCAGGGGGACCAGCCGACAGCAATCGCGAGATATACACTGGCAGTTGACAGACGGTTCCGCAGAGATGCAGACCAGCAGACCGCTGATTTTATCGGATGCGTTGCATTTGGCCGTCTTGCAGAGTTTGCAGAGAAGTATCTCCGCAAGGGGACCAAGGTGGTAGTTACCGGACGTATTCAGACGGGAAGCTACACCAATCGGGACGGACAGAAAGTATATACCACGGATGTTGTGGTAGAAGAATGTGAATTTGCGGAGAGCAAGAACTCCGGAGGAGACAGTTCAGGATATGTACCGGCTGACAGACCGTCGCCGAGCAGCGCTGCAGGCGATGGATTTATGAACATTCCGGATGGAATTGATGAAGAATTACCGTTTAATTAAAGAATAGGAGGTTTGATTATGGCTTTCAATAAGGCAGCAGACAAAGAAGGCGCTCCAATGAAGAGACGTCCGATGCATAGAAGAAAAAAAGTTTGTGTTTTTTGTGGGAAAGATAACGTCATTGACTACAAGGATACAAACAAGTTAAAGAGATATATCTCTGAGAGAGGAAAGATTCTTCCGCGCCGCATCACCGGCAATTGCGCAAAGCACCAGAGAGCGCTTACCGTTGCGATCAAGAGGGCACGTCACGTGGCATTGATGCCATACGTATGCGAATAAATATATTCGCAGCAAATAATATATTCGCAACGAATAATATATTCGCAGCTAATAAAGTTTAAGCGATAAAGGGATTTCAAAGTATGTGCTTTGGAATCCTTTTTTGCNTCAAAATATGTACTTTGCGCGAAGAAAAACGGAAAGTTTTCTTAAGATGATATTTTGCACTTGGAATTTGGGGGAGAATCATATAATATAATGTTTGCAAATAAAAGAAAGGGGACGGTTTTTTATGAAAAAACGGAGCGTGATAGTACTTGGCATAATGGCAGCCCTTCTTTTTTCTGCCGGGTGTACTGGTAATAAAGATATGGATTCAACAGAAAACGGCGATATGGAGGATGAGCCTATTGTCGAACAGAAATATGCCGAAAATGAGGAGTATCCGGAACTGGCAGATTTTTTGACGGACTACTATCAGATTCCAGAGGAGGAGCAGCCAGAAACAAGATACTATTATAATTATATAGATTTGAATGAGGATGGCGTGCAGGAAATTTTTGCAATTATAATCAGAGAGGATGATTTGGGTGATGACGGCGGCCCGGCATTGATTCTTGCACCGAAGGATGATGCGTCAGAAAACGGCGGTACGTTTGAAGTGCTCGAGAATTTTGCGGAAGTGATCACTCCTGTCATGATCAGCGAGGAAACGGTAAACGGCTGGCATGATGTGATATATCCTGCCAATGATATGCTTGAAAGAGGTTTTTTGGTCTGCCATTATGACACGCAGGCGGGCTATCACAGCGNGAAAAATGAGTTTTTGCCGGAGNCGCCGCAGGTATCCGGNGTGAAAATTCTGAGTAATAATCTGATAGANGATATGGATCAGGGGAATTATATGACATTGAAAAACTAAATAAAAGACTTTCTATTAAAGGGTTAGAATGTTATAATTGATAGGAAAGTAGCATATTCTGGCGTTACTGTTTGCTATAAAATNAGAAAAAACTTGATTTCCGAAGTTTGGGAGAGAGAGATGGCAAAAAACAATGTGAGAGTAAAAGGCAAGCTTCGAGTGTATCTGTATATGCCACTGATGCTGACAGGCTTGCTGATTGTTTTAAATATTTTTATTTACCTGGATGACATCACGCTTGGAGGTATGTTTTCCGCCTTTGTACTGCTGTACTTTTTGATCATGCTGTTTGTATGTATCCGTTATAAAAACGGNCTGTCGAATGATCTGATCAGCTTTGCCACNCAGTATGGAACGGTTCAAAAACAGCTGCTCAACGAATTTGTGATACCTTACGCGCTGGTAGATTATAATGCCAAGTTTTTGTGGGTGAATGAGCAATTTACAGAGGTTTTTGGTAAGGACAAGAATTATCACAAATCTACAGCCGCACTTTTTCCGGCGCTCACAAAAGAGATTCTGCAGCGAAATGAAGCGGTAGATTCGATAAATCTGACATTTAACGACAGATATTACCGTGTGTCCATGAAGCGGATTCTTTTTGATTCCCTGGAATATCAAAGCTCTGTGATCGAATTTGGCGAGCAGGGAGAATATCTGACAGCGCTTTATTTCTTTGACGAGACAGACCTCAACCGCTACATACAGGAAAACGATGAACAGCGTCTGGTAGCGGGGCTTGTATACATTGACAATTATGAGGAGGCGTTAAACAGCATAGAGGATGTGAAACGCTCACTGCTGACGGCGCTGATCGACCGTAAAGTGAATAAATANTTTACGGAGATAGACGCGCTTGTGCGCAAAATCGAAAAGGATAAATACTTTCTGGTATTTAAGTACCGGTATCTTGAGCGTCTGCGGGAAGACCGGTTTTCTCTGATTGAAGACGTAAAAACGGTAAAGGTCGGCAATGAAATGGCCGTGACGCTGAGCATCGGTCTCGGTGCNGGCGGTATCAGCTATATAAAGAATTACGAATATGCGAGAATGTCNATCGACCTCGCTCTTGGACGCGGCGGTGATCAGGTCGTGATCCGCGAGGAAGAGGATGTCACCTATTATGGAGGGAAGACTAAGCAGGTGGAGCGCAATACCCGCGTAAAAGCGAGAGTAAAAGCGCATGCGCTGCGGGAGATCATTGAGAGCAGGGAGCATGTGGTCATCATGGGACACAGCATCAGTGATGTGGATGCTCTCGGGGCAGCCATCGGTGTTTACTGTGCGGCGCGCGTGCTCGGCAAGAAAGCACAGATCGTGCTCAATGAGATCACAACTTCTCTGCGCCCGTTAGTGGAATGTTTTACCGAAGAAAAGGGATATCCGGCAGACCTTTTTATCAAAAATGAAGAGGCGCTGCTGATCACAAACGAGAATACACTTGTCATGGTAGTAGACGTGAATCGGCCAAGCTACACGGAATGTCCGGAATTGCTGAAAAAGACAAATACGGTCTGTGTCTTTGACCATCACAGGCAGAGCAGCGAGGTGATCGAGAATCCGGTTCTCTCATATGTGGAGCCGTATGCTTCGAGTGCATGTGAGATGATCGCAGAGGTGTTGCAGTATTTTTCTGAAAATATCAAGCTGGAGCCAAGTGAAGCAGACTGTATTTATGCGGGAATACTGATTGACACGAACAATTTTATGACAAAGACAGGCGTAAGGACCTTTGAAGCGGCGGCTTATCTCAGAAGAGTCGGCGCTGAGGTGACCAGGGTCCGTAAGCTGCTGCGGGATGATATGGCAGCCTATAAGGCGAGGGCAGAAGCGGTACGTCATGCCGAGGTATATCGCAGTGCGTTTGCAATTGCTGTCTGTCCTGCTGATGACTTAGAGAGTCCAACTATTGTAGGTGCGCAGGCGGCAAACGAGCTTTTGAATATTGTAGGAATTAAGGCGTCTTTTGTGCTGACTGAGTATCAAGGCAAGATTTACGTCAGCTCCAGATCCATCGACGAGATTAACGTACAGCTTATTATGGAGCATTTGGGCGGCGGAGGGCATTCGAATGTGGCAGGCGCCCAGTTGAAGAACTGCACGGTATCGCAGGCAAAATATATGCTGCGCGATACGATTGATAAGATGTTAAAGGAAGGAGACATAGAGGTTTGAAGGTAATATTATTGACAGATGTAAAATCACTGGGAAAAAAAGGGGAAATTGTGACGGTCAGTGACGGCTATGCGAGAAATATGATTTTTCCTAAAAAGTTAGGCGTGGAGGCAACGCCGAAAAATTTAAATGATCTGAAATTGCAAAATCAGCATGCGGATAAGGTTGCGCAGGAGAACTATGAAGCTGCGCTGTCTCTGGCGGAAGAGTTAAAGGACAAGACTGTGACGGTCAAGATGAAAGCGGGTGAAGGCGGACGGACCTTTGGTTCCGTATCAACGAAGGAAATTGCCGCGGCAGCAAAAGAGCAGCTTGGCATGGAATTGGACAAGAAAAAAATGCAGCTGCCGGAACCGATCAGGTCTTTTGGAATGACGGAGGTTGCGATTAAGCTGCATACGAAAGTAACCGGTAAATTTACGGTACATGTGATAGAGGAATAGCAGACATGGAAGATGCTTTGATTAAGCGTATCATGCCAAACAGCCTTGAAGCAGAACAGTCTGTGATTGGTGCGATGATCATGGATAAGGACGCAATCGTCACTGCCATGGAAATGCTGATCAGCGAGGACTTCTACCATCAGCAGTACGGAATACTGTTTGACAGTATGATAGAATTATACAATAAGAGTCTGCCGGTGGATCTGATCACACTGCAGAACAAGCTGAAGGAAAAAGACGTGCCGACCGAGGTGGCAAGCCTGGAATTTGTCAGAGACCTGCTGACTGCAGTGCCGACCTCTGCAAATGTGAAGTACTATGCCCAGATTGTCAAGGACAACGCGATGCGGCGTAAGCTGATCAAACTGAACGAAGAGATAGAAAATGAGTGTTACCTCGGCAGGGAGAGTGTAGATACGGTCATGGATATGACCGAGAAGAAGGTATTTGATCTGCTCTCCGCGCGCGGTGGTGGAAATGACTATGTGCCGATCCGGCAGGTGGTCATGAATGCGTTGGAAAAGATTGAAATTGCGGCGAAGACATCCGGAAATGTTACCGGAATTCCTACAGGATTTGTGGATCTTGATTATCGGACGGCGGGACTGCAGCCGTCCGACCTGATTTTGATCGCAGCGCGTCCGTCTATGGGAAAGACCGCTTTTGTGTTGAATATCGCGCAGTATGTGGCGTTCCATGAGCATATGTGTACGGCTATTTTCTCGCTGGAAATGTCAAAAGAGCAGTTGGTGAACCGTCTGTTTTCTCTGGAGTCCAGAGTAGATGCGCAGGCGCTCCGAACCGGCGATCTTTCGGATGCAGATTGGGAAAAGCTGATCGAGGGAGCCGGGATCATCGGGAATTCAGAATTGATCATTGATGATACGCCGGGTATTTCTATTTCGGAGCTGCGGAGCAAATGCCGGAAATATAAACTTGAACATGATCTGAAACTGGTCATCATTGACTACCTGCAGCTCATGAGCGGTTCCGGAAAGTCTACAGATTCCAGGCAGCAGGAGATTTCCGATATTTCACGTTCGCTTAAGGCTCTGGCAAGGGAGCTATCGGTGCCTGTTATCGCGTTATCACAGCTCTCCCGTGCAGTGGAGCAGCGCCCTGACCATCATCCGATGCTCTCGGATCTGCGTGAATCGGGGGCGATTGAGCAGGATGCCGACGTTGTAATGTTCATTTACCGTGATGATTATTACAATCACGATTCCGATATGAAGGGTATCTCCGAGATCATCATTGCCAAACAGAGAAACGGTCCCATTGGAACAGTCAACCTTGTATGGCTGCCTCAGTATACCAAATTTGGAAATATGGAAAAATAGTACGCATTTTGTCGCAATAAGACGACCGATTTTCGTTGTACGAGCCCTCTTATATGATTATAATGTAAGTTAGCAGGTAACTTAGTAGATGAAGAAGGAGGAGCTTGAATGGAAAAGGTACGGTACATGATTTCTGACGCTGCTAATATCGTCAACGTGGAATCACATGTATTACGTTACTGGGAAGATGAACTGGAGCTTAGCATTCCGCGAAATGAGATGGGGCACCGGTATTACACAAAGGAAAACATTCAAGAGTTCCAAAGGATAAAAGAATTAAAAGAACAGGGGTATCAGCTGAAAGCGATACGAATGATCGTACATAATCAGAATGCGTTTGACGAAAACCAGGAGCCGGAACCGCTTGATTTAAGACAGATTCCGGCAGGGAGAACAGGCACATCACAGCAGATGCCGCGTCTTCAGGAAAGTCAACAAAGCATTATGGACAATACAGACAGGATGGCACAGTTTACCGATTTAATGACAGAGATCGTCGGAAAGGCTATTGCGGCGAACAATGAACAGCTGAGCAGAAATATCAGTGAAGAAGTAGGGGAACAGGTCCTCAAAGAGATGAATTATCTTATGAGAGAACGCGAAGAAGCTGAGGAAGAGCGTTTTCGCAATCTGGACGCAGCCATTCGCGGGAATCTCAAGAAAAAAGAGCCCATAAAGGTGCGGCGATGGGGAAAAAGAAAAAAGATGCAGGGAGAGCCCGAAGGTGCATAAACAGTGCATGCCGGTGGAATACCCACATAAAAAACGGCGGATTCGTAAGAATCCGCCGCTTCATTTTGCTCTGCGCTTTATTCCTCGCTGATAGCTCCTGTAGGACAAACTCCTGCACATGTACCACAGCTTACACAGGAACCTGCGTCAATTACGTACTGGCTGTCTCCCTGAGAGATAGCGCCTACCGGACATTCCGGCTCGCATGTACCACAGCTTACACAAGAATCAGAAATTACGTATGCCATCTTACTTCCTCCTTCAAAAATGATCATAATGTGGTTATCCCGAACGATAACCTTGAAGTAATTCTAATACAAAAGTACAGGCGGTGCAAGTACAAAAACACAAATTCCATGTACTTAATTAAGCACATTAGAAGGTAGAAAAGTGGTATAACGTTTTGGAACGGAAGGTCTCTCCAGGGTTTAGCACTATGCTGGGAAAGTTCTCATGGTTGATGGCGTCCGGAAAATGCTGCGTCTCTAAGCAGATGCTGGAAAAACTGTCATAAGGAGCGCCGTCTTTGCCAAAAAAGTGGATCGGCTGGCTTGCCACATAAATCTGCAGCCCGGGCTGATCGCTAAAGCAGGTCATGCGGATACCGCTGTCCCGTGACTGAAGGACTGCAACCTCTCTCAATCCGGTACCGTTGAGGACAAAGTTGTGGTCGTAGGTGCCGAATTTTTTTAGCTGTTCGTGATCGGAATCCATCAGTTTGCCAACGGTGCGCATCGTTCTGAAGTCAAACGGCGTACCGTCTACCGGGATCAGTTCTCCGGTCGGAGCCTGTGTGTCATCCAGCTCTGTAATGGCATCCGCGTCAATAAAAAGCTCATGAGAATAAATCGTGCCGCTCCCCTCACCGTTGAGATTGAAGTAACCGTGACTGGTGACATTTAAAAGGGTTGTTGCATCGGTGAATGCCTCATACAGGATCGAAAGCTCATTGTCCTCTGACCAGCTGTATGTGACGACTAAAGTCAAATTGCCCGGATAACCCTCGTCGCCATCGGCGGATTTCATGGTGAAGATCAGTTTATCGTCTTTGATCTGGGCATTCCACGGCTTGGACCCGTAACCGATGTTTCCGCCGTGCAGATGATTGGGACCGTTATTGATCGCCAGACGGTATTCTTTGCCGTTCAGAGAAAAGTGCCCGTCCTTGATTCGGTTAGCAACACGTCCAACAATGGCTCCTATGCTTGACCCGTCTTTTTCGTAATGCTCTATATGATCGCTGCCCAGGCATACATTGACTGGATTTCCGGCGCGGTCGGGAACTACTAGTTTAACAAGACGGCAGCCAAAGTTTATGATTTCCGCATAGGCACCGCATGCATTTTCCATATGGTATAGGTGGATTGCTTCTCCTGTGTTCGTATTTCCAAAATCTGATTTTGTTATTTTCATGCAAACTCCTTTCAATACATTATTTTCCAAAAAAGGGAAATATATGTATATTCAGTTCAAACTGTACTAATAATTATGCCACATTTAGAAAAACATGGCAAGTAGGTTGCCTATTTTTGTGAATTGTGCGATAATAACGTGAGGGGAAATAAATGGATACGAAAGTAATAAAAATTGACTCTAATCATATAGACAGCAGAGAAATGGCAGAAGCGGCAGAACTCATCCGGCAGGGCGGGCTGGTTGCATTTCCTACCGAAACCGTATATGGACTGGGGGCGGACGCGCTTCGCCCGGAGGCCTCCCGCAAAATATATGCTGCAAAAGGGAGACCGTCAGATAATCCGCTGATCGTTCATATTTCCCGGTTTGCGGATCTGGTTTCCATTGCAAGGGAGGTTCCCGCGCAGGCAAAGCTGCTGGCGGATGCTTTTTGGCCGGGACCGCTCACCATGATCGTGCGTAAAAATGAAAAAGTTCCGCTTGAGACCACTGGCGGACTCGAGACGGTCGCGGTTCGTATGCCCAATCATCCGGTTGCACTGCGGTTGATCGAGGAAAGCGGATGCATGATCGCAGCCCCGAGTGCCAATACATCGGGGAAACCAAGTCCTACGGAAGCTTCTCATGTGGCAGAAGACTTAAACGGGAAGGTGCCGCTCATTCTGGACGGAGGACTGGTGGGAATCGGTATAGAGTCCACGATCATCGATCTCACAGAAGAGATACCGATGATTCTGCGCCCGGGTTATATCACCAGGAAAATGCTGGAGGATGTATTGGACAGTGAGGTTCGCATTGATCCCGGTATTATCNCATCGNACTCCGCACAGAAGCCTAANGCCCCGGGAATGAAATACAGACATTATGCGCCAAAAGCAGAGCTTGTGCTTGTGGAAGGCGATACCGACAGGGTGACAGCGGAAATCAACCGGCTGGTTTGCAAAAGGCAGACAGAGGGTCAGAGAGTCGGCGTCATAGCAACGGAAGAGACGAAGGACGGTTATCTGGCGGATCATGTGATAAGTATCGGTGCAAGAGAAGATGAGGATGCCATTGCAAGACATCTCTATAAGATGTTAAGAGAACTGGATGACTGCGGTATGGATGTGATTTATTCCGAGAGCTTTGCGACACCGCGTATAGGACAGGCTATTATGAACCGGTTGTTGAAAGCAGCGGGATATCATGTAATACAGGTATGAACATCATACATGTGTGCATGTATGATATAAAGAGGATATCGAGATGAAGGAATATCATAAGATTATATTTGTGGATGAAAGCGGAACCTGCAGGGGACCGATGGCAGCCGGCATATTGCGGGACTACAGTTTAAAGACACCGATAGAGATCCTGACGAGGGGATTGGTAGTGCTATTTCCGGAACCGCTGAATCAGAAAGCGGAAGCCGTTATGATAAGCAACGGTGTTAGTATGGAAGGATATATGTCTACCCAGCTGACGGAAGAGGATTTTTCCGATGATACGCTGGTGCTCGTTATGGAGCACGCCCAAATGGAAAAGCTCTTGGAGAAATATGAAACGGCAGATCCGGAAAATGTCCATGTGCTGACGGAACTGGTCGGAGAAGAGCTTGAGATTTTGAATCCGTACGGAGGTATGCTTCAGGCGTACGGTCTCTGCTATGAAACATTAAGGAAGACGATTCGGAAACTGATGAATCTGTTGAATGAAGAATAAAGGTTAAAATTTATAAATAGAAATGAAAGGACAGGTGTGCAAAAATGTCAAAGGTTGTGGTTATGGATCATCCGTTGATTCAGCACAAGATTGGAATCATCCGGAGAGAGGAGACAGGTTCTAAGGATTTTCGNGGATTGATCAGTGAGATTGCAATGCTGATGTGTTATGAGGCGACCAGGGACTTGAAGCTGGCTGATGTGGANATTACGACGCCCATCTGCAGAACAACTGTAAAAGAGCTAAAAGGCAAGAAGCTTGCGGTTGTCCCGATTCTCCGGGCAGGTCTTGGAATGGTAGACGGCATGTTGGCGATGATCCCNGCNGCAAAGGTGGGGCATATCGGACTGTACCGTGATCCGGATACCCTCGAGCCGGTCGAATATTACTGTAAGCTGCCGGCGGATTGCGCGAACAGGGAAGTGTTTGTNGTGGACCCGATGCTGGCAACCGGCGGTTCGTCCGCGGCGGCAATTCAGATGCTGAAGGACAAGGGTGTGAAAAGCATCCGCCTGATGTGCATTATCGCAGCGCCGGANGGTGTAAAGAAAATGCAGGAGGCTCACCCGGATGTAGATATCTATATNGGNGCGCTGGACGATCATCTGAATGAACACGGATACATAGTGCCGGGGCTCGGTGATGCGGGAGACCGTATTTTCGGAACCAAATAAGTATGTGTGAATGGTGAAAATATGAGCGGAAAAAGGGAAGACTATATCAGCTGGGATGAATATTTTATGGGAGTTGCCATTTTATCCGGCATGCGGTCAAAGGACCCGAATACGCAGGTAGGAGCCTGTATTGTGAGTTCGGAGCATAAGATTCTGTCTATGGGATATAACGGTTTTCCGATGGGGTGTTCGGACGATAATTTTCCATGGGAGCGTGAAGGCGATCCTCTGGATAACAAATATTTTTATACGACGCACAGTGAGCTGAATGCAATCCTGAATTATCGCGGGGGANGTCTCGAGGGAGCTACCATCTATGTGACGCTGTTTCCCTGCAATGAGTGTGCCAAGGCGATCATTCAGGCAGGAATCCGGCGGATCGTATATGACAGCGATAAATACGAATCGACTCCGGCGGTGATCGCATCCAAGCGAATGCTGAAAGCTGCCGGCGTTGTATTGCAGCAATACGAGCGCACCGGTAGAGAAATCTGCATCCATGTGTGATTNTGTGTGCAGGTATAGGAAAGAAGCCGGAGGATTTCGATGAAAAATAACAGAAANNTTCTCATGTCTTTAACGCTCATTTTACAGTTCGGGCTGAATATGATCGTCCCGATCGTNATGTGCACAATGCTTGGTGTATGGCTGGGAAAGAGATACAATATACCTATTATAACNGTTCCGTTGTTTATGGTCGGTGCGTTGGCAGGCTTTACGAACATATTTAAAATGGCCAAAAAAGTGTATGGACAGGACGGTGAATCAGACAGAAACGATGTTNAAAAGACTAAATGATGTATTNCCCCGGCTGATTCTGGGAATTCTCGTGTATGGANTGTGCGTGGAGCTTGNCGGNGTCTGGTTTGTCACTGACAAGCTNCGNTATACNACAGGGCTTGCCATCGGTATTGCGNTNGCGNTAGGGATGGCGATCCATATGGCAGTTGTNCTGCAGGANGCCGTNGANCTCTATGGCGGCTCCGGTGCGCAAAGACGCATNGTGGCGAAATCCGTTCTCCGTTATCTNNTTGTTGTGATCNTATTTTTTGTCATGATGAAATGGAATCTGGGGAGCCTGGTGATGGCATTTGTGGGTGTTCTGGGACTGAAGGTATCTGCATACCTGCAGCCCCTGGCAGATAAATTTATTCTAAAAAGGAAAGAAAGAGGAGGTGTGTCTTCGGATAGTGATGATATTGAATCATATGAAAAGGAGGTGAAAATGTGAGCAAAGAGATTTTGATGGAGTCCTCAGCCGATAATATTGACTTTATGATACATGGAATTTTTTCCTATGAGATATTTGGTCAAACGGTGTGGATCACAACATCACACGTCTGTATTCTTATTGTCATGCTGCTGCTCTGTATTTTTGCTGCTGTAGCGCATCATAAGATGATGCGTGCAACGGAAGTGCCGGGCGGATTCCAGAATGTTCTGGAGCTTATCGTAGAGAAGCTGGANGGAGTTGTCATGGGGACCATGGGCAAGATTGCCGGACCGAAATTTGTGAACTATATCAGTACAATTTTCATATTTATTTTGATCAGTAANATCTCCGGCNTGTTTGGACTGCGGCCGCCGACAGCTGATTACGGCACAACACTTGCATTGGGTCTCATTACATTTTTCCTGATCCATATCACGCAGTTCAAGAATCTGCCGTTGAAACAGATTTGGAAAGATATGTGTTCCCCGCTGCCGCCATGGCTGCCGATCTGGTTTCCGATCAATCTGATCAGTGAGATCGCGGTACCGGTTTCCCTGTCACTCCGTATGTTTGCAAACGTACTGTCGGGAACGGTCATGATGGCTCTGGTGTATGGACTGCTGAGTAAGTTTGCCATTATCTGGCCCGCAGCGCTCCATGTATACTTTGATTTGTTCTCCGGAGCAATTCAGACGTATGTATTCTGTATGTTGACGATGACATACATCAGTCAAAACTACGAGATGGAGTAAGACCGATTGCTTCCATAGCGTATAGAAAAAAATTTATTTTAGGAGGATATTAATATGAATATCACAGGAGAAGATTTAATTTTAGCATGTTCCGCAATTGGTGCTGGTTTGGCTGTTATCGCCGGTATCGGACCTGGTATCGGACAGGGTATTGCAGCAGGACATGCCGCAGCAGCAGTAGGAAGAAATCCGGGAGCAAAGGGAGACATCATGTCCACCATGTTACTTGGTCAGGCAGTTGCAGAGACGACCGGTCTGTACGGTCTGCTTATCGCAATGCTCTTACTTTTCGTAAAACCATTGGTATAAAAGCGCGAGAAAATAATAACGGAAAGGAGGCCAACCCTTGGAGGAGATGACAAGACTCTTTAATCTTGATGCCCAACTGTTTCATGATACCGTTTTAATGGCGATCGCAGTATTCTTCCTGTTTATGTTCATGTCAAAGATGCTCTTTAATCCTGTCCGCAAGATGCTAGAGGACAGGCGGAAGAAGATTGCCGAGGATATTGATGCCGCAGAGAGTGATAAGAAAGATGCTGCGGTATTAAAGGCAGAGTATGAAGCGAAGTTAAAGGACATCGATAAAGAAGCAGAACAGATTTTAAGCGAAGCCCGCAAGACGGCGCAGAAGAATGCGTCCCGTATTGAGGGAGAAGCCAAGGAAGAGGCTGCTCGTATCATCCAAAGAGCCAATGAGGAAGCAGAGCTTTCCAAGAAGCGTGCAATGGATGAGGTAAAACAGGAAATGATAACTGTTGCATCTATGATGGCGGCAAAAGTGGTTGCGGCAAACATTGATGCGGCAATACAGGATACGCTGGTAGAAGAGACATTGAAAGAAATGGGTGATTCGACATGGCAAAGCTAGTATCAAAAACATACGGTGATGCATTGTTTGAAGTTGCTTTAGAAAGCGGACGGCTGGATGATTATTGGGCAGAAGCGAGGGCTGTAAAGACAGCCATAGATGAGAATACAGAGCTCTTCAAATTAATGGGTCATCCGAAAATCGTAAAAGAAGAAAAAATAAAAATCATTGAAGACATATTTGCAGGAAAAGTTTCCGGCGAGCTTGTAGGTCTGCTCCGGATGATCGTCGAGAAGGATCATTTTGAGGAGATGGACGCCGTGCTTGACTACTTTGACAGTCAGGTAAAGGAGTATAAGAGTATCGGAACTGCGTATGTGACGACCGCCATGCCATTATCGGATGTGCAGAAAGCAGCAGTGGAGAAACGCTTATTAGAGACTACCAGATATGTGAAATTTGAAATGCATTATGCGGTGGATTCCGCTTTGATCGGCGGAATGGTAATCCGTATCGGCGACCGTGTCGTCGATTCCAGTGTCAGAACAAAGCTATACGATCTGACCCGCGAATTATCAAAAATACAGTTGAAAGCAGGTGAATGCGCTCCATGAATTTAAAACCAGAAGAAATAAGCTCCGTGATCAAAGAGCAGATCAAAAGGTATGCAGCGCAGTTAGAAGTAGCTGACGTTGGTACTGTTATCCAGGTAGCAGATGGTATCGCACGTATTCACGGTCTTGATAACGCTATGCAGGGTGAGCTTTTGGAGTTTCCCGGTGAAGTATACGGAATGGTATTGAACCTTGAGGAGGACAATGTTGGTGCCGTACTGTTGGGCAACCAGAAGAATATCAATGAGGGTGATACCGTAAAGACAACCGGACGCGTTGTCGAAGTTCCGGTCGGGGATGCAATGTCAGGCCGCGTTGTAAATGCGTTGGGACAGCCGATTGACGGCAAGGGACCGATTGAGACCGATAAATACCGTCAGATTGAACGTGTTGCATCCGGTGTTATCTCCAGAAAATCCGTAGATACGCCGCTCCAGACCGGTATCAAGGCGATCGACTCTATGATCCCGATCGGACGTGGGCAGCGAGAATTGATCATCGGTGACAGACAGACAGGTAAGACAGCCATTGCGATNGATACGATCATTAATCAAAAGGGACAGAATGTAAAATGTATTTATGTTGCCATCGGACAGAAGGCATCTACCGTTGCTTCCATNGTGAAGACATTGGAAGAGTTCGGTGCGATGTCCTANACTACGGTAGTTGCCTCTACCGCAAGTGAGCTGGCGCCGCTGCAGTACATTGCACCGTACGCNGGATGTGCGATCGGTGAGGAATGGATGGAGAACGGACAGGATGTATTGGTAGTGTATGACGATTTGAGTAAGCATGCGGCAGCATACCGTACCCTCTCATTGCTCCTTAAGAGACCGCCAGGACGTGAGGCATATCCGGGAGATGTATTCTACTTACATTCCAGATTGTTGGAGCGTGCGGCAAGGCTTTCCGATAAATTAGGAGGCGGTTCGCTGACCGCGCTGCCGATCATTGAGACGCAGGCAGGCGACGTATCCGCTTACATTCCGACGAACGTGATTTCTATTACGGACGGTCAGATTTATCTGGAGACAGAGATGTTTAACTCCGGCTTCCGCCCGGCGATCAATGCAGGTCTTTCTGTATCCCGTGTCGGCGGTTCGGCTCAGATCAAGGCGATGAAGAAAATCGCGGCGCCGATCCGTGTAGAGTTGGCGCAGTATCGCGAGCTTGCTGCATTTGCGCAGTTCGGTTCTGAGCTTGACGCAGATACCACAGAGAAGCTGGCGCAGGGAGAAAGAATCCGCGAGATGTTAAAGCAGCCGCAATATCAGCCGATGCCTGTTGAAAAACAGGTTATGATCATTTATGCTGCAACCAAGAAATACCTGATCGACATTCCGGTGGAGGATATCCTTCCGTTTGAAAAGGCATTGTTTGAATATGTAGATACGAAATATCCGGATATTCCGGAGAGCATCCGCACAGAAAAGCAGATGAGTGAAGAGATCGAGGCGAAGCTGATTCAGGCAATTGAGGAATGCAAAAAGGATTTCATGAAATAAATCGGTAGAAAGGCGGTGCTTATATTATGGCCTCAATGAGGGACATAAAGAGAAGAAAAGGCAGCATACAGAGTACGCAGCAGATTACAAAAGCCATGAAGCTTGTTTCTACCGTTAAACTGCAGAAAGCGAAAAACCGGGCAGAACAGACGAATCCGTATTTCAATTATATGTATCAGACTGTTACCTCCATGCTGGCAAAATCCGGTTCGATCCAGCATCCCTACCTGAAAAAGGGAGAGTCCGCAAAAAAAGCGGTGATTGTGATCACTTCGAACCGAGGACTTGCCGGAGGGTACAATACCAACGTTACAAAACTTGTGACAGCATGCGCCGAGCTTCCCAGAAACGATGTGGAGGTTTATGCGATCGGAGGTAAAGGAAAGGAAATCCTGCAGCGCAGAGGATATGCGATCAAGACGGACGCATCTGATATTATCGAGTCTCCGTCCTATGACGATGCCGCCGAGCTGTGCAAAAAGGTTTTAAGTGACTACACGGCAGGGGAAATCGGTGAGATCTATCTTGCTTATACACATTTTAAAAATACGGTCAGCCACGAACCGAAGCTGATCAAGCTCCTGCCGGTGGAATTCGGTGAGGAGGAGATAGAGAGCGCCAAGGACTCAAATGTGCTCATGAATTATGAGCCGAATGAAGAGGAGGCTCTTGATACGATCATCCCGAAATATGTGACCAGCCTGTTTTACGGTGCGCTGGTAGAAGCAGTTGCCAGTGAGAACGGAGCGAGGATGCAGGCAATGGATTCTGCGACCAGCAATGCAGAAGAAATGATCAGTGATCTGTCACTGAAATATAACAGAGCACGTCAGGGAGCTATCACTCAGGAATTGACTGAGATCATAGCCGGTGCCTCTGCGATATCCTAGGGAGAGTAAATAATATAGTTTAAGGAGAAATAAGCGATGGCAAATAATAAAAGCAATCAAGATTGCTTGGGTAAAATCACCCAGATTATCAGTGCCGTTCTGGATATTAAGTTTTCAGAAGGCAATCTGCCGGAGATTAACGATGCTATCAGAATTCCGCTGAAAGACGGCGCTGAGCTGATAGTTGAGGTATCTCAGCATCTGGGTGATGATACAGTAAGATGTATCGCCATGGGACCGACGGACGGACTTGTACGCGGTATGGATGCGATCGCCACCGGAGGACCGATCCGTGTTCCCGTAGGCGAGAACACCTTGGGGCGTATGTTCAATGTGCTCGGTAATCCTATTGACGAGATTGACCCGCCAACCGGTGTGGAGAACTGGCCGATCCACAGGCCGGCACCGACATTTGAGGAGCAGGCGACATCTCAGGAAATGTTAGAGACAGGAATTAAGGTCGTTGACCTTCTCTGCCCGTATCAGAAAGGTGGTAAGATCGGACTGTTCGGCGGTGCCGGTGTAGGCAAGACCGTATTGATCCAGGAGTTGATCCACAATATTGCGACAGAGCACGGCGGATATTCCGTATTTACCGGAGTAGGGGAACGTACCCGTGAGGGAAATGACCTTTACTATGAAATGAAAGAATCCGGAGTTATCGATAAGACCACGATGGTATTCGGACAGATGAATGAGCCGCCGGGAGCGCGTATGCGTGTTGCTCTGACAGGACTTACGATGGCTGAATATTTCCGTGACAAGGGTGGAAAGGACGTGCTTCTTTTCATCGATAATATTTTCCGTTTTACACAGGCAGGTTCTGAGGTGTCGGCACTTCTGGGACGTATGCCGTCAGCCGTTGGTTATCAGCCGACGCTGCAGACAGAGATGGGAGCGCTTCAGGAGCGTATCACATCGACAAAGAACGGTTCTATCACTTCCGTGCAGGCGGTATATGTTCCCGCCGATGACTTGACAGACCCGGCTCCGGCAACGACATTTGCCCATCTGGATGCGACCACCGTATTGGAGCGTTCAATTGCAGAGCTCGGAATTTATCCGGCAGTTGATCCGCTCGGATCGACTTCCCGTATCCTTGATCCGCGTATTGTAGGTCAGGAGCATTTTGAGGTGGCACGCGGTGTACAGGAGATTTTGCAGAAATATAAGGAATTGCAGGATATTATCGCTATTTTGGGTATGGACGAGTTGTCGGAGGATGATAAGCTTGTCGTAAACCGCGCGAGAAAGATTCAGAGATTCCTGTCACAGCCGTTCTTTGTTGCAACACAGTTTACAGGACTGGACGGAAAATACGTTCCGATTACTGAGACGGTAAGAGGATTTAAAGAGATCCTGGAAGGAAAACATGATGATATTCCGGAAAGCTATTTCCTGAACGCAGGTACTATTGATGAGGTGCGTGCGAAGTATAATCAGCAGTAAGGGGGAATATCATGGCAGACGAGAGCAGGATTTTTGATGTAGAGATCATTACGCCGGACCGCGTGTTTTACACGGGGAAGGCAACAATGATCGAATTTAACACAGCTGCCGGTGAGATTGGTGTATACAAAAAGCATATTCCGCTCACAACGGTTCTTGCTCCCGGGATTGTAAAGATTCACCAAGACGGGGAGCAGGATGTGACAGCGGCAGTTCATTGCGGTTTTGCGGAGATTCTGCCGGATAAAGTAACACTTCTTGCAGAAATTGCGGAATGGCCGAATGAGATTGACAGGGACCGCGCCGAAGCGGCGAAGAAGCGTGCGACGGAACGCCTTGCCAATAAAACGGAGGCAATTGACGTGAAACGGGCCGAATTTGCACTGAGAAAGGCTCTGGTACGCATCGATATTGCAAAATAGAATTTTAGAGAAATGAAAAAGGAGTTGCCAAATATTGGCGACTCCTTTTTTGCATCAAAATGAAGAAAATTGTTAACAAAACAAGAAAAGAGTGGTATAACAGTATATGGAAATTGAACGGAGGAGAAATGAAATGGAGAATTTAGTTACAATGCTGATATGCCTGCCATTTCTTATGGCATTGCTTCCTGCATTGATAAGAAATGAAAAGGCAAGAGGCTTTGCGGTCTATGTATGTGGAATTGCCGTTGCAGTTCTCGCAGTTGTGACAGCAGCATGCTGGTATGCGCAGGGAGGCAGGACGCTTACCTTCGATNTGCCGTATACAGAGATTTTGGACAAGGTGATTTTGGTCGGTGATTTTGCGCTGATGTTTTTGGTCATCTATTTGTCGGTGAAATATAAAAAAGTTATTATTTCACTGCTTTCTATCGTTCAGACCTGTCTGGTTGCATGGGCGGAGCTGTTTGGCCCGGAGNTTGCCGAGGCGGCGCATATCCGTATTGACTGGCTTACTTTTATTATGATTCTGATCGTTGGTATCGTTGGCGTTGCGATTGGCATTTATGCAGTCGGGTATATGCATGGATATCATGTGCACCATAAGGACATTGTCGATCGCAGAAGATTTTTTCTCGCGATGATATTTGTCTTTTACGGGGCAATGTTTGGGCTGGTCTGCACCATGAATGTGATCTGGATGTATTTTTTCTGGGAGCTTACAAGNGTCTGCTCNTTCCTTTTGATCGGGTACACCCGCACGGAAGAGGCNGTGGACAATTCTTTCCGGGCANTGTGGATGAATCTGNTGGGCGGTCTTGGAATCGCGATCGCAGTTGTATACGCTATATATATAGAAGGAACAGNAAACCTGTATGACGTCATAGACTTTGGAAAAGACGCGGGATTGTTGATTCCGATCGCTATGCTGGCATTTGCNGCNNTGACAAAATCGGCACAGTTTCCGTTTGCCGGATGGCTTCTCGGAGCAATGGTGGCGCCGACACCGTCTTCTGCCCTGTTGCACAGTGCGACCATGGTAAAAGCGGGGGTCTACCTTNTGGTCCGTCTTGCGCTTGCCATGAACGGGAATTACGTGGGACAGATGGTATACCTGTGCGGAGGATTTACNTTCTTTATTGCATCCTGTCTTGCGATATCCCAAAGCGACGGGAAAAAGGTNTTGGCGTATTCNACGATATCCAATCTNGGACTGATCGTTGCCTGNGCCGGCGCAGGATATCANGAGACNATNTGGGCNGCNGTATTTTTGATCATNTTCCATGCCGTTTCCAAATCTATGCTCTTTCAGTGTGTCGGAGCGATTGAGAATACGACGGGAAGCCGTGATATAGAGGATATGGAAGGGTTGGCAGTCCGCTACCCGAAACTTGCATTTATTCTGATGGTCGGCATTGCCGGAATGTTTCTGGCGCCGTTTGGTATGCTGATCTCGAAATGGGCGGCACTCAAGGCNTTTGTCGATGCGCCCAGTACGCTGATGGTTCTTTTTATCGTGTACGGAAGTTCTACCACTATGTTTTACTGGACAAAATGGTTTGCGAAAATTTTAGGCATTCATGAGAGTAAAGGTAAGGATCTGACCCAGTTAAATGAATACATTTCGATGTATGCCCACGCTGTGCTCCTTATTTTGCTGTGTGTTGGATTCCCGATTTTGTCTAAACGTGTGATCGAGCCTTTGATGATGGATATGTACGGGGTGTCGAGTCCTGTTCTTTCCGAGGGAAATATTGCGATCATGGTAATCATGATCTGCGCGATCTTTGTGGTACCGTCCATCAATTATTTTTTGACCAGAAACCGTATCGACAAGCCGGTTATGGTGTATATGGGTGGTGCGAATGTCGGTGATAACAAGAATTTTATTGATGCACAGGGNGAATCGAAGGAACTCCAGATTTCTAATTGGTACATGACGAACTGGTTCGGGGAGAAAAAGATATTCCGTTTAGCAGTCGCCTTATCTGCCCTGATTGTGGTAGTTCTTCTGTGCGTCATTATGGGAGGTGCCATTAATGTTTGATGAGACGTATGTCAGAGTAATTTCGATGATTCTTTATATTGTGGCGGCTCCGGTTCTCGGAGGATTGCTTGACGGAATCGACCGGAAGCTTTCTGCAAGAATGCAGGGGAGAAAGGGACCGTCGATCCTGCAGCCGTTTTATGATGTAAAAAAATTGACACAGAAGCAGCTGTTGTCGGTCAATAAGTTTCAGCTGTTGATGGTGATGTCCTATCTGTTTTTTGTGGCGATGTCAGGAGTCCTGTTTTTTGGCGGATTTGACATGTTGATGTGCTTTTTCTCTTTATCGACTGCAGAGATGTTTTTGATCTTGGCATCGACATCGACACATTCTCCGTTCAGCACGATCGGAACGCACCGTGAGATGATACAGATGATGTCTTACGAGCCGATGATGCTGCTTACTGCGGTGGGATTTTACCTTGCTACCGGAACGTTCCGGGTCAGCGACATTATTCAGGCGGACCTGCCGGCCATTGCGTATACACCGGCATTTTTTCTTGGATTTGCGTTTATCTTGTCTATCAAGTTTCGTAAATCGCCGTTCGATCTGAGCACGACACATCACGCTCATCAGGAGGTGGTAAAGGGCGTTACCACCGAGATGGTGGGCATTGAATATGCGCTTACCACGGTTACGGAATGGTACGAAATGATCTTTCTGCTCGGCGTAGTGGGACTGTTTTTTGTCAATGGGAATCCGCTGAGCTATATCGGCGCAGTGGCAGCGATTTTTGTGGTATTTTTCTTCGAGGTTCTTGTCGATAATACATCTGCGCGTGTGAAATGGCAGTTGATGCTCAAGCTGGCATGGGGCGTGACCTTGATTACCGGCGGATTGAACCTGCTGATTTTGGAACTGATCAATCACTGACCGAAAAATGGATGAAGGAGAATTGATATGAAAAATATACAGAAATCACCGTGGCTTCTCCATTATGACGGGTCAAGCTGCAATGGGTGCGATATTGAAGTATTGGCATGCATGACGCCCGTATACGATGTGGAACGTTTTGGTGTTGTCAATACGGGAAATCCGATGCATGCGGATATTTTTCTGATTACCGGAGGAATCAACAGTCAAAATGAGGAAGTGGTAAAACAGATTTATGAACAGATGCCGAAGCCGAAAGTTGTGGTAGCGGTCGGTACATGTGCTTGCACCGGCGGTATTTTTAAGGAGTGCTATAATATCAAAGGCGGTGTTGACACGGTCATCCCGGTAGATATCTATGTGCCGGGGTGTGCGGCAAGACCGGAATCTATTATTGACGGAGTAGTGAAGGCAGTGGCGTTGTTTGAAGAGAAGCATGAAGCGCATTTAAGAGAAAAGGCTCTTGAACGGGCAGCAGAGGAAGGAAAGGATCATCGGTAATGGAAGAAATTCAAAAGGATATTTATAAAATTGAACAGGTAGAGCTTCTTCCCGTGATTATGGAGAAGAAGAACGATATGTGGCGTCTGGCGCAGATCTGCTGTGCATTTGTAGACGGACAATATGAAGTTACCTATTCGTTCGCGACCGGTTATGAGATCAGCAATTACCGTCTTGTNGTTGACAAGGATGAAGCGGTGCCGAGNATTTCACGNGTTTACAAATCGGCAATTNTGTATGAGAANGAGATGCGNGAGCTGTTTGGTCTGAATGTGGAGTATATGAAGGTAGATTATCACGGCAAGCTGTANCGGATCAATGAGGAAGCGCCGTTTATTGACGACAAGGAGGAAGACAGGTAATGCCAAAAAGAAGCGTAGTGCCGTTTGGACCGCAGCATCCGGTTNTGCCGGAGCCGATCCATCTGGATCTGGTCATGGAGGATGANACGGTGATAGAGGCCGTTCCGTCCATCGGATATGTNCACAGAGGNTTAGAGAGCCTTGTAAAGAAAAAAGANTTTAATGAGATGGTATATGTGACAGAACGCATCTGCGGGATCTGTTCTTTTATGCACGGAATGGGATATTGCTCTGCGATAGAGCAGATTATGGATGTGCNGATTCCCCGACGGGCAGAATATTTGAGAACGATCTGGGCGGAGATGTCCAGAATGCACAGNCACTTGCTGTGGCTGGGTTTACTNGCGGACGCCTTCGGTTTTGAGGCGCTGTTTATGCAGTCGTGGAGGCTCCGGGAGAAGATTCTGGATATGTTTGAAATTTCCACCGGAGGACGGGTGATATTTTCNGTAAANANAATAGGCGGTGTGCTGAAAGACATGCCGGCTGACATGATTTCCAGTTTTGTCNCNATTTTAAATGATATGGAGAAAGAACTTCGGGAGACGACACGTGTATTCCTGGAGGATTACACGGTCAAGAGCCGACTGGTGGGAGTNGGTATTCTCACGGAAGAGGATGCCATCCGCAGAGGAGCCGTAGGNCCGATGATGCGCGCCAGCGGGATTGAGGTAGATATGCGCAAGACCGGATATGCCGCGTATGACGATATCGATTTTCAGATNATCACAAGCAAAGAATGNGACAGCTATAGNCGNTGCANGGTTNGGATAGAGGAGATTTTTCAGTCGATCGAGATCATCCGTCAGGCGGCGTCCANGATTCCGGACACCGAGATCTCTGTGCCGGTCAAAGGTTTTCCGAATGGAGAGGCTTTTGTTCGTTTNGANCAGCCCAGAGGAGAGGCGTTCTATTACGTGAGGGCAAACGGTTCCAAGTTTTTGGACCGNATGAGAGTCCGCACCCCTACTTTTGCAAATATTCCGGCACTGCTTCAGACGCTGCAGGGCTGCCAGTTCGGAGATGTACCGCTGCTGATACTTACCATTGATCCGTGTATCAGCTGTACGGAACGCTGAGAGGGAGGGAGAGTATGGCACAATTTTTTGGATTTACAAAAATCGCCTTAAAAAATTTATTTTCGAAACCTGTCACGACCTCCTATCCGGCGGCACCGAAGGTNTACCCGGAACGGACCAGAGGGCATATTGAGATCAANATTGAGGACTGCATTATGTGCGGTATGTGTATGNGAAGCTGNCCGCCGGGAGCCATTGAGGTAAAGCGCAGTGAAAATACATGGANCATCAACCGTTTTGACTGTGTTCAATGTGGGTACTGTGCAGAAAAATGCCCGAAAAAATGTTTAAAGATCGTGCCGGGGTATACGGCGCCGGACAGCAGCAAGACAGTGGAGTCCGTGACAAAACCGGCTGNGGAGGAAACGAAAGGAGAATCGGAACATGCATGAATACCACAAAGCTGTAGAATGGGTCAATCAGGCAAATGAGGAGGCGGCTAAAAGGGGTGCAGAGAAGGTAACTGCACTGAATGTAATTTTTGGAGAGAGCTCCGACTACTCTCCGGAGGTCGTAAAAGGCTATTTTGATGAGGCTGCAGTCGGAACCGCCTGTGAAGGGGCGAAATTTAATATCACTGTCAGCCGCTCTATGTTAAAATGTCCGGAATGCGGGAATTTATTTGAGAAAAAGCTATTAGATTACCGCTGCCCGAGTTGTGGAGCGGAAGGAAATCCGACAGAGTCGGGAAATGAAGTTGAGTTGACAAGCGTGGAAGTTGAATAAATGGAAATGCCGATAGAAGACAGGACGACAAAAAAAATTACGGTAGAGGGGCTGGTACAGGGAATTGGTTACCGGCCCTTTGTCGCAGAATTGGCAGAACGTTGTGCGGTCGGCGGATGGGTGAGAAATACAGACGGGATTTTGACTGTGCTCGCATCCGGCCAGACGGAGGATGTGGAGAGGTTTTTGCAGGAACTGAGTTCCCACGGACCGGATGGAGCAAGAATCGGGAGGCTGGTCTGTGAGGAGATACCGGTTCAGGAATTTGCATCTTTTCAGATCATTGCGAGCGAGAGTGGCGGAGATGTACGGGGAATTCCGTGGATTCCGACGGATCTGCCAACCTGCGAACGTTGCCTGCAGGAGTTGCGTGACCCCAAAAANCGGAGATACCGTCATCCTTTTATCAGCTGTACTTCCTGCGGACCGAGATACAGCATCATAGAGACGATTCCCTATGACAGGGAAAACAGTTCCATGAAAAAATTTTCTATGTGCGGACAGTGCGAGTTTGAATATCAGAAGCAGGGGAACCGGAGAAGGCATGCTCAGACCATTGCCTGTCCGGACTGNGGACCGGAGCTTGCATTTTCCGCGGGGGGCTTTTGTGAAAACTGTGTCGGGGAGGACGCCGTCAAAGGCGCAGTGCAGCTTTTGCAGGCGGGAGGGATCGCAGCGGTGAAAGATATCGGCGGATATCATCTTGCGTGCACACCTTTTTCCGATACGGTGGTGCAGCAGTTGCGGAAGCTCAAGGGGAGAGAAAAAAAGCCCTTTGCAGTAATGTTTCCCGATATTGCTTCGATTGAAGAATACTGTGAGGTCAGCAGGGAGGAAGAGGAGCTTTTGTGTTCAGCTCAAAGACCTATCGTACTGCTGAAAAAGAAGAGGACCGGCAAGCCACTGGCAGAAAGCGTATGTGGAGGCAGTCCGGATATTGGTGCCATGCTTCCGTGTAATCCGTTGCAGACTCTTTTGGCAGATGAGCTGGGACCGCTTGTCATGACCAGTGCAAACGTGTCCGGAGAATTGCTGATTTTTGAGAATGCCGGAATGGCAGAATGGCTAAAGAGAAAGCAGGAGGATCGCGAACCGGTTCTTCTCGGTTTTTTGCACCATGACCGTCCCATTGTAACGCCATTGGACGATTCCGTGGTCCGCGCCGTCTGTGGCAGGACGCAGATCATCCGCAGGGCAAGGGGATTTGTCCCGGAGCCGATCCCGATTCCCGTACAAAAAAACATTTTTGCGGCAGGAGGAGATTTAAAGGCATGTTTCTGTTACACTGGAGAGGGAAAGGCGTACCTGAGCCAGCATTTCGGAGATTTAGAGGACGAGAGCTGCAGGTGCATGTATCAAAAGGAGACGGAGCGGATGAAACGCCTGTTTCATTTTGAGCCGGAGTATACGGTCTGTGACATGCACCNGGGATACCTGTCGGCACGGGAACTGCATAATGCCNTAAAAATCCAGCATCATGAGGCGCATGTTGCATCCGTGATTGCAGAGCACGGATTGAGAGGTCCNNTACTGGGGTTTGCTTTTGANGGAACCGGATATGGGAGAGACCGCACAATATGGGGAAGCGAGGCATTTTTGTGGAATGAAACTGNGATGGAGCGTATTGCACATTTAAAACCGGTCAGGCTGATCGGCGGCGATGAGGGCGCCAAAAATGCAGATACCATATTGTACGGATATGTAGCATCTTTTGGNAAACAGACACGTGATCGATTTGTTGAAATGAGCAGNTATTTACCGCGGTTTGATTTTGAACGCGGCAAATTAGTNGGAAAAGCGATTTCCTGCGGCATTCACACGGTNGTTTCTTCCTCCATGGGAAGACTGTTTGATGCGGTGAGTGCGTTTTTGGATATATGNCATTATAATGAATATGAGGGCGAGGCAGCGATTGAATTGGAGCAGCTGGCAGCGACGGCGGAAGAGGAATATGCGCTTACGCTGGCACTGGTTTCCGATGAAACCGCGTCTGCGCAAAACGATGGAGAAGAACGCCTCTGCGTTATGCGGTATCTGGCGGATGCAGAGCCACTGTTTATCGGTATNATGGAGGCGTTGAGGAAGGAGATACCCAAGGCAGCGATTGCGAGAGGGTTTATCTCGGCAGTCTCGGCATTTATCTGCGATGTCTGCGAGAANATGAATGACTGTACTGNAACCGGAGGTGTTCCTCTGCGGCAGATTGCCCTGTCGGGNGGGACATTTCAGAACAGAATCCTGCTTGAGAAAACTATAGGTTCTTTAGAGGAAAAAGGATATCAGGTTTTTATAAATGAAAAAGTGCCGCCCGGNGACGGCGGAATCTGTCTGGGACAGGCATATCTGTGCGGAATAGACGGAAAAGAGAATAGATGATATTGGAGGAGAGCAAAATGTGTATTGCAATTCCGGGAAAAATCCTCTCCATTGAGGACGGAAAGGCGACAGTNGATTTTTCTGGAAATCAGGTTAAGGCATACGTAGGGCTGGTAAACGCGGCAGTCGGNGANTATGTGTTGGTGCACGCCGGATGCATCATTCAGAAGATGAAGCAGCAGGAGNCGGAAGAACTGACAAAGCTTATGGATGGGATCGTATGATGACAGTAAATGAGATGAGCAGATATATAAAGGAATACAGCGGCAGACCGCTGACCTTTATGGAGGTGTGCGGAAGCCATACGGCGGCCATTGCAAAATATGGGATCAAGAGTCTTCTTTCCGACCGGATATGTCTTGTCAGCGGGCCGGGCTGTCCGGTCTGTGTCACTCCGTCTGCCTATATTGACCGTCTGATCGAGTTTGCCATGAAGCCNGANACCTGTGTGGCGACATTTGGAGATCTGCTCCGTGTGCCCGGAAGCACACAGAGCCTCAGTGAGGCGAAGGGGAAGGGAGCAAGAGCAGTGATGGTATATTCTCCGATGGATCTGCTTGCAATGGCGAAGGAGCAACCGGACATTACCTATGTGTTTGCGGCGGTGGGCTTTGAGACGACCGCACCGGTATATACTCTGTTGATGGAGGAGGCCGAGAGAGAACAGATTGGAAATATCAAGCTTTTGACATCATTAAAAACGATGCCCGCGGTGATCGAGTGGCTCTTGAAACAGGGGACAAGGCCGGACGGCTTTCTGGCGCCGGGNCATGTGTGTGCCGTGACGGGAAGCGGTTATTTNGATGAGNTGGCATCCCGGTATCAGACGCCTTTTGCGGTNTCCGGGTTTGGAGATGAGGAGCTTGTGACGGCAATTTACGGTCTGGTGCGGATGGCAGAGAAAAGAGAGGGAGCGGTGAAGAACTTTTACCCGTCTGTGGTGGAGCATGAGGGAAATACTGTCGCGCTGGATAAGATGAAGCAGTATTTCGAGCCTTGCAGTGCTGTCTGGCGAGGTATGGGGTGTATTGAAAGNTCGGGTCTCTTGNTACGCGAGAAATACCGGAAATTTGACGCAGGGAGCAGAGGGCTGGATGAGGACAAAAAACGCAATGACGGCTGTCACTGCGGAGATATCTTGACGGGGCGGCAAAAACCGCAGGATTGCCCGCTGTTTGGGACAGTGTGCCATCCGGGCGAGCCGCAGGGAGCCTGTATGGTATCGTATGAGGGAAGCTGTTATCAGAACTTTGTGAATAATTTCTAAGAAAAGATATGGAAAGGTACGGTTGAAATGATGGAGCGGATNACCATGGAGCATGGCAGCGGCGGCTATGCAACAAGAAAACTCATTACAGAGATATTCGAACAGGAATTTTCGAATGAGACACTTTCCCAGATGGAAGATGCGGCAGTAGTAGAAGGAAGTCCGAGGATTGCCGTGACGACAGACAGCTTTGTGGTAACGCCGTTGGAATTTCCGGGNGGTGATATCGGGCGTCTTAGTATCTGCGGAACGGTCAACGATCTTCTGATGCGTGGNGCGGTTCCNAAATATATTACCTGTGGNTTCATACTGGAGGAAGGAGCGGATGTGGCGCAGTTAAAGCGCATTGTCCGTTCTATGGCAGAGACGGCGCAGGAGGCAGANGTGAAGATTGTTGCCGGAGATACCAAGGTGGTGGAAGGAGCCGGCGGTATATTTATCAATACGGCGGGCGTTGGTTTTGTGGCGGAGGACGTAGACATTAAGGCATCCGGCAGCAGGGAGGGAGATGTGATCCTGGTTTCCGGAAACCTTGGAGATCATCATGCGGCTATCTTAAGCAGCCGTATGGAAATCCAGAATTCGATTCAAAGCGACAATGCCCCATTGAATGATATGGTTACAAAGCTGTTGGAACATAAGATAGAGGTACATGCGCTGCGGGACGTGACCCGTGGAGGGCTTGCGACCGTGTTAAAGGAGCTGGCGGCAGACAGCGGTCTGAAATTTGAGATTGAGGAGTCAAAAATTCCTGTAGACCCGCAGGTGCGGGATTTCTGCGGACTTCTTGGGCTGGACCCTCTCTATATGGGAAATGAAGGGAAAATGGCTGTCGTTGTCGCCGGGCGGGATGCCGAACGGGCATTAACGATCATGCGCGGTGCGGCATACGGGGAGAATGCCGCTGTACTTGGGGAGGTGAAGGCTCCGGAAAATGATGCGGAGAGCGGGAGGCTGATTTTGAAAACACGGATTGGAGGGAGACGGATTTTGGAAGAGCTGCAGGGTGAGGGTCTGCCGAGAATCTGTTAAGTCAAATGGCTGAGCCATTTGGCTTTGCTGAATGCAAGAAAAAGCTAATGGACAAACAGTAAAAAAAAGTTTATACTTAAAAACAGCAATAGTCGTAAGCATTTCGGGGGATAATCGATGACGTTATATTTTGTACGCCACGGCGAAACAGAATGGAATGCCCAAAAGAAAATACAGGGAAAGACGGATATTCCGCTCAACGAGAAGGGGCTGCATCAGTCAAAGCTCCTCGCGGATNAGCTGCGNGACAGACGGCTTGGGGTCGCCAGAATTTACACATCGCCGTATCTGCGTGCGGCACAGACGGCACAGATTATCGCGGATGAATTGGATGCGGAGTGTATACCGCTTGAAGATTTAAGAGAGATGGATCTGGGGGAATGGGAAGGGTCAAACTGGAACAGGATCAAAGAGACCTACGGCGACGCTTATCATTATTGGAATACACATCGCCGGTTTACGAATACGCCCGGCGGNGAATGCTATAATGACGTTTTAAGACGTGCCCTTAAAGCTTTCGAGACTATTCTGAGACAGGAAACGGAGGACACCATTGTGGTCAGTCACAGTGCAGTACTGATGGCTGTGCGTTGCTATTTGTCGTGCCTGCCATTTGAGGAGATGGCAAAGCGGTTCAAGACCCAGAATGCAGAGGCTGTGAAGCTTGATTCCGAGGAGCTGATGCGGGCAATCGATCGCTTTTCCGCAGGAGAATGAAACCGGGCGTAGATTTACAGACCCGAAGAGCTGTAGCGGCTGTTGAAAAAGGAAGGAAAAGCTATGAGACAAAAAACAAGGGGAATGTCAGTTCGGATAAAGGTATTGTTTCCTGCCAGCGTANTGATTCTGGTCGTATGTGCTGTGTTGGGGGGAAGCGCATACCGCAGCATATACCGGGGCATGGTCGCGATGGGAGTTGAGTCGGCACAGACGGCAGCCCGTGTTGCGGTCAATGTGATCGACGGAGATCTCCTNAGCCAGTTGCAGCCCGGGGATGAAGGTACCGAGGCATACCAGACACTGCTTGCCTCTATGCGCAGCATACAGGAAGATTGCGGAATTGCGTTTTTATATACCCTGTATACGGACGGAAGCGGTATCTATTACGGGGTGGATACGGATCAGTCAGCGGATCGGTCCCTGATAGGGGATTCTTTTAACGTTTCATATGACATGTTACAGGGAGTTTTTGCAGGGGAAGGTCATATCGAGGACTATATTGACCAGACNGAATTCGGNCCGNTGATCTCCGCATATATGCCGATCAGGAACAGCGCGGGTGAAGTTGTAGGNATCGCGGGATGNGATTATGACGCGTCTACTGTGNTAGAANGGCTGAAGGGGATGATGACGCAGATTATAGGCATAACTGTGATCTGCCTGATCGCAGCGCTTATNCTGCTCAATCTGATCGTGGGCNGGATTTGCAGAAGCCTCCGGCGCGTCAATCAGAAAATATANGATTTGGTCAACAGTAAAGGNGATTTGACNAAGAAGCTGGATATCAGAAGCGGTGATGAGCTGGAGCTGATNGCNGAAAATGTGAACAGTCTGTTGGAGTACATCAGAGGGATCATGCTGAGTATTGCGGGNGATTCCATGCGGCTGAATTCTTCTTCACAGAATGTGGTGCAGAANCTCTCCGGNGCAGAGATGAATATTTCAGATGTTTCTTCNACGATGGANGAGATGAGNGCTGCGATGGAGGAGACAAGCGCTTCGCTCAATCAGATTAACAATGCGATNGTCGGNGTGTANCAGGCAATGGAGAANATTTCTGCCAGTGCCGATACCGGAAAAAATTCTTCCGGTGATATCATGAAGAAGGCGGCTCGAATCCATGATCAGGCGGTCGAGGAAAANGAGTCAGCGAGAAACCGCGTGCAGGAAATGGCAGCATCCATGAATGAAAAGATTGAAAAATCCAGAGCGGTNGAGGAAATCAGTGTTCTTACGAACGATATTATTGCNATCACAAGNCAGACAAATCTTCTCGCGCTCAACGCGAGTATTGAGGCGGCGAGGGCNGGCGAAGCGGGAAGAGGCTTTGCGGTCGTTGCNGATGAGATTGGAAAGCTTGCCAGCAATTCNGCCGATTCNGCTTCTCAGATCCAGAGTGTCAGCAGTGCAGTGATCAAGGCGGTAAATGATCTGGCAGACAATGCGGAACAGATGCTCGTACTTATGGATGAGACAGTGATGAAGGGGTACGAAGAACTGTTTGAGACGTGCGAGAGCTATCAGGGCGATGTGGAGAATGTNGGTCGTATGATGCAGGATTTTGCCGATGAAAGCGCTCAGGTAAAGGNAAGCATCGACAGGATAAAGGAGGCAATATCATCGGTGAGCATTGCCGTGGAGGAGAGCACCAAGGGTGTCAACAATGTCACGGAAGTATCGGTANACCTCACGTCCAGTGTGGGAGATATCGGAAACGAAGCAAATTCCAATATGAATATTGCCAATGCACTTAANACAGAAGTNAATAAATTTAAACTGAACTAAGCAGTACCTGCAAAACTGCAGGTGGTACGAAAAGAGAAAACGGTGACAGTCGGAANCTACGGACTGCCGCCGTTTTTGTTACAATAAGNATAGCTCGCGCAGCGTGTCATTCGTTTGTGTAACTTAGGGATAGTTTTCGAATTCTGCTGCTCTCTGTTGTGCAATTTTACCAATTTTTGCCNTNTTTTTTTGTGAANGAAATTGACGGAAAANGATTGACTTTGACNGAATATGAAATTAAAATAANAANAACAAGANGAACGGTTTTGACTGNATATGATTGAATATGGGNGAATNATNTATGCTGACAGAGGAGAGATATGCAAAGATTTTGTCCATATTGGAGAGTATGGGAAGNGTGACAGTCCAGCAATTGATGACAGANCTGAATGCTTCCGAGTCNACCGTGCGCAGAGATNTGGCTGAGCTTGACGGACAAAAGCAGCTGACAAANGTCCGGGGCGGTGCAATGGTCAGAAATACGATTTACAGCACTACGGATGATGCGGTCATGAGCCGTAANGGGCANCATGCACAGGCGAAGGAGAGAATTGCAAGATATGCGGCGGGGCTGNTTGAACCGGATGATTTTATTTANCTGGATGCAGGGACNACGACGGAGCGNATNATCGACTATNTGTCCTCAAAGCAGACAGTATTTGTCACAAATGCNGTTATGCATGCGAAACGNCTTTCTGAGAAAGGATATACNGTNTACCTNATNGGNGGAGANTANAAAGGAGTGACCGGTGCNATCGTCGGNGAAGAGGCNGTCAANTCNGTGGAGAAATACAANTTCACGAAAGGNTTCTGGGGAAGCAACGGAATCAGTATCCAGAGAGGATTTTCTACACCGGANGTAAAAGAGGCACTGGTCAAAAAGAAGTCAATGGAGAATTGTAAAAAACGGTATGTGCTGGCGGATGAAAGTAAGTTTAACCAAATATCCAGTGTTTCTTTCGCTCCATTTGACAGTGCGACCGTTATAACGACCGGTAATTTGCCGCTNGTATTTCAAAANCGCGGTAATATATTATTAATATAAAGATATGTCTGNGACAAAAAAGTNGCAGCGGAAAGGAGAATACATGATATACACATTAACTTTTAATCCGTCNTTGGACTACATNGTGACGGTCCCGAAGTTTACCTGTGGAGTCGTGAACCGGACCTCGGAGGAGATCATTTTTCCGGGAGGAAAGGGNATAAACGTCTCTATGGTGCTGAAAAATCTGGGNTTTGAGAATACGGCACTGGGTTTTTTGGCAGGCTTTACCGGGACGGAACTGAAACGGCTGGTTGAGGAGAAGGGAATTTGTGCNGAGTTTATCACCGCGNGGGAGGGGATGACCCGCATCAACGTAAAGCTNCGCTCTGACCAGGAAACGGAAATCAACGGACAGGGACCGGCCATTGAAGNCACNGATATCGAAAAGCTTTACGGGAAGCTCGATCAGCTGAGGGAAGGAGATATTCTCGTGATGGCGGGNAGNATTCCGGATGTGATGCCCAAAACTATGTATATGGATATCATGCAGCATCTGCAGGAGAANAATTTAAAGATTGTTGTAGATGCNACAAAGGATCTGCTCGTCAATGTATTGCAATATCATCCTTTCTTAATTAAGCCGAATAACCATGAGNTGGGAGAGATATTCCATGTGACNGTAGAGAAAAAGGAAGACGTGATCCANTATGCAAAGAAGCTTCAGGAGATGGGAGCAAGAAATGTCCTTGTATCTATGGCGGGAGACGGCGCCGTGCTGGTGGCAGAGGACGGAACGATCTATCAGTCCGAGGCTCCGAAGGGAAAAGTCGTAAATTCCGTAGGTGCAGGCGATTCCATGGTAGCGGGCTTTCTTGCAGGTTATTTAGAGTGCGGCACGTATGAAAATGCATTNCNGATGGGAGTCTGTACGGGAAGTGCTTCCGCATTCTCGGANGAATTGGCNACAAAGGCNCAGGTACAGGAGCTGTTAGAACAGAGTAAGGCATTATTNCAATAATNTNAAAAGGAGGGNANATCATGAAAATCAGNGAACTTTTGGCAACGGAAAGTATTGATTTNAANGGTCAGGCTGCCNGNAAAAAGGANCTGNTNGATCNGATGGTNGATCTGATGGCNAAAAGCGGCAAGATCAATGATGTGGAGACNTACCGCAAGGGNGTGTATGCGCGTGAGGAAGAGGGAACTACNGGTATTGGAGAAGGTATTGCAATNCCNCATTGNAAATCCGATGCTGTAAGCNGCCCGGGACTTGCAGCAATGGTAGTAAAAGANGGAGTGGATTTTGANGCGCTTGACGGCGAGAAAGTAAATNTNGTCTTTCTGATNGCAGCGCCGAATACGAAGGATAATGTGCATCTGGATGTATTGAGCAAGCTGTCCACGTTGCTGATGGATGANAANTTCACNAGCAGTCTGAGAAATGCCGGCTCCGTGGAGGAATTTTTGAATGTAATTGATGCTGCGGAGGCNGAGAAGGACGCNGANATTGCNGCGAAGGANNANGCNGAACCGCAGACTGCTTCNGGCAGTGAGAAGTTTATNCTTGCGGTGACNGGATGTCCGACCGGTATNGCNCANACTTATATGGCAGCNGAAAGCCTNGAGAAGAAAGCAAAAGAGCTTGGATGCCGTATNAAAGTTGAGACGAGAGGATCGGGNGGTGCAAAGAATGTCCTGACTGCAGCAGANATNGCGGCAGCAGACTGTATCATTGTGGCAGCTGACACNCAGGTNCCGATGGACCGTTTTGGNGGAAAACCNATGATCCAGTGCAAGGTNGCTGACGGTATCAGCAANGCAGAAGAGCTGCTCACGCGGGCGATGAATGGAGATGCGCCNATTTATCGCGCGANTGATAAAGGNGCGGCAAAAAGCAACGANNAAGAGGGTACAGACAGTGTAGGACATCAGATTTATAAGCATTTAATGAANGGTGTGTCCCATATGCTTCCGTTCGTAGTTGGNGGNGGTATTNTGATNGCAATTGCATTNTTGATCGACGGTTTTGCNGTGGATCTGAATTCTCTTTCACCGGAAGCGAGGGCTGATTTCGGAACNATCACGCCTGCAGCGGCAATGTTNAAATCNATTGGNGGTATTGCATTNGGATTNATGNTNCCGATNCTGGCNGGATTTATCGCNATGAGTATCGCTGACCGTCCGGGACTTGCAGTAGGTTTTGTCGGCGGTGCAATTGCCGCAAACGGAACATCAGGATTCCTCGGNGCGCTGGTAGCCGGCTTTCTGGCAGGATATATCGTAAAACTGCTGATGAAGGTTTTCGAGAAATTACCGGACAGCCTGGATGGATTGAAACCGGTATTGCTTTACCCGTTACTTGGAATTTTTATTGTCGGCGTTGTCATGACATACGTTGTTGAACCGCCGATCGGAGCATTGAACACATTGATCAACAACGGACTGAACGGAATGAACGGAGCAAGCGCCGTATTGCTGGGAGCTTTGCTTGGCGGAATGATGTCGGTTGACATGGGAGGTCCAGTAAATAAGGCGGCTTATGTATTCGGAACCGCTTCGATCGCAGCAGGCAATTACAATATCATGGCAGCAGTTATGGTTGGTGGTATGGTGCCGCCAATTGCGATCGCACTGGCAACAATATTCTTCAAACGTAAATTTACGACAGAACAGATAAAGGCCGGTCCTACCAACTTTGTCATGGGACTGTCATTTATCACAGAGGGAGCGATCCCATTTGCAGCTTCTGATCCGCTTCATGTCATTCCTTCATGCGTAGTTGGGTCTGCTGTAGCCGGAGCATTGTCTATGGCGTTTAACTGTACTTTGATGGCTCCTCACGGCGGAATCTTTGTATTCCCGACAGTAGGCAGNCCACTGATGTATTTGGTTTCACTGGCAGTAGGATCTGCTGTGGCATGTGTATTGCTTGGGCTTCTGAAGAAAGATGTCTCAAAATAAAACCGTATTGAACAGGAGGGAAAGCAATGATATTGCAGGGGAAAAGTGTATTTAGCGGGATTTCCATCGGCAGATTATCNGTATACCGCAAGGCGGACAATCAGGTAAAGAGATGGAAAATAGAGGACAGCGCCGCAGAGATTGNGCGCTTCGAGAAAGCCAAGGAGTCNGCCAAGGAGCAGCTCGCAGAGCTGTACGAAAAGGCGTTGAAGGAAGTCGGCGAAGTGAACGCCATGATTTTTCAGGTACATCAGATGATGCTGGATGATCTGGATTATGTAGAGTCGATCACCAATATGATCGAGACGCAGGCAGTGAATGCAGAGTATGCGGTGGCATCGACCGGTGATAATTTTTCACAGATGTTTGCATCAATGGATGATGACTATATGAAAGCCCGTGCCGCAGATGTCAAAGATATTNCCAANCGCGTGATCGCAACGCTGCAGGGAGCCGAGAGTGTAGGGATTGTAGGAAACGAACCNGTCATTTTGCTGGCGGATGATCTGGCGCCGAGCGAGACGGTACAGTTGGATAAGTCCATGGTTCTTTCCTTTGTGACAAGGCATGGNTCTACCAATTCCCATACGGCGATCCTTGCGAGAACCATGAATATACCGGCGCTGATCGGCGTTGATTTTGCGGATGATGTGGATGGGAAGCTGGGAATTGTAGACGGCTATACCGGCGAACTGTACGTAGANCCGGATGAGGAAACTCTGGAGAAATACAAGAAGAAGAAAGAGGATGAGGAGCAGAAGAAAAATCTTCTGTTAGAGTTAAAAGGAAAAGAAAATATAACTCTGGACGGAAAGAAGATTAATCTTTACGCTAATATCGGCGGNGTGGCAGATGTGGCGAACGTACTGGCCAATGATGCCGGAGGTATCGGTCTGTTTCGAAGTGAATTCCTTTATCTGGAATCTGAGGATTACCCGACNGAGGANGCTCAGTTCACGGCATATAAGACGGTTGCAGAGAANATGGCAGGCAAGAAGGTCATTATCCGNACGCTGGATATCGGTGCAGATAAGCAGGTGGATTACTTTAACATGGAAAAAGAAGAGAATCCTGCTATGGGTTACCGCGCGATCAGAATCTGTCTGGACCGTACCGAGGTATTTAAGACTCAGTTGAGAGCTATTTACCGGGCAAGCTATTATGGAACGATTTCTATTATGTTCCCCATGATCATCTCGGTGGATGAGGTAAAAAAGATCAAGAAGATCGTTGAGGAAGTAAAAGCGGGACTGGATGCAGACGGTATTTTGTATAAGGACTGTGAGCTGGGAGTTATGATAGAAACCCCGGCGGCAGTGATGATTTCTGACCTGCTTGCAAAAGAGGTAGACTTCTTCTCGATCGGAACGAACGATCTGACTCAGTATACGCTGGCGATTGACCGGCAGAATCCGAAGCTGGACAATATTTACGATTCTCATCATGAAGCGATTCTTCGGATGCTTCAGATGATAGTGGATAACGGACACAAGGAAGGGTGCTGGGTTGGCATATGCGGCGAGCTTGGTGCAGATACCACGCTGACGGAAACTTTCCTTCGGATGGGATTTGACGAACTGTCCGTATCTCCGTCCATGGTGCTGCGGGTGCGCGACAAAATCAGATCGACCGATTTATCAAAATAATATATGAAGTGGCGGGGATGTCAACATGGCATCCCCGCCGTTTGTAAAACAGCAAAAAGACGTATATTTACAGCATTTCTACATTTTTGGGAATAACTGGGAGAGATGACGGGTAACATAGAGGTATGTGTGGAGACAAAACACATAGAAATGAGGAAAAAATGGGAAAATATTTACTTTTAAAACAAGCCACAGTTCACAATGCGATAAAAGAAGAGACATTTATTGCGGACATTCTGGCAGAGGATGGGAAAATCAAAAAAATTGCGCCGATCTTAGAGGGGAAGCTGGTCAATGAGGCGGAGGTCATCGATTCTACCGGGATCGATGTGTATCCGGGATTCGTGGATGCGCACTGTCATATGGGACTGGACGGATATGCAGTAGGCTTTGCAGGACAGGACTTTAATGAGCTGGGAGATCCGGTGACACCGCAGCTTTCTGCGATAGACGCCATCAATCCCCAGGATGAGACATTTCAGATGGCACGGGAGGGCGGTGTGACCTGTGTTGCTACAGGACCGGGAAGCTCTAACGTGTTCGGGGGTACTTTCTGCGCGATCAAGACCTATGGGGAGCGCGTGGATGACATGCTGGTAAAAGAAAAGATTGGAATGAAAATCGCATTTGGAGAGAACCCCAAGAACTGTTACAAGGATAAAGGAGTTTATTCACGCATGTCTATAGCGGCAAAGCTGCGGGAGGAACTGAACAAGGCAAAAATTTATGAAAAGAAACTGGAGGCCGCGGGATATCCGGACGAGATCGACTATACCAAGCTTCCGGCATATGACATTAAGATGGAAGCTTTGTTGCCGGTCATTCGGGGGGAGCTGCCGTTAAAGGCGCATGCACATCGCGCGGACGATATATTTACCGCAATCCGGGTGGCGAAAGAATTTAATTTGGATCTAAGAATAGACCATGTTACAGACGGAGCACTGATCGCAGAAAGTCTTGCAAAAGAAGGATATCCTGTGGCGGTAGGCCCGTCTTTTGGACATGCGACAAAGTATGAATTGAAAAATAAAGGCTTTTCAACGCCCGCTATTCTGGACCAGGCGGGATGTCAGGTGTCAATCATCACGGATTCTCCGGTCATCGAAGAGCGTTATCTGGCGCTTTGCGCCGGGCGTGCAATATATAATGGGCTGTCTGAATTTAAAGCGCTGCAGGCCATTACGATCAATGCTGCGAAGCATATCGGAATAGAAGACCGTGTGGGAAGCATTGAAGAAGGCAAAGACGCAGATTTTGTATTGGTAAAAGGAACACCGTTTGCGGTAGATGCGCGGATATTATATACAATAATTGACGGGAAAATAATATACAGAGGGGAAGAATAGATTTGACCGGCCGTGTAGACGGGGCGGCAGCGGAAGGTAATAAGATTGCAAACTGTCCGTTTTTTTTGTAAAATATATTATATCATGTATTATAGCAAAGGGAACAGGGGCAGTCATGCTCCGGACGGAGGATTCATATGAAGAAAATCAAAAGACTTTTGATGCTGCTTTCAGCAGCGGCGGTGATTCTCACATGTCTTTCCAGCGGAGTGTATCTCAGGGCAGAAGAGGATGCAAAGGAAATTGATATCATGTTTTTTCATGATACACATTCCCACCTGAACAGCTTTTACACGGTTGAGGACGGAGAAGGTGTAGAGCTGGGCGGGTTTGCCCGGATCAAGACGCTGATCAACGAACAGAAAGAGAAGAATCCTGACACTTTGATTCTGGATGGCGGAGACTTTTCCATGGGAACGCTGGTGCAAACGATCTTTGAGCAGGAGGCGGCGGAACTCCGCATGCTGGGTGTCATCGGCACAGATGTAACGACCGTGGGCAATCATGAGTTTGACTATCGCTCCAAGGGCCTTGCCAATATGCTTAAAAGCGCGGCGCACAGCGGCGATCCTTTGCCAGAGTTTGTTCTCTGCAATGTCGATTGGGAGACGATGGAAAAAGAGGGATTGACCGAAGGGCAGCAGTTGATCGCGGACGGGTTTGCGGAATACGGTGTCAAAGATTACGTCGTGCTGCAGAAAGGTGAGGTGCGGATTGCGGTCATCGGTGTGTTCGGAAAGGATGCGCTCGACTGTGCGCCGACTTGTGAACTTATTTTTAAGGAGCCGGTTGAGGCAGTGAAGGAAACGGTAGCGGATATCAAGGCGAATGAAGATGTGGATCTGATCGTCTGTGTGTCACATAGCGGGACATGGGAAGACGAAAGCAAATCCGAGGATGAAATACTGGCAAAAAGTGTTCCGGAGCTGGATTTGATCATCAGTGGACACACGCATACACTGCTGCCAGAACCGATCGTACACGGGGATACTTATATTGTTTCCACCGGTGAGTACGGGAAACGTATCGGCGGTCTCTCCATGAGGCAGAACGAAAACGGCAGATGGACGATCACGGACTATGAGTTAAAACCTATTACCATGGACATTGTTCCGGATGCAGAGACGCAGGCTGTCGCAGACGGATTTATGGATGCCGTCAACAGTGCATATCTGGCAGATTTCGGTTATACAAGAGAGCAGATTCTTGCAGTGAACGATGTGAATTTCTGTAGTCTGAAGGCGCTGGAAGAGGAACATACGGAGCACAATCTCGGCAATATTTTATCTGATGCCTATGTGTATGCCGTGACAAATTCTCCTGACTTTGACGGAAATGCAGTAGACCTGGCTGTTGTGCCGAGCGGGACAGTGCGGGATAGCTATCCGACAGGGGATATCACGGTAGAAGGTGTGTTTAATTCCTTTTCTCTCGGAATCGGAGCAGACGGAGTGCCGGGGTATCCGCTGATCAGTGTATATCTTACCGGGGAGGAGCTCCGAACGGCAGCGGAAATTGACGCGTCCATATCCGATCTGATGCCGACGGCAAGACTCTATATGAGCGGTATGAGCTTTACGTTTAATCCTAACCGGATGATATTAAATAAGGTAACGGATATCTGCCTGACAGACGAGGATGGAGGACGCATAGAGCTCGAGGATGATAAACTGTACCGTGTAGTGGCAGACCTTTACAGTGGACAGATGCTGAGCGCAGTAACGGATATGTCTTACGGACTTTTATCTATTGTACCCAAATATGCGGACGGTACACCGATTGAGGACTTTGAAGATGTCATCATCATGGAGAACGGAAAAGAAATAAAAGCATGGGATGCCATTGCAAGGTATATGCAGTCTTTTCCTGATACAGACAAAGACGGCATAGCAAATGTACCGGAATATTATCGCACGGATCACGACAGAAAAGTGGTAGATGACAGCAAGAGTCTGGGTGCACTGATAAAAAATCCCAATAAATATGCCATGATGATCGTAGCTGTCATTGTGATCTTGATAATAATAGTTGTATTACTGATCGTGTTAGTGGTAAAATTAATAAAGCGGATCAGAAAGAAGAAAAAATAATATGAATTGCAGTGATAACGGGAGAGGATTATGAGCGCGCAGGATAGGTTAGAACAGGTTATACGGGATATTCACATACTGCTTTCCCAAAGCGAGGTGTATGATAAAGAGACGAACCGTGTGATTGTAGATAAGAGGGAGATGCTCATACTCTTAAAGAGCTTAAATACCGGAATTTACAGTGTTTTAGAGGAGTGTGAGCTGACCCAGCAGAGTCGTGACGCTGCTGAGCGGGAGCTGCGCAAAAGAAACGAGCAGATGATTGCCGATGCCAACCACAAGGCAGAGGATGTTTATGCGGCATCGATTCTCTACACGGATGAAGCATTGTCGCGGGTGCAGGGCATCATGCAGCAGACCATGGATTCTTTCCGAAAGATGTATGACGTGGTGAGTGAGGATTTACAGAAGGAAAAGCGGGTCGTGCAGCGCGATCAGTCCGAGTTAAAAGGACATTTGCAGGATCTGGCAGATACTGATAAATACCTGAAGATCATAGAGGACCGCAATAAAGAGATGCTCAAAGAAAAAGATGCTGATAAAGAGCCGCAGACTCCGGCATATGCGTCAGTCAAACCGGAGATTAAGATCAATGCAGAATATTTTGAGAAGGCGGGCATTCCGCTAGAGGATGAGACGCCGGAGGAAGAATGGCAGGAGGATGAGAAGAAAGAGCCGGTGATGGCGGAAGTCAGTGTAAATCTGGATGCAGAGTATTTTAAATGGATCAATGAGAGCGGTGACGAGAAAGAACCTGAAAAGAAGGCTGAGAAACATACTTTACTTGGTAAAATTCTGAAATAATCGAAGCAGAGAGGCTGATGTACAAAGGATGAACAGAGGCCTCTTTCATTTTTTTTGGAAAACTACAAATATAAGTTGCATTATTTTTGGTTTTGTGTTAAAATAATTTCAACAATACGACAATATTAAGAAAGAGAGGAGTTCATGGACGAAAGAGAGAGACTTATAAACGAAAGAGATCAAAAAATGACAGAGGCATCAATTGAATTAATGAAGCTTCGAATGATACAGGATAGGCCATATTGGAGTACAATATCATACCGCGAAGAGTTTAAGACAAAGGATGAGTGGCTATATATTTGGACAGGTAAAAAGCGGGACATTTTCATCTTCATATTCATGATGACTGTATTACCGTATCTGGTGTATTGTATGCTTTATACAGCAGACGAAGATACACAGTTTATACCTTGGGTCTATCTCCTTATGGATATCGCGGTAGTCGTGGTGTGGATCTATCAGGCGGTGAAAACGAAGAACCTGCCGGTAAGAGGGGAGAACGATGTGGCAGAGCAGAGGGCCATCTGTGGGCAAAAGGTAAAGGAGTTAAATGAGATAGAAGCGAAACTGAAAAAATTGGAACTCCAAGAACAGCAGGAAGAACAGGCAATGAGTGAAGACCGGAAAGAACCGACAGAGGAGGAAGATCAGGAAGATCAGGAAGATTAGGACAGAGTGTTTATTTTCGTCCGTCATTTTGAGTCTTCATAGTTTCAACGAGCTCACGCAGAATACGGATTTGATTTTCCGTGAGCCCGTTGACCTCAATGAATATAGCATTCGGGTCGGCGATAGAACGTCCCAGAATATAATCTGTGGAAGTATGGTAGACATCGGCAAGAGAAATCAGCCGGTCAATGCTCGGATTACGCTCTGTTTTCTCATAAGCGCTGATAAGTGCCGGAGTCACACCGATCCGGTTTGCTACAGCAGTCTGCGAGAGATGATTCTTTTCACGTAATTCGGTTAAGCGTTCTGCCATACTTTTATCCATAGTCAGTCATCCTTTCTGATAAAATTTTATCTTTTGGAATGAAACTGACGGTTGCAAATATGACAAACAGAAGTTTAATACCCGTCGCCCTGATGAAAACCGGTGTTGGTAATGATCTGACCGCTGTTTGCCCTTACAGTTGCTGATGGAGTATAGTCTGCATCATCAAACAGGAAATTATGTAATTCTGTTACATTTGAGGCGAGGTCACACGGAATGACGACATCACCGATTTTGGCGTACCTTTTCGTTGTTTTTTCATACGGAAATCCGCTGGTTGCACCGATGCTGTAGTTAAATATATCAGCAGCAAGTGTGATCAGATCCGTATTGTCAAAGCTGGTCTGGATATCTCCAAATACCTGATCGATGAGACTGTTGACAGTTAGAAGATCGGACTTTTGGGCTTTTGCGACCATGGCGGAAAGAACCATCCGCTGCCGCTCGGTTCTTTTGTAATCATCACCGCCGCCGTAACGGATGCGGGCGAAAGCAGTAGCCTGAACACCGTCTAAAGTATAGGTTCCACCTGAGGTCGGACATTTTGAGTTATGGCCGGTCAGTTCGTTCAGCTCTCTGATGTAGCCCAGCATCAGATTCGCTTCGTCGTCCGTGATCGTCATCTCGACACCGCCCAACAGGTCAATACACTCTATGATCGAATTAAAATCTACTGTCACATAATCCGAGATATCCAGATCCAGATTGGTATTCAGCATGGAAATGGCGCGCTCGGGTCCGCCTTTGGCATAGGCAGCGTTGCATTTTTCGTAAACATCGTATCCGGTATTTAGATAGGAATCGCGGTAAACCGAGACAAGCCGTACCTCATGTGTCTTGTTGTTGATCGTTGCCAGCATAATGACATCACTTCGNCCGCTGTCCAAATTTCCGTTANAGCNGTTATCAAGACCGAACAGGGCAATTGTTCTGTAGTTTGCCATAACTTCAAGCGTTTCATCCGAGATATCCTCATTGACGGAAACATTCTCCATGTTTAGCTGCTGCCGCTCGATTTTTGAAAGCTTTATCACAATAAATACGAATACAGACAATAACAGAAGCACAATAATTTCTATGGAAAACAGNAGAAGCTTCCGTTGTGTCCGTTTCTTTTTCTTTGCCATNTCAAAATCCTCCCCATATACCACATTTTTTCAAATCATAAAACGGTTCATCACAGATTACAATAAAGGTTTTCTTAATTATTTTTAATAAAACTTTGAATACTTGTCAAGATACAGTTCAAANAGGGCAAATTAAGAATAAGTTAAGAAATCTGCTCTATAACAATTCAGACTTTCCTGTTAAAATGAACTGTAACAGTGAGGGCAGATTACGCCGGAAAACGGAGGAAACGATGCAGACCATATTAGTGTGTGATGATGACAAGGAAATCGTAGAAGCAGTTGACATTTATCTGCAGCAGGAAGGATATCAGGTCCTAAAAGCATATGACGGGGAAGAAGCGCTTGAGATGTTAAAGGACAATGAGGTGCATCTATTGATCATGGATGTCATGATGCCGCGGTTGGACGGTATCCGGGCAACCTTAAAGATNAGGGAGGAGAGCAGTATTCCGATCATCATCCTCTCGGCAAAGACGGAGGATTCGGACAAGATTCTGGGTTTGAACATAGGAGCGGACGATTATATGGAAAAACCGTTCAACCCGCTGGAGCTNGTTGCACGGGTGAAGTCTCAGCTGCGCCGTTATACACAGCTGGGCAATGCGACAGAGGCGGATTCTTCNGCTTATACGGTAGGCGGGCTCTCCATCAATGACGATTTAAAAGAGGTGACTGTCGACGGGGAGGTTGTGAAGCTTACGCCGATCGAATATAATATTCTGCTGCTTTTGGTGAAGAATCAGGGCAAAGTGTTCTCTATCAACCAGATTTATGAGAGCATCTGGAACGAAGATGCGATCGGCGCCGACAACACTGTCGCNGTACACATCCGNCATATCCGGGAGAAGATAGAGATTAACCCNAAAGAGCCAAGATATTTAAAGGTAGTATGGGGAGTCGGATATAAGATTGATAAGAGCTAGAAGGGATTGTCATGGATAGAAAATCNTATTCCTATGGAATGAAAATAGTGGGACTGGTCCTGCACNTGTTTTTCACTGTCATACTTACAATCTCCGTATTTCTGCTGGTTTCCCTGTTCAGTAAAAATATTTTGATGCTCGCAGATATCGGGACGGATGATTTTCTAAGCTCCGGTTATTANCTGAAATGCATGGGTGATAAATGCAGAGACTTAAATGAGTACCTTACACTGATGCAGAAAGGAGCGGANCGAAGCGCAGAGGATGACAGACGGTATCTGCAGTANACCAATGAGTTNAAGCGGGAAGANACCAATTTCTGCTATTGGTATAAGGTGGGGGATGTATGGTATACCAATCAGCCGGATATGGAGGATGAGGTGGAATTCGACACGCAGACGATCCTGATGGAAGCGAAGACCATGGGAGATTACCTGCTCTATGATATGACGGAGAAAGAATTNGGGACGANCATNCGCGGTCTGGACAGNTATTTTTTTGAAGGATATAATACGCAGATGTATTGGCCGNTGGAGAANGTGGTATTGGTGATCGGGGTGGATACACAGCTCTCCGCGGCAGATGACTTATACGACGCCAAGATAGAATATCAGAAACTTCATCCGTGGATCATGGTCAGNATGNTGGGTTCACTGATCGGTTTGATGGGCTGGATCCTTACGCTGGTGTATTTGACGCTTGCAGCGGGACACCGGGAAGGCNANGNCGAAATCAATNTGAATATTGTGGACAAGATCAAGACGGAGATCGTGATTGCCGGATTTGTGCTTCTTGTCAGNGANCTGGTTATGCTGCTCGCACAGCTTGGAAACCGGGNATGGGACGTCTCAGGACTTCTTGTCGCATCGGGAACGATCTGNTTTATGATCGATGTCCTGTTTCTGATCTTTTACNTGAGNATGGTGCGGCGTTTAAAGGCTGAGATCATGTGGGAGAACAGTCTGGTCTGCTGGCTGGGGAAGGGACTGGAAAAGACATTTAGAGAACGCACGGTGACGGTACAGATTCTGATCGCTTTTGCTACACATATGCTGATATGCTTTGTGCTGGCAGAGGGAGCTTTTCACTATGGAAGCAGTATCTGCCTGATCCTGTTGCTGATTTTCAGTGCGGCGGAGGCCTATCTCCTCCTGCGAACAGGCGTGGAGCGTTACCGGATCATGCAGGGTGTGGAACAGATTACCGGAGGTGATCTGGAGGCTAAAATGGACTTGGAAGAGTTCCACGGAGAGAATCGGGAGCTTGCGGAGGCGATCAACAATATCGGCGCAGGACTTTTGCATGCGGTAGATGACAGCACGAAAAACGAGCGTATGAAGGCGGATTTGATCACGAATGTCTCGCATGATATCAAGACACCGCTGACCTCGATCATTAACTATGTCAATCTCATCAAAATGGAACCGATTGAAAATGAACGCGCAAAAAATTATATTCAGATTCTGGATGAAAAATCCCAGCGGCTCAAGCAGCTGACAGAAGACCTGGTAGAGGCATCGAGAGTCAGCTCGGGTAATGTTAAACTGGATATCCAGACGATCGATCTCGTAGAGCTGGTATGTCAGACCGGAGGAGAGTTTAACGAAAAATTTGAGAATAAGGAACTCACGATCGTAACGAAACTGCCGCATGATGCGGTGCTGATCCGCGCAGACGGAAGGCATTTGTACCGTGCGATCGAGAACCTATATAATAATGTAGCGAAATATGCTCTGGAGAATACGAGAGTCTACGTTGAAGTGCAGGTGACGGACGAAAAAGCTGTTTTTTCCATTAAAAATGTATCAGAGCGTTCTCTCGCTTTGGAGAATAGCAGTGTAGATGATCTGACAGAGCGGTTTATCAGAGGGGATACGTCACGGACAACAGAGGGAAGCGGTCTTGGGCTCTCCATTGCAAAGAGCCTCACCGTGCTGATGGGCGGAGAGTTTCAGGTATCCGTGGACGGAGATTTGTTTAAGGCCAAAATTGTTTTTCCGGCCTATGAGGAGAAGCAGGATGACGAAAGCAGTGATCTTTGATATGGATGGGGTACTGATTGATACGGAGAAATGGCTGGTTTCATACTGGTGTCAGGCAGCAGCGGAGGCAGGTTTTGATATGAAACGGGAGCATGCGCTTGCAATACGCAGTCTGGCAGGGAAATATGCCGCCCTGTATCTGCAAAAGACGTTTGGACCCGGGTTTTCCTATTGGACCATACGGGAGCGCCGCAAGCAGCTCATGCAGGAACATATCAGCAAGTACGGCATAGAGAAAAAGCAGGGAGTTGACGAGTTGCTCGACTATCTTAGAGCAAGGAATATAAAGACAGCGGTAGCTACGGCGACAGATATGCCGCGCGCAAAGGATTATCTGACCCGGATCGGCATTTTCGATAAATTTGACCGTATTATATGTGCCAATATGGTGGAGAACGGAAAGCCCGAACCCGATATTTACCTGTATGCATGTCAGCAGATTGGAGAGGATAAGGGAGACTGTGTTGCAGTCGAAGATTCACCCAACGGAGTACGTTCCGCTGCATCAGCGGGGCTGCGGGTCGTGATGGTGCCGGATCTGACCGAGCCGGATGCAAAAACAGCAGAGCTGATCACGGCGAGAGCGCAATCGCTGTATGACATTATTCTGTGGATGGAAGATGGAATAATATAATACATAAGATATTTTAACGATTCAGCGTACAAAAGTACTTGATTTTTTATAGCGCTGCCTATATTATATTTCATAGCAACTAATTGTAGAAAGCGGAGGATACCATGAAATTATACGATAGCGGTGTGTACCTGGTAAACGGGACAGAACTGGTGGCAGATGATGTAAACGCGCTTGCCGCGGTGGCAGACAAAACCGGAACGGCGGTGACAAAGGAGCAGGCAGCAGAAAATACGATTGCTTACGGCATTTTAAAGGAGCACAATGTTTCCGGAAATATGGACAAGCTTCAGATCAAATTNGACAAGCTTACGTCTCACGACATTACGTTCGTGGGAATCATACAGACAGCAAGAGCATCCGGTCTGGAGAAGTTTCCAATACCGTATGTACTGACAAACTGTCATAACAGTCTTTGCGCAGTGGGAGGAACGATCAACGAGGATGACCATATGTTTGGNCTGACCTGTGCGAAGAGATATGGCGGAGTTTATGTTCCGCCTCATCAGGCAGTCATTCACCAATATGCGAGAGANATGCTTGCAGGCGGAGGAAGAATGATTCTGGGATCGGATTCCCATACAAGGTACGGTGCCCTTGGAACCATGGCAGTGGGAGAGGGAGGACCGGAGCTGGTAAAGCAGCTTTTGAATAAAACATATGATATTGACATGCCGGGAGTGATCGGCGTTTATCTGAAGGGATCACCCAGAAAGGGCGTAGGTCCGCAGGATGTGGCTCTGGCTATCATCGGTGAAGTTTTTGACAGAGGTTATGTGAAAAATAAGGTTATGGAGTTCGTCGGACCGGGAGTGGCAAATCTGAGTGTAGATTTTCGGATCGGTGTGGACGTTATGACAACAGAGACTACATGTCTCTCCTCTATCTGGAAAACGGACGATAAGGTCAGGGAATTCTACGAGATTCACGGAAGAAGTGCGGATTATCAGGAGTTGAATCCTGGTGCAGTGGCATACTATGACGGTATGATCGANATCGANCTCGATGAGATCAGGCCGATGATCGCAATGCCGTTCCACCCCAGCAATACTTATACGATTGAAGAGCTGAACGCGAATCTTATGGATATTTTAGATGATTGTGAGAAGAGAGCGGAAGTAAGCTTTGACGGTGCAGTAAAGCTTGACTTAAAGAGCAAGGTGAAAAACGGCAGGCTGTATGTCGATCAGGGTATCATTGCGGGCTGTGCCGGCGGCGGATTTGAGAATATCTGCGATGCGGCGGATATTTTAAGAGGAGCAAGCATCGGACCGGATGAGTTTACCTTGAGCGTATATCCGGCAAGTACACCGATCTATATGGAGCTTGTGAAAAACGGAGCGGTTGCAACGCTCATGGAGACAGGAGCGATCGTAAAAACTGCATTCTGCGGACCGTGTTTTGGNGCNGGNGATACNCCGGCNAACAATGCNTTTTCNATNCGNCATTCCACNAGNAATTTCCCGAANCGNGANGGTTCNAANGTNCAGAANGGACAGGTNNCNTCNGTNGCGCTNATGGANGCNCGTTCCATNGCGGCNACNGCGGCAAACAAGGGATTCCTGACGGCGGCAACCGATGTGGATGTGGACTTTACGAAGCCGAAATACTTTTTTGACAGAAAAATATACGAAAACCGTGTCTTTGACAGCAAAGGTACAGCGGACCCAAGCGTAGAAATTCAGTTTGGACCGAATATTAAGGATTGGCCGGCGATGAGCGCACTGCCGGAGAACCTTGTGCTGAAAGTGGTATCCGAGATCCACGATCCGGTTACTACCACAGATGAACTGATTCCGTCCGGAGAGACATCATCTTTCCGCTCCAATCCTCTTGGATTGGCAGAATTTGCGCTTTCCAGAAAGGACCCGATGTATGTCGGACGGGCAAAGGAGATTCAGAAGGCACAGAAGGCGATCGAAGAAGGAAAAGATCCGTTAGAGGCAGTGGAAGAGCTGAGACCGGTGATGGATGTGCTCAATGCCGCATTTTCCGGAAAACAGCTGACGGGGAATTTCAGCAAAGAGGCATTGGGATTCGGCAGCGTTATCTTTGCCGTAAAGCCGGGCGACGGTTCGGCGCGTGAGCAGGCAGCTTCCTGCCAGAAGGTTTTAGGCGGCTGGGCGAACATCGCAAATGAGTACGCGACCAAGCGTTACCGCTCCAACCTGATCAATTGGGGAATGTTACCGTTCCTTATTTCGGAAGGCGAACTGCCCTTCCAGAATCTGGACTATCTGTTTCTGCCGGATATCCGCACAGCAGTGGAGGAGAAACGATCCGAGATCACTGCATATGCGGTGAAGGGTTCCGAATGTACAGAGTTTACATTAGGACTGGGCGCAATGACAGATGATGAACGTGAAATTATATTAAAAGGATGCCTGATCAACTATTACCGCGGCTGATCTGGCATTTAGGATGTCATATGAAAGAGAAACTTTTTCCTGAAGTAAAAGGAAAAGGTTTCTTTTTTTGTTTAAAAATTGATTCGAGTGTCAAAATTATGGGTACAGGGGAGTATGAATATTCATGAAAAGCGAAAAACTGTTAAAGAAGAAAGCGGTTATAGAAAAGGAGAGAAAAATATGATAAATGCAAGAAAAGCGGCAGTGGTTGGATGCGGGTTTGTCGGTTCTTCGATTGCCTTCAGTCTGATGCAGAGAGGAATTTTTTCCGAACTCGTGCTGATCGACGTAAATCACGCAAAGGCAGAGGGCGAGGCAATGGATTTGAGCCACGGTCTGCCCTATGTGGCATCCATGGATATTTACGCAGGAGACTATAAGGATGTCGCGGACTGTGCGATGGTCATCATAACGGCGGGCGCGAATCAGAAACAGGGGGAGACAAGACTGGATCTGATCGAGAAAAACGTGTCCATCTTAAGAGCTATTATACCGCAGATCAATGCGACAGGTTTTGAGGGTATACTGATGATGGTGGCCAATCCTGTGGACGTGCTCACCTATGCGGCACAGCGCATTTCGGGGTATCCGGTAGAGCGCGTGTTCGGTTCCGGTACCGTGCTGGATACCGCAAGGCTGAAATATATGCTGGGACAGCATCTGGATGTGGATAGCCGCAGTGTCCATGCCGTGATTATCGGGGAGCACGGAGACAGTGAGCTGCCGGTGTGGAGTGCAGCCAATATTTCCGGAATAGAGTTGAACCATTTCTGTGAGATCCGTGGACATTTCAACCATGACGCTTCCACGGAACAACTGTACGAAGATGTGCGTGACAGCGCGTATGAAATCATAGCACGCAAGGGCGCAACCTACTACGGGATTGCGATGGCGGTCGCAAGAATCGCGGATAGTGTCGTCAAAGATGAGCATGCCGTTCTTCCTGTCTCGGTAGAATTGCAGGGGGAATACGGATTATCGGGTCTGGCACTGAGTATTCCGTCTGTAGTAGGAAAGTGCGGAATTGAAAAAGTACTTGAAATCCCGTTAAACGGAAAAGAGATGACGGCATTGCAGTCTTCTGCGGAACAGCTTAAAAAAGTGATTGCAACGCTGCATTTGTAAAGGCGTCAGGAAAAGTCAAAAGTTCAGCATTGAAAAACAAAAAAGATAGGATATAATAGACTTAAGCGATATTACATGAGATAAAGGGAGGATGCTGCTTTTGGAAGATAACAAACATCAAGATCAAATTTCAGAGAAAACGGAAGGCAGCCGGAATCTGAAACGTTATAGTATGATTGCGCTGACNGCTTTTATAACTTTCTGCTGCTGTACTTTGTTTTTCTTTATGGTATACCGGTATACCGGTGTTGCGAATTATTGGAAGAAACTGACCACGATTCTTCAGCCGATCATTATAGGATTGGTATTGGGATACTTGCTGAATCCTGTCATGAAATTTNTGGAAAGATATGCTGCAAGGTTTCTAAAGAATAGGGTGAAGAGCGAAAAAACGTTAAAAAAGCTTGCGCGAGGAATCGGAATTGCAGGGGCAGTGGTATTTTTAATTGTTATTCTGGTGCTTCTGATGGCAGCGATCGTGCCGTCAATTACTGCAAGTATTCAGGAAATCGTATTGGCGTTGCCGGAAGAGGTCAAGCAGCTGATCGCATGGGTGGATGAGTACGCAAAGGGAGACAGTGAGCTTGCTGCATTTGTCAATCAGGTTATTGAAACAGCAACCACTGCACTGCAGGACTTCCTGAACATTACAGTTTTGCCGCAGATACAGACATACGTTGCCCAGATTACCAGCGGCGCGATCTATGTTGTGAAGCTTTTGATCAATATTGTTGTTGGGCTGATCGTTTCCGTATATGTAATGGCAGCGCAGGAGAAATTTGCAGGACAGGCAAAAAAAATTATTTATGCGATATTCAAGCCGGTCCGCGCGAACGTTATTATCAAGACAGCCCGCAAAAGCAATGAGATTTTCGGGGGATTTATTACAGGAAAACTGCTTGATTCCCTGATCATCGGTCTGCTGGCATATATTGTATTGACGATTATGGGAATGCCGGATACGGTGCTTGTGTCGGTGCTCATCGGTGTTACGAACGTGATCCCGTTTTTTGGACCGTTCATTGGTGCTATTCCGTCATTTNTCATCATTGTCCTGCAGGACCCGATGAAAGGAATCTATTTCTTGATTTTTGTTGTTATCCTGCAGCAGATCGACGGAAATATCATCGGTCCGAAAATCCTGGGGAATTCCACGGGACTTTCTTCCTTCTGGGTTGTGTTTGCAATACTTGTATTTGGGGGATTGTGGGGATTCTTTGGAATGCTGCTTGGCGTGCCGATCATGGCGGTGATCTATTATATTGTCGATCAGACTGTAAAATATTTTCTGCACAAGCGCGGACTTAAGACGGATACAGACAGCTATGTTTACCTGAAATGTGTGGATAAGACGACAAACGAACTGATATACGAGACAGAAGAATCCAAAGAGCCGGTACAAAAGGAACGCAAAAAAAGAAAAGAGAAGCCGGAAAAAGAAGAATAGACAGCTGCCCTGTAAGTTCATGCACGGGAACAGATTGTGCGTGTTTGCAGGGCATTTTTGCCCTGTATTTTTCTCCGATTAATTTTGACATCTATTAGTGTGTATGATAAACTTATGAGTGAATAAAAGANTTAAAAGGGCAGATTTTTGAGGTAGCACAATTGGATAAATACGAATATAAACTAAAGATGGATCAGATGAAATCCCTTACCGCTGAAAAACGNTATAAGGAAGCGGCGGAAATTGCTGATACTATCAGTTGGCATAAAATAAAAAACNTAAATGACCTGCTCAAAGCGGGAGAAATTTATGAGATGACAGGGCGTTTCGAAGAAAGTCAAGAGATTCTGCTGCTGGCATATGACCGTTCTCCGATCGGGCGCATGATCATCTACCGGTTGGCTCAGGTCGCGATCAAAAAGGGAAATTACGAGGAGGCTAAGGACTANTATCANGAGTTTGTAGANATAGCNCCTCACGATAATCTGAAATACGTACTGAAATATGAGATAAGTAAGGCACAGGGGGCGCANGTANCTGCGCTGATCACTATTTTAGAGGAGTTAAAGGAACAGGAGTATTCTGAAGAGTGGGCTTATGAGCTGGCNTATCTGTATCACAAGGCAGGNATGAGNGANAAATGCATTGANGCATGTGACGAACTGATCCTGTGGTTTGGAGAGGGGCCGTATGTAGAGAGGGCATTGGAACTGAAAATGCTTTATCAGCCACTGTCCCGGCAGCAGGAGGAGAAGTACCGGCAATTCCGNCTGAAAGAGGCGGGAATCGTNGAGGTAAAGCCGGAGGATATATTGGAATCCGGAGAGATCGTCAAAACGCCGGTNCAGATNCCCAAAGTTCAGGTGTCGGCGGAGCGGTTCAATACACAGAATCTGCAGGAGGAACTGCAGAAGAGCATGCAGCAGATCATGAACGCCACCGAAAAGGAAGCTGTCGAGGACGGNATGGACAATATCAAAAAGCTGGTAGAGGACATTCCTTATCTGCAGATCCCGAAAGAAGAATTACCGCATAGTGATGATACGGAGCANCCGCANATTGAGACGGATGAAGAGATCGATAATTCTCTCAAAAACAACTTTAAGGAGCTTCTGGCGGAAGATTATGACGGTCAGATGCGGTTGTTTGTTCCGGAACGGGGGGCTTCGGAGCCGCAGGTCAGCGGTCAGATGAGCATCGAGGACGTACTTGCGGAATGGGAGAAGACCAAACGCGCTGCGGAAGCGGCACTGCANGAGGCAGAGCAGCGAAAACTTGAGTCTGCAAAGGCAAGGGCGTTGCAGGAGGCAGGGGACATTATGGGCCGCCTGGTTGATGTGATCCCTAAGTTGAATTCCGGACTGACTCCGAAGGANCTGTTGGAAGAGCAGTATCTTGGNGGNCAGCCGATTGANGATGATAAAGCGGCGGAAATGGTCGCCAATATGAACCAGATTCTCCAACAGGAGATTGACAGGCTGTCGAACGAAAACGCGCAGATGGATCAGCAGATTGCCGAAGCCGGACTGGCAGCGTTCCCGGATGAAGCTGCTGGATTGACAGCATTCCCGGATGAAGCTGCTGGATTGACAGCATTCCCGGATGAAGCCGCTGGACTGGCAGAAGATATTGCGATTGCCGAGGCAATTGCCGAGACCGGATTGGCAGCCGGTGTGACAGAGCTTGTTCCGGATGTGGAGCTGCCGGAGATTACATTTCCGGAGGATTTGCAGGAGCCGGACGGACTGTCAGAAGAGAGCGGACTGCCGGAAGAGAATGAATTTTTGGAAGAGAGCGGTTTGCCGGAAGAGAATGAATTTTTGGAGATAGACAAATTCCCGGAAACCGGTCAGGAAAGTTTTCCGATAGAAGAAGAGCTTATTCCNAATCTCCAGACAGAGCTGGAATCGCACGTTGAAGAGGAACTGTTTTCGGAGCCCATCGAGGATACCGTGGAGAGTGAAGAATCGGACGAACTGCCCGAGATCGCAATGCCTGAGGATTTGGAGCAGGCAGAGGAACCGTCTGAATTCAGACAGGATGAACTGCCGGAAATTGCGGAAGTGGAGGAAGAAGCGGGAAGCCGTACTGTCAAAAAGCTTTCTGAAGAGCAGAAAGAGTTATTCTCTTATTTTGTTTCTGTCAGGGGGATGGAGAAGCAGCTGTGTCAGGCTATGACAGGAACGATCAGACGGTTGATGTCAGGCAGAGCGGCAGATACAGGAAATTTGATTATTCAGGGCGGCTCGGGATGTGGTAAAACCGCACTTGCCGTTAATATGATAAAGACCCTGCAAAAGGAGACAGGAATGCTGACCGGAAGAACCGGAAAAATCGATGCCTCCATGTTGAACCAGAGAGATGCGGCAGAGTTGCTTGATAAGGTGGCAGGAGGATGTCTGATCATAGAAAAAGCAGGGGGGATTTCCAGAGAAATGGCGATTAGGCTTTCGCAGCTTCTTGCGAATGACAGGAGCGGGGTACTCGTCATTATAGAGGACAGTCCTAAGGGAATTGAAAAGGCACTGAGTAAGGATGCTTCGTTTGCAGCGAGATTTTCCGAGAAAATCAATATACCGATTCTTACCAGTGACGAGTTGGTAACATTTGCAAAATCTTATGCAAAAGAGCTTGGATATACGATAGAGGAGATGGGGGTTCTGGCGCTGTACAACAGCATCAGCAATATCCAGAAGCTGGATCAGGCGACAACGCTTACCGAAGTCAGGGAGATCGTGGATCAGGCGATTGCGAAGGCGGAGAAAGGTACTTTGAGAAAGGCCTTCAGCATTTTTGCTTCAAGAAGATATGATGAAGACGATTACATCATACTTCATGAAAAAGATTTTGATTTATGACGATAGAATTCCCGAGGAGTGAGATTCTATTGTAATAATAATGAAAAGAAGGGTGAGGGAGTTATGGCAAATTTTACGGAACTGGATCGTTACTTATTTGGACAGGGGACACACTACGATATATATCGTAAGCTCGGAGCGCATCCCACGGATCAATACGGTATCAAGGGGGTTTGCTTTGATTTATGGGCACCGAATGCAAGAAGAGTGTGGGTCGTTGGAAGTTTTAACAACTGGGATGAGTGGGCGAATGAGATGGAGCGCTTACAACCGGAGAGCATGGGAATCTTCGAACTTTTTGTTCCGGGGGTGGAGACAGGTGCCTATTATAGATATATTTTAGAGACGAATGACGGAAGACGTCTTTATAAAGCGGATCCGTTCGCCAATTTTGCGGAACCACGTCCGGGTACAGCTTCCCGGGTCGCGGACATTGACAACTTTAAATGGACAGATACAAAATGGATGGCAAATCGCGCAAAGATTGAGGATGTGAATACGCAGCCGATGGCAATTTATGAGGTGCATCCGGGATCTTGGATGCGTCATCCCAATAGGGGGGACGAAGGATTCTATACCTATCGGGAGCTGGCTGACAAGCTGATCCCTTATGTAGTGGACATGGGGTATACCCACATTGAATTAATGGGAATTTCGGAATATCCGTTTGACGGTTCCTGGGGATATCAGGTGACCGGATACTATGCGCCTACTTCCCGTTACGGAACGCCGGAGGATTTTGTTTATCTGATCAACGAATGTCATAGGCACAAGATCGGTGTCATCTTAGACTGGGTACCGGCACATTTCCCGCGGGATGCCCACGGTTTGGCGGAATTTGACGGAACCTGCCTGTATGAATATGCGGACCCGAGGAAGGGAGAGCATCCTGACTGGGGAACCAAGATTTTTGACTACAGCAAGACCGAGGTTAAGAACTTCCTGATAGGAAGCGCATTGCTCTGGGTAGAGAATTATCATATTGACGGACTCCGTGTAGATGCAGTGGCATCCATGCTGTATCTGGACTACGGGAAGAAGGACGGTCAATGGGTTGCAAACCAGTACGGAGACAATAAGAATCTGGAAGCGATTGAATTTTTCAAGCACATTAATACTTTGATCCTCGGACGTAACCCGGGCGTTGTCATGATCGCAGAGGAATCCACTGCATGGCCGCGGGTGACTGGCAAGGTAGAAGATGACGGACTGAACTTCAGCTTTAAATGGAATATGGGATGGATGCATGATTTCCTCGATTACATGAAGCTGGATCCGATTTTCCGCAAGAATAATCATCACAAGATGACGTTTGCCATGAGNTATAATGAGAGCGAGAATTATATTCTTGTGCTCTCTCATGATGAGGTTGTGCATTTGAAATGTTCTATGCTCAATAAGATGCCGGGACTGGGAATTGACAAGTTCCGTAATCTGATGGCGGGTTATGCTTTCATGATGGGTCATCCGGGCAAGAAGCTGCTCTTTATGGGACAGGAGTTTGCCCAGCTGCAGGAGTGGAGCGAAGAGCGCGAGTTAGACTGGTATCTGCTGCAGAACCCGGATCACAAGCATATGCAGGATTGGGTGAAAGCGTTGCTTCATATCTATCAGAAGACACCGGCGCTTTACGAACTCGACAACAGTTGGGACGGCTTTGAGTGGATCGATGCAGATGACGGTGACCGGAGTATTTACAGTTTCGTGCGCAAGAGCAAGACCGGAAGGAACAGCCTTCTCTTTGTATGTAACTTTACGCCGATGGCAAGAGAGGACTACCGCATCGGTGTGCCAAAGAAAAAGAACTATAAACTGATCCTCAACAGCGATGCTGCGGAGTTTGGCGGAAGCGGAGAGACGCGGCCGGAGATTTACAAGGCAGAGAAGGTAGCATGCACGGGCAGAGACTACTCCTTTGCGTATCCGTTGCCACCATACGGGGTAGCAGTATTCCGTTTTTAGTCAAAAGATGAAAGACAACTCAATAAACACGCTGATTTGACCGATATACATATCAGCGATGAAAAATGGCGCAGACGTTTCCGATGAATGGATGCGCCATTGTGTTTGTTTGAAACGGGAGAGGAAATCTGTATGAGAGTAGAGCAGCAGAATGCTAATATTGTAGACACATTAAAGCAGAGCATTGGTCCTGAGGAGAGAGAGACAGAGATCAGTTTTCCGCAAAAGGCTGCGGCGAAAGTGGAGGAGAAAGCGCAAGCAGGTCAGACCGTCAACCTCAAAGACGCAACTTACCTAAAACCCGGCATGGAAGAGAAAAAGACCGCGGCGGATGAGATAGAAGAGAATGCCGCTTTGGATGCTACCGAGCGGAAAAACCAGATGGCGGTACTGTCGAATACGACAAGCGCGGAGGACTATGCCCGGATGCAGGAAGACGGTTTTTCGCTTGACGCAACAGTTTCCAATACCATTGTAACGGAAATTGACAAAATTAAGGCTGAGCTGGCAAAAGCAGGAGTAGATCTGTCGTTTCTGGGAGACGATCTGGATTATGAGCAGCTGGAAGCGATCACAGGAAGTGCAGCTCTTGCCGGGCAGATTGTAAGNGCAATGCGTGAAGCAGACCTTCCGGCATCGGAAGATAATGTAAAAGATATGATCGAAACAGTGTCTATGGCGGGGGAACTTCAGGCACCGGGGGACGGCGCCATCAAATATTTGCTTGACAATCAGCTGGAACCTACCGTAGAGAATTTGTATAAGGCGGAATTTTCCGGGAGCAATATGTATCAGGCAAAATCGGATGAAACGGTAGACATTTCCTCATTTTCCGATCAGGTGGAGAGTGTGATCCGGCAGGCAGGCCTGACTGTCANCGACGAGACTGTTTCTGACAGTAAATGGCTGTTGGAAAATGAGATCCCGCTTACCCCTGAGAATCTGCAGTACTACGAATTACTGAAGAACGGAAGCTTTCCGATTGATATGAAAACCCTTTCGGAGCAGATCGCATCTGCGATTGCAGAGGGAGGGCGTCCTCAGAGTGCGCTGGTATTCCCTGAGGCAGGGTTTGCGGCCAGAGCGGAACAGGCTTTTGAAATTGTAAATGAGGCAACAGAAGAGGACCTGACNTACATTATTGACCATGGGATGGATCTGAGTCTGCGGAGTCTGGAGGCNGCGATCGCAAACAGGGAATCCGNTGCAATCGCAANCGGACAATCCGTTGCGAGGGAGNAAGACGCTGCANTGTTGNCAGATGATACNCAAACNGCTCNCGATGTGGACGGAANGGTTTATACGAGNAANGGTCTTGAGCTGTTGACAGCAAGNCGCCAACTGGAGGAGATCCGGCTTGCAATGACAATACAGGCGAACTATTCTCTTCTNAGGCAGGGAATTTCCATTGAGACAGAGCCTCTGGANCAGNTGGTAGAGCAGCTGAAAGCGGAGGAAAATGCATATTATGAGAATCTNCTGAAGACACAGGGAATAGAGACAACAGAGNCAAACGTCAGCCTGTTCAGAGAAACAACAGAAAAAGTAACCGAGCTGAAGACACTTCCCGCTTATGTTCTTGGAATGGAAGAGGCGAGGGAAAATACNGTCAATGCTGTCCACAGTGCAGGAACCGCGCTTCGGGATAGGTTTGAGCAGGCNAATGAGCGCTATGAGACACTTATGACTGCTCCCCGCGCAGACTTGGGTGATTCGATTCAAAAGGCATTTGGCAATGTGGATGACATTCTGCGTGATCTTGGTNTTGACTTATCNGAAGAAAANCGCAGGGCAGTACGGATTNTGGGATACAACTCGCTGGAGATCACTCCGGAGAGCATAGCGCAGATGAAGGATGCTGACGAGACGGTGCAGCGTGTATTCCACAGCCTGACTCCGGCAGTGGTGCTGCAGATGATCAAGAAGGGCATGAANCCGTTGGACATGGATTTCAGAGACCTGAATGCTGCTGCGGATGAGATTGCNGACGAGACNGAGGANGGAAGCAATCAGAAATTCAGCGAATTCTTGTGGAAGCTGGAGCGGAATCATGAAATTACAAAAGAAGAAAGAAGCTCTTATATCGGAATTTACCGTTTGATCCATCAGGTCGAAAANACGGACGGNGCGGTCATTGGAGCCCTGGTCAATCANGGAGCCGAGCTTACGATGCGCAATCTTATGATGGCAGTGAGGTCGGANCGCCGCGGAGGNAAAATGGANTATTCTGTGGACGATNCCTTCGGTGAAAGGAAAGNCAGCNNCCNCGAGGAGTCTTCTATTACGGATCAGATTGAGACTTCCTACCAGAATAACTGNCTGAAGGATGTNGCGGATNTTCTCACACCGGAAAAGATAAGNGCGCTATTGTCCGANGNGCCTGACTGGGAGAATATGACACCGGAACAGCTGAAGGAGNCCNTGCNGCAGACNNAGACAAATGAGAGAGATGTNGATNATGCTTATGCGAGNGAGGAATTGAACCGANTGGCTGAGAGCGCACATGCGGCATCGGATATCTATGACATACTGCAAAAATATGNTATTCCGAATACGATGATGAACGTNATTGCCGTGCAGACNATGGTGCAGGATCGCAACCGTGCGTTCCGACAGATTTTCNGTCAAGTGAATGAANATTCNGACGGNAAAACNCNAGCNGATGAATTGGAGAAAATAAAGGNGGANCTGCTCGAAGAGTTNGGTGAGGCNGTCAAGACNCCAAAAGAAATGGGAGAGGCACAGGAGAAGCTGGGAGAGCTCGCAGAGAATGTCATGAAAACCATGATAGAGAGCGATGAGGTGACCAGCCTGGATGTCCGNGAGATGCGCCTGCTTGCAGCNCAGCTGTCGATTGGCAGNCAGNTTGCCAGAGAAGAGCAGTATTCGGTTCCTGTTATGGTGAGTGACGGCGTGGTCAATGTATCGTTGAAAATTGTCCGCGGCGTGGACAAAAAAGGCACCGTTGATATTATGATGGAGAGCGGACTGCGCGGCAAGATTGCNGCAACATTNCAGGCGAAAGAGGAAGGCATCACCGGCCTGGTGGCAACGGACCACCAGGATACCAGACAATTGCTGGAGGAGAGTGCTGCCGGATTGCTTTCCGCACTGGGAGANGAGNCNGTGTCGATGAATTATGTATATAGTCAGGAGTTTGACATGAACCGTTTTTCCTCAGGTATGTANGGCATACATGCAGAGGATTCNAAAGCGGAGTCANAGGAATCGGAGAGCTATCAGGTACAGACGGCACGCCTGTATCATATNGCGGAAAGCTTTATCCGCACCATTCGTGATGTATTATAGGANACCTTCTTTTTCCAGATACGTGACGATACCCATATAGATGGCGCGGGCAAGCTTATCCTGGTACTCGTCNGTAAGCAGAAGTTCAGCTTCTGTCGGATTACTTAAAAACCCACATTCTACGATNACAGTAGGTGTGGGTGTTTTTTTGAGAAGGTAGTAGCTTTCATTTGCTTTGGCTGCACGTTTGTTTTGCGGGTCTACCCGTGTGATCAGACTTTCCTGAAGGATTTCNGCCAANTCCCTGCCGTCTTCGGACTGACCNTAAAAAAAGACCTGGGCGCCTTTCACATCCGNAGAAGGATAGCTGTTTTGATGAATGCTGACAGTAAAGACNGGATTCACGTCGGTAATGATCTGACAGCGCTTTTGCATATCATCCACCTTTTTGTTGTTGGCACNTTCATCGTATAGTCCGGCATCCGAGTCCCTTGTCAGCACAACAGTAATATTTTTTTGCTCGAGAAGTTCTTTCAGNNTTTGNGCAAGCTTNAGATTGATNTCTTTTTCCTGTGCNTTGTTGACACCNACTTTGCCTGGATCGCTGCCGCCGTGGCCGGCATCGACNACAATNCAGATTTCGCTCAGGGCAGCGTCATCGCTGAGNGTAAANATGGCTCCCTGCCTTGCAAGGAGAAAGGCGGCAAGAATCAGGCAAATGGCCATCACAAGTTCTAGTTTTTTCTTCATAAAAATNCCCGGAGTCNTGTTTTTATAAGAATATTCACAGATTTGGGGAATTATGTTATAATAGCTTAAAGTCATTACGGAAAAGCTTNNTGTTCTGATATTGATTTAATCGAAGAGAGGAGAGANGGTTATATGGGAAGAGCAGGAAGCGGCGGAGGAGGAGGGAGATCAAGNTCCGGAGGCCACCGCAGCTCAAGCAGATCGTCAGGAGGTCACCGTGTAGGAAGCTCGCATAGCGGCGGAAGCCGTGCAGGAAGCGGAAGCTTNGGCGGCANTTCGTCACCGCCAAGGAGNAGCTCNGCACCGCCACCACCACCGAGGAGNNGNTCGNCACCGCCGCCNCCACCGCCAAGGAGGGGACCGGTACCGCCNCCACCACCGCCAAGAGGGGGATATCCACCGCCACCACCGCCACCGAGAAGGAGATANAGTACATACAGGAGATACAGNACATACTCATCGGGCAGCGGNGGAGGATGCNTNGNATNTTTGNTGGCAATGTTTATNNTNGNTGTTGTATNGATAGTGNTNCTGAGCAGCAGTATGCTTGCGGTGAGAACAGCAGGTGTTTCCAATTCACAAAANAGCACGATNNAGAGAGAGAAGCTNGAGACAGGAAATGCATATATCAATAACTGTGTGATAGACGAACTGGGATGGTTTGACAATGTCTCAAAGACNCAGAGCCAATTGAAGGAGTTCTGGGAGGAGACNGGTGTNCAGCCATACATCATATTCAGAGATTATGATGCCGGACTTACTACTGANTCAGAAAAGGAGCAGTGGGCGAGCGACTACTACGATGCAAATTTTGATACGGAAAATATCTTCCTTTTCGTGTATTTTGCAGAGGCTGATACCGACAACGATGTGGGATATATGGCNTACGCGAACGGATATCAGACGTCNTCNGTCATGGANTCGGAGGCGGTAGAGATCTTTTGGAATAACATAGACAAGTANTGGTANACAGATNTGTCTACAGATGATGTAATGGTCAANGCNTTTAACGATACGGCAGNCACGATCATGCATGTATCGACCACCGGAAAAGATATTGTAAAGTGGGTACTTATTGTAATTGCCATTATTTTACTGGGAGCTATCATTGTTACGCTGATCAAGCANAAGAATCGGCGTGCAAAGGAAAAGGCAGAGGAGGATCAGNGGATTCTCGANACNCCGATTCATGATATTGCAAAGGATGATTTGGAGAATAAATACCTGTAAACAAGAGTGAAATCGAAAGGAAGGNAAAGAGATATGGGATTGGCAGATACATTGGCGAGAATTCCAAAGATTTTAGAGGCAAATATTAACGCGCTTTTAGATAAGTGCGAGGACCCGGCAAAGATGATCGACCAGCTTTTGATCGACTATAAGAGAGACCTGGCTGATGTAAAGCGTGACACGGCGGCTGTTATGGCTGACGTGAAGATGGCTGAGAAAAGGCTGGAAGAGTGTGATGCTGACATTGCGAGAAAGCAGAAAGCGGCAGAAAATGCACTTAAGGCAGGAAACGAGGGAGATGCCCGCACGCTGCTTGCGGCAAAGCAGAGTCTCGAAGTCACCCGTGAGAGTCTGTTGCAGAATCTGTCAGTGACACAGAAAAATGCTGAGATGATGCAGGCAGGCTATAACAGGCTGGTTCGCAATATTGAAGAGCTTGAGAGCAGAAAAGATGCTGCGAAAGCGAAGATCTCCATGGCGAAAGCGCAGGAACAGATCAATAAGACAGCTGCGAAAGCCAACAGCAATGTCAGTATGGATGCTTTCAATAAATATGAGCAGAAGGCGGAAAGAATGCTTGCGGAGGCAAATGCTACGGCAGAGCTGGATGCTGCGACAGTGTCAGTAGAGGATATCACAGCGAAGTATACAAGCGGCACGGAGTCGGCATCTGTGGATGAGGAGCTTGCAGCTTTGAAGACAAAACTGGGATTATAATGATCGGTACATGATATTTGGGCAGGCAGAGGATTCTCTGCCTGCCTGTCATATATGAAACATTACTGGAGTCAAAGAGATGAAGCGATTAGAATTGAGAGAACTGATCCAACTGTCAGATGAGATATGTGATGAGCTCACCGGAGCAAATGTGGGAAACATTCTGGCGCAAAAGATGACGCTGAAAGAACGTTTTCGTGACGATCTGTTAAGGTTTGCTATTTTTTTGGCAAATGCGGATGGCAGGATAGAGAAGAATGAGATTGAGATCATATGCGAGTATCTCAATCTGAACGCGGACGAAAGTGAAGCCGAAAGGCTTAAAAGTCTCGCCGGGATAAACGACGGCTTTGCGGATGAGGTGCCAGAAAGCCTTAAATATGCTGTGTTGGCGGATGCCGGGCAGAAATTAAATCCGGACCCCTATAAGGGACAGAAAGCGATGATATTTTATGATACCTTTAAGCTTTTGGGACAGACCATTTTAGCAGTCAATCCGCGGGAGGTAAGCGACGTCACCGGACTGAAATTTACTTTATATGTGGATCGCATGGAAAAGTTCATTAAGGAGCTTGCGGTATGGTACGCCGGCAATCAGAAGATTTACAGACCGGTCGAGCCGGCGATCCCTGACTCTGAGACAGAAAGCGAGAAGGCTGAGAAACTGGAGGAACTGCTGGAAAAACTGAATTCGCTGATTGGACTTGAGAATGTGAAGCATCAGGTGGGAAGCCTTGTAAATCTTATCCGTGTACAGAAGATGCGTGAGAAGCAGGGGATGAAGACATCCAGCGTGTCGAAGCATATGGTATTTATGGGAAATCCCGGAACAGGAAAGACAACAGTGGCACGGATGCTGGCAGAGATTTACAAATATTTGGGTGTTCTGCGAAAAGGACAGCTTGTTGAGGTTGACCGTTCCGGACTGGTGCGGGGCTATGTAGGTCAGACGGCAACGAGAGTTCAGGAAGTCGTGGACGAAGCGCTTGGGGGGATCCTTTTCATAGATGAGGCTTATTCACTGACAGTAAACAAAGGAGAGGGGGACTTTGGGCAGGAAGCGGTTGATACACTGCTCAAGGCAATGGAGGACCATCGGGATGATCTGATCGTCATCGTGGCGGGTTATACTGATCTGATGGATCAGTTTCTGGAATCAAATCCGGGACTTCGTTCCAGATTTAACAATTTTATCCGCTTTGAAGATTATACGGCGGAGCAGATGATGGACATACTAAAAAAGAATTTGGCGGAGCAGGAATACAAATTATCGGATGATGCCAAGAAAGCAGCGTTTGAGATGTTAAAGAAGCGGGCAGGCAATAAGCCGGAGAACTTCGCAAATGCACGGGACGTCAGGAATTTTATGGAACATGCGATCACGAATCAGGCGTCAAGGATTGTGAAAATGGAACATGCAGGAGAGGATAAAGAAATTCTTGGAACAATAGAAGCCGAGGATTTACAGGATTTTGAGACTGCATAGGGAGTGTCAAAAAAATTCCCGGGATCTCGTNTGTATTNGAATACTTACGAGATCNCGNGAATTANGATTTCTTCTGNTAATTGATATANTTGATAATGGTNTCCCACACGTTGCTGGTTTCCAAACCNAGTTTCCAGAAAGCGCCGCCCGCCAGCTGGTATTCCTGCATTACTTTCAGCTTTTCCTCCAGAGAGGTGGCGTCTTCAACCCATATTTTGTATGTGACGCCTTTGTTGATGTATTCNACATAATATTGACCGTCCACTGCCGACCAGATCGGAGTNACGCCGTTCGCGCTGATAAGTTTTTGAACCTCGGTCATATTNGTTGCATAAGAGCTGAGATCAAAAAGCTGGTAGCTGTCTGCGCTTTCCGTATTGTCTGTGTCGGAATCTTCTGTGGGTGTCTCAGGGGATGTCTCCTCGCTGATCGGAGTTTCNGACCAGACNCGGGTATAAAAAGGCATACCNAGAATGATCTGATCCGCNGGAACTTCCTGNAAGGTATCAGTGACACCNTTCTGTACAAAACCGATGGAAGCTACGGAACCGGCTTCNTTGGAACCGGAATAATGCTCATCGTATCCCATGATCACAATATAGTCNGCAAACAGTGCCTGCTCTGAGCGGTTGTGAAAAGCAGTATATTCTGTGGGTGAATAGTTGTCCACAGAAAGAACAACGCCGTTGTTGGCACATTTCAGCGACAGCTCCCGGATAAACTGGATATATGCATCACCGCATACCGGATCGACTGCCTCAAAGTCAAGATTGATGCCGTCCAGGTTGAACTGGATTGCAGCGGAGATCAAGTTATTGATCAGATTCTCGCGGCGGGAACTGTATGTCAGAACCTGNGTCAGATCAGGATTTTCAAGCCCCTGNTCTTTTGCACCGAAATTGCTGACCAGCGCCCAGACTTCTATGCCATTCTGATGGCAGTAGCTGACATAGTCGGAGCTTGCAAGAGACCCGATATTGCCGTTTATGTCAGTCAGATAAAACCAGGTNGGCGAAATAACATTGATCCCTTTTGTATTTTGAAGGACGGAACTGACTTTTGCATTGGCAGACGTATTTGTCACCTGATGCCAGCCCATGTTAATTTTAAAATCTTTTCTGATATGTGTGAACTCTTCCGGAACATAGTCACTGCTGCGGGTGGCAGTGGACGTACTGCCAAGCGCCTTGGATCGGATATATCCGATTATGCCGTCCGAAGTGGCAACTGCCGTCCAGGTTTCATCCGGCATCAAAACGGTCAGTTCGGTACCTTTTTCCACATCCGCCAGAATTGGGCTTTTGATGCCGCCCTGATATCGGATCTCGGTATTTGTCTTAGCGGAAGCTGTGGTGTAATCACCCCATTCACTCGTGATCACGACGCGGTTCGGATTTTCAAATACTTCATACTGAAAATCTGTATACTGTTTTACAAAATCAATGGCGATATAAGCCGTGGAGATATCCGCCTTGACTATGATATGATCCAGAGTAATGGACTCTTTTGTTACATAGTAGGTGGTGCTTTCTGCATCCGCCGATATCAAATCGGAAGGGGTTGTGTACAGCAGCTTATTTTCATTGGTATCCCAAAAAAACCGGGAGTTCAGCATATCGTGTACTGTCTCATAATCTAAGTAGACGGTTCCGTCTATCATTCTTGCGGTAATATCGAGAACTTCATTATTTAAAATGATCGCCACATCATCGGTCGATGTCAGATGGTAGTAATCGGTCAGGTCCTGACGGTCTTTGCTGGGAGTATACTTTTCAATCACACTGCCAAGAATCATAAACAGGACAATGACGACGATCAGAACAGCGGCAGCAATAAACGGAATAATTTTTTTCTTCATGAAATTATATCCCCTTTCTTCTTTTGTCTTTATAGGAAATATGCCAAAGCGGCATATGCATATGTTTCTGTGCACCTTGTATTGTAGCATATGAGAGCAGAAATTCAAAGGCTTTTTCACAGTAAAAGAGCTGCCAGATGGTGGCAGCTCTTTACACTTTTTATCAGATACATGAATGTCATAATATAAGGGTTCTGCTGCAGATTACAGTTTAATCGGGCATTGAGAAACTCCACTGTCCTGTATTTCTGCATGTTAACAGTTACGATTCATCTTGCCTGTCCACTTTATCAAAGTGGATTTCCTTTAACACCCCCTCGTCAAAGATATAATCGCGCATATAAGCGCTGCCCTCACGGACGGAAAGCTGGCTGGCAACACTCTGGGAATTACTTGGATATCCCTCCAGCCAGATAGTGATGCCTCTGTTTTCCAGAGACGCAAGCTCCAGATAGAGCTTTTGCATAGATTCTTTGTCCAATTGATATCCCCCATAAAATTTTGAAAATTCGCCTGTTACAATTTGTGATATATTGGTTTGCCTGATCCCCGGCAGGCATTGGGCATGATATCATTCCTACCCTGTCAGCAGATCCTGTAAAAAAGGAAACTGCTCTTTCTCAATACAAAACGGATTTTTGATAAAAGGGACAGCCTGCACGTGTTGAACCGGAATGTGACGGGATTTGGAAAAATTCAGGAGATCCCTTTTGTTTCCCGTTTGCATCAGATAGTATGAACTTTCCCCTAGTTGAATGTGGTTACTTTCTAATAAATAAAAGAATTCCTGAATTTTTTCGGATTTCCAGGGAGCCAGACTCCCCAGGATCAGTTTGCGGTCACAGCGCAGAAATTCGGATAAATCTGTCTCCGTAAAGCTGCCGGAATCAAAAATCAAATAGTCATAACCCTGATTTAACAGTGACGGGATCGTTCTGCTGTCCATATTGGAATAGTAGTCGACGCCGTGCAGCCGAAAGCAGGATGACACGGACTCCGGATCATCTGAACGTTCTGTCTTTGGATAGACGGAAGAGATTTCGTTTCTGGCATGCAGTTCAAGATATGCAGTTCGCTTTCCGAGCTTGGAAGCGCAGTAGCTGCACAGGGCAATTGAAAGGTGCGTGACACCTGCACCGGCTTCCAGGCCGATTATGCCGACAGTCGCCCGGACGCCTGTCCTGATTTTATCAAAATGAAAAATAATGCATTCCTCCTTTCCAATGAAAAATGGAAGAAAACAGCCGTTCCTTTTCTGCAGTGCACCGGTAAGGGTCCATATCGTGTGGGAAGCAGTATACTTTTTTGCTCAAAAGCTGCGCGTATTTTTTTGATGCCGCCTTGTTTCCGTGATTACAAATGAAGACGGTCTGCTCAGGCGGAAAAAATTTTCTTGCGCAGTCGGCTGCAGATACCATATCCCAGTCGCTGCCGCTTAAGACAAAAAAGATGAGATCCGCCGCTTCCAGTGCTTCCGCACCATTATTGACGCTGCTGCCGTAATCCCGGACCAGACAGCAGTCAGGGGCGATGGCGACATCCACGCCGGGACCGTAATCAGGCATGCCTTGAAAGTGTCCGTAACAGAAGATGCCGTTCTGCTCTTTGATATGGCGGTTAGATGCTGCCATTGCGGTTAGGGTATCGTTCCCTTTTACCGGTTGATATAAAGCGGGCAGCCCTTTTTTATTCAATGCACTGACCAGCGCAACCGAAAAGTGCGTGGCACCCGCACCGGGTCTGCTGCCAATGACGGCTATATTTCTTATGAGATGCGAAGACGGTCTGCTGATAGCGGCTTCGGCACAGATCAGTGCAGATTTCAGGTCAGCGGCTGATGAAAACCGTTCCTGAGGTGCCTCGGCCGTGGCATGTACGATAATGCTCTGAAGCTGGGAAGAACATTTAAAACCGGCATTTTCTGCCAGAAATGCCAATATTTTCCCCATGCTGTAAATATCCGCAGCCGGTGTGACGGGCAGCCCATACAGGGCTTCCGGAGCCACAAAACCGTCTGTTCCGTATAATTGGAAATTTTTACCGGAACCGGTAAAAAAAGAAGCAACTCCAAAGTCGATTAATTTTGGCTGTTTTCCACATAATATAATGTGCTCTGGTTTTAAATCCTGATACAGGATAGGGTATGGAGCCAAATTATGAAGATAATCCAATATATCGCACAGTTGGATGCCAAGCTTTAAAATCAGTTCCTGTGAAATGTTTTCCTGATGGAGCACAAATGTGTCCAATGATTCACCCGATATATATTCCTCTATCATATAAATAAAATCGCTGTCTTCGTCGATATCGTATATGAGGGGAATTCCTGGATGATTCAGATCTTTTAGAAGATGGGCTTCTGTCAGGATGCCCTCTTCCTGGGAGAAAGAAGGTCGGTGCGCCGTGTCTTTGGGGATACATTTGATGGCACGATAGACCTTCAGGCTGAGATGTTCGGCAAGATAGACGGTACCGAAAGTACCGGAACCCAGGGTGGATATCACCCGGTATTTGCCAAACAGTATTAATTCTTCTATTGCGTGATCCGCTCCTTTCATGACGTAGCAGATTCGCATCTCACGCATATGTTTATAACATGAAAAGAATCATTTTGCAACTGCTTTTGTAACCTTTGTGAAATTTTCACAAAAGATTGTGGCAAAAAAAGAAAAAGCTTTGTTTAGAAAGATTTTATAAAAAGGCATACTTTACATCAAAAGGGCATTTGATTATAATGTATGTACAGTTTACAAGGTTTTCCGGATGAAGGAAGTGATTGTATGAAAATTGAAAAAGTAAATGACAACCAGATTCGGTGCACGCTGACGAGAGAAGACCTGGCAGAGCGCCAGATTAAAATCAGTGAATTGGCATACGGGACGGAAAAGGCAAAACTTTTGTTTCGCGATATGATGCAGCAGGCTGCTTATGAATTTGGTTTTGAAGCAGACGATATTCCGTTAATGATAGAGGCCATACCGCTATCTACGGACACGATTATATTGGTGATTACGAAAGTTGAATATCCAGAAGAGCTTGATACGCGTTTTTCCAGATTTTCCGATCCGGACCCGGAGGATATCTATGAGGACAGCGTGGCAGGAGGTTCGGCATCGCCGGCATCTGAGGGCGCGGACGATATTCTCGGCTTATTCCGCAAAATTCAGGAGGAGCGCAAAAAAGCGGCCGGGACAGAAAAGGAAAACAGCTTTGTTCCACGAAATGGAGAAAAGACCAAAAAAGATAATCCGGTAAATGTACTTGTAGATATCACAAAGCTGTTTGTTTTCGATGAGTTGGCGGAGGTGACACGCCTTGCCCATGTTCTGGACGGTTTCTATCGGGGAAGCAACGATCTTTATAAGAACGGTGCTGCGCACAAGTATTATCTTCTCGTGAGTAAGAGCCGGCAGACGCCCGAAGAATTTAATAAGGTTTGCAATATTCTTTCCGAATATGCAAGTCAGCAGTCATACACACCTGCGGCAGGGGCTTTTTTTGAGGAGCATTATGAGCCGCTTTTGAAAGGAAATGCACTGCAGACGTTAGCTGAATTGTAAAACAAAACATCCCGCCATGAAAAGGCGGGATGTTTTACGTTGCTGCATTTATGCTTTATGCAGGGCTCTTTGCCAAAAAATCATTGATCTCTTTTACGAGAGCATCCGGTTCGATGCCATGCACCATTGCAGCCTCTTCGATGGTCTCCATCTGTGAAGACGGGCATCCGAGACAGTGCATTCCGATATTTAAAAGAATGGGTGCGATATTTTCGTCGATCTGAAGCAATTCACCTATCATCGTAGACTTTGTAACCTGTGCCATATGATTTTCCTCCCTTAATAAAAGTATACCACAACACGGTAATTATAATACGAACCGTTCAGGAATGCAAATAAATTCCGTGCGTAAACCTTTAGGGAATGGAAAAGAAGTCCGATATATAGGTCAGAGAGAAGACACGGAATGTCAGAAAATAACAGCATGGATGCGAGATGTGATAAAGGAGATTGCTGTATGAGAATAAACTACAATATATCAGCAGGAATTGCAAATAAGAATTTGCTTGGAATCGAGAATAGCCTGAGCCAGTCTATGGAGCGCTTGTCTTCCGGTCTGAAGATCAACCATTCTAAGGATAACCCGGCGGGCATGGCGATTTCAAATAAAATGCAGGCTCAGATTGACGGGTTGAACAGGGCTTCTAAGAATGCTTCAGACGGAATTTCTGTTATTCAGATCGCTGACGGAGCATTAAGTGAGGTGACGAGCATCCTGCAGCGAATGAGAGAGCTTTCTGTGCAGGCTGCCAGCGACGCGACGATGTCTTTGGAGGATAAACAGGCAATTCAGGCAGAAATAGACTCTTTGAAAAAAGAGGTAGACCGTGTTTCAACAGACACGGAATACAACGGAAAGCAGCTTTTGAACGGATCGTTGGACACAAGGGTTTATATGGACCCCAAAATTGCAAGCCGGGCAGAAATCTCTGATTATGTTCCGAAATCTAACTATAAGCTTACCATTGATTCAGCAGCAACGCAGGCCGGACCGGTAGCGACAGCGGGTGTGGATTTTTCTGACACCACAACACAGGTGGGGGCATCCGGAGTGCTGTCCATTAACGGTTCACAGGTAGAGATTTCCGAGACCGATACCTATGCGGAAGCATTTGAAAAAATAAGAAAGGCCGCAGAGGTCGGTGAGACGACAGTAGAATACGTGTCTGATACGGATCACAATATCACATTTACGGCAGATGCATACGGTCGTGAGAGCGTTCTTAGACTTGGGTTTGACAACACGGATCTTGCAACTGCACTCGGCGTGCCGGCAGGAGGTCTTACATACGATGAAAAGACAAAACTTTATGTGAGTGAGACAATCGGAACAGATGCTGAAGTAACCTTGGAGAAGCCTGGAGACGGCACAGGATTCGGAAATACGGCGACCGTTTCCTATGATGGAAATCATATCACGGTTACTGATGTGGGCGGATTTTCGCTTTCATTCCTTGCAGATGCGGAGGCAACCGGAGATTTGGAGTTTGAGGTGACAGATATCGGCAATATGACTCTGCACATCGGCGCAAACATGGATCAGAATATGCAGGTACGCATTTCAGAGGTATCCTGTGAAACCCTTTATATTGATGATCTTGATGTCACGACGGTAAAAGGCGGAAGCCGCGCAATTGCAAAGCTTGATGCCGCGATCAGCGAAGTCAGCGCTGTGCGTTCCAGACTCGGTGCATATCAGAACCGTCTTGAATATTCTGAGGACAGTCTCGATGAGTTTGAGGAAAATATGACAAGTGCTCTTTCCAGACTGACGGATGCGGATATGGCAGAGGAAATGACGGAGTATGCACACCAGAACGTTTTGAATCAGGCAGCAATTTCCGTATTGACTCAGGCAAATGATATTCCGCAGATGATTTTGCAGGTATTACAGTAGGAGGTCTGCTTTGAAAAAAGAACAGATATCGGATTTTACGCGCAGGATCAGCCAGTGCAACCGGGGAGGTCTGGTGGTTGTCATGTATGATATTGTATTTGCGTACCTTGCAGATGCAAGAGAGGCTCATGCGGATCAGAACTGGGAAGAATTTAAAACTGCTATTCGTAAGGGGGAGCGGGCGATCGATGAATTGATCGCAGCGTTGAATTTCTCATATGATCTGGCGGGACAGCTTTACAGCATCTATGTCTTCTGCAGAGATTCTCTGGCAAAAGCCATGTATAAGAGAGAGCTTGGGGATCTCGAGCTGGCAGAGCGCCTGATGAGAAGACTTTACGACGGATTTGTAAAGGCGGCAGAGCAGGATACATCGGAACCGCTCATGAGTAATACCCAGCAGGTTTACGCCGGGTATACTTATGGACGGCAGGATTTAGTAGAGACCTGTCAGGATTTTGACACTTCCAGAGGATTCTTGGTATAAGAATCCTCTGTTTTTTTATGCTGTTCATAATCTTTTATGCTTGCAAGAAGAAATTTATAGCGCATTTGCACAGAATATAATTCGTAAATACAACAGTCAATGAGATCCGGTTCAACAACATTTTCCAGATTATGGTAGGCATCCCGTAAATCCTGGGCCGTCTGGTGGAGGTCGTTCACAAGTAACGTATAATGTTCATCATTCGCTTCTTCATTGTGAAAAAAACGCAGCATATATCCTCCTATATTTGTTGGTAAATTTATGTACTTAAACTATTATATTCAGAGTATTGGCAGTAAAATCCATTTCTATACAAAAAAACGGAAAATAAACTGTCATAAGGTATTGTGACATCGCATAAGTATGCAACAAAGCAATTTGCGTGAGTATATCCGCATTGATGCGGTGCATATGATGCGGTGTAAATGATGCGGAAAACAGGGGGATGTCTAAAGTGGTGGAGAATCCATATTCGTTCTTTGCTATTGCCGGAATTTGCGGAGTTGTGCTTCTGATCGTGCTTCTAAAGCGGCGGGGACAGGCACTTTTATATTTTGGAGTCAGGATGGGACTTGGTGCAATAGGGATCAGTGTGGTAAATAAATTTCTGGCTGCACATGAAATTATGGCCACGGTGGGAATCAATCCGATCAGTCTTTTGACAGTCGGAATCCTTGGATTTAGCGGGTTTGTGCTTCTGTACGGCATTTCATTTTGTAAATTTTTGTGAAAATATGACAAATATAAACGGATTTTAGAAAAATTGTGGACAAACCAGATCGGCGTTGCTATAATCCGATTTACAAAGTTATAAGAGAGGTGATGAATTGGGGACATAGCATATCTGACACTGCTGACCATACTTACGATGGCGGTGGTGACGGACTTCCGGGAGATGCGGATCAGTAACCGGCTGATCGTCTCCGGACTTATTTGGGGATTTGCACTTCGTATCATGGGAGAAGGAAGTGCAGGAGCTGTTCATTTCTTGGTGAACATTTCTATTCCGGTTATCTTATTATTTCTTTTATTTCAGCTGCGCGCACTTGGCGCAGGGGATATCAAGTTACTTTCCGTAGCCGGTGGATTTTTAACGGCGGGACAACTGATGTATCTGATCGCTGCCACATTTTTGTCAGCAGCCATCATAGGTGCAGGAAAGCTTGTCTACCGAAAGGGCATTTTAAGGCAGCGGGAAGGAAAAACTCTGATACATTTTTCACTGGCAATTTTAATTGGATATCTTATTACGATTTGGGGGTGTGTGATTGCGCAAAATTGAGGTGGCAGTCTGTGAGACGGAGGAAGAATACCGAAGCAGATTTGTCGCGTATTTGGTAGAACATAAGTCCGGGGAAGCGTCAGTGCATGCATTTTCTGCACAGGAGCATTTTTTGGGGGCATTGGAACAGAGAAGCTTTGATATTGCGGTGTTTGGAGGAGGATTTGAGCAGGCGGAGGAGTACGCTGGGGAGCGATCTCTCCCTGTCATCCGGCTGAAGAATACCGTACCGGAGCAGGTGGCAGAGAGAGGCTGTTATCAGACGGAATCGGAGACTGCGGTGACAGAAGTGTTCCGGTACCAGCCGATGGAAGCGATCTGGCATGAGATGCAGGCTTTGACAGGAGGCGGACGGACGCGTGAGGCGTCGCAAAATATTGCAATGAAAATGGAGGTGATAGGAGTCTGTTCTCCGGTCAGGCATGAGATGCAGATGCCCTTTTCGCTGACATGCGCCGGTATTTTGGCAGAAAAAGGCAAGGTTTTGTATTTAAACCTAATGGAGTATTCAGGATTTTTAGAGGTATTCCAATTAGAGGGAAGTAATGACCTGGGCGATATTATAGTGAAACTCCGAAACGGGAGGCTTCTTCCCGAAGCTTTTGGGAAGTATGTTTATGAATCGGAAGGGTTTTCCTATATTCCGCCTTTTGGAAATCCTGAAAATCTGCATGAGCTGACACTGGAAGACTATCAGGCTTTTCTGGCATTTCTGGAGCAGCAGACAGATTTTGAGACGGTAGTCATTGATTTTGGAGAGGGACTGGACCGATTCGGCAGAATGCTCCAGGCTTGCAGCAGCATCTTCTGTCTGACAAAACAAGGATTTTATTTCAACTGTCAGACAGAACGTTTTATGGATTATATAAAGTCTGTATCGGAAGATCATCTGCAGGAACGCATGCAGCTGATAGAACTGCCGTTTTCGGCAAGGCATCTGCGGGCAGGAAACGGAATGGGTATTTTGCGACAGCTTCTGTGGAGCGAATTTGGCGATTACGTGAGAAAACGTCTGACAGGAGCGGTATATGAAAGTAAGTGAGGAAGAAATCCGTCATCTGCAGAAAAGAGTCATGGACCGAATGGATATGACAAAGGAGCTCGCGGATGACGAGGTGTACAGTCTCGTGGAGGAGATTCTGGAGGAGTACACAAGAGAGCGTATGCTTGCGTTGAGAGAGCGGGAAAAGCTGGGGCAGTTCCTTTTCAATTCGCTGAGAAAGCTCGACGTATTGCAGGAGCTTTTGGAAGACTCGGCAATTACGGAAATTATGGTAAATGGGGCGGAGCATATTTTTTATGAAAAGGGGGGCAGAGTCTTTGAGTCGGATAAGAGGTTCTCTTCGCGGGAAAAGTTAGATGACGTGATCCAGCAGATGGTCGCCGAGAGCAACCGTATGGTAAACGAGGCGTCTCCGATCGTGGATGCAAGACTTTCCGACGGTTCCCGAGTCAATATCGTATTGGCGCCAATTTCCCTGGACGGATCGGCGATATCCATCCGTAAATTTCCGGAAAAGCCCATCCGCATGGAAGATCTGATCCGTATGGAAGCAATTTCGCAAGAGGCAGCCGATCTGCTTCAAATGCTGGTGCTGTCCGGATATAACATTTTTGTCTGTGGAGGGACCGGTTCGGGTAAGACAACATTTTTAAATGCACTGTCACAGTATATCCCCAGGGAGGAGAGAATTATCACAATTGAAGATTCTGCGGAACTGCAGCTTTTGGACAAGCCCAATCTGGTGCGTCTGGAGACAAGAAACGTCAACACGGCAGGGGTTGCTGCGATCACGATAAGGGATCTGATCAAAACGGCATTGCGCATGCGTCCAGAGAGGATCATTGTCGGAGAATGCCGTGGAGCGGAGGCGTTGGACGTGCTGCAGGCCATGAACACAGGTCATGACGGAAGCCTTTCTACGGGACACGCCAATTCGAATCGGGATATGTTGAGCCGGCTGGAAACTATGGTGCTGATGGGAATGGATTTGCCGCTGGCAGCAATACGAAGCCAGATTGCATCGGGAATTGACATTTTGGTTCACCTGGGACGCCTGAGGGACAAGAGCAGAAGAGTGTTGAGCATAGCAGAGATAACCGGAATTTCGGACGGAGAAATCCGAATTCATGAGCTTTATGCTTTTCAGGAGATAAAAAAGGGCAGCAGACAGGGAAAGGTCCACGGAAGGCTGAAACAGGTCGGGACATTGCAGGATATCGAAAAATGTGAGCGGGCAGGATATGCGCGGAGGGAGGAGTCGAATGGATTACAAAAGCTACCGATGTAATTTGCGCGAAAAGCTTTGGTGTGCTGCAGTCAGCGCTGCTGCCGCGGGGCTGATTTCGTGGCTATTCTATCACTCCTGGTGTGCGATGGGGATTATGGTGCCTGTGTATCTGTTATACCGGAAACAGTATCAGATCGGTCAGTTGAAGGCACGCAAGGAGCGCCTTCTGTTGGAATTCAAAGAGGGAATGCAGGCAGTATCAGCGGCGCTTTTGGCAGGATACTCCATGGAACACGCATGGTGTGAAGCAGAAAAAGAGCTGCGGGAGCTATATGGGGAAGAATCTCTCATGTGCAAAGAATTACATCAGATGAACACGGCAATCCGCATGAATCAGCCGCTGGAACAGATTCTGTCAGAATTTTCCGTAAGAAGCGGATGCGAAGAAATTGAAAGCTTTGCGGAAGTATTTTCTTTTGCGAAGAGAAGCGGAGGAAACTTTGCAGATATCATACGCACGACGGTAAGTAAAATTGCGGGAAAAATCGAGGTAGAGCAGGAAATTGCAACTGTGCTGGCAGGAAAGAAAATGGAGGGAAGGATCATGAATATAATGCCTGTGCTGATACTGGCATACCTCAATCTGACAGCAGGGGATTTTTTACAGGCATTATACGGAAATGTACTTGGGATTGCCGTTATGAGTATGGCGTTGGGGGTGTACGCCATATCCATAAAGCTGTCGGAGCGCATCATGGATATTCAAATTTAGGAGAGGAAAAACATGAGCTTATGTGGAATTACATTGATCGTTCTGATCGTGCTGCGTATATGGAAGAGACCGGTTTTTTGGAGACAGAATGAGGTCTGGCGGAGAGTATGGCTGATTATGGCTGTCGCTGCGGTATTGGGGATACTGGTCGGAATCGGAGGGCAGGCGAGTCCGGTTCTTTTGGATGGAAACCGCCTGAAAAGAAATGATGCCGGTCAAGGAAGCTATGAAGAGGAGCTTTGGCTGACTGTGGAGGGACTTGTGGAATCCCGCAGCTATCCGGTCAGCGTGCCCGAGTATAAAATGACAGCGCAGGAGGAACAAGAATGCCTTGAGAATGCGCTTGAAGAGCTGATGCAGGAGCTCCCCGGGGAAAATTCATCACTCAATGAGGTCAGAGAGAGTGTAAAAATCCGTGACTCCTATGAGGACGGTCTGGTAGAGGCAGAATGGAGCTTTGACAATTATGATGTGATGGATTTTGAGGGAAATGTGATCGCACAGCAGATACCGGAGAGTGGAATTTTGGTCTGCGCGTCAGTTACTTTAAGCTGCGGCAGCTCCGAACGCTGTGAAGAAATCTGTTTTCATGTGTTTCCGAGGGAGCTTTCCGAGCCTGAGCAGGCACTGGCAGAATTGCAAAAGGGACTGATAGATCAAGAGGGGGAACAAGGCAGTCAGTTTTTAGAATTGCCCGGGAAAGTACAGGGACATGCGGTCAGCTGGAAGGAAAAAAAGACATATCAGCCGGTGCAGATTCTTTTGCTGGGGGCGGTATTTGCCATCCTGATTCCTCTGGCAGAGCGCAGCAGAAAAAAGGAAGCACAGAAAATAAGACTGCAGAAAATGGTCATGGAATATCCGGATGTGGTCAGTAAGCTGGCAATTCTGATAAGTGCCGGTATGACATTGCAGGGCGCATGGAAGAAAATTGCATACTTGTATGAAAAAAAGCGGAAAGACAATATATGTTGTGAAAAACCGGTTTATGAGGAAATGTTGATCGCATGCCATGAGATGGAAAGCGGCATGGGTGAGGAACGCGTCTATATGCGTTTTGGGGAGCGATGCAAGGATGCCGGATATCGGAAGCTGGCAAATATTTTGTCACAGAATCTCAGAAAAGGAACAAGAGACATTGTAGAATTACTGGAACGGGAAGCAGAACAGTCTTTTGAAAGGCGAAAACAGGAGGCGAAGCGTTACGGAGAAGAGGCGGGGACCAAGCTGCTCTTTCCCATGATGCTGATGCTTGGAATGATCATGATCATTTTGATCGTTCCTGCTATTATTTCGTTTCAGGTGTAAAGTTACATTAAATCTGTTTTATTTAGAAGAAAGGGAAGGTAGAGAAATGCGTGGAATAAGAGAGTTTTTGATGGAAGAAGACGGTGTAGGTGTAGTAGAGATTATCCTGATCCTTGTGGTTTTGATCGGTCTGGTGCTGATTTTCAAGAAGCAGCTGACGAATCTCGTAAATGATATTTTTAAGACGATCACAGATCGTGCCGGGAAGGTCTGATATGAAACAGAACGGAAGCATTACAGTATTTGCGGCATTGGCAATGATGCTGATCGCGTCATTTTTATTTGCGTTGCTGGAGGCGGGAAGGGTACATATACTGGAGGCTTATGCAGATATGAAATCTGATCTTGGCATGGATTCTGTTGCCGCAGAATATCAGCCTGGGTTGTGGGAGGACTACCATCTGCTCTGTCTGGACGGCGCGTACGGAGGAAACGAATTTTCGATAGAGCGGATCAATCAGGTGTTGGAACGGCGAATTTACCAGAATCTGCAGACCGACGGTGTGACAGACAATATTTTTGGCATGCGCATTACGAAAGCAGAAGCAGAACGTTATCAGCTTTTGACGGATGACGAAGGACAAGTCTTTTTGCACCGGATCGCGGACTATATGAAGAGCAATTTGCTTCTTGAGGCGGCAGATATCCTCTATGAAAAATACAAGACGGCGGAGACACTGGATAACGGACAGGAAATGGAAGACAGCATTGAGAATGCCCAAAACGCAATATTGGAGGCAAAAGAATATCCGGAGGATAACGGCAGCAGTGAAGATGAGACAGGCGAACCGGTGGAAGAGGAGGGCGCGACCACGACAGATGAAGCGTCCGAGAGCTCCTACGAGGTAAAGGAAAATCCATTGGAGATCGTGCTGGAATTAAAAGAAAATGCAATTTTGGGAATGGTCGTAGAAGATGTGACGGCATTGTCATCCCGGAAACTGGACGCCGGATCACGGTTAGAGGAAAGAGCATGCCAGAGGGGAAATGCAGGCGAATCCGAAAAGGTTGCCTGGTATGAGAAGATTTTGACATTGGAATATCTGGATCATTATTATACCGATTATACCGGCGCGCCGTCAGAGGAGCATGCAGTCTCATACGAAATGGAATATGTGCTGTGTGGGAAAACTACCGATAAGGCTAATCTGGAGGCGGTTGTGGATCGGCTGCTGCTGATTCGGGAGGCGGCAAATGTGATACATATTGTGGAGGACGCAGATAAAAGGAACGAGGCAAAGGCAATCGCCAACGCATTGGCCGGATTTACAGGGAATCCCGTGGTAATTCAGTTAGTCCAGATAGGCATTATTGCGGCGTGGGGATTTATAGAGAGCATACAGGATGTGCGTGCGCTGCTGCGCGGTGATAAAATCGCACTGCTCAAAAACAAAAATCAGTGGACGACAGATATAACCAATCTGGTACAGTCCTTTCAATCGACTTCGAAGGCGAAAAACTGTGACAACGGTTTATCCTATACGGATTATTTAAAGCTGTTACTCTGGATGATGCCGGAAAAGGAACTGGCGTATCGGATGATGGACGTAATGGAACACAACATAAGATGCATTCCAGCATATCAAAATTGCCGGATGGATCATATGATCTGCCGGATGGAATATGCCACAGAGTTTGAAGCAGATGCATTTTTCAGTAAATTGGCAGTGATCGGGAGTGGAAAACCGGGAAGCCTGCTATTTTCCTACAGAAAATCTTTTGCTTATTGATCTATACAGAAAGGCAGGTGTATCGCGGTGCCCCTTAAAAGAATTAACCATCAAATAATAAAAGCATATAAACAAAAATCTCTCTCAGAAAGCATTTGGACGATATCACATCACAAGACCATAATCAAATTTCCCACACAGGGGGCACCGCGATGCACCTGCTATGCAGGGAGCTTCACACTGGAAGCGGCGGTCATTTTGCCGATACTGGCATGCTTTTTTGTCAGTATCCTGTTTTTCTTCCGAGTTATGCAGGTGCAGCTTGAGGTGCAGCAGGCATTGGATGATACAGGAAGAAGGCTGGCGGTATATTTGGCGGGAGACAATTCTGCGGGAGAGAGCGTCGAGCGAGAGCTGGCGGAGGAGGACGTGTCTTCTTTGGGAAGTCTGACTGAGTATGCCGCCGCAGGCATCTTGCTTCAAAAGGAGCTGAAAGGCAGTAAGACTGCATCGGAATACGTCCGTGGAGGTTTGGCGGGAATCACACTGTTCGACTCAGAGTTTTCAACGGATCAGATACACCTCAAGGCTTCTTACAGAATCCGGCTTCCGGTGCGTATTTTCTGGATCTGGGAAGTAAAAATCGCACAGCGCGCAGATTGCCGGAAGTGGACCGGATGGAAGGAGCGGGGTGAAGATGCAGAAGAAGATCTGGTGTATATTACAGAGACCGGAACAGTATACCATACAACAAGAAGCTGCACACATTTAACACTCTCAATCCGGTCTGTGACAATCGGTGAAATCCCGCAGCTGCGCAATGAAAATGGGGATAAATACCGTGAATGCATGATATGCATGGACAAAAATAAATCGGGCGGGCAGCTGTATATTACAGATCAGGGAGATTGCTATCATTCGGATCTGGGCTGCAGCGGTCTTAAGCGTACAATATATACGGTACGTTTGTCAGAGGTGGAAGGACGCAGAGCCTGTAGCAAATGTGCCACAGAAAAGCAGGAGAAATGAGGAAAGATATGATAATACAAAATATGGTACTTCTGGGAACACTTACAATATCGGCTTATCGGGATTGCAGAGAAAAACAGGTATACTTGTACAGTATGTTTATCACAGGGATTGCGGGACTGCTGATACACTTGCTGTATCATGAACGTACACTGACAGATCTGCTGGCCGGCGCAGGGATCGGTGCAGCGGTCATTCTGTTTGCGTGTATGACTCGGGAGAGTATCGGCATAGGGGATGGAGCAGCTCTGATGGTGACAGGAATTTTTCTGGGATTTTGGCAAAATCTGCAGCTTTTTGTCACGGCGCTTTTTATGTCAGGCTTTGCTGCACTGATCCTTTTCATCACAAAAAAGAAAGGAAGAAAATACAGACTGCCGTTCGTGCCTTTTTTGCTGGCAGCGTATTTAGTGCAGCTGATATGAGAAAACAAAAGGGGAGTTTGACAGTGGAGGCGGCATTGATCGTACCGTTGGTGCTTACAGTGTTTGCATTGGCAGTAAATGCAGGAATCAGTCTTTATACGGAGTGCAGGGAGATGGCAGCTGAGGCAATGGTAAAGGAGGACATAGATGCGGCAGAATTGTTTTATGCGAAGGAAAGGGTGAAAGATATTGCAAAATATGGAGATTCATTACACTAGAAACTTAATGACAAGTTATATGGTGCTGGAGCAGGCGGCAGACTGGATGGAAATGGCAGCATGGGAGCACGAGATGATCCTGCACAGTCAGATTCCTGAGATAATCTTTGGGGAAAGTGTACGGGAAAATGACAACGCGCAGTTATGGTATGATATCAGTGGAAAACAGTCACTTGATACAGTGCTCGATACTCCGGTGCTGAGTTATAAACTATTGTGCATTATTTTGGCAGGAATTTATGAGGCTGTCGAAAAGCTGGAATCATTTCTTCTGCGGGCAGACTCACTGATCCTGCAGCCAGAGTGCATATTTCTTGACTCTGCGGGGGAGCAGATTTATTTTTGCTACGGTCCCAAATCCAAAAAGACTGTGACGGAGACCTTTTGCGAATTGATGGAATATCTTCTGACGCGGCTCGACCACACGGAAGAAAAGTCGCTGGAATTAGCATACCGCCTGTATGATCAGTCGACGAAAGAGGGATTTTGTCTTTCCCAACTGCAGGGCCTGCTTCGCATAGATTACGAAAGAGAGACGGAACAGGAGGAAAAAGCAAAAATTCCTGAAGAAGGTGACATCCTCCCAAAGGATACCCCGGATAACGGTGAAGGGGATGGATACAGGAACAAAAACGAAGATATTAAACAGAAAATAACTAACATAAAAGAATACATAATAAAAAATATAGAAAGATGGATACGGAGATTTCGCAGTCCGAAATCGGGAAAACATGATTTGGAAGAACAACATTTCGTATTTGAACCGGAGGAGCCGGAAATCCAACAGTCCAGACCGACAGTATTGATTTCCGAGATGGCAAAAGCACCGGAAGGGATTTTGAGATATGAGGGTAATGGAAATTGCAGTGATTTGAAGATAGAAGGAGATTCTTATACCATAGGGAGCGATGATACCTGCGAAGGGCACATCCCGAGCAGCACAGTGAGCAGAAAGCATGCAAGAATAACCCGAAATGAAGATATGTATTTCCTGGAAGACCTGAACTCCACCAACGGAACTTTTATTGGCGGGGAACTGCTGAATTACCATGTAAAAATGAGTCTGGGAAAAAATGAGATTGTTATATTTGCAGATGAGAAATTTAGATTTATTTAAGAAATAGATAGAAGAAACCTGTTTGCATTCTGCCGGGAGAGTACTATAATAACGGTATTACACGAGACGGAAGGATGGCAGGAATGATCCGCGAAAAAATAGAAGCAGCTTTCTTGCAGAAGGGATACCGCTTTTGGAGAGGGATGCCGGATAATTTTGGAGTATTTTATCAATATGGGGAAGAGGGCGTTCATGCTGTCGTTGCAGTGGATATGATGCAGGGGCATGAGATGACGGTGCAGCAGCATGCTGCCATAGAGGAGCGTATTTATGCGCTTTTTTCCCAACCTGTAGAAAGCGGCAATAGAATGCCGGAAGGAATCCCGGAGGGGGCGAAGATTTGTCATGTGGAGATCCTTACGCTTCTGATAGGCACAGATGCAGCGCAGATCAGGACGCTGTGTGCTATGTGCGGAAACACTTGGGGATATCTGCCGGCATGGGGGCAGCTTTTAATCTATGAGAATCAGCCGGGAGAGTTCTGGGGACTGCGCAGTATGTTGGAGACGCTGGAATTAACGCAGGGGATGCGGGCAGACAGGGAATCCTCGCAGAATAGCCAGGCGTGGAATCTGAGAGAACTGCCATACACGACAATTGTGCTTGCGGCAATCAACGTTCTGGTTTATCTTATATTAGAACTTCTCGGGGATACAAGGCAGGGGAGCTTTATCGGAGATCATGGTGGAATGTATCCCACCCAGATTCTCTATGATCGTCAGTGGTGGAGGATTTTGACGGCGGGATTCATACATTTTGGGTTGGCGCATCTGCTGAATAATATGGTTATGCTCTGCTGCGTCGGCTCACGGTTGGAGAGAGCGATCGGACATGTCCGTATGCTGGTCGTATATCTGATTTCTCTGATAGGAGGCGGTCTGCTGTCCTATTTTATGATGCTGCATACGCGTGACTTCGCGGTATCCGCGGGAGCTTCCGGCGCCGTATTCGGCATCATTGGCGGTCTGCTTTGGGCTGTAATCTTTAACAGGGGAAAATTAGAGGGACTGACCACCCGGGGAGTGCTCTTGATGATTGCTCTGAGTTTGTATTTCGGGTTTGTTTCGTTAGAGGTTGATCAGTGGGCGCATGTGGGCGGAATGCTCACCGGATTTTTGAGTACTGCGATTTTATATCACCGAAACAATCAAAAATGTTGATTTTACTTTGGAAAATTTATATACTGAAAGAGCAGAACTTTAAGTCAATGAGGAAAACATACCGGAACGGAAGAATGAGTGGGAGATAGAATCTATGAAAATTAATATCTATTATGGCGGAAGAGGATTGTTGGACGATCCTACCTTATATGTGCTGAATAAAATGGAAGAGGTACTGCGTGAACTGCGCGTCACCGTTGAGCGGATCAATATTTTTGAACACAAAAATGAGATTGCTACACTTCCGCAAACGATAAAGGATACGGACGGCATCATTCTGGCAACTACGGTCGAATGGCTTGGAATCGGCGGGTACATGCAGCAATTTCTGGATGCATGCTGGCTGTACGGAGATAAGGAAAAAATACAGAAAACGTATATGCAGCCCATCGTCATGTCTACGACTTACGGGGAAAGAGAAGGAGAGATGACCCTTGCAAACGCATGGGAGATTCTGGGTGGTCTGCCATGCCCGGGACTTTGCGGATATGTCGAGGATCTGGTCAGTTTTGAGCTGAACAAGGATTATACAGTGATCATTGAGAAGAAAGCGGAGAATCTTTACCGCACGATTTCGCAGAAAATGAAGAGTCTGCCGACCAGCAATCAGGCGGTGAAGCAAAGTGTGCTGCGCACGCCACAGATGGAGCTGACGCCGCAGGAGAGTGAACAGCTTTCTAAATATGTATCCGACGATACTTATGTGAAAAAGCAAAAGGAAGATATTCAGGAACTGGCTTCCATGTTCAAAGATATGCTTGGAAAGGTCGATCAGGAGGAAGAAACTGCATATATAGAGCAGTTCCGCAGTCATTTCACGCCGCAGCAGGAGTTCCATGCGCGATATCTGTTTATCTTGGAGGATAATAAGAAGCCCCTGTTTGTAGAGGTCAATGAGGATGACCTGATCATACATTACGGTCAGGAGGAAAACATTGATATTTATGCGAAGCTGTCAACAGAGGTCATGGACAGCATCATGGATGGAAGAATGACCTTCCAGAGGGCATTTATGACGGGAGAGATGACGGCAAAGGGTAATTTTAAGATATTACGGATGCTGGACAACCTGTTCAATTTTGTCTGATAGGAAGTGAGACCGTAAAAGTACATCCGTCGCCGGGGCGCGAGTCACAACTCAGCGTGCCCTTATGTGTTTCGACAATCTGTCTGGTTATTACAAGCCCGAGGCCGCTTCCACCGGTTTTGGAGGTGACAAACGGTTGAAAGATGCTGTCGGCATAAGCCGGATCGAGACCGCCGCCGTGGTCAATAACCGCAATTTGCACCATGTCATTTTGCGAAGAGACATTTATCTCAGCGGTTCCGGAGCCGCTCATCGCCTCATAAGCGTTTTTTACAATATTGATAATAGCCTGTTTGATGAGCCGGGGGTCTAATTCCACAGGAGGGAGATTTTCTTCCACGGTGATGTGGCAATCAAATCCGTTCCATGAAAAAGCGTGGATAGAACTGGAGATTTGGCTGATAAAGGAGTATATATTTACAGGTGCAAGCTGCAGTTGACTGCAAAGACGGGCAGAGGAAAGCTGTATCACCATGTTCTTTAAGAAGTTGATTTCAGACATGGCGTCGTTCCAGTAGCTGAAATTGCATACTTCAGGGTGCTTTTTTTCCATCAATTGTAGAGAGCCGCTGATGAGCGTAATAGAATTTTTGATTTCGTGAAAGATGTTAAGGTAGTCTTCATTCTTTAACAATTTTTATCCCTGCCCTATCTGTCGATCCGTGACGAATGAAACGGACCGACCAATTAATGAATATGCTCGACAAAATTAGTGTATCATTATGTGAGACAAAGTGCAATCATAATAATATTACAAAATTCGACACATGTAATTATTGTAAAGAAAAGGAGAAAACAAACATGAAGGAAAACAATTGTATTTTTTGCAAAATTGTGGCAGGAGAGATTCCGTCCAATACAATCTATGAAGATGATGAGTTTAAGGTTATTTTAGATGCAAGTCCTGCGTCGAGAGGACATTCGCTGATCTTGCCGAAAGAACATTATGCGGATATTTATGAGATCGATGAGGAAGCGGCGGGCAGAGCTATGAAGCTTGCAAAGAAGCTTGCCATTCGCATGACAGAGGCACTTTCCTGTGACGGACTTAATATCCTTCAGAATAACCATGAAGTGGCTGGGCAGACGGTCTTCCATTTCCATATGCATTTGATCCCACGTTATAAGGACGCCGAAAATACGGACATCCTTAGGTGGGAGAAGGAGACCTTCACTGCGGAGGAAATGTCAGAGATCAGGGATCTGCTGAGATAATTTCGCATAGCGATATATCGCTATGCTTTNGAGGCATCCAGAATCAGNTTTATAATTGTGTCAATGGAATTTTGCCGGCTGTTTTTCTGCATCGCTTCTATGTAGGAGGTCTGATTTCGGAACACGTACTCGATCGCTTCTAACAGAGTGGTATTCGTTAAGGACTCTTCCGGCAAAACATAACTAAAGCCCTGCGAGCGAAAGGAATTNGCATTCAGGATCTGATCACCGCGGCTGGCNGATGCAGGAAGCGGAATCAATATATTCAGCTTTCGCAGAGTCAGAAGTTCGCAGATCGCGTTGGCNCCCGCACGAGAGATGGTGAGAGAAGCCAGCGCGAACAGATCAGCAAGCTCTTCATTNACGTATTCNAACTGTGCGTAGCCTTCTGTATGGTTTAGATTCGTGTCCAGATTGCCTTTTCCGCATAGGTGGATGATATGATAGTTCTTTATCAACTCAGGAAGCAGATCGCGGATTGCTGTATTNATAGCACGTGATCCGCTGCTTCCGCCAATGATCAGGATNACAGGCTTGCTGCGGTCATTAAAGTGACAGAGCTCAAAGGCNCGATCGGCATTGCCGTTCAATAATTCCTGCCGGATCGGGGAGCCCGTGAGTACCGCCTTATCTTTCGGCAGGAAGTTGAGAGTTTCCGGGAAATTACAGCAAACTTTAGAGGCNTTTGGAATGGCAATTTTATTTGCAAGTCCCGGCGTCAAGTCAGATTCATGGATAATTGCGGGGATTTTGCAGTGTTTTGCGGCAAGAACCACAGGAACGGAAACAAATCCCCCCTTAGAGAAAACCACGTCAGGCTTTATTTTTTTCAGCAGTTTGACAGACTGTCTGTATCCCTTTAGAACCTTAAAAGGATCCGAGAAGTTCTTGGGATCAAAATAGCGTCTNAGTTTTCCNGACGAAATGCCATAGTATGGTACNCCCTCTTTCTCAATCAGATGTTTTTCGATACCGTCATAGGAACCGATATAAGAAATTTCATAACCTTCATTCCGCAGAGCCGGCATCAATGCAATGTTCGGAGTAACATGCCCTGCCGTNCCTCCACCGGTCATTACAATTTTTTTCATCAGATAATCCCCTTCCCGTTAGGCTGCTTTTNATCCCTGTTTCGTTTATAAGCACAAGCTGCGTCTACTTCCCTATTTATAATACCCTTATGCAGAAAAGTCAAGAAAAGACTTGTAAAATAGGAAATAGNGGATAAAATAGAAGAAGAACATGTATAAAGGAGCCACTAAGTCCGAAGCATGTCGGAATTTGCGATGAAAAACCGTGTCACTNCTCTTTTCAAATAAACAAAAAGTTTCTATAATAATAAGGAAATATTTTCCGGACATGTCTTGATACCGGGAGAGAAAAGAGAGGTAATGCGTATGGAACAGATATGGCTCTTTTTAACGGAAAGTTCTGGATGGGTGCTTCTTCTTGGCATTTTCAGTATCATTTTTCCGCTGATCGCATTACACAAGATAAAGGGAATTGAGCGGCAGCTGTGTGAAATTTCCGGAGATGTNGTGGAGACGACGGCAATAATGATACATATAGCTGAATCAATGCCGGGAAGGGAGAATGTGTACGAGAAGATGTCCACATCAGCAGGCGCTGCAGTTACAGGACAGTCAGCGGGCGGTGCAGAGTCGGGGCAGCAGGCGGCAAAAGAGCAGNCGGAAGCGCTGATAAACGCTGTTTTAGGAGAGGTATTCCCGTAAAATCGCTTGCTATCCACAAATAGGTTTGGTAAAATATTGTAAGATATATTGCATATCACGCAATAGTGAAAAGACAAAGGAGTGCAGAATATGGAAAAAGTATCATTTGATTACTCAAAGGCTGCAAATGTCATCAGTGCAGAGGAAGTATCCTATATGAGCAAACTGGCTGCAGATGCAAAGGCGCAGTTGGTGGCAAAAAACGGAGCCGGCAATGACTTCCTTGGATGGATAGATCTTCCGGTTGACTATGATAAGGACGAGTTTGACAGAATCAAAAAAGCGGCTGCAAAGATTCAGGGCGATTCGGAAGTACTCGTAGTGATCGGTATCGGCGGATCCTATCTTGGCGCGAGGGCTGCCATTGAATTTTTACGGCATGGATTTTATAATAACCTGTCAAAAGAAATGCGTGGTACACCGGAAATTTATTACGCAGGCAACAGCATCAGCGGCTCCTATTTAAAGGGACTGATCGATGTGATCGGCGACAGGGACTTTTCCGTGAATGTCATTTCCAAATCCGGAACGACCACGGAGCCAGCAATCGCTTTTCGGGTATTTAAGGAGATGCTTGAGAAGAAATACGGCAAAGAGGGTGCTGCCGGCAGAATATATGCTACGACGGACAAGGCAAAGGGTGCATTGAAAAATCTTGCGGATGAGGAAGGATATGAGACCTTTGTGGTACCGGATGANGTGGGCGGACGNTTCTCTGTTCTTACNGCTGTGGGNCTTCTTCCNATCGCAGTCAGCGGTGCGGATATTGATAAATTGATGGAGGGCGCTGCGGAAGGAAGAAAGCTTGCGCTTGAGCAGGACTTTGCAGAGAATGATGCTGTTTTGTATGCGGCAATCCGTAATATCCTGCTTCGGAAAGGAAAAGCAGTTGAGGTTCTTGCGGACTATGAGCCCAGCCTTCATTATATTGCAGAGTGGTGGAAACAGCTGTACGGCGAGAGCGAGGGAAAGGATCAGAAAGGTATATTCCCGGCATCAGTGGATTTGACCACAGATCTCCATTCGATGGGACAGTTTATTCAGGACGGCGCAAGGATCATGTTTGAAACCGTGCTGAATGTCGAAAAGTCCAGAGAGACCGTATGCATTCACGAGGAGCCGGTAGATCTTGACGGTCTGAATTATCTTGCAGGAAAAGATATGGATTTTGTAAATAAGAGTGCTATGAACGGAACGATTTTGGCACATACGGACGGCAATGTGCCGAACCTGATGATCAAAATTCCGGAGCAGAATGAGTTTTATCTGGGAGAGTTGTTCTATTTCTTTGAGTTTGCAGTCGGCGTCAGCGGATATCTGTTGGGTGTAAATCCGTTCAATCAGCCGGGTGTGGAGAGCTATAAGAAAAACATGTTTGCGCTTCTTGGAAAACCGGGTTATGAGGATGCGAGAGAAGAATTGTTAAAAAGACTTTAAAATTTAGCATATTGCACAAAAGACCGCGAAAGCCTTGAAAATCAAAGGTTTTTGCGGTCTTTTTCATGCAAAAAAATGCCCTGGATGATAAAAATACGTGGAAAACTTGACAAAGTAATTCCGGTTTGTTATAATCCGGCTTGTAACAAATTCGTAACAAATGTAACAAATATGAATAAAACGGTATAAAAGCGTAATATTATTTCAATAAGTTAGTTACATTGATGGAGGTTATAATGAATTTGAAAAAAAGAGCGGTTGAAAGCATATTAGTTGCCGGAACATTGGTGGTAATGGGTGGTGCAGCCGCAGAAGCCGGAAGTATGGTTGTGGTTGGAGCTATGACTGTACCGACTGAGACGGATATGGATTTAGCTGCAAACGGAACGGCAGGCGTCGTGGTGGACTTGGATCAGATGAAAGCAGAAGCGCTTGAGAACGTAGAGGCGATCACCGCCAGCGTACAGCAGTCAGATGTGAGCCGCGTTGCAGCCGCGGAAGACGAGATCGCACAGGAACCTGTTTTGTCTGAGGAGGAGCTTGCGTGGCAGAACCGATTACTGCCGGATGTTCAGGAATTCCTCTATGTCAGGGCAGAGGGAGATGAGAATGCAGCGATCGTAGGAAAATTATATAAAGGTGCCGTAGCAGAAATCGTGGAGCAGGGTGATGACTGGTGTCATATTACATCTGGAACGGTGGATGGCTATGTCAGCAATGCATACTGTTTCTTCGGAACAGATGCTATGAGCTATGCGGAGGATACCTTTGATACAAAGGCGGAGATATTGACAAACGGACTACGTATCAGAAGCGAGGCAAGTCTGGATGCATCCGTGATCTCTTCTGTATCCAGCGGTACTTCACTGACGGTGGATACGGATGTGGAGGCACCGGAAGGCTGGGTTGCAGTAAAATATGCAGGCACTACCGGCTATGTCAGTGCGGAATATGTATCTACGGAGCTTCAGCTTGGCGTAGGGATTACATTGGAGGAAGAACAGGCAATCCTGGCGAAGAAAGCAGAAGAAGAGGCGGCGAGAAAGGCTGCACAGGTTGCGCCTTCTGAGACAGTTCAGAACGAGGCCGTGGCGGTATCTGTGGATGACGTGACATTGCTGGCAGCACTGATTCAGTGTGAGGCAGGCAATGAGTGCTACGAGGGACAGCTGGCAGTAGGAGCCGTAGTCATGAACCGCGTGCGTTCCGGCAGATATCCGGGAAGCGTGGAAGCGGTTATTTATCAAAGCGGACAGTTCCCACCGGCAGGAAAAGGCAAAGTAGCCGATGTGATTGCGAGAGGACCGAAGGCGAGCTGCATTCAGGCGGCGCAGGAAGCAATTAACGGGATGGACAATACAGGAGGAGCTACCGGATTTTGCCGTGCATCTTCCGGTCGTGCCGGAGTTGTGATCGGTAATCACGTATTTTATTAAAAACAAAGTCAATAAAGCTGCTGCATCGGCAAAAGGGAGTAAACCTGCCGGGCAGCAGTTTTTTGATGCAATTTTGACACCCGAACCAATTTTTCCTTCGCTGGAATTCACATCCGGTCTTCTTGTAATTTGCCGGGAAGTATAGTAATATGATTATAATTGGGAAATGATAAGAAGGGAAAGCGTTTCCGTAAAAAAATGATGGAGGTACTATATTATGATGCCAGGACTTATGGCGGCACTGATTGTTTTGATTATTTTAATACTGCTTGTCGCAGTATCGTGTATTAAGATCGTACCGCAGGCGNATGCGATGATCGTAGAGCGGTTGGGGGTATATCTTGCGACATGGAGTGTAGGACCGCATTTTAAAGCGCCGTTTATCGACAGGGTCGCAAAGAGGGTTATTTTAAAGGAGCAGGTCGTGGACTTTCCGCCGCAGCCAGTGATCACCAAGGATAACGTAACGATGCAGATTGATACGGTTGTATATTTTCAGATCACAGATCCGAAGCTCTATGCATACGGGGTGGAAAATCCAATTATGGCGATCGAAAATCTGACGGCAACGACACTGCGTAATATTATAGGTGATCTGGAGCTGGATGAAACGCTGACTTCAAGGGAGACCATTAATACCAAGATGAGAGCGACGCTCGATGTTGCCACAGACCCGTGGGGAATCAAAGTCAACCGCGTCGAGTTAAAGAATATCATCCCGCCGGCTGCTATTCAGGATGCCATGGAGAAACAGATGAAGGCAGAGCGTGAACGAAGAGAAGCGATCCTTCGCGCAGAAGGAGAGAAGAAGTCTACAGTGCTCGTGGCAGAAGGAAAGAAAGAGTCTGCTATTCTTGACGCNGAGGCAGAGAAGCAGGCAGCGATCCTTCGNGCAGAAGCGAAAAAAGAGGCGACAATCCGCGAGGCAGAGGGTCAGGCAGAGGCAATCTTAAAAATACAGCAGGCGAATGCCGACGGTCTGCGCATGCTCAAGGAGGCAGCGCCGGATCAGGGCGTGATCCAGCTNAAGAGNTTAGAGGCATTTGCGAAAGCGGCNGACGGAAAAGCGACCAAGATCATTATTCCGTCTGAAATCCAGGGAATTGCCGGACTGGCAAAATCTGTCACAGAGGTTGCGGTAGACGGTAAATAAAGTCAAATGGTTTGTTTTACAGTTGCGGGCTGCCATGTATGTGGCAGCCCGATTGCACCGTGGGCGCAAATGNTTTACAGGAAAGGAAAGAAACGCAATGAATTTAAAAGGACGGAATTTTTTGAAACTCATGGATTATACGCCGGAGGAGATCGAATATCTGATAGATCTTGCAGCGGAGCTGAAAGCNCAGAAAAAGCAGGGGACTTTGCACAACAGACTGACAGGCAGGAACATAGCTCTTATTTTTGAAAANACAAGNACACGTACNCGGTGTTCGTTTGAGGTGGCAGCACATGATCTGGGTATGCATGTGACGTATCTGGACCCGTCCGGTTCCCAGATNGGAAAAAAAGAAAGCATACCGGATACCGCGAGGGTTCTCGGACGCATGTTCGACGGAATTGAATACCGCGGGTATGGACAGGAAATAGTAGAGGAACTGGCGAAATATGCAGGGGTTCCGGTATGGAACGGCTTGACCAATGAATTTCATCCGACCCAGATGCTGGCAGACATGCTGACAATCCGCGAGCANNTGGGAAGATTAAAAGGCGTGAAACTTACTTATATGGGAGATGCGCGNTANAATATGGGAAATTCGNTGATGGTGACATGCGCAAAGCTTGGAATGGATTTTGTGGCNTGCACTTCCAGGAAATATTTTCCGGACAGTGANCTGGTGGCTTACTGTGAGGGCGTGGCAAAGGAGACAGGCGCGTCCATNACCCTGACAGAAGATGTGGCAGAGGGGACACGGGATGCCGATGTCATTTATACGGATGTATGGGTTTCCATGGGAGAACCGGANGAGGTCTGGGANGAGCGTCTNCGNGATCTGATGCCGTATCAGGTCAACAAAGAGGCGATGAGCAATGCCAAACCGGAGGCNATTTTTATGCACTGTCTNCCGGCGTTCCATGATAGAAAGACNAAGATTGGACAGGAAGTATATGAAAANTNNGGNNACAGTGAGTTGGAAGTGACGGATGAGGTGTTTGAGAGCGCACAGTCAGTCGTATTTGATGAGGCGGAAAACCGCATGCATACGATTAAAGCGGTGATGCTTGCTACTTTAGAATAACGGAGGTCGATCGTTCGACACGGAGGCAGTCGATGAAGACAGAATTACTTACGGCACTGCGGGAGACGGATGATTACATATCAGGGCAGAGCCTGTGCCGGAAATTCGGTGTGTCCAGAACCGCGGTCTGGAAAGCAGTAAATCAACTGAAAGAGGCTGGATATGAGATAGAGGCGGTTCCCAATCGGGGATACCGGCTGATACAGGCGCCGGACAGTATCAGCGAGACGGAGCTTAAAAGCCTTTGCCGGACAGAGTGGGCAGGGCAGGAGATCAGATATTTTCCGGTGATTGATTCCACGAATGTCAAGGCGAAACAGCTTGCCGAGGAAGGCTATCCTATGGGAACACTCGTGGTGGCAGAACAGCAGAATGCCGGCCGGGGAAGGCGCGGCAGAAGCTGGGAGTCACCCAGGGGCAGNGGGATCTTTATGACACTGCTCCTAAAACCAGAGATACATCCCAACAATGCCTCCATGCTCACCCTTGTTGCGGCGCTGGCAGTTTCTGCGGCAGTCACGGAAAAGACAGGGAGACCGGCAGGGATCAAGTGGCCCAATGACATCGTGATGAACGGGAAAAAGGTCTGCGGAATACTGACGGAGATGAGTGCACAATTTGATTATGTCAATCATATTGTGATCGGAATCGGAATCAACGTGAACAACACTTCTCTNCCCGAGGAGATCTCACATATGGCGACATCCCTGTATCTGGAAACAAAGAAGAGTTATCACAGGGCGGAGCTGATNGAAGAGACTTTGGAACAGTTTGAAAAATATTATGCGGAATACCTTAAGACGGAGGATTTGAGCGGACTTGTCAAAGAATACAACTCACATCTTGTGAATCTGCACCAGATCGTAAAGGTGTTGGACCCCAAGGAACCCTTTGAGGGCAAGGCGATGGGAATCACGCCCCGGGGAGAGCTGATCGTGGATACGTGGGAGAGCAGAAGGCTGGTGTCCGCGGGCGAGGTGTCAGTGAGAGGTGTCTATGGATACGTGTAAGATATTTGGGAAAGAGAGGTAGATTGCCGATGGAAGAAGTTGTGCTCTGCGGGGCAAGCGCCTACAGTAAAAAATTTTACTTAAATGAAGATTTTATGGGATTACCGGATTCGATCAAGGACGAACTGAAAATCATGTGCGTTTTGTTTACAGAGGACGTCGGAGGGATTTTTCAGCTGGTCTTCGATGAGGACGGCAATCTGGGATTCCGAACCTCTGCTGATGAGGGAGATCTGCTGTACGATGAGATCGGATGCGGACTGAAAATAAAAGAGCTGCAGCAGACCAAGCAGGATCTGATGCGGTCGCTTCAGATGTTTTATCAGGTATTTTACATAGGACTTGATGAGGACGAGCTGTAAAGGAGGCGCAAAATATATGATCATTACGATTGACGTGGGAAATACAAATATCACAGTGGGGGTATTCCGGGACGATGAGGTAATTGCCAGCTTCCGAATGACGACAAAAATGCCCCGCACTTCCGACGAGTACGGGATGCTGTTGATCAATCTGCTGGAGCAGAACCGCATTGACCATCAGAAAATTGCAGATGCCATTATTGCATCGGTTGTTCCGAATGTGATGCATTCACTTGAGGGCGCGATCGTCAAATATCTCGGCATCCATCCTATTATCATTGAAGCCGGGATCAAGACGGGTATCCGCGTGGTTACGGAAAACCCAAGGCAGATCGGTGCAGACCGTATTGTGGATGCCGCGGCGGCTTATGAGTTGTACGGGGGACCGGTTTTGGTGCTTGATTTTGGAACGGCGACGACATATGATCTGGTGGACAAAAGCGGCGCTTTTGTATCGGGAGTCACTGCGCCGGGAATCCGCATTTCCGCCAAGGCATTGTCGGAGGATGCTGCAAAGCTCCCGGAGATAGAGATCCGAAAGCCGGACAGCATTCTGGCAAAGGAGACGATCACGTCTATGCAGGCGGGACTGATCTACGGACAGATCGGTCAGACAGAATATATTGTGAAACACATGATCGAAGAGGCAGATATGGGACCGATAAAGGTGGTGGCGACCGGCGGGCTTGGGAGGATCATAGCAAATGAGACAGCCTGCATCGACGTGTACGATCCAAACCTGACCTTAAAGGGCATGAATCTGATCTACAAAAAGCAGAACCGCAAGACAGGAAAAACAAGGTAGTTTATATGAATGCGATCAAAACACTGAAAATCGGAGATGTGACTCTTGAAAACAATTTAATATTAGCGCCGATGGCAGGGGTAACTGACCTGCCATTTCGCATGCTTTGCAAAGAACAGGGAGCAGGTTTGATCTGCATGGAGATGGTCAGTGCAAAGGCAATACTTTATCAGAACAAAAATACGGAGGAGCTGCTTGCCATCAACCCGTCAGAGCATCCGGTTTCCCTTCAGCTGTTTGGTTCGGATCCCGATATTATCAGTGAAATTGCAAAGCAGATTGAAGAACGCCCCTTTGATATTTTAGACATCAACATGGGATGCCCGGTCCCGAAGATCGTAAACAACGGGGACGGTTCGGCACTGATGAAAAATCCGGTGCTGGCAGGTGAGATTATCGAGAAGACAGTCAAGGCGATTCAAAAGCCGGTGACCGTGAAAATACGAAANGGATTTGANGATGCACACGTCAATGCNGTCGAAATGGCNCANATNGCCCAGGAATCCGGAGCGGCGGCGGTCGCNGTTCACGGNAGAACCCGNGAGCAGTTTTACATGGGAAAGGCTGANTGGGANATTATCCGGCAGGTGAANGATGCCGTNTCCATTCCGGTCATCGGAAACGGAGATATCCGNACTGCGGAGGACGTNNTTGCCATGAGCNGNCAGACAGGCTGCGACGGNTTTATGATCGCCCGCGGNGCCGAAGGAAATCCGTGGATTTTTTCACAGATCCTGNACTATTTTAAAACAGGTGANAAATTGCCGGGNCCCGNCTTTGAGGANGTGACCANGATGCTGCTGCGTCATGCAAAGATGCAGCTGGANCTGAAAGGAGAGCATACCGGCATNCGGGAAATCCGAAAGCATGCGGCATGGTATACGGCGGGCTATCCGAATTCCGCNCGTCTAAGGGGCAGNATCAATGAGGTGGAGAACCTGACACAGCTGGAGGAATTATTTCGGGAAGTACTGACATATAATGAAAAAAAGTAAAGATGCAGAAAACGAAATGTCATATTCGAATGAATTTCTACGCGANTTCCGACCGATTTTNTTTGCGATATTGCAGGAAAAACGTCTATCACCCGCCCGGGTGGAGCTTGAGGTGATTGATGAGGANGANGGNTANTACAGCATTTTTGAGCCGGCAGATGTGCGGGATGTATTAGANCAGCTCTCAGAAGATTTGAATTATTTGACGATATACACAGAGCGGCCTGCATATTTTGAGGAATTTGCAGAGACAATGTATGAGGAGAATGGGCTGATCGTTACATTTTTTCCTAAAAAGCAGCTGAAAGCATCCCGACATGGGAGNGGTGAAAAACTGGTNCTGGATTTTGAATGGGAGGGCAGGTGCTATGACGGACAGATCTGNTCCGACAGNTACTATGTNCCCATCCACAAAAAACCNTGGGANCGGGCAGAAAATCTTGACATCATGATACCCATCGGTTATAATACTGTGATTGTTAAGAGTGTACAATATNGAGAAAAGCAACCNGNGAGAGACAGGTNNGAAGCGGCTTTTTATGATTAATCACGGAGGAATGANACAAGGCAGATTTCCGCCGTATGAGGAACAAATCAGAAANTAAATCAAGAAGAAGGGTAGAGGCGTAATGGACAAGAAAAACATTCTGACTTATGAAGGACTGAAGAAGCTGGAAGACGAATTGCAGCATTTGAAGGTGGTGCGCAGAAAAGAAGTTGCGCAGAAGATCAAAGAGGCCAGAGAGCAGGGCGATTTATCCGAGAATGCAGAATATGACGCGGCAAAGGACGAGCAGCGTGATATTGANGCACGTATTGAGGACATTGAGAAGATCCTTAANAATGCAGAGGTTGTTGTTGAGGAAGAGGTCGATCTGGACAAAATCAGCATAGGATGCAGCATTAAGATTTTGGACTGCGAGTTTAACGAGGAGCTTGAATATAAAATTGTAGGTTCCACAGAGGCAAACAGCTTAAAAGGTAAGATTTCCAATGAGTCGCCAGTGGGANGGGCGCTTCTTGGCAAGCAGATCGGTGATGTCGTAAAGGTTGAGACTCAGGCCGGCGAGTTGGAATATAAGGTACTTTCTATTCACAGAGCAAATTAGGCTCTAAAAGGGAGGAAGAGAATGGCACAGCAGAATAATAATCAGGAGAACAATCAGACGCAGCAGGATTTAGGGCAGCTGCTGAAGGTTCGCTATGACAAATTACATGAATTGCAGGAGAACGGAAAGGACCCGTTTGTCATTACAAAATATGAAGTGACACATCATACGACTGACATTAAGGACAGCTATGATGAGATGGAGGGAAAGGAAGTTTCTCTTGCCGGACGCATGATGTTCAAACGTGTCATGGGAAAAGCATCNTTTTGCAATATTCAGGATCTGAAAGGACGTATTCAGGCTTATGTTGCAAGAGATAATCTCGGAGAAGAANCCTACAAGGATTTNAAGAAATATGATGTGGGTGATATCCTCGGAATCAAGGGAACTGTCTTTAAGACAAAAACAGGNGAGATTTCCATNCATGCAACGGAAGTGACACTGCTCTCCAAGAGCCTGCAGATNCTGCCGGAGAAATTCCACGGATTGACTGACACGGATACCAGATACCGTCAGCGGTATGTGGACCTGATCATGAATGAGGACGTGCGGGACACCTTTGTAAAGCGCTCCAAGGTCATCAGTGCCATTCGCCGTTATCTGGATGCGCAGGGCTTTCTTGAAGTTGAGACTCCGATGCTTGTGTCCAATGCGGGCGGTGCAACGGCAAGACCGTTTGAGACTCACTTTAATGCTTTAAATGAAGACTTAAGACTTCGAATTTCGCTCGAGCTTTATTTAAAGAGGCTGATTGTCGGGGGAATGGAACGCGTTTACGAAATCGGACGTGTATTCCGCAATGAGGGATTGGATACGAGACACAATCCTGAATTTACTTTGATGGAGCTTTATCAGGCATACACAGATTACCATGGCATGATGGATCTGACAGAGAATCTTTACCGCTTTGTCGCCAGGGAAGTGACCGGATCTGAGATCATTCAGTACGGCGAGCATGTCATGGATTTATCCAAGCCTTTTGAGCGGATTACTATGGTTGACGCTGTCAAGAAATATGCGAATGTTGACTTTAATGAGATCGGTACTCTCGAGGAGGCAAGAAAGCTTGCAAAGGAGCACCATATCGAATATGAGGAGCGCCATCAGAAAGGAGATATCCTGAATCTCTTCTTTGAAGAGTATGTTGANGAGCATCTNATCCAGCCGACCTTTGTCATGGATCATCCGATCGAGATTTCTCCGCTGACNAAAAAGAAGCCGGANAATCCGGAGTATGTGGAGCGCTTTGAGTTCTTCATGAANGGNTGGGAGATGGCGAATGCCTATTCTGAGCTGAACGATCCGGAGGATCAGAGAAAACGTTTCGAGGCGCAGGAAGCGCTGCTTGCCGCGGGTGATGAGGAGGCAAATCANACGGATGAGGATTTCCTGAATGCTTTGAGCATNGGAATGCCGCCGACGGGTGGAATCGGATACGGAATTGACCGTATGGTCATGATGATGACAAATTCGCCGGCAATCCGGGATGTGCTGCTGTTCCCGACGATGAAGAGCNTGGANAAATAAACCGCTTATTTATGCGGGTTTTAACNGAATCAAGTAAGGTTGTACAAAGAGGGCATTTTCTTAAAAAGGAAATGTCCGNTCATATTATGGGGGTTGTTAAGCTATGCCGGTCATGATAAATAATTTGCTTGGGCAATACGTNGAGGAAGTAAGAAAGATTTATGGAGAGCGTTTGAAGTCGGTAATTTTGTATGGCTCTTATGCCAGAGGCGATTTCAGACCTGATTCAGATATTGATATTATGATTTTGGTAGATATGACAGACTTGGAGGTTGAACAGTATCGTAAACAGTTGTCATGGTCGACTTATGATTTTAACGAAGAACATGACACAGATATTAAGCCCATTGCAAAGAGTGATGCACATTTTAAGAAATGGCTTGGAGTTTATCCCTTTTATACGAATGTACAAAAGGAAGGGGTGAAATTATATGGAACTGCCTGAAAAGGGAAGTATTGGCGATTTGGTGCGGTATCGTATTGAAACGGCGAAAAGCGATTTGAAGTCTGCTGATATTTTGCTGAAAGAAGGGGAATATCGGGGAGCCAATAACAGAGCATATTATGCAATTTATCACGCGATATCGGCTGTTCATGCGTTAGACGGTAAGTCATATAAACGGCATAAAGATACATTGGCTAATTTCAACAAGGACTATGTAAAGACAGAAATTCTTCCCAGAGACTTTGGTAGAAAGATTGCACAGGCAGAAGAAATTCGCCATGCCAGTGATTATGATGATTTTTACATTGCTACAAAAGAAAAAGCAGAAGAACAGATTATGACGGCGAAAGAGCTGATTGAGCAGATAGAGGCTTATTGTTTGAACCGATTAAAGGGATAAATCGTACTACACCATTTGTTGCTGCAGGGCAATGAAGATTTTCATATACGTTTATCGTTGTGCTGATACATTCTAANATTTGTACCTACAAAGACATTTATCTAAAAGAGGGCATTTTCTTAAAAAGAAAATGTCCTCTCATATTATGGGGGGGGGGGTAAAGTTATTATGTCTATATTTGCAAAGATAGAGAAAAAATATAATTGGAAATTAAAGGAAGCACCTATCCGTTTGAATGGCGGATTTATGCATAAGATGTATAAGTTAGAAACCGATCAAGGTANTTATGCACTTAAACTGTTAAATAAATTTGTTATGCAGAGAGAAACTGCTATGGAAAATTACGCTATAGCGGAACAGTTGGAACGTTTATTAGAACAAAGACAAATTCCTATTCTTCCCGCATTAACTTTTGACGGAAGAAAAATGCAGGAAATAGACAACGAATATTTTTACCTTTTTGATTATTTTGCCGGAAAATCCCTGAATGACAAGGAAATAACAGAATACCATTGCACAGAAATTGGAAAGTCGCTTGCTAAAATCCATAATATAGATCAAAAATTTAGGGACGAAGATTTTGAAGAAATGTCTATAGATTGGAGNTTTTATCTTGCTGAAATGAAAAAAACAGACATGNGGTTATATGAAATGTTGAAAGCCAATTATGCATTGATTNTTGAAAGCCAGAATAAAGGAAATCTTGCAAGGAAAAAGCTTCCGAATGTTTTGGCTATCTGTCATAATGATATGGACTGTAAAAATGTTCTCTGGAACGGAGATGATTACCGCATTATTGACCTGGAATGTCTTTCTTACAGTAACCCACTCATGGAATTGTTTGAATTAGCTTTGTGTTGGTCGGGATATGAGAGCTGTCAAATTGATTTCCGATTATTTCAGGCTTTTTTGCAGGGATATGTAAGTTCCGGAGGGGAATTGCCTAAAGATTGGGAAATACTTTATGATTGTAATAATGGAAGATTGGAATGGTTGGAATATAACATGAAACGTGTTTTAGGTATTGATTGTGGAGATGATGAGAAAGAAATCGGAACCAAACAGGTTGAAGAAACGATAAAGCATATTATTTACTATTCANAAATAAAAGAACAAATACTTGCACATTGCAAAATGACCGTTTCTGATGGNAGGTTGTACGGATTTTAATGTGTTGGGGATACTTTTGGCTAATATGTTTATATTAATGATATAAAACTATGGTTTGCTTGCAAAAATCTTTGGTTTGGAGTAGAATATGTTTGGATTCAGGAGGTGAAAATCATGGATTATGAAAGAATAAAGCGGGATGCAAATGACATATTAGCTGATTTATCAAGTGAATGTTCATATATTGAGTATAAGGCTTCTGCATCACAGTTGGCAAAAATTTTGAAAACCATCTGTGCATATGGAAATAATTACTATGATAACGATATACAGTACATTTTTCTTGGGGTTGAAGAAGTAAACGATGAAAGTAATAAAGCGATTCCCAAGCTTCCTATATTAGGTATAGATGAAGGAAATCTGGAAAAATGCAAGAATGAGATTAACTCATTAAGACCTTTCTTATATCCAAATGTGACGTTTGAAATAATAGCGAATCGCTTTGAGAGCAGAAATTATTTGTTGATTGTGGTGCAGCGTCAAACGGGTGGACCATTTATGGTTAGCGAGAGGGCTGAAAGGGATAAACGAATAAGTCTGAAACCAGGGCGTTATGTGAGGATAGAATCAGATTCNAGACTCGCCAGGGTAGATGAAGAATATGATTTGTTACGGAAGTTTGCAAATTTCCATTTTTCTTCATTAACAAATGCAGATGCGACTATTGATGATCTGAATGTAGATTTTATTAGAGAATATCTTTCTCAGACAAGTGACAGGGAAATTATGGACACTCTTGATAAAACTCAGATGGCCAAATCACTTGGTCTATTGGATAAGAATGACCCTACTGAAAAGAAAATCAAGAATTTTGCTGTTTTAATGNTTGGTGANAGGCCAGAAAAATATATTGGATATTCTTATGTTGAAATTATTGTAGATATGTTTGGCACCAAGAGAAAAATGGAATCCAAGTGTTTTAAGGGGCCAATATGGAAACAGTATCATACAATTGTGAATTATATTAATGACAATTACTTGAATACAATTGTTGTAAGAGAAGAAGGAGAAGCCAGCAACAGGAAGATAGCCAATTTCCCTTATGTTGCAATTGAAGAGCTGGTTGCAAATGCTATAGTTCATAATAACTATGAAAATGGAAAATCAATACAGATATATATATCGGATAAACAGATTAACATTGTTAATTACAATAGACCATTGCCACCACTAAAAATTCAGGACCTGAATGAGAGAACATTTTTTAATGAAAGAGATACAGAGAATCCGGAAATAAGAGATATGTTCAAAGCTCTTGGCATTATTGAATCTTTTGGAACGGGTATTGGTGAGGCAAAAAGAGCGTTGGAAGAAAATGGCTCTCCAGCTTTGTATTACAAAACCTTTGATATAATGAACAATGTTACTTCCGTAGTGATTCCGGTAAATGAGGAGTACATGGAAATAAAGGACGATACGAAACCCCAAAAAAAATTTGGGATTGAGCGTGAAACCCAAGAAATTAAGCAAACAATTTTGGATTCAAATTATTCATCTAGCACAAAACGTAAATTAATCCAAATATTTGAACAGCTTGGCACAGAAGTATTGGGGAATTCCAAGATTGTAAAAGTGTTAGGGTGTTCTGAAACAACGGCCACATCATACATCAAAAAGATGTGTGACGAATTGCATATTATACATGCAGTAGAAGGAAGTGGAAAAGGAAAATATGTTTTTCGTCAGTAGCAAAATAAGCTGCAGAACTACCCGCGCGGGCAGTTCCAATTTTGAAAAAAAGCGGATAAAATAAAGGCTATATGATACTGAAGGAGGACTTATGAGGATGAAAGTAAGATTTCTAAAAAGAGCTGCTGCAGTCCTGCTTGCAATGTGCATGATTTTTCCAACATGCGCGTCGGCAAGTGAAATAGACACNGCCGAAGATGTTGAAGNGCAGGCNNATANTCCAAGNAGNGCCAACGCCTTTGCTTCGGGAGCAAGCAGTATGGCAGTCAACAAGCTCTATACGTTTGGNCTGTCGGTAACGGGAAAGGCGCTGACGAAGATTGCGGATGCGACGGGAAATGAAGATGTTGAGGCAATCGTCTCTTTTATAGACAAATGGGTGTTTGGAAACGGACAGTCGCATGCGAATGCAGAGATCAAAGAGTTGTGCCATCAGATATTGGATGAGCTTAGTGTCATTGAGCAGACTCTCAGTGACTATACTTCAGAGATGGAACAGATGATGGCAGAGCAGGATGTTCAGGCTGCATATGATAAGGTGCAGACTAGATGGGAAAGCGACGTTGTGGACTGTGAAAGGGACAACAGTATCGTAGGGGCATTAGCGAAGTACAGGGAGTATATGTCTCTGTTGGAGGATTGTGATCTGGAGAGTGAAGAACCGGCACAGCAACAGGCGGTGGAAAATGCCCGAGCTGCCATTTTTGATGAGTTTTGGACAATCTATACAAAAGATCACCCTGTATCGGCGGGTGAGACTTATGACTTAGACAGGAAGCGGGAACTGGTTTTCGGTGATTCCACTGTCAGCGGGTATCTTTCCAGGGCAGTCACGGCTATGAAAGATAACTTNGTCAAGAGTACGGATAATTATGCCGATGCGCTGGCGCANCTTGCCTATCAGGCACTGCCATATGCCGATCAGCAGTATGGATATATCAGGACAGGTATTGACCAGTGGCTGACAGAGATTATGGTAGCGGATCTGCTTTATCAGGAATATCTTGCTCAGCATGCAGAATATCTGGAAGAGAAAGGGTTGCTCAGTGGGGGAGCTGGCGAAGCTAACCCGCAATTGCAATTTTTCTACGGACTTTTGGACAAGAATGAGACGCTCACGGAAGAGATNTCCACTCAGATGTATGCGATGCTTAATAATGAGCTGAAGGTCTCCGTTACGGCGGGAATCAGTCTGCGTCTTGATGAGTACCCGACAGAAGATGACGTGGCGGAAGTAGTCATGAAAAATACGAAATTTGTGAGCAGCAAAGTTTGGTATGATACGTCTCGGGGAGACAAATATACTTCTTATCCGAAATACGTAGAACAATACGTGACCTTCCGCAGGGTATTTACACTGACGAGTACAGGTATTCACAGTTATTATGTGAAGACGGGAACGGCGGAGAGTATGGCGATCACAACGATGGACTTCAAATGCGATGTCGATATAACTTTTGATACGCATGATCCCAGTGTTGATTACTTCAATCTCTTTGAGAGCAAGTATTCGGACGGCATAGGAACATATCGTTCGGCGACGGGACCTGCCGAANTGGCGGAACTTTTTAATACAAAGGCCTACATTTTGCAAGGCAACATACCACAGAATTATCTTAGCTCTTATTGCGATTATCTGGACGGAAAAAATATGGTCATTATTTTTCCGGGGTATAAAGAAGCAACAACCAGTTTGATCACCATGTTTGAAACATCTTACGGGTCACTTACAAAAGTGATGGATGCTTCCGTGACAAGACCGTATGCTGATTTGACTTCAAATAAGACCAGTTCATTATCTTTGGAAGATGTACAAAGCGGAAAGAAGTATCACGATGCGAAGTTTGCCATGATCATGGTGAGCGCAGATGGCAAGAAGCAGCATACGATCCAGCTTGAAACCAATTATAGCGGCAGCGACATTTCAGTTGGTCTAAGAGGGGGGAACGGNGCAGAGCAGAATGAGTCGAAAATTACTCTGGATGAGGGCAGTACATACACCGTATATTTTAACCCGGGAGTTGATCAGGATTTCGAGTCTCTGACTCTGCAAAGGCACGATGATGCCAGTGACAAAGATAAAGTGACGGGTGAAACCGTNCTGCTTACAAAAGAGCAGATTGCAGATCTGGAGCCGGATGAAAACGGTTATTANAGCTTCGACTGTCCGGCATGTTATGCAGATGCCACACTTTATCTGGAGGTGACGGCGCATAAGTATCAGGTTACCATCCAGAATCTCAGACCGAACGAATCTGATCCGGGCGACCAGCCGGCAGTATTTCTGAAGAANACAGATGGAACTGATTCGTATACGGCAGGCGCTAAGGTAGAGTTTGGGGTAAGAGAAGGTGCGGAAGGGGTATTTTTGATNTATAATCAGCACTATGAAGTGTTTTATNATTATGGCCACGATATTTCTCCTAAACCTTTCGAATTTGAGATGCCCTCGTCAGACGTAACGATAGGCTATGTGTTAAAGGATCGGACGCATACTTTTGATGAGGACGGTTTTTGCATCAATCCGTATTGCGGATTTTATGAACCGGCAGTGTTAAATCAAAGTGGAGTTTATGAGATCACAAATGCGGGGCAGATGTTCTGGTTTGCATCTCTGGTAAACGACGACAAAACACATGCAGATTTTGAGCAGAAGGATACCTCCGCCAAGGGTGTTCTTGCGAACGATATTGATCTGAAATCGCTGGAATGGGCGCCGATACAAGGATATACAGGAGTTTTCGACGGAAACGGTCATACGATTTCAAACCTTAAAATAACAACCAGTCAAGATAAGATCGGGTTGTTTGGAACGACAGTAGGAGCGACTGTAAAAAACCTCGAGGTGGCGGGGCAGATCATCCTTGCACCAACGGATGCGATCACAAGGATCGCAGGAGTGATCGGTTATGCGGACGGAGGCCAGATCTCTAATGTAACCTCTTATGTGGATATTACGAACACGGGAGGAACATTAAAACATGTCGGGGGTGTGATCGGTGAGGTAGAGAACAGCCAGACAACGATAGAAAAATGCATTTATTTCGGTAAAATGGAGATTGCGAATTCCGACGACTGTATCGGCGGTATATTAGGCTATTCCAACGGCGGTGCGGTTATCAGGAATTGTGCGAATGTGGGAACCGTGACAACAACACAGGACGGTGCATCCACCGGAGGAATTCTGGGTTACTTAAATAACGCGAAACCATATGTGGAAAACTGCTATAATTACGGTATGGTAAGCAATGGAGAAAATAGCAGTCACTGCGGAGCGATTATTGGATATGCGAAAAATTACGGTTCCGGTCACATAACAGACAACTATTATCGTGATGACTCGGCATCCCGTGCATTTGGAAGTGAGAGCAAAGCAGGGTTATTGGCTGTCGTAAAACCGATCGAGGCATTTAAATCCGGCGAGGTGGCTTACCTTCTGAATAAAGGTGTTACGGANGGAACGCAGGTATGGTATCAAAATATAGACAACGGTGAGACACCGGATTTCTATCCGCTGTTTACCGGCGGAACTGTTTACCGCATCACTGACAGCAAGTATTCGAATTCTCTTGCAGCTTTGGAGTTTGATCAGGACGATGACGGGAATATGATCATNCGNACCTANGAGGANCTNGNAAAGCTTGCNNATCTGGTGCGAAGCGATTATGATATNTATGGNAGTGCGGATTATATNCTNGAAAATAATATTGTTGCTCCANGCNGTTCTAATTGGACNGCGGGTATCGGTTCTGTTTCTGATGACAAACCGTTTGACGGAACCTTTAACGGNAACGGATANGGCATNATGGGANTGAATATCGGTAATTCTTCGTATGGCGGNTTNTTTGAGATCATCGGAGAAANCGGNCGTGTAGAGAATTTNTTTATCCTTAACTGTACATATGCGGCATCNTGTGAAAATGCCGGCAGTATAGCTGCGATCAACAACGGNGTGATCGACCACTGTACGAACGGTATCAACGCNGGNTCAGCTCTTATATTTACAAATCCGGTAACACATGACCCGATCAAGGCTTCCGACTTTAATTCGGAGGTNAAAGGAACATTGAGCGGCGGTATTGCAGCTCAAAATGCAGGAACTATTACAGGATGCCGGAATGCAGCNGTTGTGACGGGAACCGAGTGCGGCGGTATTGCAGGAATGAACANAGGAAGAATTTATGGCTGTGCGAATAACGGCACAATAGGTGTTGCCAATTCTTCCCAGACNCAGACNGCAGGCGGTATTGTGGGNAAAAACGGAGGAAGTATTGCANGTTCCTANAATTCTGCAAAGGTTTACGGAGATTCAGAGGANGCAGTGGGNTCTATTGCGGGACGAAACGGCTTGGATTCGAAAATCAGTCTGGAGATNAAGAATGTTTTCTACACTACAGTCAATGGATTGCATGCAGTAGGCACCGGCTCATTGCAGACAGANCTTGATGCAAGCAATATTGCAAAAAAACAAAGCGATATGCATACAGATTCATTTGTGGATGAACTGAACCGCGTTACCGATGCTTCCGTAAGATGGTGCAGAACCAGTACGTTAAATAACGGTTATCCGAAGATTGAAAATATTATTTTTGATCAAATAGAGCAAAAACTGGATCATGGAATTACTGTCAAGGGNTCCATGCATTCATCAATGAACATTTCCTACNCTTTGATGGATGAAAGCCATGCTGAATATAAGAATCTCGTGGCTGCCACCATACCGGGCGGCAATAAAAAAGCATTAAAAGGATATTCGGTATCTCTTTCCGATGATAAAGGNAATCCGATGCTTGCCGANCTGTGGATTCAGGGAGAGATTGAAGTTTCNGTTCCNGTTGACAATGAACATGTGGTATTATTAGGATTAGATTCCGACGGNCAGGTGGTNGAGGCAAAACCGGTATCTTATAAAAACGGAGTGGCAACTTNCAGGCTGNTGGAGCCGATATCATTTATCCTTGTCGATACGGCCAGTGCTTCAGCTNNGACCGGCAATANCGCCAATGCCGGCAATAACGGAANTAACAGNAATAACGCCAGNGCAGTTACCTCAGCTACNACCGGCGATTCGCCCGANGNTGTTTTTGGNTTCNTAATGCTCCTNNCAGGCGGATTATTATTNNNNGCNGCTNCATGGGAAAAAAGGAAAAAGATAAATGGATAAGTTTAAAAAGAANNNNATNATAGCAGNAGGNGCGNTTTTNNTNATAGCNGTGATNGCAGCCATCGGAGTTTTNGNATCCGGTCGTTNCCNTGANGAAAANGAGCCGGAAAANACAAACGGTGTTGTCGGCATTGTCTCCGATGGCTGGGACACCGGTCTGGACGATCAGCCGACAGAAAGCGCAAGCATCCAGATACCGGGGTACAGTATGGCGGAAATGAAGGAAGGGGATACCAGCCTTCATNTGAGCATTGGAAATCCGGAGAATAACAGCTGCGGATTTTACGCAACGCTTATGCTTGAGGACGGTACGGTACTTTATGAATCCGAACTGTTAAACCCGGGATACGGCCTGACGGAGATTCCGCTGTCNGAAACCTTACAAAAAGGCGAATATACAGCAGTTGTANTGTTTCAATGTGTNACATTGGATGATACACATGCCCCGTTAAATTCTGCCGAATCGGAATTTACGCTAATTGTCAAATGATAGAACAGGAAAGAGGGATNATTTTTATGAAGACGAAAAAAATAATTACCGCAATGCTTTTAGCAGGCGCGACGCTGGCTGCCACCATTTCAGTGGCAGCAGAGAATCTGACAAATACGAAGGATTCAGATGAGACAGANGTAACGGCACGNATTCTCGGCGAGGATGAGCCGGGAGCGGTCAGCTATATTGTCAGTATTCCGGATAAAATTGACTTTGGAACATTGGTGAAGCCCGCGAATGCCGGCGATTCTTTTGTAGAGATTCCTTATACGGTCAGGGCAGAAAAAATTACCGGACTGGATGACGCTGCTCATCAAAACTGGTATGTAAGGGTACAGGTAAGAGATAAGACATTTGAATTGGATGAACAGGAGCAGTTCTANCTTACNCAGAAAACCGTNTCTTATCCGGAGGCTTCTAACGGAAAGAAAACGTTGATCTACACTATTTGTCTCGGAGACAGTAANGCCAATGTAGAAGACAATGCCAGCTTTAAGAATGAACACGGATTTAACATTGCATTCTTTCATGCGACCGGCGATGAAGTAACAGGCAAATTCCGCCTGAACCAGCACCAGCTTTATGGGAAAGATCTTAACGAATATGCNGGNGAATACTCAGGCAGTGCGGTATTCCATACGTCGATTGTTCATTCCACAACCGGAAATTAGAATGAGGAATCTATTCATTATGAAAATTGGTAAGCAATTAAANNTAATGTTATTTGGTTTGATNATTATAGAATCGTTTTTCCTGTCTTATTCACTGCCAGACGTTATGGCGTCCACNGCGCTTCCTGATAACAGTGGAAGTGTATCTGCGGGAGATATAGGGCAGACCGATGTCTCTGCGCGTATNGTTGCGGAAGANTCNGANCAGGCNGATTTNCCGCAGGGCGGCGGAACNGATGCGGAGCAGGACGGGAAGACAGACNGGGCGGGAGAAACNGCCAGAGTGGAAAACACCGTTCGGACAGGAGACGACCTGTCAGCCGCCATATTGCCTATTTGTGTGACGGNAATATNGGGAGCTATAATTATTTTGATTTTGGGCGTGAGAAAACGACATATAAAAAACCCCTGTTTTCATTGAAAGCAGGGGTTTTTGATGTTAAAATACATCTGGGCAGCTTCGTTAAAATCAAGTATAACAGATAAAATATCTGATTAGAATAATAACGATAATATGTTGAATCAGTTGAAGAAAGTGTGGTAAAAAATGAGCGAGATCGATGCAATCAAAGCGAGACATTCCGTAAGAAACTATCAGGACAAACCAATAGAACAGGAAAAGGTAGATAAGCTGAATGCGCGGATAGATGAGTGCAANAGGGAAGGCAATCTTCATTTTCAGTTCTTGGCGGATGCCGGAAAGACATTTAATAAGCTGTTGAACAAAGCGATGGGACTGGGCAGTGCGCCGAGCGTAATTGCCTGCGTCGGACCGGATGANGGAACGGTAGAGGAGCGTGTCGGTTATTACGGTGAGCGGATTGTTCTATATGCGCAGGAAATGGGGTTAAATACCTGTTGGGCCGGTACTTATAATGCCAAAAACGTAATGGCNGAGATCGGAGAAGGCGAGCGNCTGGTTATCGTGATCGCCATTGGCTANGGTGTCAATGGNGGNAAGGAGCGTAAATCCAAAACAATGGAGCAGGTGATTTCCGGTAAGGGAGATAAGCCATATTGGTTTAACTACGGCGTGGAGATGGCTCTTTTGGCTCCNACAGCGATCAATCAGCAGAAATTTCAGATNGGGCTGAATGATGACGGAACGGTATCATTTACAGATAAGGGAGGNGTTCACAGCAAGACGGACCTTGGAATTGTAAAATACCATTTTGAAGTTGGAGTAAATTATATTAGAGAACAGACAGAAAAGGAGTAAGGGCATGNTATCGGTGCTTTGCTATGGAGATTCTAACACTCACGGATATAATCCTGTAAATGGGATGAGATACCCGGAAGATGTCCGGTGGACAGGAAGNCTGCANATGCTGCTGGGCGACGGCTACCGGGTGATTGAAGAAGGATGTAATGGCAGGACAACTGTATTTGATGATCCGATCGAGGGNTGGAAGAACGGACTGAGTTATCTTCGNCCGTGTNTGAATACACATAAGCCGGTGGACATTGTGATCCTTATGCTTGGCAGCAATGATCTGAAAGAGATATTTCATGCAACCGCAGAAGAGATTGCAAATGGCGCGGGAACACTGGTGAATGTGATACAGAAATTTACAGTGGAGAAGCAGGGCTTTGCGCCCAAAATCATTCTCGTATCGCCGCCGGAGCTTGGGGAGGATATTGTGCATTCTCCATTTTACGGTTCGTTTTATGAGAACGCCGTCGGACGGTCAAAGGAATTTCCAAAGTGGTATCAGAGAGTGGCAGAGGACTATGGCTGTATTTTCTTCGATGCTGCAAAGTATATCAAACCGTCAANAGAGGATTCCCTGCATTTGTCACCGGAAGCGCATAAGAAATTGGCGGAGGAACTGAAAGAAATCTGTTTCCCTTAGCGAAGAGGGGACAGAAAGGAATGCCTATGTACAAAATTGGAATCTGCGATGATGATAAGGTTTTATGTGCCGGACTGGAAGAGCAGATCTACCGAATTTCAAAAGAGTTGTCAGTGAAGGTGGAAATAGAGGTATGGTATTCGGGGGAAAGCATACAGAATGATCTGGATAAAGGAATCCGTCTTGACCTGATATTTTTGGACATCGAGTTAGTTCAGAGGAACGGGATAGAAGTGGGCCGGTTTATCCGCAACGAGATGGAGGATATGCGGACCCACATCGTCTACATCTCTTCCAAGCAAAATTATGCGATGCAGTTATTTAAGGTGCAGCCGCTTGACTTTCTGATCAAGCCCGTGGCGGAAGAACAGCTGAAGGAGGTTCTGCTCAGAAGCATAAAACAAAAAAGGAGTGAAGCTGCCTATTTCGAATACCGCAAAGGAGGCACATATTTCAGGGTTCTTATGAGTGATATTGCCTACTTCATGAGCACGGATAAAAAGATTGTGATCGTGACAGGGAACGGACGGGAAGAGTTTTACGGAAAGCTGAAAGATATCGCAAAGCAGCTGCCGGAATACTTTGTAATGATCCATCAGTCATATATTGTAAATCAGGATTTTATCAGTGAGTACTCCTACGAGACTGTAAAAATGAAAGATGGTGAAGAGTTAAATATCAGTAAACCTTATCGAAAAGAGGTCCGCACCAGAGTAATACAGGACAGAAAAGAGAGAATGGATGCTTCAATATGAAATAGTATGCGATATGGCAATAGAATTCATCATAAATATTCTGCGGGTTGCGCTGATCAAACAGGCAATAGAAACATTTTTGACAAGAGGAGATAAGGATGAGAGAATTTTCAAGTCAGCATATGGAATCTTTTATCTGGTGTCTTCCGCAGTATACTGCGCATGGGGAGTGTCATGGCCGTATGAGATTTGCAGCTTTGCCGGAATTTTAGGCATAACGTGCTGCTATGGTGACACATGGAAAAAGAGACTGTGGACGGCGACGACACTGTTTGGCATGGATCTGGCATGTCTGTCAGTTGCAATTTTTTCGTTCGGAAGAAATGCGTACGGAGCCAGTTTGTATATGGAGACGGCAGCCGGCGTTTTACTGCTGCTCATCAGTGTGACGGCGATCAGCCATATTTTCGACCCGGACGATTTCAGATATGCGGTATTTGACAAAAAACAGACGCTGTTATTATCCGTTACGCCAGTGGCAGGCGTTATAGTATTATTTTCTATGCTATACACAAAAACGGGATACACTAAGACGGCAGCCATTGTCTGTGTCTGTATGCTGGTCAGCAATCTGAGCATTTTTTATTTATATCACGAAATGCTGAGAAGCTATGTACATATAAGGGAAAGGGATATCTACAAACAGCAGACAGAACTGTATCGGAATCAGATGGAGGTCATTACGGAATCGCAGAGCCGCATACGGGCTTTGCGGCATGATATGAAAAATCATATGTTGGCATTGCAGGCGGTCGCAGGGAACGGCAGTAAGGAGGAAGTGCAGGAGTATCTGCGGAAAATGCAGGAATTTATGGTAAATCCGGACGAGTCCGTGATGACCGGCAATGAAAATATCGACAGTGTGCTCAACTATAAGATCAGAAAAGCCAGAGAACTGCTGAACGCGGTAGAAACCAGAATCAGCATCCCGGAGAAATTAAATCTGAATTCTTTTGACCTGAATGTTGTTTTGGGAAATCTATTGGACAATGCACTTGAGGCTGCGGCGCAGACAGAGGAAAAGGAACTGAGCATACAGATGAGTGCAGAAAAAGGGATGATGTTTCTTGAGATCGGCAACAGCTATAATGAGAAGTTTTCGGGGAAGAAAGGCATTGGAAAAACGACGAAAACGGATAAATCCCGCCATGGCATAGGGATGAAAAATGTACAGGCGATCATAGAAAAATATCACGGTGATATGGAAATCACGTGCGACGGCAGACATTTTGAAGTGGACGTCATGTTATATATGAAAGACTTATAGGGAGATTTTGCTTGTTGCGATGGAAGAGAAACAACAAATTATTTAGAGGCTAACAGGCGCATGGAAGGTAATGGAAATAATGAAACAATTTCATTTGATTCTGTAATGAATAACTTGGGAATCAATGAGGATGAGATATCGGATACGGAAAACCTTTAGGCAATAAAAGTGGAACTAATCTTACAAACCTTATGAAAATTATCATTATTTCTGCCCGGACAGACGAACAGGTTTACAAAGAAGCAGCAAAAAGACGAGATAAACATGATTTATAAAGAAGATGTCAGAGAGATTGTTAGTGTATATAAGGTAGGTGACTCAATGAATCAAGATCCTTTTAAAGAATATCTTAAGCAATCGGAACCGAATAAACGTGACAAAGGATATGCTTGGAATACCGCCATCGGTCTGCAGGCTGTTGATGGGCTAAAACCGTCAAAGTATTTGATAGAAACTGCCATTCAGAATATTGAAGGGAAGATTACAATAGATGAAGCGCAGAAGCTTCTAGACAAATATTATGAAGAGAATCCGAAAGCCGGAGAGGAAGATGACCGGACGGAGGAGGCGGATAAGGTTTCAGTCCGTATGGCAAAGCTGATTTCTGAGAAGGCGTTCAGTTTTACTCCAAATGAGTACATTTCAATTCATAAGAAGTTGTTCACTGGCATATACAGTCATGCGGGCAAGATGCGGGATTATAATATTACTAAGAAAGAATGGGTTCTTGACGGAGCTACAGTTCTTTACGGAAGTGCATCAGAATTACGCGAAACCTTAGAGTACGATTTTGCACAGGAACGGGATTATAGCTATAAAGGCTTATCGATGGATGGGATCATCCGCCATCTTGCTGTTTTTATATCAAGGCTTTGGCAGATTCATGTTTTCGGTGAAGGAAACACCAGAACCACGGCAGTATTTTTTATTAAATATCTTAGAACACTGGGATTCGAAGTGACGAATGATATTTTTGCTGAAAACGCATGGTATTTCAGAAACGCGCTTGTCCGTGCAAATTATAATGACCTGAAAAACGGAGTTCACGAAACGACGGAATTTTTAGAATTGTTTTTAAGAAATTTGCTTCTTGATGAGCAGAATGAACTGCATAATAGACGTATGCACATTAGCGGTAAGCTGTAAGAACGATATTGTTTCCAGCTTTCAAATGAGGAGATTATTATTTTGAGGTCGCAAATTGCGACCTCAAGTGAGCAGGATGGACCAGGGGGGGCGGCGATACAATTACAGTAAGTATATAAGAATAGCCCGCAAACAAACGTTCTGACTACGAGACCGGTTTTTGGGACAGCAAAGTATTTATAATAGGAATTAGGATAAGGTATTTTCCTTATCTTAATTCTTTTTTTGTGCGCAACGTGCGGTGAGAATATACCCGCAGCTGCAAATTATAGCTTTTATAAAAATACCGATTTGGGGATGAAAGGCAGGGTGAACTCTATGAAGGAAAAGTACATTACAATTACAGGAATGAATCATTATTATGGCATAAGGCCATTTTCAGTTGGAAAAAGGGTGAAATGCATCAAGGAGAAGAATAATCCGTATGATGATGAGGCAATCAAAGTTGTTATGAAAGAAATCGGCACGGTGGGGTATGTTGCTAATTCGCCTTATACGGCAGCAACCGGTACATTGAGTGCAGGAAGAATTTACGAAAAGGTAAAAAAGAAATTTATCGTGGAGGTTATGTTCATCACATCCTCGAAAGTGATTTGTCGGGTAGTGGAAGGTTTAAAAGAACAGGATGAAAAAGAGCATGATGTTGAACTCGCGTTCTTTTGAAAGGAGTGGAGAGATATATGGAGCGGTTAATGTATTGGATCAGAAAATCTTTAAACATGAATTGGAAGTATTGCCATAGGTTTTGCGTCACATGTCGGTATTATGAAATCTGTAAAAATGATAATGTTTTAGAGTAGGAAGCCGTAAAGCACTGTTTGAAAAAAAATTGTCAGATGTAATTGTTTTATTCCTCATATTGTAATAAAATAAGATTAAAACTGTGAAAAATGTCGGGAGAGGATATAATGATAAAATTAGAAAAGGGCGATATCACAAAGATTGACTCTGTAGACGCCATTGTAAATGCCGCAAACAGCAGTCTGCTTGGAGGTGGCGGTGTGGACGGTGCAATCCACCGGGCAGCGGGACCGGAATTGCTGTTTGAGTGCCGTCTGCTGGGCGGCTGTAAGACAGGGCATGCTAAGATCACAAAAGCCTATCAACTGCCCTGCAAATACATTATTCATACGGTCGGACCGGTATGGAACGGAGGCAGCCATAATGAAGATGCGCTGCTGGAAAGCTGTTATAGAAGTTCTCTAACGTTGGCGGCAGAGAACGGTATCCGGACAATTGCATTTCCCTCGATATCCACAGGAATCTACTCGTTTCCGGTGGACAGAGCTGCGAAAATTGCAATCAATACCGTAAATGATTTTTTGACGGAAAATCCGGGGCAGTTTGATGCGGTCATGTGGGTACTTTTTGATGATAAAACAGAATCGGCATACCGGTCAGAACTTAACCTGTTAATAGGGAGTGAGGGATTGCAATGAAAAGTACACTGATCAAAGACACAACCAAGGAAGAGCGCATTGCACTTATCAGACAGTGGATACCTGATGAAGATGGACTTGAGGACTGCGAGATTGACCTTTGGGATATGTACCGGGATTACATAGACGGGAAGAGGGAAATCGCGGAGATCAATGCAGGGTTTTGCACAGATTATTATGAGGAGTAATGAGAAAAGGAGATAGAGAAGATGAGCGATGCAGAAAAGACAGGATATAAGAAGTATGTTTCTTTTTATAAGAGTGTTCTGGATCAGGACAGAAGTGCAATTGTGATCTGCAACCTTCAGCATGAGATTATTTATATGAATGCGGCGGCGGTCAAGAATTATGAACGGTTCGGCGGGGATCAGCTGATGGGGAAGAATCTGCTGAACTGCCATAATCCGAAATCGAGAGAGCGGATCGAGCAGGTGGTTCAGTGGTTCGCGGAGTCGAAGGAACATAACCTGATCTATACATTTCATAATGAAAAGCAGAACAAGGACGTGTATATGGTGGCGCTCAGGGATGGGGAGAAGTTGATTGGCTATTATGAGAAGCATGAGTATAGGGATAGGGAGACGATGGGGATGTATGAGTTTGGGGAAGCGGAGGGAGCGATATAAGATATATGATTGCTACCATATATAGATTGTGGCCGAACCTGAGGGGGAGTGTAATATAAAGTGTGTAAGTTACTGAACGACCACGGCAGTAAAGACACGTCCAACCGCCGCAACGGATACGGGCACAAGAGCCTCAAAACAACTTATGGCGATGTTGAAATCGCTGTCCCAAGAGACTGTGACGTCACCTTTGAGCCGCAGGTAGTCCCCAAACGGACAAAGGATGTCAGCAGTATTGAGGGGAAAGTGTTGTCCATGTATGCCCGTGGGATGAGCGAGAGGGACATTGTCGACACGTCAAGTGCAGAATCATTGTAAAAATGGTCGCATCAATGGAATTCAAAAAGTTGGAACAAATTATTTGATTCCTGCAGGTGCAATAAAGCCGAAATATACATATGTATATGAAGTTGAAGAAGGAAAGAAAGACAGTTAAATGTGTAATATAGATTTTAACAAATAGTACTTGTACATAGGAGAGTGTCATGGCGAAATTTATTGGATCTCAGCTCAAAACAGATAATTGGGGCGAAGATTATTTTATAAAAAAGTTGATGGAGTATTTTGATGATTCATATGTTATTTACAGGAATCGTCCAGTTTTTGGTGCACAATTTGATGTTTGCCTTTTAGCTCCTAATATCGGAATTATTATTTTCGAAGTAAAGGCTTGGAAAAGAGAGACAATACTACGCGTTGAAAATGGCGACAGGATTGTTATCAAGTCTTTTAATGAGGAGACTCAAAAAGAGGAAGAAACATTTGAAAACCCAACAGATCAGGCACGTGGCTATGTATATAAAATGCGTCAAAAGGTCCGTACAAAGACGGGAAAGAATCCGTTAATTTATGAAATGGTTTGTTTCCCTAATTTAACAAAGAAAGAATATGATGACACTGGTTTAGAGCCAGTTTGCGAGAGTGAAATTACAATTACAAAAGAAGATTTGGCAAGTAAAGCAAGCTTCCATGACAAGATGAACCTGGCCATGAAAAATAGAAAGGGACAGCGTGCTCATTCATCAGATTTTGATGAGGATTTAATGTTTAGAACTCGTCAAATATTTGAATCAAATTTGAAATTAGAAGATATGTCAGTAGAAGATACTGATTTAGTGGAAGGAGAACAGGTACCATATAAAAGTGCATATTCTATTTTTGCATACATTCCACATGATAATGATGCAGAGAACAGGATAAAAGATATTGCTATAGAGTATGCAAAGGGAACTAAACTTTATTTAACAGTTGATAGTTCCGATGAACTTTTAGCCATCAGTCGAGAGATAAATAGTATTCTCGTAGAAAAAGGACTGATTGCAGATAAACTCGATCTGAAGATTGACTTTATGGGAAAACAGGAACAGAAAACAACTGGTCTTGCAGATTCATACATGGTATTTAACTGTTCGGCATATTTGCTTCCGAAGTATGAAGAAAAGATTGAATTCTTCACTATCGTTGATGGCAAAAGCGAAGCAAAGTATGAGCCATTTTTGAAGTTTGCTGATAAAGAAAGCAATTTTAATATTGAACAGTATAAGGTTGAGCATTCCGATTTGAAGAAAAATATTATCGTAAGAGCAGGAGCGGGAACAGGTAAGACATTTACTATGATTTCTAGAATTGCTTTTATTTGTCATATGCAAAATTGTGCCATGAAAGAGATGGCTAACAGAATTGTCATGATTACTTTTACGGACGATGCTGCAAATCAGATGGAAGATAAGATAAAACAGTATTTTAATAACTATTATTTATTGACAGGAGATACTGACTGTTTAGCATTTGTTAACCAGATAGAGGGTATGCAGATCAGCACAATTCATTCTTACGCGAAAAAGATTATATCGCAATTAGGGTTTGAGTTTGGATATGGTGTGGATTTGGGGATTACATCAGGTGAGTATAAGTGTAAACAGATTATTGCGAAGGCCGTTAATGAATATATAGTTACTGGACAAAAGAAGTTTGGATCAGATTATGTAAAAAAACTTGGGCTTCCGGTGTATTTAATTAATAAAGATATATTGAATTTGCTTAATAGACTTCATAATCAGAGTGTTGATATCGCAGCACTTGAAAGAGAAAATTTTGGGCAAGCAATTTCAGGAAGTGAAAATGGGGAATTGCATGAACTGTTATCAGAGGTAGTCCCAAAAGTTGAACAGGAATATGAAGTATATTTGAAGGAGCAGAATAAATTACATCTTAATAACATGATGTCAATGCTCCTAGCATGTATTTCAAATGAAGAAAATGTAAAAAGGTTAATCAAGATGCAGACTGGAAGACCTCAGTTTATGTTTGTTGACGAGTTCCAGGATACAGATGATGTTCAGATTGAAGCTCTTTCGCAGATTGCAAAATTGCTTCAGTATAGATTGTTTGTAGTTGGAGATGTTAAGCAGTGCATTTACCGATTTAGAGGTGCTAAAGAGAACGCTTTTTATCAATTAAAGTACAAAGACTCATCTGTGTGGGAGACATATGCACTTTATAAAAACTATCGTACTGATGGGCATCTGCTTGATATATTCCATGAATCTTTTTCTTCAATGGGAAGACAACGTGTTGATGATGAAATGCTTCTTATGTATAGCGATTCAGAGTCAGATAATTCAGATAGGCTAATCGGAACGAAGGACTATAACCACTCATTGGCTATTTCCGAATACTATCATAAAGTATCTATTTCGGAAGAAAATATGAGAGTTCCAGCGCTCTTTGAAGAAGTAAGAAGGCAGATTGCTTTAATAAAGAAAATTGAAAAAGAAACAGGAAAGAAATTGTCAGATAAGGATAGGGAAATCGCAATTCTTGTTAGAGAAAATTGGCAGGCGGAGATAATAAAAAAGAAAGGCAAATTGCTTGGATTTGAGGTAGTTACAAATACAGGTGGTGACTTGTATATGTCAGAGCCAGCCTTGGATATGCTTAAATTAGCCAATGCGCTTCTTCATTATGATGAAGCCGATTATCTTTACGCATTTGTTTCATCGAATTTTATTGATGGTGGAATGAGCAAGGCAAGAATGTATAGTATTCGTGAAGGTGAAAAGAAAAGTGGTTGGAAAAAATCAAAGAGCACTGACACGAGCCAATCTAAAGAACTACAAGCTATGATTAATAGAGCTCTTTCTGCGACTGATGATGATAGATGGAAAGATTGGAATAGTGTTATACGTTCGCTTAGAACAATGCCGGTTTTACAGGTTATAAGAAAACTCTATTACATACTTAAGCCATGGGTGCAATATGGCGAGGACAGAAAGCTCAAACAAGATAATTATAGATTAAATGTTGATTTGCTGTTTGAAGAATTAATTAATGCAGCAAATATGGATTCGGTTACGATTAATTTATTAGTTGATATTCTTACGGCGAATATTGTCAGCCAGAAAAATGTTAACAGTCGAATGCCAGAAATAAAAGGTGAAGAAATTATTATACGATGCGTTACAGTTCATAAATCTAAGGGACTAGAATATGGTGCTGTTATATTACCATATTGTTCATCGCCAATAAATATGATGAAACGGGTGGACATGAATGTGTCTGTTGCACATAGAGAGCGATTACAGGTGGGGTATCAGATAAAAGTAAACTCTGATGGGACTACGGATATATACCAAAATGATTTCTTCAATGAAGATCTTGAAAAGAATGAAAGAATGCGAGAAGAAGCACGAATTCTCTATGTTGCAATGACTCGAGCAATTAGATCTTTTGCATGGATTGAGTTAGAGAACAAAAAATCCAAAAGCTGGCAAAATCTTATATGGGAGGAAAAATAAATGGCTTATAAAATTTATACATATGCAGACCCATATAGAATAGCAGAGACAGATTTTTGGGATGAGATAAAGAATTATCCTCATTTATGTGCTGCAAGAACATTGGTTAATGGTTTGATTAGTGTTATGAGAGATGACATCAGTGCATTAATGTGCCCATTGGATGATATTGTGAATGAAAAAATTTTTAAGCAATGGGCAAATGGCATTGGTCTTAGAATTCAGCAATACAGTGCACTTACAGAAGTTTATAAAACATGGAATGTTAAGAATGGGTTAGATTTTAATTATTATAGTGCTCTTTCGCATAATAAGGATTCAATGTTAGATGCATTGCGATTATTTATTGAATTGGATATAGATCCAACAGTACTCGATGCAAGACAGCTTAACATGGAACATAGGATGTTTGTGTATATGCTGAAATTGCTCGGTAAAGAGAAAACATTTTCATTGCCTAAAATGCCTTCAAGAGACGAACTTAAAGTGTTGCTTAATCAGCAGGCTCAGCAGGAAAAGAATGAAAAGGAGCGCTTACACGGAGAACAACCAAATGATGAATTTTTAAAAAGGGACTTAGAATTAATTGATCGCATGATAGCAACAACAAAGCAGTGGGATGCTAAGCATGTTGTGATTCATGGAATACATCAGTTTACACCTTTACAACTTAAGTTTATAAAGCATTTGGACAAGCTTGGTGTGGAAGTTATCTTTATGTTCAATTATTTGCCGGAATATAAAGAGATTTATTCATCATGGAGTTATATCTACCAACAATTTGATGCACCGATTCATCATGATACAAAGGTTAAAGCATACATTCCTATAGGTCAATTGCAGAAGATAGGAAATGCAATCGCAAGTAACATAGGGTTGGTGTGTGAGGATAAAGTGTCTAGAACTGACGCAAGAATAAAAGCAAATTATTCTTTATATAATACACAAAAAGTCCAAGAGTTTGATAATGTATCTGAATTTGCTGGCTACATATCAGACGAATTCATGGAAACTGAAAGAACTATGCAAGGAGAGGATCCTTTGTACGAAAAACCTATGCAAAAGAAGGCAACTACTGCAGCTGTTCTTGCAAGAATGGATGAAATTGTCTATACAGCAAACAAGGATGTAGACGAGCTTCTGCAAGTTTACCATCCGGAGTATTCGAGAAACAGACATTTTTTAGCATATCCGATTGGTCAATTTTTTTCAGCGATTTATTCTCTTTGGAATGTTGAAAGAGGAGAGATTGACATTGAATTTGCGTTACTTAGAGAGTGTTTAAATTCTGGGATTATGTCCAAGTATAGCGCAGAACGCTTACTAAAAACATTAATGAATTTGGAACCATTATTTGCAAATGTAGAAACATTTACAGAATTTACGAAGCTATTTGAAGAATATAGAACAAATTATGTGCAGGTAGCAGAATCAAATGCGCAGGCGGCTATTTTTTCGCTACGAATTTTGAATATATATAATTCATACAAAGTTACAAAAGAAGAAATAGATGATTTGTGCAGTGCTGTTTCTGAATTAAATGGTATTGCAACGGGACTTTTTTCAAGTATAGAACCTGATGAGCGATTTGAGTTTAAGAAGCATTTTGAACGACTCAATGAATTTGTTAGAGAGAGACGAGCATCTTTAGCTAGTGAAGAAGAGAAAAAACTCATAACCGATCTTTTGACAAAACTCGATCTAATTCAGATGATGGAATCGGATAATAAAGGTACTTTTGACGACTTAAGAAGCGGATTATACTTTTTCCTAAAACAAAAAGAAGAACCGCTTTCAGATTGGTTTGTTAAGAACTTTGAACAGATTGATGGTGACGTTTTAAATAGCAAAGCTCAGAACACTTATGGGCGAAAGAAAGTTTATCATTTTGCTTGTGTGTCTGATAAGGATATGAATAAGTCGATTAATGAGCTTTTGCCATGGCCACTATCAGAACAGTTTATTGAAAAAGCATATAATCCAAAAGATTTGCAGTTCCAGGTGTACTATGCGGCATTGGGAGAAAGAAGCAATTTCTTAAGATATGCATTATTTTATGGCTTATATTTTAACCAGTGTGATATAAAAATAAGCTTTGTAAAGAGATACGGCGAAGATACAACTGACTACTATGAAATGTTAAAACTGATAGGCCTTGAGAAACAAGATGGTCCATCTAAGTCAGAATTTGACGAGTATAGTATGTCTACTGTTATCAAGGCTAAGAAGGTTGAAGCTATGCCATATGTTAGGGAGCAAATGGCAGCAATGTTCTTATGCCCATATAAGTATCTTTTAGATTATGTATTAAATCCTCAACCCATTTTTGCAGGTTCGTTTATGATTTCAAAATGCCTTGAGAACATTTTGATTGAAAATACATGGAGAACGTTAGCATCTCAGAACATTACGCAAAATCAGGCTGAAGAAAGACTGGCCCAATATGTATCTCAAGAAACGATGAGATTGAGCAGATACTTTAAGTTTTTCAATGAAACAGAAATATTAGATATTCAAAGGCGAGTAGAAAACTATATTAAAGCAAAAGTGTTTCTTGATGAAAATCAGAATAAAAATGTACGTCCACTTGTTGCATCACATATGCAGTTGAGAAAGACATTTGGTGACGCCTGGTTTAAAGAAGATTTGCAAGATGCACCTTCAAAACATATGTATGTGGTATTTGAAGAGTTGGCGTCTTTTGAGGAAGGAAAGAAGATATATTCAATGCATAAGGTTCCGCCTAAGGAAGAGGACAAGAGGTTAGCACAGAGTACTCTAGCGTACATGAACGAAGCAGATGGAAATATGGAGCGAGTTGGTAGTTGGTGTGTTTTTTGCCCTAATAGAAATCTTTGCTTGGAATCATTTGCTCAGTCAAAGGAGTGATATCAAGAGAGAAGATTGATTATGTTTTAGATATTGAAGACGAGCAATTACCTGAGGGAAAAATGGTCTTGGCATATCAGCACTATTTGACTGATTTAAGGTTTACGTTGTTGGAACAAGTGAAGGTCTGTCATCCGAGCTTTTTTGAAAAACTAGTTGTTGATGTGCTTTTAGCTATGGAGTATGGGTGCGACGATAAGTCAAGCCAGGTTTTCGAAAAGGCACATGATGGTGGTATAGATGGCATTACCAGTGAGGATAAACTTGGATTAAATATTATTTACATTCTGATGTAAAAAATAGGAGGCGCACGTGAAAGTAGGACAGTATGTACGATGCCCTATAGTTCTTGAGGAAAATGATAATTATTTTCCTAGAAGCTTTGTATTGGGGAAAATAACCAGCATAAATGAACTTTCTGGCGAAGTAAATGTAAAGCTATATGACTTAAAGAATAGCAAGCGTTTTTATGCCCATGCTTTTGAAAAAGGCCAGTTTCCGATTGAAAAAGTAAACCGTTGCGGTGCTGCTAAAGATGCGCCTGTTAATACATCGATGGGGCCAGGAAAGATACTTTCTAGGCGAATTGAAAAGAAAGTAGACGCATTCTATGAATATTTTGTGATGCTTGATTCGGGCAAGATAGCTTCATTTTTTGAAAATATGATAGAGATAGAATATTCTGCTGCAGACTATCAGCCAATAAAGCAGATGATGCAATATGAATTCCAGAATCCTTCTTGGTACGCTAATAGACTGCAAGTTAGCAGTAATATGCATATGGTTAATAATACAGTATACGGATTTAAGGAGTTAGTGGGATGCCGTACATTTTTAATGGCACATCAGATTAGCACAATAGTCAGAGCCTTTGAGTCGAGACCTATTCGATACATGCTTGCTGATGAGGTAGGACTTGGAAAAACAATTGAGGCATGTTCAATTGTGAAGATTCTTAATTCTGAAAAGAAAGATTTGAGGGTATTATACATTGTTCCAGGGGCATTGGCACAGCAGTGGGAAAATGAATTAAGGTACAAGTTTGAGATAACTGCGACACAGAATCTTGCGATAGCTGTATATTCTAATCATGTAATTTTATCATTAGAGGAGTTGGATGAGTATTGTGAAGCCACTGCGTTAAATTGGGATATAATTATAGTTGATGAAACTCATCGATTGCTGGGTATGGCTGCTAAGTATGATTTGATTCTTCAGCTTAGCAAAAGAACAGAGAATGCTTTGTTTTTAAGTGCTACGCCTATCCAAAATCGAAAAGAAGAATATCTCAAGCTATTATCATTACTTCAACCAGAACAGTATTGCAGGATGTCAATTTCAACCTTTTCTTCAATACTATCTAAACAGAAGAAAATACAGAGACGAGTAAATGGCATGATTTCTCATATGAATCAGTATGAGGAATACAAAGAGGATTCGTTAGAGAAATTAAGAGAATTAGCAGATGATTTGGGAGATCCTAACTTATCTGAGATTGTAGCTGGAATAGATTTGGAAGATGACAATCAAGGCAGATCTGCTATGGAACAGTCTCTTTCATATATTTCAGAGAATTACAGAATAGAAAGAAATATTGTTAGAAACCGAAGAGAATATGTTTCTGAAACATTAGGAAAGCGACGATTAGAGACTATATTTTATAGCATGAAAAATGCAGATGATAATTATTGTGAGCGTAATGTGTATTTTGCTCTTCTTGAATATGTTTCATTTGCAATTCAAGAAGAAAAAATAAGCATGCAGGATATCTTTAAGCTTTTGCAAGGAATGTTCAGTTCACCTTGGGCGTTAGACCATGTTTTAGAAGATATTGAAGCGGATGATATAGAACTAAAAGAACTGCTAAAATTATGGATATCACAAGCGGATGATGAATTATCTCAAATTGATTACTTCATGGATGAAAATCCTGATGATATTAAGGGGAGACTATTAAAGACGGTAGATTTTATTGAGCAAGAAGTTACAGTAAGCAATGATAATAATGGAAAAGTTGTTGTGTTCTCTGAATTTCCAGAAACGTTATGGAAGTTTGGGGAAATGCTTGAAAAGCGTGATATACCATGTGTTTGTTTTATGAGTAATATGCTTAAGGATGAGTTGGAAGATAGTGTATATGAATTCCAAAATTATGAAAATGTACGTGTTATTCTATGTGATGCTACCGGAGGAGAGGGGCGTAATTTTCAAAATGCTGATTGGATAATACATTTAGATCTGCCTTGGACTGCTAATGCCATAGAGCAAAGAATTGGACGATTAGATCGTTTGGGTAGGGATGAAGAGCATTTAGAAGTGAATTCGCTTGTTTTGGTTGCAGAGAATACGATAGAGGAGCAGCTATTTAGGATTTGGAATGAGGGATTGAATCTTTTTGAAAGATCATTAAGTGGACTTGAAATTATAACTGGGGAGCTTAATGAAAGAATTGAAGAAGCTTTGCAGGACGATGTCTATACAGGTCTTGAGAATGCAATTGATGGCATTATAGATATGACAGAGGATACTCGAGATGCTGTTGAAGAAGAACAGTTATATGATTCAGGCAGTGTTATTTATCGACCACTCTCTATTGCAGTAAAGCAGATGCTACAGACCTACAGAGGTGGAGAGAACGATCTATTCCAATCGTCAATGTTGGGATGGGCGAACCAGGCTGGTTTGAAAAGTACTGTAAATAAAAATGAAATAGTTCAGTTTGCAGATTCAATGTTCTCTGCAAGGGCCGCGATACAGTCGCTTTTTGTTCCACCTGATTGGAATCTGTATGAAAATACAGCCATAGTGAGAAAGGAAGGACGAATTCTAGGAACCTTTAATCGTTCTACTGCTATAAAGCGAGAAGATCTACTGTTTTATGCACCAGGAGATCCTGTTTTTAACAGTATAATTGGTAATGCGATTGATAGTGGAAGAGGAAGATGTTGTGCATTCTCTGCGTTGGCTCCATTTAATTATACAGGGTTTGTTTGTGTATATAATGTTGAACCCAAAATAAACCATTTAATTGAGAATAAGATTTCTATTCAGTTGTTATCGCAGTTTAGAATGTACTTACCGATGAAGCAAATATTTGTTTTTGTTCCATTTGGAAAATGTGATGCTGTTTTAGATAATGAACTGGTAGACTATTTATTTGATAAACGAAATGTAATTAATGCAGATCATATGGGAGAAAGATCTGGAAAAAGGGGACATATTTCGGCTCTCGAAAGATTTATGGAAAAATACCCTAAAGATGAATGGGAAGCCACACTCGCTAAGGTATCGAAAATTTCAAGAGATAAGGCCCGCAAACAAGCTATGGAACTTGCAGATTTAGAGTTAGCGAGGCGAGAGATTGACAGAATTGTTAGCGGATATGAATCTGAGTACATATATCTAGGCAAAGATATGGAAAAGATAGTAAAGATTAAGCGGAAGTATGAAGCGGTATATTATGCATTGTCAAATCCGATTTTGTCATTGGATTCAATCAGTTTAATGTTCTTAACAAGGCGGTAAATGTGTATGAATTACATGGAAGTATTTAATAGTTATTTGAATGATGAAATAAGTGTAACAACTGCAGATTTGAAAATTGAAAAAATGCTTCCAGTGTTATTGGAAAGCGGATTAGTAAAAGAGTACGCAAAAGCTTCGCTTTGCAGAACTTATTTTCAAAGATATAAGCAGTATAATTCGGGTAAAATCAGCCCCAAAGATTTGTTGATTTTTATTAGAGATTTTATATTGTTTATGGGACGATTTAAACTTCCAAGACTTATTACGGATGCAGTAGAGAGGTGTGGAGATGAGTTAGGTGTTGTTGTTGCGCAAGATGGAGCCATTGACGTAGCGGACAAATGCCCAAAAACATTGTTGGGTAATAAGCATTTTATTCAGCAAGTATATGGGTTGGGAGCAGAAGAGTTGGGCTCATGTAAGGAATCTTCTGGTGATGCATATTTATGTCGATTTACAAAATTTAAAAAATATAGATCTTTGGAACAGAAAATTGCAGTACATAGTGCAGTCGAATTGCCGAATGATTATACGTTAATGATTTCACTTCCTACTGGTGGGGGTAAAAGTTTAATAACACAACTTTTGTCGGCTGTTGAGCAGAAACTAACATTAGTAGTAGTTCCTACCGTCTCGCTTGCAAAAGATCAGTATTTGCAAGCACTAAGCTCCTTGGCGGATGAAGGTGCGAAGGGAAAAGTGTTGTGTTATCGGGCGGATTCTGATAATGATGCAATTATTTCTGGAATAAAAAATAAGACGGCAAGATTGATTTTTACATCCCCAGAAGCAATATTGAAGAGCGATAGATTTAATAAGGAACTTAGAAAAGCAGCAGAAGACCAATACCTTCATAATGTTGTAATTGATGAAGCGCATATTGTGCCTGATTGGGGGGTTCATTTCAGACCAGATTTCCAAATTTTTTCAGTTGTATTAAATGAAATGAAAAAGGTATCAGGCCGATATATCAGAACATACCTGCTGTCTGCAACCCTGTCAGATGATGTGGTTGAAGTGCTTTTTGATCTATTTGGATCAAAAGGCAAAAATGTTCAATTTAGATGTGATGCTCTAAGGCAAGAACCAAGATATGCTGTTTCTGAAAATCATAATTATGAAGGCCGTGAGAGCGATGTAATAGAGATGATTAAGTACTTACCTAAGCCTTTAATTGTTTATGTGATTGAACCTGCTATAGCTAATCGATATTGTAAGAAATTGAATAAATTAGGTTTCACTAATGTTCATTCCTATACAGGAGAAACTGGAGAAAGAGATAGAGAAGCCCTGCTTGAAGCCTGGAAAAATAACGAGTTCGATATAATGATTGCAACTTCCGCATTTGGAATGGGAGTAGATAAAAGCAATGTAAGAACGATCATCCATTCATGTGTTCCCGAAAATCTTAGCAGATTTTATCAGGAGGTTGGACGAGCAGGAAGAGACGGACTCCCATCATTGAGTGTTATGTCATATTTTATGAGTAGAGATGATGGCAGAAATGATTTATCTGTAGCGTTTGGGCTTGTTAATAAGAGCATATTAAAGCCCGAAAATATTATCATTCGATTGGATAGCTTATTATCGGATGATAAGACAATTATAGATGGTGAAATTGTCATAGCTGACTTGAATACAGTTCCAAAGTCATTTACAGCTGAAGAAGCAGTGCATGCTGGCATGAGAAATATGTGTTGGAATGCAAATACTTTGTTATTGCTTCATAGACAGGGATATATAGAAATTGTTGAGGCAAAATATGATGCAGTAAAGAAAACGTACTTATTTTCTTTTAAGATTAACGATATAGAATTGATAAAAAATTCTGAAAAATTGACAGAGGCGATCTCAGAGGATAGACAAAAAGAATACGATATGCGTGTGGCAGGTTATCATAAGATGGCTGACTTAATTCACAGACCGAAAGCAAAGTGTTGGGGAAAACATTTTGTTTCTTTATATCCTTATGCACAGCCAATTTGTAATGGGTGTCCAGTTCATCCAGAAGGTACATCTGTGAAAGAGGATGCCATATGCATCAGAGATAAATCTATTGTTAATGTAGAACCATCAGTACCATCTGTGGCACTTAAAAGATATATTGGATGCCTGAATGATTTAATGATTCCAGTTGATGATTACAATAATGTAGATATTAAAATTGTCATTGAAAAGGCTAATAAGCTCAACGTGGGTTGCGTTGTAATTCCAGATAAGTATTCAGAGCTTAATACTGGCGGATGCTTAGGACTTACGCATAGTGAGTTCATTACTATTGCTAATGATATTGAATGGGTGATACGTAACGGAATATTGTTTTTATTAAGTGATGACGTAGCTATAAACAATAAGATATTTGAAATAGCAGAAAATGGAAATTTTTTGAAATATAAGAAGGTTTGGTGTTGTAAGCCAAATACAAGAATAGTTTCAAAAAACAGACCGTTAAACGAATTTTTAAATTGTCGTTCATGCAATTTATCTAGCTTGTAAAGGAGAAAAGGAATGTTTAAGGAAAATGATAATATGCGACCAGGACCTACTCCTGAAAGAGTATTGGCAATTTGTAGACTGGTTAATCAAGGCAATTATTCAAGCCAAGATTTGTTTAAATTATCAGAATTGGATCCGGATAGCAAATTTGAAGAAGAAGCAATAAGACGATCTGTAGAAGCAGCTGAAGAGTTGAAATTGATTATGAAGAGTGGAGATAAATATTTAATTAATATACCAGATGCTTCGTTTAAATCAGCAACAGCATTTCGAAAGGCTATAAGTCCTATTATATTTGCCAACAAGAAATCTACCTTTTTTAGGCTTACAGAATGGTATATTGCAAACTCTGATATGACGCAAGAGATTAACAGATTTGATGATTTTGCAGCTATGTCAGCCAAGAACGGTATAGAGTCAATAAGCGAAAATGATGTATTAGGATGGCGATTTTGGATGAGATTCTTGGGACATGCTTATCAGTACAATAAAACGCTTATTCCGAATATGAAAGTTAGGTTAGGGGATGCTCTTGAGGCCGTTGAACCAGGAACAAAAATGACTGCAGTACAGTTTGTGACTTGGTTAAAAGAAAATGTTCCTGAAGCTGCAGCATCATGTACTAATCAAGGGCTATCTTTAGCGGTATCAAATGGTCTTAGGACATTGCACGAAGAAGGAACTGTTGAACTGATTTCGACCATGGATGCAGCGAAAGTTGGTCTATTTAAGTTGGTTGGTGTTTCATTTAATGACTTTTCTGAAATAATTATAAAGGGGGCATAGCATGAAGTGGATAGACTGTTCTGATCACATGGATCAGTATGTTATCAAAAAAGATGGAACAGCTGTTGATATAGAATATTTTATGGCTACACATGTTCCTTTTCGTGATTTGGAATTTATAGAATTTGGCGACACTCAGGCTAATGCAATTCACTTGAATGAAAACCAGATTTATGACCAATATATTGTTAACAGGGCCAACAAGCATCAAATGCTTATTGTCAGGGGTACAAATGGTACTGGAAAATCACATTTAATATGTTGGCTACATAATCGTTTTATAAGTGATAAAGAGAGTTACAATGAGAGTAAAGAGAAGGTTATTTTTCTCCAGAGACTTGGTAATACAGTTCGTGGTGCAGTACAACAGATGTTGGACGAAGGACTGGTTCAAGATTCGGAACTTCAGGAAAAGTTTAAAAAGTTTTGTTTTGCAGAAGAATCTCAAAATGAAGAAGAATTTAAGGCATCTATCTATAATGAGTATGTGAGAAGAGTGCAGACTGATAGCTCAAATTCGGTCTATAAGCATGTTACTTGTAAAAATATAGCAGCATTTTTATATGATTTGAGAGTGCAGGAATATATGATGAGACCTGAAGGCCCTATCGATAAGTGCTATCAGATGATTACTGCTGGTGCAAAAACAATTGTCACAGATGAAACAGAAACCATTTTTACTGCAGATGATTTTAAATTGCCACGTGAAGTTGAAAGAGCAATTAAAATGGATTCCGCAGAAGAAGTAAAGAGCTTCTATTTGTATGAGCTAAAAGATGAAGATGAGAGCGCAGTTGCAAAACTAGTTGTATATCTGAATCATTTTACTTCAGGAGTAATGCAAAGTTGTGCAAATATTACCAGTGAAAATGCGAGAGATTTATTTGTTAATTTGAGGAAGTCTCTTTATAAAGAAGGTAAGAACCTGACAATATTCATTGAGGATTTTACGTCGTTTAGTATCGTTGAAAGTGAGCTTATTACAGCGCTATCAGTTGAAAATGGTGGTAAGTATAGTGATTTATGTCGCGTTACATCTGTTATTGGCATTACCGATGGATATTATGACTCGTTTAGAGACAATTTTAAGGATCGAGTTACAAAGCAGATTAAGGTAACAGAGCAATCATATGGCGGAGATGATTTCCTTCTTGAAATGGCAGCTCGTTATATTAATGCCATATACTCATCAACTGATTCTGTGAAAGATTGGTACAAAAGTAGTGCTGTAGGGGATACTATGCCGACTGCTGAGTATGTTCCTGATTTTGAATGGGATAAAGTTGAAATCGGGGATCAATCATATACATTGTATCCATTTAATAGGCAAAGCTTACTTGCTCTGTATGACAAACTAAAGCATAAGACACCTAGAAACTTTTTAACACATGTAATTCAGCATTTCTTTGCTCAATTTGCTGATGGCATGGAATATGGTGATAATTGGAGATTCCCAGAAACGCCTTCTTACATATCCTCTGTAACACTTCAACCTCCATATGCTGATAGCGTTGAAAATTCAAGCTTATCTGACGAGGATAAAACTCGAATGAAAGTGCTGTTTAATGTATGGGGAAATGGCACTACTGAAGTGGTGGATGATACAATAGGTGGTATTAGTAAAAAATTCCTGGTAGAGATAGGGCTAGGAGCTTTTGCAGGTGTAAATAGTGGTGTATCAGCTCCCTCAACTACAGCTTCAACTCTAGCTACGCCACCATCAAATGGCGGTAATGCAGGAACGACAGTAAATCCGCCAAAGCGGTCTCTTCAGGAAATTGCATTTAATCGAAAGAAGGAAGATATTGAGGCGTGGTTTGAATCGAAGAAAACGCTAGAGTATTCATCGGATTATAATAAATGGGTAGGTAATTTTGTTGTTCAGTCAATAGCATGGCAGGACGAAGGATTACCAGGTGATTTTGTTACACAGCGCTTAAGAAATGGTAACTTTGTTGACATTGAAGATTCAAAACTTGATATTAACAAAAATAAAGCGATTGTAGTTTTGAAGCGTTCTTCCAAAGCACGAACAATACTTATGGGTCTGACTTTGTTTGACTACTATAAGAAATGGGATTTTGAAAATGCAGCATATTATCAGCTTGTATTGATAAATTGGATAGAAGCGAATAAGAAGACATTTATTGATAAGCTGTTCGGACAGACTGTGGGTGATAATGAACACCCAGTTATTACTTGGTGTTTAGCAATTGAATATTTGCAGCGACTTTTATATGGACAAAAACTCGCGGGTAAAAAGAATGAGGAACTTCTACGCATTCTTATGAGAACAAATCCACCTACAAAGATAGATGATAGAGAGAATCAAGCATGGAAGGATGTGCTTATATACCTTGGTAACCAGAAATCTGTTAAAGAACAGATAAATGCAAGTCTTATTTCGGGAAGTAAAACCGTAATGGGTATTGTTGGTGAAAAGGCAGAAGGAAAAGTTCCGTTTTTTAGAACAAACGAGCTGATTAATTCTATTGTTCACCTTCAGAAGCTAAATTGGGATATTTCTGTAGAACTGGAAGCATATAATGGTGACCAATATGAAAATATCAGAAAGTATTTACAGGCTCTTTATCAAAAAATCGATGCGGTCATTGATAGTGAGAAGAAATTGGCTATTTCAAAAATTAAAGAATTTGAAGGCTTAATTGGTAAGAATCCAACAGAGGCTGATTATCAGGCCGTTGCCGCAGAGATACAAGAATTTTACAAGATTTGTGGAACAGCGCATGAACATTTTACGAGTGATTTGAAAAGTAAATTTGATGATGCACCTGCCGAGCAGGCAAAGTATGCTATAGCACAGTATGATGCATTAAAAAACGCAGTAGCATCGGATGACATGATTGAATTACTGACATTGTTTTCCCAGCGACCAATTGAAAAATTATCTGCTATCATTAAATCACTTAATGATGTGGAATCTTTTGCGAATCGTCTTCATACAACTCATAGTAATTTGCTTGGAGATGTAGAGACTGTAGATCCACTGATGCTTGAAGCGGCTCTTGCAAAATTGGAAGAACTTAGCAATAAAATTGAGAAAATGGAGGTGGCAGAATGATTTTAGATACACTGAAAGCAACAAATAGTGTAATGCTTGATTCTATTCAAGTGACAAATAATAAATATGCTGCCAAAACATTTAAAGAGCAGGTTATTGCTTTGGGATTATGTGCTCCTACATTAGAGCAGTTACTCAATGTTATTACAGCGTTAAAGAACAAGCAGATTGCACCAGAAATATTAACTGCAGAATTAAAAGAGACGCTACAGATGACAGTAGATAATTGTGGAGAGAAAACAAATGACCATACATTAGATGCTACAACGGTTCAAGCACTAAAGAATGCAATTGATTTATGCAAAACTGCTACTGAAAGCGCATGGAGGGATGCTGCAGATAAACATTGTACTACTGTAATTGATTCGTTAACTTCCCTTAAAAGCTTGCTGCCGGATAAAAAGGAGGCAGATGATCTACTCGAAGCCTTGGGGAATGCGAAAATTAAAATGCCTACATCGGCAAAGGGTATCGACGAGTTTTTGAGTAAAGTTATTCGTGGTAAGGAAATAGTTGATGGATTACATCTTGATGATGAAGTAGAGAAGTTTATCAATAAAGTGAAGTTGCAGAAAGCTACTGTTAGTGATTTGACGCCGCATGTATTAGAGTGGTTAAAAGCAAACGATTTAATGAATACGATGAAAGTCAGATTTTAAGAAGATAGCGGAAGGGCAGATTACCCATTCCGCTGTTTTTGAACTATATCATACTAGAAACGATGGAAACGAAATCTGTAAAATCAACAGCTGTATTTCCGTTCCATGACAAACGAATTGCTTCAGATTTTCTTTTTTCGTCTAGTCCCATGGCTTCCAGAACATAACTAAGAGTATGAGATGACGAATTGCAGGCGGAACCATTGGAAAATGAATAGCCATCACCAAGGCATAGAAAAGCTGCTTCGGCATCTAAACCATCAAAGCTAATGTTTATTGTTGAAGGTAAGCAATAATTAGGATCTCCATTAATGGTGTATGGCAGATCTTTGACTGCGTTCAAAAATCGTTCTTTAATTTGTAAACATTTCTTATGATTTGATTCCAATTCCTTCTCACATATTTCGACAGCTTTTGCAAACCCAACAACTAAAGCAACAGGGGTTGTGCCTGGACGAAAACCACGCTCTTGAGAGCCACCATACATTAACTGCTTAATAGCTGGCTTTTTGTAATCTTTTCCACGTTTCAGAACTAAAGCACCGATTCCTTGAGGACCGCCTATTTTATGACTTGCAATACTCATCATATTGTAATCAAGTGAACGAATTTCATTATTAAGCTTACCGAGAGCTTGCGTTGCATCGACGTGGAACATTATGTCGGTTTCCTTTAAGGCACTGCCAATTTCTTTGACAGGTTGAATTATGCCGGTTTCACTGTTAACAAACATTATTGAAACTAGACAAGTTTTGTCTGTAATAAGTGATAAGACCTCTTCTGAATTAACCCTGCCTGATTCATCTGGAGATACATAATCTACCTGAAAGCCCTTTTCTTCGAGATATTTAAGTGGTTGAAGAATGGATTTATGTTCAATTGAAGAGGTGATTATATGTTTTTTACTTGCTTTTTCAGCATATTCTTTAATTCCAAGAATAACTGTATTATTGCTTTCTGTTGAACCGCTGGTAAAAATAACTTCGGCTTGATTGACACCCAACACTTCTGCTATGGTATTACGACATGACTGAACCAATTTTTGGGCGTTTGTTCCATAAATGTGGGTTCGGCTATCTGCATTACCAGGAGTTTGCTTATATGCTTCAATCATAACATCTAGAACCTTTGGTAAGATAGGAGCAGATGCATTGTAATCTAAGTATAGTGACATATCTTATTCCTCACTTGGAAGAGTGTTAAGCAAATCGTGAATATTTTTTAACACATCTCTTGAACTATAATAGTTGATACCTCTATTCAGATGTAATCTGAAATATCTTAATAATGTATCCGGATCATCACCTAGACCGTCGTTTAAGCAACGCACACGGATTAATTCCTCATATATTTCGTGATATTCACCTGCAAAAGTAAGCCACGACATTTCAACATTACTATCTGATTGAGGGTCTACGCCGCCTGGTATAGTATCTTCGTTCAATGACCAACAAAGTGCCCAACGGCAGATGACGTTCCAGTTTTGAATTCCAGTTCTAGATTTTATTCTTATGAGTTTTTCTTTTTCAGGCTGTGATAACTTAAATTGTTTACAAATCATTATACGGTACCTCCAAAATATCCGCGCTGAATGCTGCTACATTTTTCGACCTCATCGTATACGAGAGTATAGGACGTGTTTACATACTCACGAATATTTTCAAGATATTTGCCATTTATTTCTTCGTCCGTAGAAAGAACTATTACCTGCGAACTTGCGTTAGGCAAATATTTATTGATGAAATTACTTCTGTGAGCTGAATCCAATCGTGCCATTGGAGTATCAATTATTACAGGAAGCTTATATCCAGATGATAAAGCTAATCCCCATAATATTGAGATGGCAAACATTTGCTTTTCGCCAGCTGACAGCTGGTCTTTGAGAAGAACACCACCGTTATAATCCTTTAATGTTATATCTAATGTTTCTGAGTCGATAGAAATGGATGTAATTATTGCCTGTTTTTGCGCTAGGAATTCGAAGCATGATGTTATGTTTTTTTCTAACTGATTTACTTTTTGAGCTTGTAAGCGATGTACAAATTCTTGCATTATCTCTAAAGTCATTGTTGAGTACTCAATGATTCGTACATTATCATCACTTGTATCTGCATCAGCGGCTATCTTAAGAAGAACTTTATTTAACTGTCGCTCCAATTGTTCTTTTCCATACTGGGCAGAGCGGATTTGGTCTTCGCATTTATTGATATCTGATTCAAGCTGTGTTTTTTGAGACTGCAAGTCTTTTATCTCATTCAAGAGCTTGATTGTGTCATTCTTTTCAGCACTGCTGCTTAAATGTACTTCAAGTTGCTGCAAAGCTGTAAGAACTTTTTTGCTTTCAACTACAATCGTTGAAGATTTCTGCCGTAGTGCTAAAGAATCTTCGCTTACAAATTTTTCAACCAAGGTTTTAGCAAGAGGAGTAAGGGAACCAGAATTATCACTCTGGGCTTCTTGTTTCAATTCATCTAATTGCTGCTCAATGATTGTTGCAAGCAATTTGTATGAGTCTGATGTTTCAGAGAACTCACCCTGAAATTTTTTGAGAAGTGAATCATACAATGTTGAAACTACGGGAAGAGAATATTTCTTCGCTCTTGCATTTTCCTCGGAACAGATTTTGTTATATGCGGAAATTGTAAGTGACTTACAAAGGCACAGAGGAACAGCTGGATTTGAAGCTAATGTAATTGCCTCTTCTTTTAGCGAGGCAGCTTGTTCTTTAAGTGCATGCTGGTCTCTTATAATATCATCATGATTTAGACCAAGATTGCCGCCTTTTTTCCAAAAAGCCTGTTCAGTTTGTTCTAATTTGTCATTCAGTTTAGCGAGTTCTGGGACTAAAGCTGCTTTTTGAGCATAAAGATTTCTAATTTTTGTTTCAGCATCTTCGATGCTTTGACTTAATTCCTCTGATTCTTTTGTTAGTAAATTGCTTCCAGATTTTTTTAAATTAGCATTTTTTTCTTTTCGTATTTTTTCAATATGAGCACATAGAGACTCAATGGTGGTAACACCCATGACCGATTTGATGGAATCTTTGATCTTATCAAATGCATCATCGTCGGCAATTTGACTTATTTTCTCATTATCGAAGAAGAAAAACTTGGCAATACCAAATGGAATTAGTTCTTCAACATAATATTCCCAGTTTTCTGATAGATAACTATCTTCAATACCATTCTTTTCAACCAATAGAGAGGTATCGATTTTTTTGCCATTCATGTTCCATGCTCGTGTGATGGTGATGATGGTGCCTTCGTCATCATCCATTTCCATTGTGAGCTTGATATGAGTGGACTTATCATCTGCAGATTTATTGATGTGGTCTTTTAGGAGCTTATTGTATGCTTCCTTTTTTCCAGTTATGTATTCCGTTGATTTTCTTCCGTACAGGCACAGGAAAACGGAGTCTAAGATGGTAGTCTTTCCACGTCCGTTCATCCCACCAACAAGAGTAACGTTTTTTGCGCCCTCTTGATTTGCCAGTGAAATAACATGTTTGCCTTTATATATACCGTAATTGTATAATTCTATACTTGAAAAATGCATATTAACAATCCTCCTCTTCGTAGCCTGCCGGAGAAGTGTTTAGAGGTTCATCTGTATCAGATTCATCTTCTTGAGCATATATACTGTCGTCGACTAATCCCTGACGTTTTCTTCTCATTCTGAGCATATCTTCAGCATCATCTTCATCCTTATAGTAAGAGTGCTTTATTTTTGCTTCTAAATTTTTGACTACGTTTTTGGTTGAACTTATAGCAGAATTTTTGGCCTCCATATCTAGTAAGCTGCTTTGCATTTCTAGCATTAGTTCATAATCAGGATATAAATCCTTACAAACCTCAGCTAAAAGATCCCATTCTTCCTTGCCATAGTATTTGTTGCTAAGAATACTGTGATCCTCAAAGTCTTTTCCGATGATTTCTTTGTAAATCTGAGGAACCATATCATCAAATTCATGCTTGTCATCCAACCATATTTTTCTTATATATCTTAATTCATCCATAGTAATGAGCTCAGAGTCCCTAACTTCTTCAGGCCCAGTTTTCTGGATGAATAATTGAAGTTTAAGAAGTCGTCTTAGAAAGTCTTCTCTCACTTCCTTTGTATAAGGTCCATGAACTAATCGATTATTGTGCCATGTAAGATTGCCAGTCATACGACGGAAATCTCTTCTACTTCTGTCTATTTCATTTTGTGTCATGTCGCCGTTTTGACTATACGCGGCAATATAATTACGGAAATCTAAAAGCGGCAACATCCAAGCTTTTTCTTCATCGTTTTGGATCATGGCAGAAAGGGACTTGTCTTCTGTTACCATAGTACAAACCCAACACCCCATTCTGCTTCCGCCACAAGAAGGGGTACCGCTCTCTACGACCATAGGGCATTCATTGTCTGCAGAAGCTCCACGGTACATTGCAAGAAGATCTTTATTAGAATGCCCCCATGGGTTTGAGTGCTGCATTAAGAATTGCCATACCATTGAATCTTCCCAGTTTTCGATTGGGGTGAATACATATGTATTAGGGTAAGATCCATTAGGGCTAAGGTGTTCACGATAACGTTTTTCTTCATAGCCTTCCATTACTTTACGCCTAGTAGCACTTTCTGCTTTTCTGGATCCGAGAACTAAAATTGCTTCACTTTCAGCAGCAAGAATACATTTTATGAATTGGTTTGAAGCATCAATTTTTAGTCTATCTGTACACCATCTAAAATTAACTCTTGGGCAAGGGTAACCACGTCCAATTAAATTTACCCAGAATGTATTCTGGATCTGAGGAGTTAATCTGTGAGGAATGATAGGAAGATCATCAGATTTTGCAGCGTCGGTCATTTTTTTTAAGGACTGACTAGCCCATAAAGCTACTACAGGCGATTCGACCATAGTATCAGTACTAATTACATGAACTGTTTTGGTCCTTTTTTCTTTTGGCAATTGCTGTAAAGCCATCCAGACAAGCTGAACAACTGCGGAAGAATCTTTTCCTCCGCTATATCCGCATATCCAAGGGATATTGTCTTCCATATATACTTGCTTAATGGTCTCTATAGTTTCTTGAAGAAATTCTTTAGTTAATATATTTGCCATTGATTTCACCTGCTACATTATTATTTTTTTAATCTCATTAATCATTAATTGTTGAGTTGCATGAGATAATTGGACACTACCATTTACAATGATTCCATTGTTCCAGGTAGGGTTGCTTTTTTGCCAATTTATTTCTTTTAAATTTGAAAGAGTAGACTCTAAAGTGGCGGAATTGTTCTTGTATAAGGCATTACCTATTTCGCCAAGAGCTTTAATAGTAATACTCAAAGGAGATAATGACTCTTTTCGAACGGAAGAGGATTTTACCTTTTGCTTGTAAACATCTTGCCATTCAGGCATATTTGCATAAACCGCTGACCAAAACATAATAGCGAAATCTTTTTGCTCATTAAGGTTTAATTCTAATCCATCTAACAATGATACTGTTCCTCTATAAAGAGCACTTAATGTAAAAAGAGCAATAGAGCGATTAGGAATAGAAGTGTGTTCCTTATCTATTAAATATGAAAATTCAGGAATCTCTTCAATTACATTTTTTACTATAAGCGATAGGCTGTCACGATTATCATAAAGTATGTTTAGTGATTGGGTAGGTCTTATTGCAAAACGATTTAAGTCAGAAAACATTTGCTGAGAACGTTTTAAGCCTATATCGTGATATAAAACCATCGAAATATGTTCATATTTTAAGTTTGGATTCTTTTTTAATGCTACTTCAATAGCTGCACGCCTATGCTGACCATCATTAATGAGCAATTTAGATGACATTGATATTGAAAGCATTCCATGGTTGCTGTCTGAATCAGCTGACTCAAATAGTAGTTCCCCGTCTACAGATGCAGTCAGAGCAGAGAAAACATAAGAGTTAGGATTCTGAAGTATATAATTGCTCATTTCAGGAATTCTAGATTTATTTAGTGTTCGCTGTGATCGTATTTCTGGTGGCATATTTTCGTCGCTAAAAGTAAAAAGTTTTGGTATGCAATCAAGGGGAACCATTGTGACATAATATTCCATATTGGCTTGAATTCCTTTTACTGCAGGAAAACTAAAGCGGGCTGAATTCATTTTGATCTCCTTAAATCTATTAAAATAACTTACAAGTCCACAGTATGTATATTAACACAAAGAGAGATGGAAGTCTATGATAATATTAGTGGAAGTCTAAAAAATATAATTCCATGTGTGTTGGCCTAAAAGAAATGTAAAATAATAAAAGTATGTATACGAAATAGAAAATGAATGACATTATGTAAAAAATGATAGGAGTTGTTGAGAATGTCTGTTTTAGATATCAAGATTGAAGAGATAGATGAGATTATAAAAGGAAATAAACTGATATTTGTGGAATTGAATAATGTATTTTATAATGCACGCAGGAAAACGCGTGCTATACTTCATTCATGGTAAACCATAGAGTCAAAGGCGGCTTTATCCTTCTTTTTTCGGAGATCTGATGCAAATAGGATCAGGTAAGAAGGTAACGCAGAATCCGATATTTTGCGACGCTGGGCAGAGCCGAATATTTGAAAAATGAGTATTTCGCGGAAGACTACTTTGACTATATTGTAATTGATGAATTTCACCATGCAGTAAATGATCAGTATAAAAGAATCGTAGATTATTTCAAGCCGAAGTTCATGCTGGGTCTTACAGCGACACCGGAACGGATGGACGGGAAAAATATTTACGAGCTGTGTGATTATAATGTTCCGTATGAGATTTCGCTAAAAGAAGCGATAAACAAAGGCATGTTGGTTCCGTTTCATTATTACGGCATCTATGATGAGACAGATTACTCAGGTCTGCGTCTTGTGAAGGGGCGTTATGATGAAAGGGAATTGACGGAAATATACAGCAACAGTGATAAGAGATTCGACCTTATCTATAAATACTACATGAAGTACCGCTCCAGAAGGGCATTAGGATTTTGCTGTTCCAGACAGCATGCGGAAATTATGGCAAAGGAATTCTGCAAAAGGGGGATTCCCTCTGTTGCGGTATACAGCAATGCAGACGGAGAATTTTCGGAGGATAGGGACAGGGCGATTGAGCAGTTGAAGCATCAGGAAATCAAGGTGATTTTTTCTGTAGACATGTTTAATGAAGGATTAGATATTGCCTCACTTGATACGGTCATGTTCCTTCGACCGACGGAGTCTCCGACCGTTTTTTTGCAGCAGTTGGGGCGCGGACTCCGCACCTATAAAGGGAAAGAATACCTGAACGTTCTTGACTTTATCGGAAATTATGAAAAGGCAGGAAAGGCGCCGTTGCTGCTCGGAGGAGAGAAATCTTTTAGCGGCAAGAAATCCTATGACTACAGTGACATAGAATATCCGGATGACTGCATTGTAGATTTTGATATGCGCCTGATAGATCTGTTCAAGGAGTTGGATAAAAAATCATTATCTGTAAAAGAGCAGATTAACCGTGAATATTACCGCATCAAAGAATTGCTGGACGGAAAAGTGCCAACCAGAATGGAACTGTTCACCTATATGGATGATGAAATATATCAGTACTGCGTGAAGCATGCGAAAGAAAATCCGTTCCGCAGGTACTTGGATTTCTTGTATGATTTACATGAACTTTCGGCAGAAGAAGAGATACTGTATACGGGAATCGGTCGGGAATTTATATCGGTGATCGAGACAACGGATATGCAGAAGGTTTACAAAATGCCGATTCTGTACAGCTTTTACAATGACGGTGATATACGACTGGCGGTGACAGAGGAAGAAGTATTAAAAAGCTGGAAGCAGTTTTTTGACACAGGAACAAACTGGAAGGATTTTTCGGCGGACATATCTTATGAAGAATACCAAAATATGACAGACCGGCAGCACTTAAATAAAGCGAAAACGATGCCGATCCGGTTTTTGAAAGCTTCCGGCAAAGGCTTCTTTATTGATAAAGAAGGATATGCGATTGCTCTGAGGGAAGACTTGAAGGATCGCATTAAAAATGAAGCGTTCAAATACCATATGAAGGATATTCTCGGGTACCGCACAGTGGAATATTACCGTCGAAGGTATGAGGGGGATGTCAGATTGTAAAGCTGAAAGATGCCTTGGACAAATATTCCGGCAACACAGAATTCACAAATGAAATGGTGAGAGCATTTATCGACCGGGTTCTTATGTTTAAGCCAGATAAGATTGAGATTAGGTGGAACTTGTCAGAGAAGCTGATGAAGATACTGTTGGAAAAATAAAATGAATATTGATGATGTGATAGACCGGTGAGGCGATGCCTCGCCGGTTTATTCTTGTGGAAGTAACTCTGAAATTGTGATAGAATATATTTTGAGTTTTTGTGCATTTTTGACAATCACGCGCAAATTTGTTGTTACAAGTCCGTTTTTTAGGACAGCACATCATTTATCATAAAGAAAACGAAAAGCGTAAGGAGGTTGTCTCATGAGAGTTATTATAACTGATACAGCGTTTATATGGAATCATGACAATCCGGCATTGGAAGTGTTCAAAGATGTGCTGCTGGTTGTTTGTCTTGAAGGAAAAGCCGTAACGGATAAATACGAATGCTTTATAAGCCCATATAAACATGTTGGAATGGGAATTGATACATTTGGAGTAGATGATCAGCGATATAAAGCATTGGAATCTGTAGCAGATGACCTTAACAGAAATCTGGGATATCATGATGATATTTTGTTTTTGACGGATGGCAATCTAGAAAGCTTATATCCGTTTTATGTGATTAAGGATAGGAATGAGTTTAACAGCCTTCATCTATGTGCTGTATCGCCATGGAAATTTGAAAGTAAGAGACGTATCCAAGGACACAAGAATTTGTTATCGGATTTATCACAACTCACTTCGATTCTGTATATAGATAGCAATAAATATCTCTTGAACTTAGAGAAGGATGCCACTATGAAAGAGGTAATGCAGAAACTGGAATCAGATTATGGTGCATTATTGCCGACTGTAGTGAATAGTATCGGAGAGTTGTATGGAAGATACTATTTTGATTTTGCATCAAATTCATATGTTGCTATTGAAGAGGGCTTTAATGGAATTGACTTATCAAAGAAGAATCAATTAGATACAGTCTTTGAGGCTGAGTTATACAGAAGCTTTAGTACTTTGGGAGAGATTATTCCACCTGATTATCTAGAAGAAAATGATAGAATAAAGGAAGAAATAGAGAGAGTTCCAGCCAGAATAGATGGTAAGAAGATTTGTGAGTATTTGAGAAAACAAAGAATTGAGCTGGCAAGGGTTAATGGAATAGAGTTTTCATCAGAAGAATGTCCATCAATCGGACCGTGCGCTGGAACCTGTGCTAAGTGTGACCAGGAATCTGCATATTTAAGAGCTAAATTGGCTGCCATTCCTGCTGAGGATAGAATTATTCCAGATTTTACACTGACAAAATGGGAGGTGGAAGCATGATTGGCGATATAATGTCTGTTTCAAGATTACGAATGGCTACGGATGGTCAAGGTGTTTCCACGCTGGTTGCATTTTTTGATTGTCCTTTACAATGTAAGTACTGCATAAACAATTCCTGCCATGAGGGCAAGGATTTTCTTTCACCGACTCCAAGGGCAGCATATAAGCCAGAAGAGTTATTGGAAGTACTTGAGAAGGATGAAATATACTATCTGATGACAGGTGGCGGTGTAGTATTTGGCGGTGGAGAGCCTTTGCTTCAATCAGCATTTATTCATGATGTATGTCAGCTGATGGATTCAAGATGGGCTAAGAGAATTGAGACATCTCTGAATGTACCGTGGAGATGTGTGGAACCGCTCCTGGAAGATATGGATGAATGGATCATTGATATTAAGGATATGGATAGATTTATCTACGAAAAATATACCGGGGTAAACAATGAAAAGGTTATGCAGAATCTCTTTAAAATAAAAGATGCTGTTCCGGTAGAGAGATTACATATAAGAATACCCAATATCCCAAGATTTAATACTAAGGAAGATGTAGCAAAATCAGTTGAGTGGATAAAAGATGTTCTGGGTGTAGAGCCGGAAGTGTTTGATTATTATGCGCTTCCTCATACCGTCAAGGAACCTGATTGGATGCATGACGATGATGAGGATGAAGAAGAATAAGGGAAAGCAGGTGTTTCACAGGAACAAACTGGAAGGACTTTTCGGCGGACATATCTTATGAAGAATACCAAAATATGACAGACCGGCAGCACCTAAATAAAGCAAAAACGATGCCGATCAGGTTTTTGAAGGCTTCCGGCAAAGGCTTCTTTATAGATAAAGAAGGATATGCGATTGCTCTGAGGGAAGACTTGAAGGATTGCATTAAAAATGAAGCGTTCAAATATCATACGAAGGATATTCTCGAGTACCGCACAGTGGAATATTACCGTCGAAGGTATACAGAGAAAGCGTGACCCATTTCGGAGTACTTGAACTCTCTTTTCAGGGCTAGTCTATTGGGTTTGCTGATATGTTTAAAAGTTTATAAAAGGAAACGAAGAAATGTGTGAAGTTTTTAGAATAAAAGACAGATTTAAAGTAACAGGCAGGGGAATTGTTTATATAGTAGATATCGGTAAAGGTACAACTGTCCATATTGGAGATATTCTTCTTGATCTTAGGGGAAATCATTTTAAGGTTAAGGGTATAGAAATGTTTAGGGGAGTTCCAGATAGTAAATGTCTTGAGGACATGCCGATGTGTCTGCTGTTTGAATTAGTGGATGGTATTGAAGTATCTGGAAATATATTGGTCAAGGACTTGATGGATATTAATTTCTTGTTCTGTAATCACCCGTTATATCCGTATAGGGTTGACATGGACTATGAGGAAGAGTATCAGGCAGCGGGGATTGATCATACATGTGCATTATTCAGTTATGAGGATATGCAGGTGGGCAAATTGTCATTATACGGAGAGGAGATATCAGGATTGACTATTTACCGTGGATGGATGATGACACCGGAGATGTATCGGAATTTCTACGATGCGCTCGAAAAGAGAGGAGTCATTCTTATTAACAGCCCACAAGAGTATGATAAGTATCATCTGTTGCCTGGATGGTATAAGGATTTTGAAACAGAAACGGCTAAAAGTGTTTGGAGCACTACCAATGAGATTAAAGATGCTATGTCTTTGACAAAGGGATTGAAAGGATCGTTCATAGTAAAGGATTTTGTTAAAAGCAGGAAACATGAATGGTATGATGCCTGTTTTATAAAGAATATTCAGAATGAAGAGGATGCTTCAAAGATAATCGGGAATTTTATTGAGCGTCAGGCAGACTGTCTTGTAGGCGGCATTGTATTAAGAAAATATGAAATGCTTAAACAGATTGGGTTTCATGAAAATACTGGCATACCATTATCTGAGGAGTACAGAGTATTTGTGTATGCCGGACGGATACTTGCGATTGATGACTATTGGACAGATAAAAAGGAAGTAAGTCTTACACACGAAGAATATATTTGGGTAGAATCTATTGCTAAAAGAATACAGAGCAACTTTGTCACAGTTGATTTGGCGAGAAAAGAAGACGGAAGTTTGATTATAGTGGAATTTGGGGACGGCCAGGTTTCCGGGCTACAGCAGCTAAAGGGAGAAGAATTCTATAGGGCATTTAGAGGACAGGATATACATAATCCTTATTCTATAGAGGATATAAAAAGGATTATAACGATATTCGTAAGCAATGATATTGAACCAGAGATGCGGTTGAAGTTGAGGGGTAAAAAATCTGAATATATGATCATTGGATACTCTGGTCATGTTTCATTTCAGCGATGCGGAGAATCAGACGCAAGTGGAGAGTATGATTATGAAGATTTAGATTCTTTATTTGAAGCAGAACTGATAGATGGTATTTGCTTGAACCATGACTGGTATAAAGTCTCTGACATATGGTGTGAACCCGATATGGAAGATATTGAAGCAGTAATTGAAGGCTACAGAGTTGCAGCAGAAAAAAGAAATGAAGTTCTTGGAGACAGACATCAGATTTATAGGATTGTTAAAGTCGAGATTGATAAGTGGAATCCTTATAGCCTGCTTCCATATGCACCGCATGATGAATTTAACGGAGAAAGTGAAGAAATAGCGCGTCATATTAAGTTAACCTCATCTGTTGGGCAGATAGCAAGAGCAATATCGAAAGTTTTTTCAAGATCTTTTGAAGCTCCTGGTTTTATGCCAGAGGATTGTATGACTGTGGCCGATGCAATAAGGAAGTCGTTGGATAGAAAATTTGGAGATTGAGATGTGAAGATGGCTATCCACATTTTTTTTGCAAACAACCCATAACAATTTTGTGAATATATGAAGGATATTCTCGAGTACCGCACAGTGGAATATTACCGTCGAAGATACACAGAGAATACATAAAACCCGTATTTTTTTATGAAAATGGGAAACCCTAATAAACAAAAAACATTGATAAGAATGGGAGGAATGAACTATGTGTGACCCTGGGTTTTATGTTTGTGAGCATTGCAGGAATATTGTGGAAATGATTTATGACGCAGGAGTGCCGATTATGTGCTGCGGTCAGAAGATGACGAGGTTGGAGCCGGGAACTGTAGACGCGAGCCATGAAAAGCATGTCCCGAAAGTTTCCGTTGAAGGAAATACGGTAAAGGTAAAAGTCGGATCGACAGAGCATCCCATGCAGGAAGAGCACAGCATTTTATGGGTATATCTGCAGACCGATAAAGGCGGGCAGAGGAAAAGTCTGGAGGTGGGTACGGAGCCGGTTGTCACATTCGCACTCTCCGATGAAAAGCCGGTTGCGGTATATGCATACTGTAATCTTCACGGTTTATGGAAAGTATCAATGTAGTGAATACTTTCCGTTACGTTTCACAAGGCGGGCGCCACAGCGGGGACAGGTAAACTGTTCCTGCTGAGTTTCTTTTCCCTGTAAACTATTTGGAGAAGTAGACAGAACTATTGGAGACAGAAAAAATGCCCCAAATTGGGGCAGAAATCTACAGCGTACTTTGAGGACATATAAAGGTTATTCGCAATAACCTGTCGCATCTGATCTTTCAATAAAGACTTTACGCCTTGGTTTGTTGGTTACTTATGCGGTTGTTGTGTAGTTGTTAATCATCTTCAAGCATTGATTGAAAAATATCTTTTAGCTTTTTTAGGTCTTCATTATCAGGTGATTTTTGTAATGCTTTTTCAAGCCATCCTAAAGCAAGTCGGATAAACCCTTGGAATTGTTTATTTGTCATGCCCATATCTGCTGCCATCCTCTCACCGCCTTTCTGATTGATACAATCAGTATAGCGGATTTGCGAAAAGGAGTAAAGTCTTTATTCAATTATCAATGAGCTCTCTGTACAAGGAATACTGGCGAAGCGCCTGCATAGAAGTTATGAAATGGAAACGTGACAAATAGAATAAGTAGGCGAACGCGTGTGATTGCCGATGTAAGCCCGTGCTGGGGCAGACAGATGGCAAGGATAGAGTTTGTAAAGACGATAATAGCATTGTCGTTGCCGAAAAGCAATAAAATAATTATAAAACTTTAGGTAACTATTTAGAACCCCCGAAAATTGGATAAACTGATTCGTCAGTTTGGAGGTGGGTACGGAGCCGGTTGTCACATTTGCACTTTCTGATGAAAAGCCGGTTGCGGTGTACGCATACTGTAATCTTCACGGTTTATGGAAAGTATCAATGTAATGATTTCTTTAATAAATACTGACTCATTTCCTTCTACTGTGACAAGCCAGACCTTTTTCTTTGCCCTTGTGATGGCAACATAAAACAGTCGGCGCTCCTCAGCAGAAGGAAAGCCATTTTTCTTTACTCATGTTTGGAGAAGCTGAAAGAATTCTCAGAGACAGAAAAATGCCCCAAATTGGGGCAGAAATTTACACAGTACCTTGGGGACATATAAAGATTGTCTGCAATAATCTGTCGCAGATGATTCTTCAATAAAGACTTTACGCCTTGGTTTGTTGGTTATGTGGTTGTTATTCAGTTGTAATTAAAGTGTTATATCTTCAACATTCACGCCTAAAGAGGATAGCTTTGCAGCAGCTACTTTAATTTGATAGTCAAGCTCTGCATTTTCGGTGTTACCATTTGCTTTTTTTATTCTTTGCAAATCTGTGTACTTATCAATAATTACTGTGATTAGCTCTTTATCCGTCATATCTTGTTCCATCCTCTCACCGCCTTTCTGATATTGATTTAATAATACCAGTATAGCGGATTTGCGAAAAGGAGTAAAGCCTTTATTCAATTATCAATGAGCTCTCTGTACTAGGAATATTTGCGAAGCGCCTGATAGAAGTTATGAAATGAAAACATGACAAAAAGAACAAGTAGGCGAACGCGTGTGATTGTCGATGTAAGCCTGTATTGGGATCAGATGGCAAGGATAGAGTTTGTAAAAACGATAATAGCATTGTCGTTGTCGAAAAGCAATAAAATAATTATAAAACTTTAGGTAACTATTCAGAATCCCCGAAAGTTTCCGTTGCGTTTCACAAGGCGAGCGCCACAGCGGGGACAGGTGTACTGTTCTCGCTGAATTTCTTTGCCCTGTAAATTATTTGGAGAAGCAGACAGAACTATTAGAGGCAGAAAAAATGCCCCAAATTGGGGCAGAAATTTACACAGTACCTTGGGGACATGTAAAGGTTATCTGCAATAATCTGTCGCATCTGATCATTCAATAAAGACTTTACACCTTGGTTTGTTGGTTACGTTATATTGTCAAGTGTTGTTTTTATGTGGATCGTGTGTTTCAAGATAGATTATAAATTCTATGATTTCTGTATCTGTCTTGCCCTCACTTCTTAACTTATATATGAGGTTCAGTATTTCTTTACCAGTCATACATTCATCGCTCACTTTCTTTTCACCGTCCTTATATAAAAGATATTTATATTATAAGGACTTTTTGAAAAGGTGTAAAGCCTTTATTCAATTATCAAGGAGCTCTCTGCACTAGGAATATTGGCGAAACGCCTGGTAGAAGTTATGGGGACAGACAGATGCCAAGAATAAAGTTTGTAAAGACGATAATTTTCTTGCTTTTCTTTGAGGTGTCCAGCACTGGAACATAATTGATTCTAAGCAACTATGAGATTGACACACACAGATATTTTATATATGCTAAAAATACCGTAGCTATGAAATAAACAGGAGGTATTTTGCATGAGAAAGAGAGATGTAATTGTTGCTTAGCCGAGGCTATGCAAACATAGGAAAACGTGATTGTATAAGCCCGGCGAATCCTAGAAAAATATTGATTAGGAGGGCAACCATGGGCTATATAAGGGCAGAGGACGTGCTGCCGGAAAGTGTACTGGCGTTGGTACAGCAGTATGTGGACGGAGAGATGCTTTACATTCCCAGAAAAGGGGACAAGAGAAGCTGGGGCTCCGGAACCTGCATACGTCAGGAACTGACCAGAAGAAACGATCAGATGTACGCGGATTACCAGTCAGGGGTCACGGTTCGTGAACTCGCTGACCGATACTACCTGACAGAAAAAAGCGTACAACGTATCATCAGAAACTATAAAGACTGATTCGGGGATGAAAAGCTCTGGGGAAAAATATTGGTCAGTAAATTGCACAAAAGAAGATTGTGCAAACGACTTTTGCGCCATGGAAATGAGACTCAAAAATCGTGGAAGCCTTTGCTGAACACGATTTTCGCTCTAAGAGGCTCATTGGAATGTTTGGTGCAACGGAGTGCGCACAACTTTTTTGTGCAATTTATTGTCAATTGCTTTGGCGCAGAGCTTTTGATATCCGAATCAGGATTAATAAAAGAGGAGACCGAATATGCTGAAACCTTATTACTTTGCATAGCGTGGCTATTGCAAATCTAACTTAATACTGTAATAGCTCGCGCATCGTCCGTGGATGAATATCCATATATGCAGGAGATTAAGGTGAGCTATTTAAACACAATAAAAGTATGGCACAGATGTTCCGGCTGTGGGAAGAAAAAGATTTTTGTAAATACCGGGAAGTTCAGAGTGAACGCAAACGGAAACAGGGTTGACGTTTGGCTGATCTATCAATGTGAAAAATGCAAGCATACACTGAACCTTACGGTATATGAAAGAAAAAGGCCGGGACAGATTTCAGTGGAGGAATATCAGCTGCTGATGGATAACGATGAAGGACTTGCTATTTCTTACGGAAATGACAGGGGATTCCTGAAACGTAATAAAATGGAAATAAAATAATGGAAGCGCTCTGTAAAATTTGCACGTTCTTGTTTTACAGAGCGCTTTTCTTGACATTTTCATGCAAACATGGTTTAATCACTTAATATAGAATTAGCTCTGTAACGCGTTGAAGCGTCAGACCTCAGGGCGAAGATATAAGGAAAGAAAAGGAGATTATTATGAAAAAGAAAATCTTAGCTGCCCTTATGGCGGCAGCAATGGTGGTTTCACTCGGTGCGTGCGGTGGCAATGAGCCATCGGGTGCAAACGGAGGAGATGCGTCTTCCGACAAAGTGTATCAGATCGGTATCTGCCAGCTGGTACAGCATGATGCGCTGGATGCAGCGACACAGGGATTTAAGGATGCCCTGATCGAAGAGCTCGGTGAGGAGAACGTGAAGTTCGATGAGCAGAATGCACAGAACGATTCCAATACCTGTTCAACAATCGTCAACGGATTTGTCGCTGCCAATGTGGACTTGATTCTTGCAAATGCGACGCCTGCCCTTCAGGCTGCGGCAGCGGGAACAGATACGATTCCGATCTTAGGAACCTCGGTGACTGAGTACGGTGTGGCATTAGAGCTTGACGATTTCAACGGAACGGTCGGCAGAAATATTTCCGGTACATCGGATCTTGCTCCGCTGAGCGAGCAGGCAGATATGGTTCAGGAGCTTTTCCCGGAGGCGAAGACAGTTGGTCTGCTGTACTGCTCCGGAGAGGCGAATTCCCAGTATCAGGTGGATACGGTGAAGGGCTTCCTCGAGGAGAAAGGTTATACCTGTGAGTACTATGCATTTTCTGACTCCAACGATCTGTCTGCGGTTGTGACACAGGCGGCGGATAACAGCGATGTGATCTATGTACCTACAGACAATACATGTGCAAATAACACAGAGATCATCCGCAATGTCTGCATGCCGGCAAAGGTTCCGGTGATCGCAGGCGAGGAAGGCATCTGCGGTGGATGTGGAGTTGCGACTCTTTCCATCAGCTACTATGACATCGGTACGGCAACCGGAAAGATGGCGGCAAAGATTTTAAAGGGCGAGGCGAAGATCGAGGAGATGCCAATCGAGTATGCGCCGAATTTTGTGAAGAAATACAATAAGGAAATTTGTGACGAGCTCGGGATCACGATTCCGGACGGCTATGAAGTCATTGAGTAATCAGGCAAATGAGAATCGAGTAAGGGAACTGGGGAGGTAACAATGGATATCAGCAGCTTATTGGGCGCCATGCCGGGAGCGATGGCACAGGGGCTTATCTGGGGAATCATGGCGATCGGCGTGTATATCACTTTCCGCATTATGGATATTGCGGATCTGTCTGTAGACGGTACGATGTGTACCGGCGCGGCAGTCTGTATTATGATGATGCAGGGCGGTGCGAATGTGTGGGTGGCGCTTCTCGTGGCGACGCTGGCAGGAATGCTGGTGGGACTTGCTACAGGTATTTTCCATACGCTGATGGGGATACCGGCGATTCTTGCCGGTATCTTGACACAGCTTGGGCTGTGGGGCGTGAACTTAAAGATTATGGGAAAATCCAATCAGGCGATCAACGTAGATAAATACAATCTCCTCGTTTCCCTGCGTTATGTAAAGAATTCGATTCTGGACAAGAATACGATCGTGGTCATCATTCTCTTTATCATTGTGATTATTGCGATCCTGTACTGGTTTTTCGGGACGGAGCTGGGAAGCAGTATCCGCGCGACCGGATGCAACGAGAATATGGCGAGAGCACAGGGTATCAACACGAACTTTAACAAGGTGCTCGGACTGATGATCTCCAACGGACTGGTAGCGCTCTCAAGTGCGCTGCTCGGACAGTATCAGGGTTTTGCGGATATCAACATGGGAAAAGGTGCGATCGTCATCGGACTTGCAGCGGTCATCATAGGCGAAGCGATCTTCGGTAAGATTTTTAAAAATTTCGCGGCAAAGCTTTTTGCAGTGGCGCTCGGCGGTGCGATCTACTTTATTGTGCTTCAGATCGTCATCTGGTGTGGTATTGACACTGACCTCTTAAAACTGTTCCAGGCGTTGGTTGTTGCGGTATTTCTGGCAATTCCTTATTGGAAGGAAAAATATTTCAGCAAGCCGAAGCGTGTGACCGGGATTGCAAAGGAGGGAGAATAATATGCTACAGTTGAACAGTATTTATAAGACCTTCAATGCAGGCACCGTAAATGAGAAGATGGCGCTAAAGGGGTTGTCGCTTACGCTTGAGGACGGCGACTTTGTGACCGTGATCGGAGGCAACGGTGCGGGCAAGTCGACAATGCTCAACGCGATTGCAGGCGTGTGGCCGGTGGATGCCGGAACGATCATGATTGACGGTGCGGATGTGACGAAGCTGCCGGAGTACAAACGTGCAAAGTTTCTCGGACGCGTGTTTCAGGACCCGATGACCGGAACGGCGGCTACCATGGAGATTGAGGAAAACCTTGCGCTCGCCATGCGGCGTGGAGACAGCCGGACGCTGCGCAGGGGGATCAAGGATAAGGAGCGGCAGCAGTACCGCAGCATGCTCTCTACACTTGGTCTGGGACTTGAGAACCGTCTGACCTCAAAGGTGGGGTTGCTGTCCGGAGGACAGAGACAGGCGCTTACGCTTCTGATGGCGACATTGAAGAAGCCGAAACTTCTGCTTCTGGATGAGCATACGGCAGCGCTTGACCCGAAGACTGCGGCAAAAGTGCTCGAGACGACGGACATGATCGTCAACCGTGACCGTCTGACGACGCTTATGATCACCCACAATATGAAAGACGCCATTGCTCACGGAAACCGTCTCATTATGATGATGGACGGCAATATCATCCTCGATATCCGGGGCGAAGAGAAGAAACGGCTTACTGTTTCCGATCTGCTGCACAAGTTCGAGGAGGCGAGCGGAGAAGAGTTTGCAAGCGACAAGGCGATCCTTGGATAGCGGTGGAAAAAGCGCTTACAAATTCTGCATTTATTTGAAAACACATATTGAAATCTGTCCAAACTATTATATAATAAAGGCATGTCAGGCATTCTGAGATGCCTTTATTAATTTTATATCAAAGGAGAGGGAAAATATATGTTTGGATTTGGTCAGTTGATCGGTATGCTAAAGAAAAATCCGAAGAAAATTGTTTTTACAGAGGGTACGGATCCCCGTGTTTTGGAGGCGGCTTCCCGTCTGCTTGCAGGAACCTTTTTGAGTCCGGTGCTGGTTGGCGATCCGGAGGAGATCGCGGAAGCGGCGGAAGAGAGCGCATTTAATATCCGCGGGGCAGAGATTATCGATCCTACTGATTATGACAGAATGGATGAGATGGTGGAATTGTTCTGCGAGCTGAGAAAGGGCAAGGGAGTCACACCGGAGCAGGCGAGAAAGACGCTGATGCAGACCAACTATTTTGGAACGATGCTGGTAAAGATGGGTGTTGCACATGCGCTTCTTGGCGGAGCGACCTATTCAACTGCCGATACGGTGCGTCCGGCGCTTCAGCTGATCAAGACAAGACCGGGAAATTCAATTGTATCATCCTGCTTTATTCTGGTGCGTCCGTCTGCAACCGGTGAGAATGAGGTGCTTGCGATGGGTGACTGCGCGATCAACATCAAACCGACGGAGGACGAACTGGTAGAAATTGCAGGTGCGACTGCGGAGTGTGCGAAGATTTTCGGTATCGACCCCAGAGTGGCATTTTTAAGCTATTCGACCTTTGGCTCCGGTGCGGGCGAGGATGTGGATAAGATGCGCAACGCGGCAGAGAAGGCAAAAGCGAAATATCCGTCCCTTCCGATCGTAGGAGAGGTGCAGTTTGACGCGGCAGTATCTCCTCGTGTAGCGCGTACGAAATGTCCGGGCAATGAAGTTGCAGGACATGTAAATACATTTATTTTCCCTGACATCAGTGCAGGGAATATTGGCTATAAGATTGCACAGCGTATGGGTAACTTTGACGCATACGGACCGATCCTGCTGGGCTTGAATGCGCCGATCAACGATCTGTCCCGCGGATGTACTGCCTCCGAGGTGTACTCCATGGCGATCATTACGGCGGCATTGGCATAGCCTGCCGGAATAACAGCAGATATTTGTGGCATAGCATGGGCTATGCCACATTTTAAATCCGATTGAGGTATTGATGGGATGCATAAAAACATAGGAAAATTGAAAAGAACGGCAGAAGAATACGCAGTGCTGACAGTGGCTTCGCTGATTATGGTGGTGGGAATCTATGCGTTTAAGTTTCCAAATAATTTTTCGTTTGGAGGAGTGTCAGGTATTGCAATTGTGCTGAGTGCAGTTGTGCCTGCAAGCCCCGGAAGTATTAATTTCATTATCAATATGGCTCTTTTAGTGTTCGGATATCTCTTTTTGGGAAAGGAGTTTGGGACGAGAACGGTCTATGTCAGCGTACTGATGTCGGCGGGACTGAAGGCGGCTGAACTCTGGTTCCCGATGGAGCATGCGCTGACGGAGCAGCCGGTACTGGAGCTAATCTATGCCATTGTACTGCCCGCGTTCAGCTCCGCTATTTTGTTCAACATCGGGGCGTCCGGCGGAGGAACGGATATTATCGCCATGATTTTGAAGAAGCATACGGTGCTGAACATAGGCACGGCGCTGTTTGTGGTCGATCTCATCATCGTAATATCGTCCTGTATGGTCTTTGATGCGCAGACAGGTCTGTTTTCACTTTGCGGTCTGCTGGCAAAATCGTTGGTGGTGGACAACGTGATTGAGAGTATCAACCGCTGCAAATATTTTACGATCATCTGCAGTGAGCCGGAGCCTATCTGTGATTTTATCACACACGAGTTAAAGAGGAGTGCCACGGTGTACCATGCGGAGGGGGCTTATGAGCACAGCCCGAAGACGGTGATCATTACGATCATGAAGCGAAGCCAGGCAGTGGAGCTTCGCAACTTCATCAGAAAGAATCAGCCGACGGCATTTATCGCGATCACTAACAGCAGCGAGATCATTGGAAAAGGCTTTCGGGGATTTAATTAGCGGATAACATGAAAAGGGGGAGCAGGAGCAATGAACATTTGGGAAGACGAGAATCAGCGTTATATCAGGGCAGCGATGGAGAGGAATTCACCGGAGCAGANTGNGGCTTTGAGAAAGAATCTTGAAAAGATCGATTGGTCCATCTTAGATCATATTGCGCGCAGGGAAACGGTCAANGAGCGTGGGGTTTTTGCTCCGCTTGAGGCNGTGGAGCTGGCAGAGATNAGGGAGCGCGGAGACGAGTTCCGCAAAATTGGTCTGGAAGCGATCCGAGAGAGCAAGGTAGGCGCGGTACTTCTTGCGGGAGGACAGGGAACCCGGCTCGGTCTGGACAAGCCGAAGGGCACACTTAAGATCGGCATAGAACGCGAATTATATCTGTTTGAGCAGCTTCTGCGCAATCTGATGGATGTGACTGACGAGGCAGGCGTTTATGTGCCGCTGTATATTATGACGAGCAATATCAATCACAGAGATACAGAGGAATTCCTGGAGNAGCATAGCTTTTTCGGATATCCGAAGGAGTACGTGAAATTTTTCGAGCAGGAAATGGAACCTGCCTGTGACTTTGAGGGAAGGGTTTTTCTTGAGTCTCCGACGCAGGCTGCCATGTCCCCGAACGGCAACGGCGGCTGGTTCGNTTCGATGGTCAAGGCGGGGCTTCTCGATGATATAAAAGCCCGCGGGATTGAATGGCTGAATGTGTTTGCAGTNGACAACTGNCTNCAGAGGATTGCGGACCCGCTGTTTGTCGGNGCAACGATCGCTTACGGCTGTGANAGNGGCGCGAAGGTAGTGCGCAAGGCGACTTGGGACGAGAAGGTAGGNGTGCTCTGCACGGAGGACGGAAGNCCTTCGATTGCCGAGTACTATGAGATGACGGAGGAGATGGCAACNGCCAGAAAAGAGAANGGAGATCTGCTGTACGGCTTCGGTGCCATTTTGAATTATCTGTTNTCTGAGAAAAAACTGGAAAAGATAGCGGAGGCGCGTATGCCGATCCACGTNGTGGAGAAAAAGGTCCCGTATCTGGATGTGGANGGGACGGCNGTCAAGCCGACAGAGGCAAACGGNTACAAATTTGAGACANTAGTTCTCGATATGGTGCATATGATGGANAGCTGTATTCCGTATGAGGTAGACCGTGCGNGGGAATTTGCGCCGATCAAGAATCTGCACGGTGTGGATTCCTTAGACAGTGCGCGGGAACTGATGAAAGGCTGCGGAATTAAGCTGTAGACATCTGACAGGAGAAGATATGCAGGAAAAATATATTGAAAAGGAATGGCAGCGTGTTTTGAAGGCGGAGGAGGCTTATCTGAACCGCAATCTGTCGGAAAAGGTGTCGGGCTGGCAGACAAAAATATCCGGATTTGTGCCGGATAAGCTGGAGAATACCCTGAATACAGCATTTTATAAAGCGTTTGGGCTGATTTTTGACAGGGGTACGGGAATTATTGAGAAGACCTATCAAAAAGAGAAGAAACAGCAGAATTACAAAATCAATGAATATGCTGCCGAGGTGAGGGACAACCGGCAGTCCCTGCGTGCTTTCGGCAGAGAGGCAGCCGCGGGAAGATGTCTGAATATGGCGGTTTCTGCGGTGGAAGGCGTTGGGATGGGCGTGCTGGGTCTTGGTTTGCCGGATATCCCTCTGTTTCTGGGCGTACTGCTGAAAAGCATCTATGAGCTGGCATTGAGCTATGGCTTTTCCTACGAGACGGAGGAGGAACAGATCTTTATTCTGAAGGTCATCGAGGCAGCGCTAAGTCACGGCAATGCACTTGCGGAACAGAATATGAAATTGAATCTGTGGATGCAGAACCGTTCCTTTACGGAAACGCGGAGTGAACAGATCAGGAAAACATCGGATGCGCTTGCGCGCGAGCTTTTATACCTGAAATTTGTACAGGGCATGCCGGTGGTCGGCGTGGTCGGAGGGCTTTCCGATATGGTATATCAGAAGAAGATCAGTGATTATGCCGCGATCAAGTATAAGAGAAGATTTTTAGAACAGAAGAGAATACAGTGATCACAAAAAAGCTGCAGCAAAAATAGAGTGCTGCGGCTTTTTTTACGAAATTCCGGCACAGCCGTCTATCGCAAACAGACTCTTGACAGATAGGAAAAAGAGCGTTATAGTTTATATACCCCATAGGGGTATACGANGCTTTGTCAGACACNGTGGAATAATTATTTTTTCCATTGCAGAAAATAAAAATCAGAAGCGGAGGAAAAACGATGCCATGCAATTGTCAGCAGGAAAACATAAAACACAAACAGCGCGGTACCGATGAAAAGAAGGATTTGATCACGCGGCTGAACCGCATCGAAGGACAGGTGCGAGGGATAAGGACTATGGTTGAGGAGGACCGCTACTGCGTAGATATCGTCACACAGGTATCGGCGATCCAGTCCGCGCTCAACGGTTTTAATAAAGAGCTTTTGGCACGCCACATCAAGACCTGCGTGTCTGACGACATTCAGGCAGGCAATGAAGAGGCGGTGGATGAGCTCTGTGATCTGCTGAAAAAATTAATGAAATGAGGTGGCTTACATGAAAAAGGAACAGTTTGATGTGACAGGCATGACCTGTTCAGCCTGCTCATCCCATGTGGAAAAAAGCGTTTCGAAGGTGGACGGTGTAGAGCAGGTCAGTGTCAATCTGCTGACCAACAGCATGCAGGTAGAATACAATGAGGACAGGACAGACACAGGAAAGATCATAAAAGCGGTAGAAGATGCAGGATACGGGGCTGCCATAAAGGGCGCCGATGCAGTCAAAGACGAAAAGGATGCGGTCTCCCTTCAGCAGGTGAACATTGATAATATGAAGAGACGGCTGATCGTATCATTGGTATTCTGGATTCCGCTGATGTATGTTTCCATGGGACATATGATATACAGCTGGCTTAACATTCCGATGCCGGCGATCACGATGAATTACTTCCACGGAAATGAAAATGCGGTCACCTATGCACTGACGCAGCTGCTCCTGCTTGTTCCGATCCTGGTTGTGAATCAGAAATATTTTAAGAACGGGTTTAAAACATTGGCAAAACGCAGCCCAAATATGGACAGTCTGATCGCAATCGGTGCGGCAGCGGCGATTATCTACGGTATTTTTGCGATCTACCGTATCGGTTACGGACTTGGGCATGGGGATGCGGCGCTTGTCACACAGTACAGCCACGATCTCTATTTTGAGTCTGCGGGAACCATACTGACGCTGATCACGGTCGGAAAATATCTGGAGACGAAGTCAAAGGGGAAGACCAGTGAGGCGATCACAAAGCTGATGGACTTGGCACCCAAAACCGTGACCGTGCTGCGGAACGGACAGGAAACGGTACTGGATGTCTCGGAGGTTGCAGTCGGCGATATTTTTATCATTAAACCGGGAGAGTCCGTGGCGGTGGACGGTGTGATCGAGGAGGGCAAGTCGTCCTTTGACGAGTCTGCGATCACGGGGGAGAGTATCCCGGTGCCAAAACAGCCGGGAGATAAGATCGTCTCCGCNTCCATCAATAAAGCGGGGCGGATCAAGGCNCGCGCGGTGAAGGTGGGNGAGGANACTACGATTGCCCAGATCATCCGTCTGGTTGAGGANGCCTCCTCGAGCAAAGCGCCGATTGCCAGACTTGCAGATAANATTGCCGGGATTTTCGTGCCGACGGTCATCGGGATTGCATTGGTCACGTTTGCNGTATGGCTCGTATCGGGTGCAGAATTTGAATTTGCCATGTCNTCTGCGATNGCGGTTNTGGTCATATCCTGTCCCTGTGCGCTTGGACTGGCGACACCGGTTGCTATTATGGTCGGAACGGGAAAGGGTGCAGAGAANGGNATCCTGATNAAATCNGGAGAGGCNCTGGAGACGGCGCATATGATTGACACAGTGGTGCTCGACAAAACGGGAACCATTACGCAGGGAAAACCGGCGGTAACGGACATTGAATGCTACGGTGGCATAAAGGAGAAAGANCTTTTGCGCATAGCAGGAAGTCTGGAAAAGGGAAGTGAGCATCCGCTTGCGGAAGCTGTGGTAGGCCGGTGTGAAAAGGANGGAATAGCGCTGTCNGAGGTGACAGATTTNACGGCAGTCTTNGGAATGGGAATNGAAGGCACTCTTGACGGANCCGGATATTANGCGGGAAATGANCAGNTGATGNGGGAAAGNAATATCNCANNNTCNGGNGAGNCNGAGCAGCGGATCCATGCGTTGGCGGCAGAAGGNAAGACACCGCTTATCTTTGCNGACGGGNAAAANATCATCGGCATCATCGGTGTNGCGGATGTGATNAANCCGACCAGCAGGGAAGCCGTNGNGCAGCTTAAGNANTACGGTATCCGNGTGATCATGCTGACCGGCGATAANGAGGTNACGGCNCAGGCNATCCGGGANCAGGTCGGNATTGACGAGGTGATCGCNGGNGTACTTCCGGNACAGAAAGANGAGAAGNTTGCGGCNCTGAAAGCNGAAGGGCACAAGGTNGCGATGGTNGGNGACGGTATCAATGACGCNCCGGCGCTGGCGTCNGCNGATGTGGGAATTGCCATTGGNGCAGGAACGGATGTCGCGNTTGAGAGTGCGGATGTTGTTNTGATGAAAAGNGATCTGTTGGATGCNGTGGGAGCGATCCGGCTNAGCAAGGCGGTCATTCGCAACATAAANGAAAATCTGTTTTGGGCNTTTTTCTACAACACGATTGGCATTCCTCTGGCGGCGGGCGTATTTTATCCGCTTTTTGGATGGAAGCTCAANCCGATGTTTGGCGCAGCGGCGATGAGCCTGAGCAGTATCTGTGTAGTAAGCAATGCGCTTCGATTGAAGACTTTGCGGTTAAATAAAAAAGAAAAAGAGCAAAGAAAGGAAGAAAAGACGATGACAAAGACAATCAGTATCGAGGGAATGATGTGNGCTCACTGCACAGGAAGAGTGGAGAAGGCNCTTGCCGAGCTTGCGGGAGTGACAGCNGTNACNGTNAGNCTGGAAGNCAAAAACGCGGTTGTGACNGCAGAGGACAGNGTCACAGATGANATCTTAAAAGCTACAGTNACGGATGCCGGTTACGANGTGACNGGTATCTGCTAAAAAAGAGGGGGAAAGCCNATCATTCAGCTTCCCCCTCTTCTACGATTTCCTCNAAAACGCGGATCAGATCATGTATATCGTTTAGACGTACATTNCGTTCCAGAATACAGTCCNTCAGATCAATGGAGAGAGTGTCAAATTTNTCNTTAATAGCAGGAGCCACATANGATGCCATAAAATCACCATACCTTTCTNTGTGTAAAATTCAGAAATAAGTATGTGAAGTTTACCGCAAAATATACAAATATGGTTGATGACGAAAAAAAGACTTCCAAAATAAAAATTTTTATGATATAATAATCACGCATTTATCGGAGTATGGCGTAGTTTGGTAGCGCGCACGGCTGGGGGCCGTGAGGTCGCAGGTTCAAATCCTGTTACTCCGATTNTTTTATTGNTTTAATATTGATTTCAAGTNTGTGTATANGACNTCANNAAATTCAAAGAGCCTGCCGGGTTTTCCGTCCCTTTCTCAAGCAGGCAGATCAATCCCACAATAGTTTCTTCAATTTCTTCCGGCGAGGAGAGAACCAGTGTATTGTCCAGCTTTACCGTAAGCACGATAAGCACNATCTCAGCCAGTGCCGCNGGATANTCAAAATGAACCTCGCCGTTTTCTATTCCCTGCTTTATGATNTCCGTAAGAGTCGGNTTTAACTCGGAAATCAGATNACTNATATATTTNTGATGGAGCANAGCTTTTTCCGGAGCNCTTANNGANAGCGGAACACTCTCNGTNCCCANAAATGCAGAGGAAGAATATCTGCATGCCTGAAAGATCATCGCCATCCGGGTAAACGGAGAGATGTTTGTCTGNCCCGCNAGGTTTTTCGCGGTCTCCANNGGCTTTTCATAGCGCCTTNTNACAAGAGCTTCCAAAATTTCATCTTTAGAAGAAAAATAGTAGTAAATGCTGCCTTTGCCGATACCGGCCTTCTGCGCAATCTCACTGACAGAGATTTTCTGTAGATTCTTGCTTTGCAGCAGCTCCTGAAGTGCATCCAGAATTTTATCGTATTTTGTGTGATCGGACATTGTTGCCGCCCTCCCATATTGCTTGCGTCTGTTGTTTTACCTTTGTTTGTACTGCAATTATTTGAATATGCGGTTTTAGTATAGCAGGAAAAATTGTCTGCGACAATTGGAAAAAAGAGAAAATAAAAAACTTGGATTGACCAACGGTCGAAAAGATGGTATTGTTAAGAAAAAGTAAAATCGACCAACGGTCGAAAAATGGAATAAGGAGGTACGAAAAAGTGACGTACGCGGAAATGTTCGCAAAGATAAAAGGAATGTTCATGGAGGCAGATGTCAGCGATATTACAGAGCATCTGGCATACCAGTTTAACATTACGGGAGAGGGTTCAGGAATTTTCTATGTTGAGGTGAAAGAAGGGGAGCTTTTCGTAGAGCCGTACGAGTATTTTGACAGAGACGCCATGTTTACCTGCGATGCAGAGACATTAATGAAGATNGCATCGAAAAAAATGGACCCGATTTTGGCTGTCACATTGCAGAAGATGAAGGTAGAGGGAAATATCGACAAGGCACTCAGACTCAAGGANCTGATTGCCAGCAAACAGAAATAANGAAAGCAGGTTTTTTATGAAGTGGTTAACGGGAGCGGTGGCGGCGGCAGCTGTTTTGTCAGCCGGAGCCGCGATAGAGACAGCATATTTTTACCGTAGGACAATGAAGCGCAGCATTGCAAAGGTAGAGCGGACCATGAAGATGGCGGGAACAGACTGGAGCCAGCACATGGATTTTATCCAGAAACGCAAAGAATATTTTCTGGCGCAGCCGCATACGGATGTATACATGTTGTCCGGGGACGGATTGAAGCTTCACGCGACTTATTTCCCTCAGGCAGATGAAAAGCGGGTAGTGATCTGCTTTCACGGCTATACGAGCGAGGGAATGAAGGACTTCGTGGCCCTTTCTGATTACTATATGAAGCACGGTTACAGTATGCTTATGTTGGATGCAAGGGCACACGGCAAGAGTGAAGGCACCTATATCGGTTTCGGTTGTCTGGACAGAAAAGATGCGTTGGGATGGATTGACTGGGTGGTCAAAAACTGCGGCGAAGACGTGCAGATCCTTCTGCACGGCATATCGATGGGCGGTGCGACTGTGCTGATGACAAGCGGACTGAATTTGCCCGGACAGGTAAAGGGAATTATTTCGGACTGCGGATTTACTTCCCCGAAAGAGGTATTTACCCATGTGCTTCACTCGATGTACCATCTGCCTGCGTTTCCGGTCATTCCTCTGGCAGATGTGATGAACCGGAGACTGGCGGGATACGGAATGGATGAGTGTAATGCGGCAAGAGAAGTGAGAAAGGCAGAAGTTCCGATTCTTGTGATACACGGAGACGGAGATACGTTTGTCCCCAGCAGTATGTGCGAGACAATTTACGAGAACTGTGCATCGGAGAAAAAGAAACTGATTGTAAGCGGTGCGGCTCACGCAGAAAGCTATTATAAGGATACGGCAGGATACGAGAGAGCATTGGATGAATTTATTGGAGGAGTGATCGTATGATGAAAACAAGAAAAGGATATCCGGTATATCCGCTGACAGCAGCTCAGAAATTTCACTTTTTTTACCTGAATGCCTGCCCGAAAAAACAGGTGGTAAATATCGGGACAAGCCTGACGATCGAGGTGGAGCTGAACTGGGATGTTTTAAAGTCATCCATTTACAAGGCGTATGAGCGCTGTGAGGCGATGCGCCTTCGCTTTGCGCAGGATAAGGACGGGACATGGTATCAGTATGTGGTGGATAAAGAGGAACGGGATATTGAGTTTGTAGATTTCTCAGACCGGACGATGGAAGAGGCGGAGGCTGTGATGCAGGAATGGACACAGGTGCCGTTCGAGCATCAGGATGCACCGCAGAACCGCATTGTGATGATCAAGACGCAGGACGGCTTCAGCGGTGTTTACCTTCTGGTGGATCATCTGACGATGGATGCACAGTCTCTGATCTGCTTTATGAAAGACATAATAGAAATCTACAGTAATGCCATGTATGAAGGGGTAGATTACCCGAAAGACATGAGCTCCTACATTGCACAGCTGCAAAAGGATTTGGCTTACGAGGCTGGCTGTAAGGCAAAGGAGAGGGATGAGGCGTTCTTCCGTCAGCTGATTGAGAGCTCGGAGCCGATTTATAACGGTATCGATGGAACGGCAAAACTGGATGAGGAACGGAAGCGCAGCAATGATCCGAATAAGAGAGCTGCGGTCAACGTCTCGGATTCCGTGGATTCAGCGCTGGATATTTTTCATCTTGAAGCGGAGCCAACCAGGCGTCTGATGGACTTTTGCGAGAACTATCATGTGTCGCTGACCTGCCTTCTGCTCATGGGACTGCGTACTTATTTCCAGAAAATGAACGGAAACGACGACGTTTCCATCAATACGGCGATCGCCAGAAGAGCGACTCTTCAGGAAAAGAAATGCGGAGGAACCCGAATCCATTCTTTCCCGTTCCGCACGGTCATCTCTAAAGATAAAACTTTTCTGGAAGGAATTTATGAGATCCGTGACAGGCAAAACGAGATGTTCCGGCACGCAAACTACGATCCGGTTTCCTATTTTGCGTATCGGGGAAAGATGTATCCGCAGAAGGGAGGCTGCACTTATGAGCCGATGTCCCTGACCTACCAGCCGCTGACATTGCGCGAGAAGGGGTTGGATAAACTGGGAGAAATCCGTTATAAGACAAAGTGGTATCCAAATGGAGCCACGACACAGGGAATGTATCTGACGGTCATGCACAGAACAGATGACAACGGTCTGGACTTCAGCTTTGAACATCAGATCAAGGCGGTTTCCAAAGAGCAGCTGGAATATTTGTATTATTATCTCTGCAAGCTTATGTTTAAGGGAACGGAAAATCCGGGACTGAAAATCGGAGATATCATGAATCTGGTGTAATTTATTAGGAGGAGAAGAAAATGTTTGAGAAATTAACGGCGCTGATTGTGAATTACGTGGAAGTGGAGCAGGGAGATATCCGTCCGGAATCGCGTTTCATGGAAGATCTTGGGTTTACCTCTTTTGATTTTATGAGTCTGTTGGGAGAGCTTGAGGATGAGCTTGACGTAGAGATTGACCAGCAGGAGGCGGCAGGCATCCGNACTGTGCAGGAAGCAGTGGATTATCTGGAAAAAATATCTGCAACAAACTAANTGTCAGAAATNACNCCGCAGAAGAGGGAGGAGATTGGATATGAGCTGCACGACAATACGTGAGATTTTAGTACAGACNGAACAGAAATTNGGNGCNGANGATGCGATCCGCTANAAGATAGGAAAAGGTGAGGTTGAGGCAAAAACTTANACNCAGTTAAGGCAGGACAGCGAGAGNTTTTCCAATGTNTTAAAGTCNNTCGGTGAGCAGGGNAGNCACNTTGCNCTCACAGGGGCAACTTCCTANACATGGCTGGTCACTTATTTCGGCACGGTAAACAGNGGAAGTGTAGCCGTNCCGNTGGATGTAGCGCTTCCGGCAGAAGANCTGTGNGAGCTGATTGACCGGTCAGACGCGACAGTATTTGTGTATGATGAGATCCGCAAGGATGTAGCGGCGATGGTAAGAGAGCGCTGCCCCCGTTTGAAATTCCTGATTTCCATGCAGGAAGAGGAAAGTGATGAGAATGTACTTTCCTTTTGGCAGCTGATAAATGAGCACGCCGGCGCATTTGATGAAGAGCCGGATGCGGATCAGCTCTGTACCATTATGTTTACGTCCGGAACGACGGGGAAGAGCAAGGGTGTCATGCTGACGCACCGCAATATGGCGGAAAATGCCACGTGTCTGGACATGAAGATTCCGTCGAGGACGGTTATCTTATCCGTACTGCCGATCCACCACGCCTACTGTCTGTCGATGGATATCTTAAAAGCGATTTCGCTTGGCAGCATCATCTGTATCAATGATTCGCTGATGCGTGTTGCAAAAAATATTAAGTTGTTTGAGCCGAATATGATTCTTATGGTGCCTCTTATGATAGAGACACTGGCGAAAAAGCTGGAGGAAGCGGCGTGGATGCCGGCGGCGCTGGTGAAGAACAAGGTATTTGGAAAGCAGTTTCACACCATTTGCAGCGGAGGTGCATACCTTAACCCTGCCTATATCGATCTGTTTGCAAAGTATGGCATTGTGATCCTGCAGGGATACGGGATGACAGAGTGTGCTCCGGTGATCAGTACGACTGTGAGCTGGAATATCCGCAAAGATTCTGTCGGGCAGCTACTGCCCAACTGTGAAGCGAAGACTGTGGACGAAGAGCTGTGGGTACGGGGCAGCAGTGTGATGCAGGGATATTATAAGATGCCGGAGGAGACCAAAGAAACGTTGCGGGACGGCTGGCTTGTGACCGGTGATCTGGGTTATGTGGACGAAGAGGGATTCGTGTACCTGACCGGACGCAGAAAAAACCTGATCATCACGAAAAACGGGGAGAATGTTTCGCCGGAGGAGATTGAAAATAAGCTTGGGGAGAACAGGCTGGTGCAGGAGATTCTGGTCCGTGAAAACGAAGGCGTCATTGAGGCGGAAATCTTTCCGGATTACGAGTATGCGAAGAAAAAAGGAAAAAAAGACATACAGGCAGAGCTGCAGAAGGTGATCGATACATACAACCAGGGAGCGCCTGCTTACAAGAAGGTTTATGGGTTAAAGGTGAGGGAGACAGAATTTGACAAGACAACCTCAAAGAAGATTATAAGATTCTAATATATAAAATAGCGGGAGCCTTGCAGGCTGCCCGCTATTTTTGTGCAGATCAGTCCATACGGACCGAGATACCGCCGCGCCGTTCTGAGGGCTGTACGATCACGGAGACGGGCTGACTGCCGCTCCACTCGAACGCATAGGATTCGCCGGAAGCCTGCCCGATAAAGTTTTTCCAGGAGATGTCTGCCTTGACCTGCGGATCGCAGGCGCCTTGTCCGATCCAGCATATGACTGCATCCGGATCAACGGAGATCGTATTCCTGCTCTGGACATTGCTGAGTACGATTGGGTTGCCGTCAGACAAAATTGCAACATAAGCATTGCCGCCGTTCCCTGTCAAAGTTGAGGTGGCAAGTCCTTTTTGAGACAGCACACCGCAGCCGATAAAACGTACATCGTATTTACAGTCCTGGGTAAATGCCAGGATATTTTCTGATTCGACGGAAATCATTTCACCCATCCCAAGCTTGTAGATCAAAACATGTTGTCCAAAATTTGCATAATAGGTCACGGAATCCCCGCTCATAGTGACTTTCATCAGAGGCAGGTTTTCTCCGGTCACACGCCGGATGAGGGAGCCCAACGCCGCCTGACCGAGGTTGTTCTGCGGGCCGAGCAGCAGTTTTTCGAATTTGTAGTTTTTGCATCCGGCGCTGTCTCCGGCGATAAAGGCGCCTGCCTTTGTAAACAGGACGTCATTTCCGGTGCATGTGACTTTTAATGTTAACTCGTTAATCGTTTCAAAAGAAAGCATTTTTTTTCCTCCGTGGTATGTATTTTAACTGCTTACCTGAACTCCGTATAATTCACAAAGCCCTGCCAGATCCCTTGCAACACCGTCTCCAATGGCATGAAACTTCCATATTCCGTTATGCTGATAGACTTCTCCGATCATCATTGAGATCACATTGGAATAGTAGTCGGTCATCGGAAAGCTCACAAGTTCCGCTCCGTTGGCCTCATTGAGAATCCGTACATATGCATCTTTTAACATCCCAAAGTGAAGCTTTTTCTGAAAGGCCTCATCGATGGTCAATACAAAGACGATTTTTTTCACAGACGGATTCAGCCTGGTAAAATCAATATGGATGATCTCCCGATCGGAAGTGCCGTCCACCTCAAACGATGTGCTCGCGTCAGGACTTGTGGTCTGTCCGTAGAACACGAACCAGGAATCCCCCGGCACTTTTCCGCTGCCGTCCAACAAAAACGCGGAGACATCGACATCACACTGATGATTCGAGGTGTTCCAGCCGAGACACGCTTTGATACGGCTGATGGGTTGACCGGCGCTAAGCGGAATCTTCTGCCCTTTTTGCACCGGATGCAGGAGATGCGGAATGCTTTGCTGCAACGGCAATGGTTGCCGTGGCATTTGCTGCAAAGGAGACGCGGGATGTCCTGCCGAGGTGGAGCTTGTGGTGGCATTTGGCGCCGGTGCGCGACCGGCAGATGGCATCCGTGACGTTTTTCTCGTGTTTACTGTCTGAATATTCTGGGAAGTAAAAGGTGCTTCTACCCGGGAGGCATTTACGGATAAAAGACTGTTCCTGTCTATTGCCTCTCTGGCGTTCATTGGTATATCGACCATGTCAATCCTCATTTCTGTTGTATTCTCTTTGAATTATAACAGAAAATATGATAAAATGTAAAAAATTTTGTGACTATTCATAAAGCAAAAAACCCACAGGCGGAAAATCCGCTTGTGGGTTGAACTGTCTGGCGGAGTCGGCGGGATTCGAACCCGCGGGCCCCGGAGGGCTAACGCATTTCGAGTGCGCCCCGTTATGACCACTTCGATACGACTCCATTCACGTGCTTTTTGGTGAAAACACGTGAATAGTATACCATATTTTTATTAATTTGCAAGCCGCCTGCGAAAAAAAGTTGCAGGAAAATAATATTATAGAAGTATTCCCGCAGAGTCCGGGAAGAGAGGAGAAATGGAGAATGAAGGATAAAGTGCGTGAGTCCGTTGTAGTTAGCGGACGGGTACAGGGAGTCGGTTTCCGATACAAGCTGTCCCATCTGGCAGAATACTACGGTGTGACCGGATGGGTCAGGAATGAATATGACGGGACGGTGTCAGCAGAATTACAGGGACTTGAAGAGGAAATCGACCGGATCATCCAGACGCTTGCACAGGACCGCTATATCCGACTGGATGGAATTGAGCGAAAGAAAATGCCGGTCTGCCCGGAGGAGCGGGGATTTCGCATTCGTTATTAAGATTCGGGGGTCAAAAGCCTTGCAGAAAAAGATTGGTCGGCAAATTACGCAAAAAGATTGGGCAAACGACTTTTGCACCATGGAAATGAGACTCAAAAATCGGTGAAGCCTTTGCTGAATACGATTTTGGCACTAAGAGGCTCATTGTAATGTTCGGTGCAACGGAGTGTACACAACTTTTTGCGTAATTTGCCGTCAACAACTTTGAAGCAAGGTTTTTGNCACTCGAATCTTATTATTTCGCGGTAGCGGTTGCAAAATATCACGGAAAAGGGTAATATTCTACATAGGGAAAATAAAACACCCATTCAGGGAAAATTTCAAGGAGGAGAAACAGATGAAGAGAATCGGAATGCTGACAAGCGGTGGTGACTGTCAGGCGCTNAATGCAGCCATGAGAGGTGTGGTAAAGGGGTTAAGTGAAAATGTAGACGAGCTTGAGGTATACGGTTTTTTAAACGGTTATAAAGGATTGATCTACGGGGACTATCGGCTGCTGACTTCCGCTGACTTTTCCGGAATCCTGACAAAAGGAGGAACGATTCTCGGCTCATCCAGACAGCCGTTCAAGCAGATGCGCGTGCCGGATGCCAACGGTCTTGACAAGGTGGAGGCGATGAAGCAGACTTATCATAAGCTGAATCTGAACTGTCTGGTGATCCTCGGCGGAAACGGAACGCAAAAGACGGCGAATCTGCTGCGCGAGGAAGGGCTCAATGTGATTCATCTTCCGAAGACGATAGACAATGACATTTACGGAACGGATGTCACCTTTGGATTCCAGAGCGCGATCAATATTGCNACCGATGCGATCGACTGCATTCACACGACNGCTGCATCNCACAACCGTGTTTTTATCGTGGAAGTTATGGGACANAAGGTTGGCTGGCTGACANTGTATGCCGGAGTGGCAGGCGGTGCGGATATCATCCTGCTGCCGGAAATTCCGTATGACATCGAAAAAGTGATCGAGGCGATCAACAAGAGAACAAAAGCAGGGAAAGGCTTTACCATTNTGGCGGTAGCGGAAGGAGCTATTTCCAAAGAGGATGCAAAACTTTCCAAAAAGGAATACAAAGAAAAACTGGCAAAGAGAAAATACCCGTCTGTTTCTTACGAGATCGCAAATCAGGTTTTGGAAAAAACCGGCGTGGAGGTGAGGGTAACGGTGCCCGGACATACACAGCGAGGCGGAAGCCCGTGTCCGTATGACCGTGTGCTTTGTACCAGACTTGGCTCGGCGGCGGCGCATGCGATCATAGAAGAGGATTACGGTTATATGATCGCCATGGTGAACGGGAAGACAAAGCGTGTACCGTTAGAAGATGTGGCAGGAAAGCTGAAAATTGTAGATCCCAAGTGCCAGATGATCAAAGAGGCAAAGAGAATGGGCATCAGCTTTGGAGATTAGATACTGAGGTGAGAGAGCATGTCATATACGGCGCTATACCGCAAATTCCGCCCGCAGGATTTTGCTGACGTAAAGGGTCAGGAGCATATTGTCACAACGTTGAGGAACCAGATCAAAGCAGACCGCATCGGACATGCCTANCTGTTCTGNGGAACCCGAGGCACCGGAAAAACTACGGTGGCAAAGATTTTTGCAAAGGCGGTCAATTGCGCACAGCCAGTCGACGGCAGCCCGTGCGGAGAGTGCGCAGTCTGCAGAGCGATCGCGGCGGGGAACTCCATGAATGTCATCGAGATTGACGCAGCGTCCAATAACGGTGTGGATAACATACGTCAGATCCGTGAAGAAGTGGAATACCGCCCCACGGAGGGAAAGTATAAAGTATATATTATCGACGAGGTTCATATGCTCTCCATAGGAGCGTTCAATGCATTGTTAAAGACGTTAGAGGAACCCCCGTCCTATGTGATTTTTATTTTGGCGACCACGGAGGCGCACAAAATACCGATCACAATTTTATCCAGATGCCAACGATACGATTTCCGGCGNATTTCGATCGATACGATCTCCGACCGTCTTAGTGCGCTTATGGAGAAAGAGCAGATTAAGGTAGAGGAGAAGGCGATCCGGTATGTTGCAAAGGCGGCGGACGGCTCCATGCGTGACGCGCTCAGCCTTTTGGATCAATGCATTGCCTTTTATCTGGGGCAGGAACTGACCTATGACAAAGTGCTTGAGACGCTGGGGGCAGTAGATACGGAGGTATTTGGCAGNCTGCTGCGACAGATTCTGGACAAAGATATTTCAGGCGCCATCGGCACGGTGGACGAGATTGTGATCGAGGGCAGGGAGTTAGGGCAGTTTGTCACCGATTTTACGTGGTATCTGAGGAACCTGATGCTGGTGCAGGGGTCGGATGATATGGAAGACGTATTGGATATCTCTTCGGAGAATCTTGCGCTGTTAAAAGAAGAGGCCGGGATGGTATCTGCGGAAATTCTGATGCGCTATATCCGTATTTTCTCCGAGCTGGGAAGCCAGGTAAAATATGCGTCTCAGAAGAGGATTTTGATTGAGATCGCAGTGATTAAATTATGTAAACCGGAGATGGAAACAGACTATTCCTCGCTGGTTGACCGTGTTGCCAGTCTTGAAAAGAAGCTGGAGAAAGGTGTTCCGGTGTTTGACGCTTCCGCAGTGCAGAATACGGCGGCGGCAGGAGCTGCACCGCAGCAGGTGAAAAAGGCAGAACTGCCCAAAGCGGTCCCCGAGGATATCAAACAGGTTATTTCCGGTTGGAACGGNATNCTGTCCCGGCTTACCGGAGGCACCAGAACCTACCTGAAAAAGGCAGTGCGGTCTCTGGGGGCGAATGACACGTTACTTTTGGTGTTCGATGATCCCAATGCCTATTCTTATGTGGAGGAGAACCGCTCCGGCTGTCAGGATGATCTGAAGGCAGCCGTGGCAGAGCAGATTGGAAAAGAGATTGAGATACAGGTCAAGCTGAATGACACCGGTCATCCNGGAGAAGAAATTTATCCGGATCTGGGACAGNTGATCATGATGGATATTGAAGAGGAAGATTTTTAGAGCAGGAGGAAAAGCACAATGGCAAAGAGAGGCGGTTTCCCGGGCGGCGGAATGCCGGGAAATATGAATAATCTGATGAAACAGGCNCAGAGGATGCAGCGTCAGATGGAAGAGGCACAGAAGGANCTTGAGGAGAAAGAAGTGACTGCGGCAGCAGGCGGCGGAGCGGTGGAGGTCACTGTTTCCGGCAGCCGTCAGGTGACCAAAGTAAAACTTTCCGAGGAAGTAGTGGACCCGGATGATATCGANATGTTAGAGGANCTGATCATGGCGGCGACAAATGAGGCGCTCCGCCAGATGGAGGAGCTGTCTGCGGATTCCATGTCCAAGATTACGGGAGGAATCGGGGGAATGNGCGGACTTCCCTTCTAAATCAAANGATGCCATGACGACAGACCGGAACAAATCGGTGCAGTGTATTTGCACACCGACTTGTTCCGGTTTTTTGATNTACGGCAATAGTCACAGCTTTGCCTTAAAAATTTCATCTGCCGGATAGCCGCCGGCACATTTCTGCATCCCACGCTGTATGCTGTCCGCGGAATTGCCCCAATCCTTATCCTTATTGCGGTAATCGTTCTTTTCTACAAACCANGCGACTTCTTCCTGCAGGCGCTCCATGTTTTTCTGCATCAGNNAGAATGCGGCAGGGTAAAANTCTTTTTTCTGCTCATCGCTTAATTTGTTTTCGGCAGTCTCCACCAGATCNTTAAAGTGAGGAAGACAAAAACCTTTGCTGTCGTTGNCAAGAGCCCGAAACTCGGGGTCNTTTTTGTACAGATCAAAAAAAGTATCCAGATAGCGTCCGTAAATCTGCTTGAAATGGTCGCAGACGTAGCAGCTGTGGACNTTCCGGTCGATCCATGCGCCGAGAGGCGTGACCGGGGCAGGGTCAGCCGTGGCGTCCGTTTTCTTGATACGGCTCATGAGACTNGACTTTCCGGGCGTAAAGTTTTTCATCTCTTTTGCCAGCTCCTGATTCAATTTTTTCAGATGNGTGCTGAGGATCAGCGCATTGCCCAGACGGTTCCCGTAATCGTACATCATTTTGAAATGATGGCGGCAAAANCCGATGGCATCCGTCTGCTCTCTGATATCGTCCTCCATGTACGCNGAACCGAGAATAAAAGAAATGGCATGCTGCTCTGCCTTGCGTTCCAGAAAACAGAAAGGACATTCGTCTTCGGCGTGGAAAGCATCCATCAGCGGAATTGTTGCAATGTTTTCTTTCATAAAAACCTCCAACTGTTACCTGTTTTTTCTCTATTGTAACACAAAAAGACAAAACAATCTTGTAAAAACCGCATGAATCAAGTAATATATGTGGGGAAGAGTAACTCCAAAAGGCAGGGATACAGATGGATTATTACAGTAGGCAGATCAGCAAGTTAATACAGGAGTTGTCCGCATTGCCGGGCATTGGCGCGAAGTCTGCACAGCGTTTGGCATTCCATATATTGAACATGCCGCAGGAGGCGGTGGAAGCACTTGCCGATGCAATGCTTGACGCCAGAAAAAATGTCCGGTACTGCAAAGAATGTTTTACGCTGACGGACGAAGAACTTTGCCCGATCTGCAGGGACGGAATGCGCAATCACAGGGAAATTATGGTAGTGGAGAACACAAGAGACCTTGCAGCCTATGAGAAAACGGGCAAATACGAGGGTGTCTACCACGTCCTGCATGGCGCGATCTCTCCGCTGCTGGGGATTGGACCCAATGATATTAAGCTGAAGGAACTGATGCAGCGTCTGGCCGGTGATGTGGATGAGGTGATCATTGCCACAAATTCCAGCNTGGAGGGGGAAACCACCGCCATGTATATCAGCAAGCTGATCAAACCTACCGGGATCAAGGTGACTCGAATTGCCAGCGGAGTGCCGGTTGGGGGAGATTTGGAATATATTGATGAGGTAACGCTGCTGCGTGCGCTTGAGGGCCGCACGGAGCTGTGAGGAAAACAGCGAGAAAGGAATTAGATACATCATGACAAATCATGAACTTGAGAAAATAGCAAACGAAGTCCGCAAAAGTATCATAACCGCCTTGCACAGTGCAAAGGCGGGACACCCGGGAGGATCTCTTTCTGCCGCAGATATTTTTACGTACCTTTATTTTGAAGAAATGAACGTGGACCCGAAGAATCCGCAGATGCCGGACAGAGACCGTTTTGTGCTGTCTAAGGGGCATACTGCGCCGGGNCTTTATTCTGTTTTGGCGGAGAAAGGTTTTTTTCCGAAGGAAGATCTGCTGACTCTGCGCCATACCGGTTCGTATCTGCAGGGACATCCGGATATGAAGCATATTCCGGGAGTGGACATGTCTTCCGGCTCTTTGGGACAGGGACTTTCCGCTGCGGTCGGAATGGCTGCGGCAGGCAAATTTGACAAAAAGGATTACCGTGTATATGCACTCTGCGGAGANGGGGAGATTCAGGAAGGCCAGATTTGGGAGGCTGCGATGTGGGCAGGCTTTAAAAAACTGGACAATCTGGTTGTGATCGTAGATAACAATAATCTTCAGATCGACGGNACGGTGGATGAAGTATGTTCGCCCTATCCGATCGATAAAAAATTNGAGGCATTCAATTTCCGCACCGTCAATATAGACGGAAACAACTTTGANGAAATCCGTTCGGCATTTCAGACGGCAAGGGAGACCAAGGGTATGCCGACTGCNATCATTGCAAAAACAGTCAAGGGAAAAGGTGTGTCTTATATGGAAAATGCTGTCGGCTGGCACGGAAAAGCGCCAAATGATGAGCAATATGAGACNGCAATGGCAGAATTGAAGAAAGCAGGTGAAGCATTATGTCAGAGATAAAGAAAATAGCAACAAGAGAAAGCTACGGCAATGCTCTGGTGGAGCTTGGNAAAGAGCACGAGAATCTGATCGTGCTGGATGCAGACCTTGCAGGTGCGACCAAAACCGATATTTTCCAGAAAGCCTTTCCGGAGCGTCACTGGGACATCGGAATTGCAGAGGCAAATATGACAGGAATTGCAGCGGGACTTGCGACCTGCGGCAAGGTGCCGTTTATCAGTTCTTTTGCGATGTTTGCGGCGGGAAGAAACTTNGAGCAGGTGCGTAATTCTATCGGATATCCGCATCTGAACGTGAAGATNGGAGCTACCCATGCGGGTATTTCCGTGGGAGAGGACGGGGCTACCCATCAGTGCTTAGAGGATATCGGCTTAATGCGCATGATTCCAGGTATGACGGTGATCAATCCTGCGGATGATGTGGAGGCGAGAGCAGCCGTGAGAGCNGCATATGAGCATGACGGACCGGTCTATCTGCGCTTTGGACGTCTGCCGGTGCCGGTATTTAACGACGAGGCAGCTTATAAATTTGAACTGGGAAAAGGACAGGTGCTCAAAGAAGGTACGGATGTGTCGGTCTTTGCCACGGGNCTTTGTGTGAATGAGNCGCTGGAAGCGGAGAAAATGCTTGCCGCCGACGGAATCCGTGCGGAAATCATTAATATTCATACGATCAAGCCGATTGACCGTGAGCTTGTGATAGAATCTGCATTAAAGACCAAAAGGGTAGTTACCGTAGAGGAGCATTCCGTGATAGGCGGNCTCGGGAGTGCAGTTTGTGATGTTCTCTGCGAGGAGGCGCCGACGAGAGTCTTTAAAATAGGAGTAAATGATGTGTTCGGAGAATCCGGACCGGCATTNGANCTTCTCCACAAATATGAATTAGATGCGGAAGGNATTTACGGGAAGATAAAAAACTTTATGCAGGCATAAATAATTTGTCGAAAAGTTTTTTCGNGTACNTCCACAATCCACCAAATTATTCAGACAAGCTGTGATAAGCTTTCCCCTGATAGATAATGCGCCACAGCATGNGTTTCGACAGAGCGCAGGGCGTGTGAAAGGGGGAAGAGTTCATATGATAGAAATTATTCGGGAAGAAGAGTGGGAGGGCACTGACAGAAGAGAGCTGCCCAAAGACATTAAGCAGATCGGTAAACCTGATATCGGTGACCGCATTTATGTGGAAAACAAGGTATATGAATACTTNCACTCTGACAGCGGCCAGTGGGAGAAAACNGTATACGTNTTGCTGGGAAGATTTGAGAACTTTACCGGAAAGCAATGNATATTTTTNGAAGCTGCCATTCGGCTGGAAGAGATGGAGTTTGAGAGNGAGCTTCCGGTGTGGAATGACCAGACGTGGGCATACATCTATAAGCAGNTGAAAAAAGAATATGACAGCATGGCGATCGTGGGATGGGCGTTGGATCTTAGNGGTCAGCTTCNCNNTCTGGATGAGCGCATAGAGACGCTGCACCAGAGAAATTTTGGAGGAACGCATCAGGTTCTTCTNTTGATGGATACGTTAGAACAGGAGGAAGTGTTTTTCGGAAACCGAAACGGTCACCTGTATCAAAGAGAAGGATTTTACATATATTTTGACAGAAAAGTGCCGGAAAATATGGAGCAGAGTGCGGAACAGGACAGGCGGGAACAGGAGCCGGAGCATCTGGAGGAACCGGTTGTGGATGTAAGGCCGGCAGAAAAACCGGTGAAAGAAGAGCCGAAGGGCGGCAGCTACCGAAAACAGATACTTGCCAGGGTGGAAAAGCAACAGCCGCCGTCTTATGCATCATCTTTTTTGCTACTTGTTGTGGTTTGTGTACTCGGTGTGACGGCATATCTTAATTATCAAAAGATGAATGCAATGGAGGCGACGCTTGCGCAGATGAACCAGGCATCGATAAATACGGAAGCGACGGAAACGGGGCAGGATACCGTAAGGATCGAGCAGGTGCCGGGAAATGTGGAGAGACAGGATGAGGCGTCGGAAAATGAACAGGACGGAACCTTGGGAGAGACGGCAGACGCGCAGACCGGTGACGCGATCGATCCTGCAGTGACAGATTCTGTGGCGAATGAGCAGGACGGAGCAGCAGATCCTGAGGCAGAAAGCCAGGAGACGGCAGACGCACAGGAGACGATGGCGGATACCACTCCGGTTACTTCGGAAGCGCAGATCTATCTGGAACAGGGGTATTACATTGTTCAAAAAGGTGACAGCCTAATGGGTATCTGTAAAAAAATATATCAGACCACGGCAATGCTGGAAAAGCTGTGTGAAGTAAACGGAATAGAAAATCAGGATGCGATTTATGCAGGCCAGTATCTGACGCTTCCGAACTGATGNNGGAAAGCAGTGAGTTGGAATATAGAAGCGCGGAAATGAGGAATTATGGCAGAAAACAACAGAAAAGGTTTCCGCACCGTGACGGACAGCGATACGGAGGAATACCGGAAGAAACTCAGAGAGCACCGTTTGAAGGTGATGAGACGCACAACCATAGCGGTATTGATCGTTTTTCTCATCGGCGCAGGAGTAGGATTATTTACAGCCCTAAGACATTATGAGAATTATGACATCCGCTCCTCGGTAGAGCGTTCCGATACGGAAGCGACACGGTTCGCGGAATTTTGCGGGAATATATTAAAATACAGTAATGACGGTGCATTTTACACAGATGAGCAAAATGAACTGATCTGGAATCAGACTTATGAAATGTCGGACCCCCAGATTGATATCTGCAAAGATTATCTGGTCATCTATGATAAAAAGGGAACTCACATTTATATTATGAATAAAAGCGGGCAGCAGGGAAGCATTGAAACGACGATGGAAATTGACCAGGTATGTGTGGCGTCACAGGGTACGGTGGCGGTTTTGATGCAAAAGGATCATATTGCGTATCTGGCGTTGTATGACAGGAGCGGAAAGAATCTGGCGCAGGGAGGTATACACGGAGAAAAGGGAGGCTACCCGATTGCGATCGCGCTGTCTCACGATGCGATCAAGCTGGCAGTTTCTATGCTGGATATCAACGATGGCTCTGTAAAAAGTACAATAGCATTTTATAACTTCGGTTCGGTGGGACAAAATGAGATTGACAACTGTGTAGGAGTCAGTACATACTCGGATATAGTAATACCGGAACTGGAATTTATCTCGAATGACAGAATGGTAGCGTTCGGCGATTCTGAGGTTATGATTTTTGAAGGAACGCAGAAGCCCCAGCTTAAGACGGAAATTCCGCTGGAGAAAGAAGTAGACAGTATTTTTTACAATGAAAATTATTTTGGCGTAGTGACGGACAATGAGGACGAAACGGCATCCAACCATCTTGCGGTTTACAGTATGGCGGGAAGTAAGGTGTCGGAGAATGACATTGCGGCAGAGTACAGAAATATAGAGTTTATGTCGAACAATGAAGTATGTATTTTGGATGATAATATCTGTGATATTTACACGATAAGAGGAATCTACAAATTCCACCACGAATTTGACGGTGAAATTTACAAAGTGATTCCGGGAGCATCCGGACTGAATTATACATTGGTATTGAGTGATGCGACGGAAAGAGTGAGNCTGAAATAGAAAATATATGAATTGGGTATTGATCGTTNTACTGGCAGTGCTTGGTCTNGGAATGATGCACGGTTACCACAGAGGGCTGCTGCGGATGATGTATTCGATGGTGTCGTGGATACTTGTGCTGGTATTTGTATCGTGGATGACNCCGCATNTGACGGANTTTTTGTTAAGCGAGACAGCNCTTTATGATAAAATCCATGCCCGCTGTATGGAAAGCGTGCGGCAGACGGNAAACGAGCAGACGGAGAATGAGCTTGACAATAAGGAAACGGACCTGGAGGCGCTGGGGTTGAAACTGCCGGACTCTGTCGTCGAGAATATATTAAATAAAACGGCGGATGCTGCAGACGGATTTTTGGAGACTAGCGGGATCTACACACAAATAGCAGATGAAATGACCGGCTTTGTAATTCAGGGAGTTGCCTTTTTTATTTCAATGATTGTGGTGTGGATTGTGGTGCATCTGATTTCGCAGCTGCTGGGAATTGTTTCGAGAATTCCCATTCTCAAGGGCATAAACCGTTTTTTGGGTTTGTTTGCCGGAGGGATTTACGGCTTGATCCTTGTGTGGATTGCATTTTACATTGTGGCATTGACCAGTACAAGCGGGTCGGGCAGGGTACTGGTCTCATATATATATGACAGCGCTTTTTTGAAAATGCTTTATGAAAATAATCCTGTGCTTGCATTTCTCTTGAATCCGATGTAGGTCACTGCGAAATAGATCAGGTAAATTCCCAGAAACAGAAAAATACTTTTGGCAAAAAAAGCTCCTCCGAATGTCGGTACTCCGGTCATATCCACGAAGCGGCTGCTGATAAACAGAATCATTTTTCCGCTGATGAGGATGGCCAATATCGCAGGACATAAATAATATGCTGTCAGCTGTTTTAAGATCAGCCGGTCTGTGGCATCGCGGCTGACGCCCAGCTTTGCCAGAATATCGTAGCGGTACTTATATTTTGCGGAATCACTGAGCTGCTGCACGGAAAGCACGGTTACTGCCACGCACACAAACACCAGTCCGATATAAAAAAATGGAATGATGATGGACGCCAGCATATATTTTATTTCCGGGATTGCATTGTCACGAACGGGATAGGTGTATCCGAAGATGAGAATCGTATCGGAACCCGCGCACAGACCGATCTCGGATTCTTCATCTAAAATGTANTTCTCTTCTGGAAGTAACGTCTCCAGCTTTTGCTGAAGTCCCGCCGGCGCGCGNCCGTCAATATCCACGGCAAGTTCCGAATAATAGGGGTGCATCCGCCTTAGAACACTGTCAGGAACAATAATGAGGTAGTCGGCGCCGTTGTGCCCGTTCTGCGAAAACGGATCGGCACAGATCCCGGCACAGGAGAGGAGAGAGTCTCCTGCAGCATTTTCGATCTTTAAATCATCTCCAATTTCTGCAACTTCATGTGCAAGGCGTGACTTGATCTGTACGAGATATTCATTGTCGGTCAAAGTGATAGCTGCGTATCCTAACATTTCGCGCAGACGGTTATAATCTGTAATGCCCATATAGGTATCGCATGCGTAGTAGCAGCTATTGCTGCGCAGCATTTCTTCAATCTCATCCTGCTTTGGAACTCCGTCTGCATCACGGTACATCGCTCCCCACGCTCTTAAATGGGTCAGTATCCAGGTATTGACTTGATTGCTGTCATCCGTATAAATCCGGTACGGATAGTATTTCGCAACATCTGCAGATGCATCAATAATTGTGATTTCATCAGCAAAATCGTCATATGGGTCGCTGCTGTACGCCAGAATGTCAAATGGGAAATTGCTTTCCAGAACCGTATTTTCATACGCACTGAACATCAGCGCAATGGAAGCCCCCATGAGTGCCAGCGTGAATAATGAGGTCAGCGTGCCCATCGTAAACTGCATGGTGCGCACTTTTGATGCAAACTGCCTGAGAAGAAACAAATTCTGCCCTCTGTATATGAGTTTTCCCTTTTTTCGAATGTAGCAGATGATCCATGCGGACAGTCCGAGGTAAAAAAGGTAAATGGTGAGGACCAGGCCAATCAAAAATAATGCGGCCTCTCCTGCGTTGGAAAGCCTGCCAAACATCGCCCAGAATGCGAGTATAAACAAAATTGACAGGGGAAAGAAAATCTGTTTGAAAGTTTCGTGCTTTTCTTTTATTTCTTCGTTTTGGCGCTGTGCATTCATCAAGTCATGGATGTTCATTTTTTTGAACTTACGCCGGCAGCGGAAAAGGGCGAGCAGATAACAGGCGGCATAGCAGAGTGACGTCACAAGGAATGTCTGCCCGTCAATTTTAATGTGCAGACGGTACTCGAGCCGTATCATCGAATACATGACTGTCATAAGCAGCTGTTGGAGCAATATGCCGAACGCCGTTCCAAACAGCAGGGAAAGTCCGCCGAGCAGCAGATTCTCTCTCATATATAACCGCGCGACGGTCTTTTTCTTCATGCCGAGCAGCAGATAAATTCCGAACTCTGTGCTGCGTTTTTCCAGCATGAACCTGACCATATAACGGATCAGCCATGTCACGATCAGCACGACAAAAAAAGTTGCCAGTCCGATCATGACACTCATCAGATCAGCGGAATCTGCAAAGGTAAAATGTTCGCTTAGATCGTTTTGGAAAATCAGGCTGCTAAAGGCATACATAAGAGCCGTGATAAGGGTCATGGTGAGAATATAGACCTGATAATCTTTGGCGGACCGTTTCATATTGCGTATACTGAGTTTACTGAGCATCAGACAATGCACCTCCTGTCAGAGATAACACATCGAGAATCTCCTGCAGAAAAATCTTCCTGCTTTTTTCTCCGCGCATAAGTTCGTGAAAAATTTTTCCGTCCTTTAAGAATAGAATGCGGCTGCAATAGCTGGCGGAGAAGGCGTCGTGTGTCACCATGAGAATAGTGGCCGTCATCGTGCGGTTCAGGTTTGTAAATGTCTCCAACAGCGTCTGTGCGGCTCTCGAATCCAATGCTCCCGTTGGCTCATCTGCCAGAAGGAGCCGGGGGTGATTTACCATAGCTCTTGCACAGGCGCATCGCTGTTTTTGTCCGCCTGAAACCTGATAAGGAAATTTGTTTCTGATATCTGTGATCTCAAGCAGTTCCAGAATCTTTTGGCACTCTTNCAGAATTTCTTTTTTGCCTTTTTCCTGAAGCGTCAGCGCAAGGACAATATTTTCTTCGATGGTCAGCGTGTCCAAAAGGTTATAATCCTGAAACACGAACCCCAGATTGTTCTTGCGGAACTCGGACAAAGCGTTCTCGGACATCTCGGTAATATCCGTATCTTCATAATATATATGGCCTGCCGTCACCCGGTCAATGGTGGCAAGCATATTTAAAAGTGTCGTCTTTCCGGAACCGGACGGGCCCATGACACCGACAAACTCGCCTTTCCCGACATGGAAGCTCACACGGTCTACCGCCTTGGTTACATTGGAGGCATTCCCGTAATATTTTTCTACATCGCATATGCGGATATAATCGTTCATTAAAAGCACTCCTTCTGATCAATGATGGCATTATAATAGCATCCTGCAGGACTTTTTCATATAAAGTTAAATAAAGGTTATCTTACATTTTCGAAAGATAACCTTGCTTATTTCGGATTTATGTAATTGCTGATAGGAAANGTCAGCAGCATTTTGGTTCCTTTTCCGTACTCGGATTCTGCATGCAGACCGATCCCGAGTTTGCCGCAGAGATTTTTGCAAAGATAAAGTCCCATTCCTGTTGCTCTGTCGTGGCTGCGCCCGTTGCTTCCGGTAAAACCTTTCTCGAAAATACGGGGAAGGTCCTCTGGGCGTATGCCCGTACCGTTGTCTTCCACGGTCAGGAGCACGCTGCATTGTTCCTGTTTGGTATAAATCAAAAATACCGGCGATTCATTGCAGTATTTTACGCAATTTAAAATTATCTGGTTCAGAATAAATTCGATCCACTTTCGGTCCGTATAAACCGTGTGGGGACAGTTCACCTCTGCTCTTACGTGGTTTTGAATAAATAACAGCCTGTTTTTCTTCAGGATGTCCTCCGCGATTTCCTGTAAATCTGTTTTGCGGATGAAAAAATCTTTGTACACATTTTCTGACCGGGCATAATAAAGAACCGTATCGACAAGGCACCCGATTTTTTGGTTTTCAAGGCTGATGGCATCAAACATTTCTTTGACGCCGGATGTGCCGTCGTAATTCCTGCCGTTTTCGCACAGCAGAGAAATGCCGGTGAGTGGAGCCTTTGCCTCGTGCACCCAGCTTTCAATATAATCCTTATAGTCCCGGTTGAAGGCTTCGATCTGCCGGATCGTTTCGATGACAGATTTGTTGGAACAGCGTATCATTTCCCGGTACAGCCTGTCCTCCAGACGAAAAGAATCGGGCAGCAGTTCTCCCAAAAGATACCGCTGATCCGTTTGATCTAATATCCGTCCGATTTCGNAAAAAAATTTTCTCCGTTCAAGGTACGTGACGACAAGCCATGTGCCTAAAATGATAACCCAGAAAATCATNATCAATGTGATGCTTGTATTGGTGCTGCCTGTGAGCTTCAAAAAAAGACCCAATGCACACATGCAGATGATGTGTAATATGATAAGAAGACATTTATCTTTGAAAAAAGACCGCAAATTCATATTCGGTATCCGATTCCTCTCTTTGTTTCGATAAAATTATCCACACCGATGGACCTTAGCTTCTCGCGCACTCTGGTAATATGCACACTCAGCGTATTGTCGTCGATAAAAATCTGATTTTCCCATAAATATTCTGTCAAATCCATTCGCGAAATAAATGCTCCCGGATGTGTGAATAGCTGATGCAGTATTTTCATTTCTGTTTTGGTAAGGTCTGCCTGACGGTCCATATAGAAAAGGGAGCATCCTGCCGTATCCAGTATGACACCTTTATGGGAAAGCCGCGCAGAATCTTTTCCGTGACTGCTTTTTGTCCTTTTTAATACCGCGCTGATCCGTGCCAGCAAAATAGGCGCATGGTACGGTTTTGTAATATAATCGTCACCGCCCTTTAGAATTCCTGTCAGTTCGTCCATGGAATCCGTACGCCCTGTCAGGAAAATGATCGGAACATTCATTTCCTCTCTGATCTGTGTGCAGAGATCAAATCCGGAACAGGTCGGAAGATTGATGTCTAAAAGAATCAGGTCCGGATTTTCATTTTTAATCTGTGGCACAATATGATCAAAGCACGTAAGTGCGGCGGCTTCATACATTGCGTTCTCTAACAGTATCTTCAATTCCCTGCGAATCAGAGCTTCATCTTCTATAATTAATATTTTGCTGTTCATGCGNTTTTCCTTTCTGCCGGGGCAGCCTGATAGTCGGATATTCTACGACATAGTATAGCACAAAAGTAACTATTCAGAACCCCCGAAAATATGCGGTGGGGTTCTGAACAGTTACANAGTGGATTGCCCAAGAAAGCACTTGTGAAAAATATTGACACAAAATATATCGCAGTGCTATACTGTATATAACAAGTATCGCAGTTCGATATATCGCACTGAAAGGGAGGTGACCAATTGGATTCGCATATCAGGAAGGTATATATTCCGATGACAGAAACAGGATTTTATATTTTGATGTGTCTGCAGAAGGAATCACACGGATATAGCGTGATTCAAGAGGTGGATGCGCTGACCGGAGGAGAGATCAGGATAAGTCCGGGTACTATGTACGGNAGTCTGTCAAAGATGGAAAAGGACGGATTGATCCGTTTTGTGAGAGAGGAGGACAAACGGAANCTATACGTNATCACNGANNTGGGAAAACAGGTTCTGGAATTGGAANCAAAAAGAATAAAGCGTTTATACCAGAATGTGNTGGANGCATTTTAACATGAANNNGANTATNATCTCAGGGGATGNGCCGGGATNNTAACAGGTATGATTGCNGCGGTTCGCNGCANAGAAGGAGGAATATTTATGGANCGTTTTAAGAAAGTTTATACGCAGGGAGCAGTTAATGTGGTTGAGATNTGGGTTGACACGGAAACGGGGGTAAATTATATGTTTCATTGTAGCGGACCGGCAGGAGGTCTTACTCCGCTGCTTGGGGAAGATGGAAAACCGATCGTAACACAGCAAAACCAGTCATAGAACCGAATCGGATTTATGACGGAAGCGGGGATCAATATGGGAAAAGACAGAAAAGTAGAATTCAAAGTTTTTACAGTGCCCGAATGGAAGCGGGAGGAAGAATACCTGCGGGAGCAGCATAAAAACGGATGGAAGTTTACGAAGGTGGATTTCCTGGGCTGTTATCACTTTGTGAAAGCTGTGCCGGAGGATGTCATCTATCAGTTAGACTACAATCGGGACGGGATCGTGCACAAATCAGAGTATGTGCAGATGTTCCGTGACTGTGGATGGGAATACCTGCAGGACTACGTCGGATATAGCTATTTTAGAAAACCGGTTGCCGAGATGCAGGGAGAAGAAGAGATATTTTGTGACTACGATTCTAAGTTGGAGATGATGAAACGTGTGTTTAAGGGGAGAATTACTCCCTTGGTTGTGGTTTTCTTCTGCTTGCTGCTTCCACAGCTTAGCATCTGGATGCACATGGGTGGCACAATGGGTCATATCATAACGGCAATGTATGGAGCAGAAATTGGCATTTATTTAGTTTTGTTTTGGAAATATGGCTGTAAGTTCTATAGATACTGGATGTTGCGAAATGAATAAGAAAAGTGTGTGGACTGGATTCGGTCATATGTTGGAGGGCAGCCTTGAAATATTTGGGCAGCCTTCTTTATATTTAGGAAATCAGTTACAGCGCAAATTGTAACAGAAATAAAAAATGCGCGACTTGAGAAAATAAGTGTTGACATGGACAAGCAATGATGCTATTATAAAGTTCCACCGCCTAAGAAAATCTTTTGCGGTGGATAAAAAAATAAAAAAAGTTGTTGACAAGCGAGAAAAAAGGCGATATACTGTATAAGCTGTCGCTGAGAACAAGAAAGCTCAGTCAACAGATGGATTCAATCTTCGATTGCACATTCAATCTACGATTGAAAATCCAATCTTTGATTGGATTTGGAACCTTGATAACTGAACAGTGAATAAACCTTGAAAGATCCTAAATTCAGCAAAGCTG
>JAAUZB010000031.1 GCA_014804775.1 Roseburia sp. | reverse complement strand
TTGGGCAAACGACTTTTGCACCATGGAAATGAGACTCAAAAATCGTGGAAGCCTTTGCTGAACACGATTTTTGCTCTAAGAGGCTCATTGGAATGTCCGGTGCAATGGAGTGCGCACAAATTCTTTTGAGCAATTTGCCGCCAACCACTTTAGAGCAGAGATTTTGCCACCCGAATCATCTTTGCCTGTTCAGAAAAAGTCCCGCCGCAAAGTCTTTCCTTTCTCCAACGAAATCTCAAATTCCTGCTCTCTGCTCTTCTGCGTGACGCGGCAGCGCACCGGGACTGTGCCACTCTGCGCATCTCCCGGAACGGCAATAAAATAGGACGTCCCCATCCAGTCGGTCACATGCCGCACGGCAGGCATCAGATTTGTCCCTGTCCGCCGGTAAAAATGTTCTGTCGGCGTGCGCAGGCGGTAACTGCCCCCTGCGATGTCTTCCTGTCTGCCAAGCTCCACCCATTCAGACAGGTTTTCCCTCACATCACTCATCAGATATACCGTGTCTGTCAGATCTGCCTGCGCTCCCTGATAGACCGCAAGCACATCCTGTCCGCTTTCACAGTCCTTCTCCAGCTTCCGAATACCCGTACCGTATCTGCCGGCAACGGTCAGTACAGAGTGCTCCGGCAAAGTCCCCTCCATGTATGCAGTGTCCGCAGGAAACGGATAATCCCTGTCCGGCAGCACATAGACTTTTTGAACAACATTTTTTGCCTTTAATGCGGTAAGCCTGACTTTAACTTTCATTTTACGGTAACGGCGTCCCCTCAGAGTCACCGTGACACCTTCCGGGAAATGATCCGTAAAAACCCAAAATCCTTCCGGTTTTCGTATGGAGTGCTGTGACCCATCCACCGAAATCTCAAACTCCGAACACACGATCGCACGCTGTGTAAACGCATCCACAGGCAGGATCACAAGCGAAACCTTTTGCCCTATCTGTTCTGTCATCTCGCTCCTTTTCTTTCCCTGACACCGAACTGCAGCTCCGTAACTCTCGTTATCTGCCGCTCCTTCTCGGATTCGATCTCAATCGGTCCCATCTCATAAAACAGGGAGGTCTGATAGCCTCTCTGCGGCACATTAAATATCCGCATTTTTTCCTCCATGGACAGATTTTGCAGCACGATCGAGCAGGGCAATGCCGCCTCCCCCACCGTAGCGTGATCTTTGAGCACCTGAAGGATCTTTCCGAGAATGCACTGTTCCTCCTTTGCCCGATGCGGCGGTTCTCCTCCTGCATAGGCGGTGATCATAAAAAACAGGTCAACATAGGACGACGGATATTTCTGCCTTACCGCATCCAGTGTTACCATCGAATGGCTCCGCAGTTCATCACATTCCCGAATATCGTAGAGCCAGATTCCAACGCTGCAGTCTCCTCTGTCTGACGGACTGCACAGCGCGATCTTATCACGGGCGCTGACCACACCCGGTACCATATCTGTCCTCAAAATTTCAGCCAGCATATTTGCCGACTCTGCAATTCCTGTATATTTCAACTTTCCGTTTCCTCCTCTGTTTCATCGTAACTGTTCAGTACCCTCACAGTTACGATGCAAAATCCATTAAAAATCGTCTACGACGATGGGATTTTGCACCCCTGAATCATGTTCTTACGGTCTCAGCAGCCAGTGCTTCGACCTGTACTGAATAATTACGTTTCATCTACATCCTCAGGCTCCGGCTCTATGAAAACTCCGTTCCGGTACACGCCCTGCTCGGTGACCATGCCTGTTTCGGCGTCATAGGTCGTTCCCTCTCCGTTTTTTTGTCCCAAAAGGAAACCTCCGCTGTAGAGCAATTCCCCGTTTTCACCGTACAACTTCCCCTCGCCGTCATAGAGATCCAGACGGAAGCCTCCCTCGTAAATTGGAATGTTTGTGAGCGGATTGTACAACTTACCCTCTCCCGATTTTTTCCCCTGAAAAAAGCCTCCCTCGTACACCAGATTTCCGGTCAGCGGATCAAAATCTTTTCCCTCCCCGTCCTTTTCTCCTCCCGAAAAACCGCCCTCATAGACGATCACATTCTCTCCCATATACAGCGTTCCGGTTCCGTCAAAAAGTCCGTCCGCGAATTCTCCTGCATAGATCAAAAGTCCGCTGATATCCTCATAGAGTTTTCCCTCCCCCGTATATTTGCCTGCCGAAAATCCACCCTCGTAACAGAGTCCCTCTTTTCCGTATAGCGTTCCGGTTCCCTCATAAAGTCCATCTGCAAATTCTCCCTCGTACCGCAGATCTCCGTCTTCTCCGTATTCTTTCCCATAGCCGTTTGAAATGCCCGATGTCAAATCTCCCGCATAGTAAAGATTTCCGTCCCCGTCAATCCTTGTGCCTGTTCCCTCGGCAAAAACTCCGTGTTCGAACATTCCCTGACAGACTAGATTCCCCTCTTCATCAAAAAGCTCTCCCTGTCCTGACATCTCTCCTCCCACAAAGCTCCCGGCGTAGAAAAGTACTCCGGTTGGTCTGTAGAGCTTTCCCTCCCCCTCGTATTTTCCTGCAGAAAAATCGCCTTCATAGCAAAGCGTACCGTTTTCATAATACAGACGACCGTATCCCTGATACAGGTTCATTTCAAAACTCCCCTGATAGAGCAGATGTCCGCCGGGATAGTATGCCTCCCCGTTTCCAGAAAACATTTCCATGAGAAACTCTCCCTGATAAAGCAGATGTCCGCCATAATCATAGAGTGTTCCCCAGCCGTTGATCCGACCGTCTTCCAATCTTCCCTCAAAAATCACCTGTGCGTTCTGCGGCGCTAAGAGCTTTACTTTTCCGGTATACTGGTACATGGCGGGTGAATTGACCTCCATTGTTCTGGTAAACAGCCCAGACCATATCGCAGGGATTCCCCAGTGGACCAAAAGAATGGCGCCGACCAAAACGATCACACCGGACAGGTATAAAACCTTTTTTGCGATCATATATTGCCCTACTGCGGCATAATCTTTCTCTTTCATCTGCGAACTGTCTAACGTCATGACAACACCTCCTATCTTCCACCATGCTATGATGTTGGGGGCAAAAGCCTTGCAGAAAAATGTTGATCGGCAAATTGTACAAAAGGAGATTGGGCAAACGACTTTTGTGCGCACAACTCTTTTTGTGCAATTTGCCGTCAATCACTTTAAAGCAAGGCTTTTGCCCCCAACATCATGCTATTAAGCTATCTTTCCGTGTCTTCTGTCACCGCAACGGGAAGCGTGCCGATGCGCTCAAAACGCAGCCTCTCCTCCGGCGCGCGCTCCGGCATGATGCACACATAGATGAGAAGTCCCAGCAGACCGCCGATCAACATCCAATAAAGCAATTCAAATATATGCTCCGAGCAGCTGACCACCTTCTGCCACAGGCTCACCAGATACCCTTTTTGCTTTGGCGTTCCCTTCGTCTGCATATTTTGCAATGTCTCATCCATTCTGCGGTAGGCACGGTACAACTCCGCCTCTCCTGAAAATTCCGCACCTTCCAGTCTTTTGATAAAGCTCTCCGGCTCCTCACCTTTTTCTTCCCTGATCGCCTCTGCAAACAATTCTCTCAGGCAGGATGCCGTCCGTCTCTGCACCTCGGGAAACAGTTCCTCTGTAATCTTCTCAGGCGCAAACAGCAGATAATTGACCCTGATGCCTCTGCCCTTGTCCGCTACAATATTGCGGAAGTCGCTTGCCTCGTACTGCAGATACTGCGGAAGTTTTCTGGTAAACATCTGCTCCATCAGCTCCTGTGCTAACTTTCTTCGCTCCTCCAAAAGCATTCTGCTGCCGGTCAGGCTTGTCCACGCCGTCCCCTCATAATACCGAAACACAACCCAGACGGTCCCTTCTCTGGCAAAGCATTCCTCCAGACCAAATGAAGTCCGGTCTTCCTTCCATTCCATAAAACAGAGAAGCATCTTTTCTGACAGCGCTCTCTCTTTCGATCCCATCACCAGAAATTTATGTTCCGCGGATGTCCCTTCCCTGACACACAGATAGGAAAACAGCTTCGCGCTGCCTGCCAAAGTCCGGACAACGCGGTATGTCCCTCCGATTGTATGTATGATCATCTGGTCACTTCCTTTATCTAATCCTGATGCAGATCGCGCACCACTGCAAATGCCGATGCCGTCAGTTCCGGATAGGATATACTTTTTGCCGTGATCTCAAAAATTCCCGGCATATTCGGCGCCGTATACATTCCGTTTTCGTCTACGGTTCCTCCCACCGCCTCACGCACGGACCATTCGATGCGGCGATCGCTTACCCCGGTGAGTGACGCCTCAAAACAATACTCCCCGCGCAGCGAAAGATATGCCATATCAGGCTGAATGAAAAGTGCTTTTGCCTCCGCTTCTCTGACCTGCTCTTTTCTGTCCCGCAGCGCCGTCCAGTGGACCGTCACATGTTCCTCTGCCGTTGGCTCCGTCAGCCGTATTCCCACGATAAAAGTGCCTTCCTTCGGATCGACCCGCACCGCCACATCCGCACAGACCGGACGTTCTTTTTCCCCAAAGACATTTCCCGCTCCGTAGCAGACCCGTCCGTCCTTCTCACCGTACACAATTCCCGCATAGACCGCGACATTTCCCAATCCAAGCCCGTGTGTGACGGGCGCCGAAAAAAATTTCTGCCCTGCCACGCCTCCGATGCCCAGATCGATCCGTATACTGCCCGTCTCCATGCTCGGAACGTCATCGGAAAGCTCCCCGCCGCTTTCTCTCTTTTCCTCCTGTATCCGCTGCATTTTACGGATACACCGCTGCAGATATCTCTGCTCCTGCTCCGCCACCCTCTCATGAATAGCTGAGAGCACGTCACTGCAGATATACTGGCCAAACGGCATCGGTTCCACGTCGTCTATCACTACCGTATTTCCTGCACGGATCAGATCGATCTTGGCGAGATAAATACTCTGATGGTATGTGCCGCCTATCACCTCCTGCATGGCATTTTCAAAATATTTCCGGTCCATCACTTTTTCAATTTCTTCTTCCGTAATTTCCACTGTGCTCTCAACAGACGCCTTTTCGCCTTCCATCAGATAATCCCCGACCTTAAGCCAGAAGCTTCCCTCCTTTAGCACCGCCTTTCCTTTTACACTCTTCACATTCTGGGCGCGCAGCGTGACCGAAATCTCATAGCATCTGGACTTTGCCTGCTCTCTCTCGTCAAAGACGATCTTCATCCATCTTTTTTTGTCCTTTGAAATGTAGTCGAACGTCAGCTCGTATCCAAAGGAAATCGGCAACTTTTGCCCCATATTTTGCACAATAATGTGGACATCAAACTCCTTTCCGCTCCTCGCATATCTTGGAAACACCTGACTGATGCGGATTCCGTTTCCCCAATAGAGCGTCACCTGCTCCTCATAATATGCGCTGCTTCCACCGCCACCCTCCGGCTCCTGTCCGGTCAGATAAATGCGGTATCCCTCTGCGATTTTGTTGTAACATTCCGTCCCTTCCAAAGCGTTTTTCTGCGCCATGCCATAGACCGGTTCCCGCTCGGATTCCGCATATTCAATACAGAGATACTGGTAACTGCCTGCCCCGGCATCCTGCACCTGCTCGGAAAATCCTTCGATGCCGGAGAGTTTTTTTAAGACCGGCTTTTCCACTATGATCTCTCTTCCCGCAAAATCGAGAGCAAACCCTGCCTCCAGAGAGATTGTATCCTCATCGACCGGCACAATGCCAAGTCCGCATACCACCCCGCATCCGTGCATAAAACGGTTGATCAGCCTGCGCTTATTGTTCATGTATCTCTGCTCAGATTCAAAATCGTCCACACTCAGCAGCTTTCCGTAAAAATACTTATTTCTCTCACAGGGAAAAAATTTTAGATTCTTCATGTTGTCTGCCCGCCTTTCTCCGATGCGATCACAGAAAACGGCACCGTACAAAGTCCGTCTAACTGAAGCGGCCTGTACTGCCCCAGTATGCTGTTAATTCCTATGTATGAGTGCTGATCCAGAAAAACATACGGCTCCAGCACCACGATCCGGCTCTCCATATGCGCGGGTTTTGCCATATCTATGACCTGTTTGAGCCCCATGATCCGCCTGCCGTCTCCACCGTTTTCCCAGTTTAAGATAACGGCAAACTCACGGCAGTGTGCGACATAGAGCGCTCTAAGAAGCCGCTCTCTCTTATCACCGTCAAAATACCGCCTGATCTGATGATATTCTACGATATAGGGGGTGCTTCCGGTATACAGCCTCACCAATTCCCGCAGTCCTGCCACGGTCCCACGTCTGGCATTCATCGTTCTGGCGTGCCTGACAAGATATAAAAGCTGTCTGCGGTCCCACAGCTCTTTTCCCTCTATCCCGAGCCAGTCTGCCAGCTCACAGAGCATGTGCTCCTCGCTGACGGACGGCTCGAGCATCCCCGGAATCTTTTCGATCCATTCTGTCATATCCTCGTACAGCGACTGAAAGATGCCCAGATACCGTTCCAAAAAGGAAGCGCTTTTTGGATCCTCCTCATAAATTTCAGGAAGATAGGACAGCCATGTATGCTTCGGGTAATCAATCCTGATTCGGGAAATACAAGGCATCCCTGTCCCCTTGGCATAAAATTCTATCTTCAGCCAGAGATATCTTCCTCTTACCCCGAAGAGCAGGGAATCGCAGTGTCCGTCAAAAAACGCCTGACGAAATTCCTCTGCCGTTTCTTCCTTTCCTTTCAGTCCAAGACTGTCGGCGGCATAGACTGTGACCGTCCATCCTGTCCCGTACTCCAATTCCCCGAAAAGCGTCAGACGGTGCCACTCCGTGCCGAACTCTCCACTGTCGAATATTCTCGTGTAATACACCCCCGCAGTCCCTTCCCTGCACGGCATGAGCCCGTTTTTCCCGATTCTGATCCCTGCTCCGCAGCCTCTTCTAAAATCCTCTTCCGTATTTATAATGAAATATTTTCTCTGCCTTCCAATTGTCTTTTTCATGACTGCTTTTCCTGTTCTTTGTGCCTCGTCAGCAGACAGTGCACTCTCTTAAATATGCAAGTCCGTTCGCAGGCAGAATGATGTCTCCACTTCGGCTGCGTCTGACGTTCTTTCCCTGCGCGTCAATTCCGAGAGACCGGATTTCCGTCACAAAGCTCAAAATATCTATTCTCCCATAGATAGCACTGTGTGCAATACACGCTCCGAATTCTGCCCTGATCCCGTCAAAATATGCTGTCATGACATGTTTGATGTGTTCTTCTGCCTCGTCGTTATGGATATCCGCCACGATCTCCACAAAAATATCTACTGCGATGTACTCGGGCGGAATGATTCTCACCTCTGTCCCTATCATCCTTCGCGATTCAAGCATGTGCAGGATGTTTTTTCGGTAAGCCTCGCCCGGCATCGGATTTGGCATCTTCGAATAGGGTTTTACCACGACAGAAACCACATGCTCCTCTGCCCTGTTTCCCCCTGCAAATTCCGACGTCGAAAAAGTCTTGACGTTTTCTATCATCAGGCCGGGCGTCTGTTTCACCAGCCTGTCAAAATCCGCACAGGTCACCGCCCGGTATCTTTCGTCCTGACGCATAAATAAGCGTTCCCGACATCGGTCTAGGCTTTCACTGTCCGCTCCCCCGGTCGCCTGCCTGTCGTTACTGACGGCAAGATTTTTGCATTCCGAACGGCAGATGCTCCCCGCTTTTACATTTCCTGCCGCACCGAGACTGGTATGCGCTGATACTAATATAATACGTCCCTCCGGCGCAGCTCCGTGGTCACAGTCACCAAAGAACAGAATCCCCTCCTCCTCGCTAAAATGAAACTTCCTGTCTGTCGGACCAAAAGCGTCAAAATCGCTGCACTCCTCCCAGAACTCATAAAATCCGCTTCCGTCTGCCGTCTCCGCCAGAACGGANAGNCCCGTCCGGCACAGATTCTCAATCCTCACCGGATATTCCTGTGANGGCANNCCNTTTCCTGNTCCGACAAACATTCTGTCCCTGTATTCAGATTCGTATANGACCANGCAGCATTGTGTCGGCTGCTCGTTCAANTACTCCGGAAACCAAAAATCCCATCCGTATTTTTCCNTTGTTTTCCGAATACTNCCCTCATATTTCCGGTATCCTGATTTTTCTCTCACATAAAGCTCTGCCGTCCCGCTCTCTGCAAGGGCGCAACAGACATGGATCGACTCCCCTCTTTTTAAGACACCCTCATATTTCNCCGCGAGCGTCTTTGTCTGCCTGACTTCTACACATAAAAGGCTGATGTCATCTATCACCGGCGGCAGGTCGTATTCACTTCTCTCAAGCTTAAAATACAGCCAGTAAAGTCCTTCCTCCCCTGCCTCCATCTGCTCTTTTATGACAAATGTTACAAACCCGTCCTCTATCATCTGATGTGTGGTATCTTCTAAAAGCTCCGCCCTTCTCTCACCGCTCTTCGTTCTGTACCATACCGAATACTCTGCAAGCGGCACGAATTGGNCTTCCTGTTCCATCGGATTGCGTCTGACGGGCGCATCGCAGAAAAAATGCAGACACAGCTTCTGCTTCACCCCCGGCGTGAGAGAACNGTCAAACCCGATTCCCAATACATTTCCCTTCATCGGTGCATCCCCGAACGCCGGAAACATCAGTCTCTTTCCGTTTGCCGGAGTCTCATTTTTTATCCTGCTGCCATCCGCTTTTTGCTCCTCGCAAAACAGNTTTTTTGCTTCCGCCGCATCCAGATACCTTGTATCNTTCATCTCAAANCAGACATCTNNGGCATAAAACCTNCTCCCCTTTGGAAGACAGANATGCTTATGAAGACNGCNNAGNCNAAGCTCGCCCTCTGCCGGGCGCACAGGGTCAGGTTCNATCCCCAAAAGCTTTAGATTTTTTCGNATCTGCCNTTCTCCCATCTGATCCAGATGAAANTGCTGCATCTCCACAAGCCATGCCAGCAGCTCTATCAGCGTNATCCCCGGATCNTGCGTATTGTAATCCGTCCACTCGGGAATAAGCACCGATATCTTTTTTTTCGCATTCTCCACGATGTCCGAAAAANTTCTGTCATCAAGTACAATCTGTGGAATCATCCTGCANCACCTNCCATTCTTTACTCCACTTCCACCTCNACGNTATGNCTGCCGCTTTGCGCTACCGCAAACCGCGTCNCTTTTTGTCCCACGGTCATTCTGACTTCCCGGATATAGGAAATTTCGCCNAGTTCCTTCAGNGCATTTGTCAGCTGNGTCTCATTCGGAACCGTTCCGATCTCCCACCCCTTCCCGTGATAGTTTCCGGTGATTGGATGCATAAAACGCTCCAGCTGCTGCCTTGCCTTTCTCTGCACCTTTAGCACATGCGCCGGGTCCGCAATCACAATTTTGGCATAACAGTTCACCTCCACAAATTGCGGTTCTGTCACATAGAGATGTCCCATTGCCGCCATATGGCAGGAAATATAATTTTTTATGTCTTCCCTGATCTTGTGGGAAAGCATCCCGCCGTTTTCAAATCCACGCCAAAGTACAACAAGCGTGACGCTCCCCGGATCATATTCCCCTCTCGGATTATATCCCGGATAGCATTTGACTTTCTGTACAAGCCGGGAGGCTTCCTGTGCAANCGCCTCAAAATCACTGGCGGTCACGGCTCTTCCCATGTGACGCATTGCCTTCCCGGCACGCCGCATCGCTCCTGAAACGGTCTCTCTGTCATATCCTCCGCAGACCGGCATGTAATTTGTAACNNNGCTGACATANCCCNGCGAACTGCCAAGCCTGNTGATCCCTCCCACCGGCTGATTTCCCGCAGCGCCGCCCCCGCANCNATACACAATGCAGATNGTCTCCCCTTTCCCGGATGANGGGATCGCACCTTTTTTNCCNTCCGAAAATGTTACGGTTCCGCTGCTGCGGTCAAGCAGATAATGCCGGTCCCCCTGCCCNGATCGGTCAAANCTTCCTGTCTCNTCCCATCTNACCCAGATACCGNTCAAAAGTCCTNCTTCGTCNCGCTCCTCCCTCAGTNTTCCTGCTTTTTGAAGCGCTTCCCTCTCCGAAGGTGAAAGCGNNAGCAGTTCGTTGACCCAGACCGACAGCTCACAGATATTGCCCTTCAAAAGACGGCAGACCTTATTTTGCTCTCCNGCCTCAATTTCAAAAAATTCCCGCGGTCTGCTCTCCCTCGCCANCACCTTTACCGTATTTAAATACATTCCCGTAATTNCGGGGGAGNTCTGTCTCTTTCTNNCNCGCCCGNTATNCATCCGTCTCATCGGTAACCCGNACCCANTAAGCNTTCTTTCCACACACGGTATGCAGTTCAAAATCCGNCTTTCCAAAAATTGTCAGACACCCGCTCTTTTGCAACGATCCGGTCCCGTCCAGAACCTGCAGTGGCAAAAATCCGTTTTTCCCGCAATATTCAAAGGAAAGCTGCGGCAATCTCTCCCCTGTGTTTTCCCCGATCGCACAGTAGAGCTTGACGGGTCCCTCCGAAAGCGGTCTGTCAAATCCCAGATAGAGACTGCGCCTCTGACTTAACAGCCCATAAAAAACATTCCAGCACGCCTCCCCCTTGCCAAGTTGACTCACGGGAAATACGGTATGCTCCAGTCCGTTTTGTGCCGTTGCAAAATCTGGACGCCGCCCCTCTCCCTGATAGAAATAACAAAACCGCACATCGGATATCACCGGCGTGATATAATGCCCTTTCAGCTTATAAAGATTTTCCATCCGAAGTACCCTCACTCTGATATACCTGGTCGGTTTGCACTGCCACTCCAAAAGTGCGGCATCCTTCGGGCATTCAAATTCAATTGACATCTTCTCCCCCGAAGCTTCGTGCCTTCCGTTAAACATAGAAGCCGCTTCCGCATCCAAAGACAACCGGCTCCAGCCGGCTCCGTTAAAATATTCCCATGCAACCTGTTCCACGGTGATATCATATTCCGGGTCCGGAACAAAATCGGCACGCTTCATCAGCATTTTCCATTGCCGCTCGATATGGACACTGTTGTCGAACGGTATGCGCTCATACCAAAGCCGGAACATCATCCGAACTCTTGCCCCTGTTTTTCCAAGTGTCTCTTCCGAGGCAAAATAGCATTCGCGAAAGAGCATCGGATTTTCACCGAAGGGGTGAATGTGTTCCTCCGGCTGCTCCCCCAGATCGGTCTGTATCAGGTCAGGCTTGATATTGTCCCTTTTTGCAGTCATTTGGACATCTTTGATCCAAAACGGTTCTCTCTCCCACGGTCCGATGCAGCGGCAGCGTATCCAGAAACCGCTTTTTCCATAAAGCTCTGCCGGTTCCGGCTCCGGCTGCGTCTGCGCCTTTTCGAGGATCAAATACCCGTCTTTCATTTTCCTTCTCTTAAACTCCTCAAAACCTTCACCGGCTGCATACGCGACAGACAGTTTCCTCTCATCCGCCAGCCATGCCATCTCCTCATCCGACGCCACTAACTTCAGTCCAATCTCTGCTTTTCCCGTCACTTGCATAACTTCATTTTGACAGAGATAAAACGTATGCTCCTGCAGGTTTTGCCCCTCCAATGCCAAGGGAAGAAAAGGCTGTTCGAAATCTTTGTATTCGATGCAATCCTCTTTGCCGTCCGTATAGATCACCTGCGTAAGTCTGGCGGGTGTGACGTAGAGTGCTTCTGCCGTCTCGTAGATCACGTCTTCTCCGGTTTCCTGATCTGCTCCGATGACAACGGTCCTCTCCGGCAGCATTGCCCCGCCAAATTCGTGACTGGAAAGCCCGAATGTCACATATCCTTCCGCTACGGCGGGAGGATGCGCCGCGAGACCAATCTGTCCAAAAAAGCTTCTCTTGAGCTTTTCCGGCATTCGGCGGCACCGTATGATATTTTCGTAGAACATTTCTGCAAAGATCATCGCAAGCGCTGCGCCGGCATCCGGGTGTGCGGGATCAAATTTCCATTCCGGCACATATGTCTTTGCCAGCTGCGCGATCCGGTCTGTCAATTCTTCTTTTGTCCATTGATCCATTGTCAATTCCCCTCATTAAGATAGTACGGAAATACCAGATTATACGGATTGTTCGTCGTGCGCACCACATAACTTACCCTGATCTCAAGCACCCCGTCCCGCCTCTCTTCCCTGGCCACCTCAACCTTCGGTTTTGTGATCCTCGGTTCAAACCGGATGAGCGCATCTAAAATTTCCTGCTCCATGCTCCGAAGGTCGATCGCGCTCATATCTGAAAAGGCATATTTGCGAATCCCGCATCCGAAGTCAGGATTCATCGCCCTCTCCCCTTTTCCGGTAAAAAGAATGATTTTGACTGCTTCCGCAATATCCTCCTCACAGGAGGAAAGCTCGATTCTCCCTGTGACCGGGTCTACCGTGGGCGGAAATTTCCACCCACATCCAAGAAAACCCGATGCTGCGCCGCTCTCTCTCATAATTCCCTCATCTCTGGTAACTGTTCAGCACCCTCACAGTTACCATTTCTTCACTAATTCAGTTTCATCATGGACCCTTTTAACTCCATCATGCCGCTGCTCTCTGCCTTAAGCGCCGCCGTTCCTTTCAGCTCCAAAGAAGTCTGTGCTTCCGCTTTGATGCTCTGTCCGCTGATCTTGGTGCTGCTCCCTTCCAGAGAGGTATTCTGTCCTTTGAGCTGCAGCTTTTGCCCTGCCTCCGCTTTGATGCTGTCCGCTTTCAGCTCTGCTTTGCCACTGTTCCCGTCCAGCAGCAGCATTTGCTTTCCATTCACCGTAAACGAGATCTCCTTTTTGGCTGTCAATGCCATCTTTCCCTCTTTCGCATCTACCGTCCACACGTTATTTCCGTCTTTGTCACCCGCGGAAATCTTTTGATTTTCATCGTCCAGCTCGATTGCGAGTTCCCCCTTCGTCCGAACACAGATCCGTTCTTTTCCCTCTTCATCCGAAACGGTGATCCGATTTCCTCCCTTGGTGATCACCGTTTTTACCGTGTTGTTTTCGTTTGCCGTCTCTGCCGGAAGCGCATTTGTCTGATTCCAGATGCTGCCGATCACGTATGGACTTTCCATTCGCCCCATACAAAAGGCGACCAGCACCTTTGAGCCGATTTCGGGAAGTATGTAGGTTCCGAACTCATTGCCGGCATATGGCGCTGCCACTGAAACCCAGCCAAGATTATTCTGTGTCTCTTCCCCGAGAACAACTTCTACCTTTACCATACCCGGATGTTCGCTGTCCCAGTTTTCGACCACATTTCCAAGTACAATTCCCGACATCCGCCCGGATTTCTCATCCTCGTGATCCATAAATTCTCCGTAAATTCCTGTCTGTTTTTCGCCCAGTGTAAATTCGCTGTTAAATCCGTCGCTCCCGAAAGAATGCGTCACGGACGAAAGATAGTAGGTGCCGTCAACGTCCGTGTCAAGACCCTCTATCTTCACATAGCGTCCCGGCATCAGCACCGGCATTCCGATACAAGAACCGTTTCCGGAGCGCGCCTTTTCCTTTAATATTTTTTCTTCCCTGTCTGCCCTTGCCTTCAATTCTTCCACTGAGTCAATATCAGTCAGTGTGACGATTTTTGAACTGCTCGTCTGCCGAGCGCTCTTCATAGCCTTATCTGATTTCACGGTTCTCTTCTCCACCTGCATCTCATCGCTTCCCCTGAGATTTCCGCGTACTTCAATTACGGTGTCTACATAGCATGGCGTCGGTGAAAAAGAGAGCAGCTCCCTTCCCCAGCTAAGTGTCGTGATCGGATCGTCACTGTCCTGCTTCGAAAAATATGCATTGCCGCCGCAGACCAAAAACCTCCTGTCTGACGCTTTACACAGCCGTTTTACCATTGCAAGGTCATTCCCCCTCTGCACCATTGGCTTCGAGAGTTCTGCCGCTGTGGTGTCGCTTGAAACGCTCAGCTTCAGCTTTCCGTAATCTTCCATGATCTTGTCAAAAATCTGCGAATGCTTTGTCTGTTCCCACGCGTAATTTTCACGATCATTGTCAAGCATAAGCCTTCTTACATCCATTGCCGTGATCTGCATGGACGGGATGTCTCCAAACTGTATGGCGCTCTCATAGATAAAGCCGTGAAAAATATCCTCCCGCTCTGACTCATATCCCAACTCGATCTTCACAACCGTACCCAGGCAGAGCGCCTTTTTGATCTTAGCGTCAAAGCAGTGATTCTGCATATTATAGACGTTCACAACCGTAAATGTTGCGCTTGACGCCTCGTTCCCGTGGAGCGCCACCTGTATGCTGTCAATCTGCACCTTGTATTTGCCCACCAGATCGTCGTCCGAATCCCCGACGAGTATTTTTGCCACAGGAGCAAAGTAATTTTTGTATTTTTTCCTCAGGCTGCTTTGATCAAATTTGGCTGTCAGAAAATCTGTTCCCATTGTCTGTCCGTACCTCTCCTCCCCTTAGAGTGCAGGTAATCTGATCTCCATCCCCGGCTCTATCTCAAGCGGGTTCATAATCCCGTTCTCCGCCGCGATCACGCGCCATTTTTCGGGGTCGTTATACTCCTGCCATGCATAATTCCAGAGCTGCTCCTTCTCATGAAGCACTCTCACTTTGGTTCGGTCCGGCGATTCGAACGGAGCCTGTCTCTTCGCCTCGTCCGCATCCAGCAGGGAACGGAAAGAAATATCTGCTTTGGCGCGCACAGGCGTGCCGTCCGACAAAAACATGGTATATGTTTCCTTTACACTGACAATGATCCCTTTAAACTGCAGCGATCCCCAGTGAAATTTGACTGTTGGCGGCCGATGCAGTGTTCCGTCAATACAGACCAGCTTAGAGAGCTGTGCAGTCTTTTTCGCTACGCTCGTGCCGCTCTCTGCTTCATCCGGCGTCGGCGGCACATATGTGTCAAAAAACAGTGTCATATCGAGCGTCATGCTCTCCCCTGCAATGTACTGACTGATCNGTCCGTCCAGTCCTGCAATTTTTTTCTCGCTGTAGGATGCTCCGTAGGATATCTGATAGGATTCCGGGTTGAACATAACTTCAATCTCTTTCGGATCAGCTTCTCCATCCAAAACCTCAATGACCGCTTTCTGCGGCATCCGTCATCCCCCCTTTTTCCTGCGGTCAGAGTCCGCGCCTCAATTTTTCCAGATGCAGCTTCTGCTCCATCTTCTTCATCACCGTTCTGGCAATTCCATCGACCTGCTCCTGCTTTAATTCCGGTCCTCGGTCTGCCGTCTGTCTGATCTCCGTTATCACCTTTTCCTGTACGGTGACGCGTTCGTTGATATGCTCCACAAGTTTCTTCGTATTCTGCAGTTCTTCCTCCTGATAGATCTGCTTTCTTAAGATGCGGTTGTGCTCCTCGATCGAATCTCTTTTCACATACCGGTTGTTCTGGACCATTTCCGTTCTTCCGAAAAAGTCATCCGCAAGAATCCGAATCAGCTTGCGCTCTGCTTTTCTCGCCTGATCCGGCTGCCGCTCTCTGTTGACAAATATTGTGCTGATCGAGTGAAACACCTGAAATTCCCTGCCAAAGTATTTTGCAGAAATTTTACTCATCTCTTCCCTGAAATGTTTTGAGACTGCCTGCCCGATCAGATTCTGATTGATCTGCATCGACTGCTTTGCCGTCCGGTTCGCCGACACACCCAGATTCAGTTGGAGCCACAGATTACTGGCGGCATTGATAATGGATGCCTGCGTCCGGTTTTCTTTCACAAGCACCAACAGAGNCGAATCCGGCATATACCCGCCATAGGGTTTGTNTTTATTTATGATCTGCTCCGCAAAAGATAACGGTTTACTGATATGTGATCCCGTCATGTATGATCTCCATCCTTTCCACCAGAATGGCTCCGTTTNTGGCNTCNAGTCCNGCGAGTTCCCACTTGCTCACAATGCCGTCGTTGATCCAGAACTGCCGTGGNCTCCACATTCCGTNTTCATTTAACAGGATAACCTGCAGCCATGTGCCAAGCTGCATGCCGGGCTTCAGGCGGCTCATCCAGCTTTCTTTTGGAATCACTCCCCTCTCCAGCACAAGCGGCTGATGTCTTTTGTGAGGTGCAAGCAGGATATGCGGTCCGTCGTTTTTCCCGCCCTCCGCAATCTCCTCCTGTTCCGCCGTCACTTCAATTCCTGATATTTTGGAAAAACATATACTTCCGGCTGACACCAGCGCTTCCTCTGTGCCATCCTCTCCGGTAAGCACAAGAAAACGAAAATTTGATTCATAGCTGCGGCGCGAAGAATCTGCCATAACATTTCCTTACCTTTCAAATTCATTTTTCGGTTCGTTGTTGAGCTGGCTGTTGATATTTGAGATTTCTCTGCACCAGCGTATCCGTTCCGCGTGNCTCATCGCCATGATGTCGTCATGGCTCCAGTGCATATAGTATCCNATGAACGCGGCTTCCTCGTAAATCTTATCTGCCGGGTATACCTCTATAGACCGGCTTCCATAAAATTTANCGGGACCTTGAGTTCCTGCCCGCANTGCGGACATNCCGCCTTATATTCNGGCACATCCATCGTGTTGATCTTCTGATACAGATCCTGCAGATATGCGAGATCCATAGTGTACAGGTTTTCGATCACTCTCGTGTCCACAGTCGGAAGCGAGCCTAACGCGGTGATCACCCTCGCGAGCAGGATCACCGTCAGATAACCCGGATTCTGCTGCACGCGTGGGTCCTTCAGCGGCAGTATCTCATCTCCCGCATTCGCAAGGCGCATCGTCCCCTCCTTATGCAGCACGCCGCTTTTGTCCAAATATCCTCTCGGCAATACAAATGAATATTCCGTCTGAAAAGCCATTGTTTCCTCCTTTCACAAAGCGCTGTATTTCTAGCTCTCCCTTGTCATCCCTTCATGAGCGATCTCAAGCGACTCCACCGCCACCTCGGATGACGTGGCATTAAAATCCGGTCCGGTATATTTGACCGGCCATGCGTTGATCACACGCCACGATGCGACTGCAGTCTCCGTCGCATCCAGCAGCGTAATGGTGATCGTTTTCCTCTCCACCTCGCCGGTGATCCCTGCATCCAGCCAGTCATAGAGCGCTCTGGAATCGGCAAGTCCTTTTTTTAATGTGACATTTCCGTATTTCTTTAGTCCCGGGATTTTCATCGGCGTCTGCACCATATCTCCCTCCCGATATTCCATGACGTCAATGGAGGCGTCAAATCCGGTCACCTCCGAAAATCCTCCCGCCGTAATCCCTTCAATCTCAACCATATATCTGAATCTTCCGTATGGATAGGTTGCCATCTCATCTTCCTCCTCTCTTACTGTGCATCACTCGTCTTCTGTGAAATCCTGAAGATGACAAACTCGGCAGGTTTTACCGGAGCTACACCGATCACGCAGATCAGCCGTCCGTTGTCGATATCATCCTGACTCATGGTTTCATGTCCGATATTCACGAAAAACGCCTCATCCGGTGACGTTCCTGCCAGCGAACCGTCACGCCACATTCCTGTCAAAAACACTTCAATCGTTCGCTTTACGCGCACCCACAGAACTTCATCGTTCGGCTCAAACACCGCCCAGTTGGTATTTGCCTTGATGGATTCTTCGATGAAAATAAACAGCCTTCGGACATTGATATACTTCCAGCTCGGATTGCTTGTCGCCGTGCGTGCACCCCAGACCCGGATTCCCATTCCCGGAAAAGACCGGATCAGGTTGACCCCTTTTGGATTTAGGATATCCTGCTCCCCTTTGTTAAACTGGCAGTCGAGTCCCACGCAGGCACGGACTACCTCATTTGCCGGTGCCTTGTGCACTCCTCTTGTGTTGTCACTTCTCGCATAGATCCCCAGCATCGATCCGGACGGGGGAATTGCGATATTTCTCTTATCAAGGGGGTCAAATACGGTAAGCCACGGGTGATACAGCGCTGCATAGTTGGTGTCAAAAATATCTCTGTGCGCATTTACGTCATCTATCTTCTTTGCATCCCGCGGAATATCAAGCACTGCAAATCTGCTTGCGGTATTCTCGCAGTGTGCCACAAGCATCAGCTGCACATTCGGGTCCGTAATCCCCGGCACCGCAATGATCGACACATTGTCATTGTCCAAAAATGCCTGGATTCCGCTTCTCTTTCCCGCTCCGTTGTCCTCACCGATAAAGTCTGCGGCACTGATCGAAGCGACATTTCCGTTGGTCCCGTCGCTTAAGTTCACAGAGATCACTGCTTTTTCGGCATCCTCCCCTGCCAGCATCAAAAACGGCGACATAATCTGATCTGATTCCGAAGCTGTGCATGTGACCTGTATCATTTCTGATTTTGCAAGCTTCTTCTCGATATAACACGCCGATTCGATATTAAAGGATACATTCTCATACAGCTCCACCTGATCGTCCACTCTGATCTCCATGCTAAACTCACAGGTCTCGATAATTCTGGCAGGAAGCAGGTCTTTATCGACCACGCTCTCATCGTATTCATTTTCAAACGTGATGATATTGTCCTGACATTTTACGACCCGGTTATAACTGACAGTTTCTTTGTCGGAATACCTCACGATATCTCCCGCTGCAAAACCGACCGCATTTTTTACATGGTAGCGCTTGCCCTGCGCCGTCTCGAGCATCTCAAGGATCTGTGTCTTTGCCTTACTGGACGGCGTAATCACAATATTGATGTTATTTCCCCATACGCCCGGATTTTTTGCCGTGATATTTAACACAGGCGCTTCGGGCGGCACGCTTCCCTGCGCACACTTTGCATCGTTCGGCGCCACCCTCGCGATAAAGGCGCGTGTACCTCCGTTGATAAAAAAGTGTTCTACGGCATATGCCAGAAAACGGTACTGTCCAAATTCGTTCTCCGAGAGATAGCTGCCATATTTTCGTTTAAAATCTGCAAAATTTGTTACCAGCTGCGGTATCCCTTCCATTGCTCCGCGTTCCGCAAGTCCGATAAATCCCGCTGTGCTGGTTCCCACTCCCTCCATTGGCTTCCCGCCGGATTCAAATTCCTCCACATAAACACCTGGTGATAAATATTCTGCCATACGTCCCCTCCGCAACTGCTATTTGTGCTTTTCTGTCATGATTCGACGTGATTCTATCAGACGGTGCTTAACAAATTCTTAACAAGGTAGTTTTCTCCTGTCCTCTGCTTTTTTGACAATATCCTTCCATTCCAGTTCAAGCTCCTCGGCAAGCTCCTCGCGAAAAACTCTTTTCATTTCGGAGTACTGATGCTTTGCACGCCTGACATCTCCTGTCAGGATCAGACATTCCGCCAAAAGCTGTAAAAGGGAAAACGCATAACCGTCCACCTGGATTCCCTTTTCCAAAAGCAGCGCCGCATTTGTGTATTCCCCTGCGTCCATCAGTATTCCGGCAAGCAGCTCGACTGTCTGCANAAAAACCTGTTCCACATATTCCCGTTGGCCTCCAAGCCACGCATAATCCTCCCCGCACATATAACAATCGCGGTAAAGCTCCGCCACTTCCAGCACATCCCTGCCCTCCGGCAGGAGACCCTTTCTNGCATATCCGTTCCANTCCATAAGTNTTCCATAGTCCGATTNAATACGGGAAATATCCACTGCATAGGTCTGATTGTCCACATGCAGGATATCTGTTGCTCCCGCCTGTGCCAAAGCCCTTCTCAAGTAGGAGGCCGTCGTATGAAATAACACGGACGCCCTCTCACTGCACATTTCCGGCCACAGCCGCTCCATCAGGATNTCCTTTTTCACCCCTCTTCCCTCTTCAAAAAAAAGACAGGCAAACAANTCTCCTGTCTTTCTTGTTCTCCATACCGCTTTTCCGAGCGNTCCTGTCACNTCAAACATCCCGAGACATCNGACCTGNAATCNNGNCGGAGTATCTTCCNTTTCCNANGCGAGCCTCTTTTGGGCCTCCGCAAGAAGCTCTCTTGCCCGAGTAAGACCGCTCCGCTCCCTCTCATCCGCTGCATATGCACATACATACTCTGCATACGCCCCGTAATTTCTGTTTTCTGCCGCCNTCTCAATCGCAGCGGCAAGCAGAACCGCCCCCTCCTCTTCCTCTCCCTGCTCCCTACAGAATCGGTACATATAAAACANNGTGGTTTCCGGCAGCTTTTTTCTCCCGCTNTGACNGCATCTCATTCCGAAGGAAACCGACANCGCCCANTCTTTACATCGGGCGTAATACTCNGCCGCCCTGCAAAGTATCTCNTCCTCTCTGTCNGCATCNCCCNTACTCCGCAAAAAATCCGAAAAAAAAGAGTCATAGCAGTACAGATTCCGNTTTTCTTTCTGTCTGGATGCAAAAAGCTTTTTTCGCACAATCNAATCAAGCATATGCTCCGAATCNCTCCGCTCCAGTGCATAATCACAGAGAGCGGCATCCATTTCCTCAAAAACNGAACTCTCCGCCANAAATATCTGTATTTCATTGGGTAATCTGTGAAAAATCTCATGAAAAATATAGCCAAATAGANATGATTTATCGAATTGAACCNGTCCGANGNTTTCNGNCTGCGCATTTCTGATCTCCCTGCCTGCGAAAATGATCCCGGCGNTCCATCCCCCCATATATTGCTGCACATCTTCCACCANCTGNTCCTGAAGTCTGATTCCCGTCATCNTTTTTAAAAGCTGTCCTGTTTCNTTTACTCCGAACCGAAGCTGTTTNGGTCCTATGATAAGCACTTTCTCTTCCATCAGNTCGGAAGCAAGAAATGNNGGAAAATCTCCCTTTACCGCAATAAGCAGTCTGANCTTTCCTCTCCCGTATTCCATCAGCNCTTTGATCAGTNTGCAGATACGCTCATTGGAGATCACCTGAAACTCATCCAGACACAGATAAAATACNTCCGTCTGAATGCNCNNAAAAAANGCGGNCATCGCAGAACCNATTCCGTAAAGGAAATATTTCGGATCATTGTCCCGCNCGTCTAAGCGGTACCAGCCGCATTCTCCGTCATGTTTTCTCGCCAGCTCTGCCATGACCGTCGTCTTTCCAAAGCCNGCCTCCGCCCAAAANACGACCGTCCTTTCTTTTCCTTTTTCNATCCGGTCGATCAGCTCCTTCCTGCTGATACNGTTCTTAGGCGCTGCCGGAACCTGTATTTTGGATTCCGGCAGCGNAATTCTCTTCTTTTGTGNTTCTGTTGCCATAGNCTGTCTTCTCTCCTATNTTGAAATGTTAACGNGATNATTTNCNCATTACATNTATAGGNTANTTCAAANGTAAACATATGGCAATGGATTTNTTTAGTTTGTGGTNNTATAGGTATGCTCGTCCACCCGGACCCCATGCACAACGAAGCGATATCCCTCCGTCGAACAGGTGGAGAGNGTCATCACCTTGTCATCCTTTGACACGNNAACTTCCGTATCCTGATAGGANCGNCGTATCATTGTGTCAATAAATTTCTGAAATATATCATCCGGCGCAAAGCCGACGGTATAAACGGAATCNGTCTCCGGCACNTCGCAGTAGGCAAACACCTGATANCGGTATGCCATATCNTCGGTATANANCGTAAAATACTGGTGATCCTCNTAGAAATCCTCTGTCTTGAATTTTTTCAGGCTGCCNAACATGCTCAAATTTCTCATGTTGTGTCCGTAGAGAATTGTGTGNCAGTCTTCAAAATCCGGCGTGCATGCCCCTTCCATAAAAATNCAGCCCGCCGTTGTCGNATTGCCNTAGATATCCGCTCTTAAGTATTTCTCNTCNTCCCCCGAATACAGGATTGGATAGCTCAAAACCTCAATATTGTCAAAAAGNATCCATCCTACAATTTCGGAATTNTCCNTCTTAAGTCCGGCNAGATCGATATCCACATCCTCATACCACCAGTTCGGATTTTCCTCNTCGGTCAACACCTCCACCNNTCCNANCACTACATAATTCTCTTTTAAATCGTCATATGTATCCTCGGAGCCCTTATAGTCTAAGAGTACAGGCACCAGCAGGATCAACGCTCCCAANATCATTCCCGCCCCCACTATGCCTAAAATCACAGAGGATGCATTCCACTCTCTCATTTTTTTCATAAATAACCATACCTTTCTTCTATGAAATATGTTAAAATCCGGTTACAGTCTGTTTCGGACTGCACATCACAAACAGTATACCACAGAAAGGCAATTATGAAAACNATCGGAATTATTGCAGAATATAATCCGTTTCACAACGGACACGCATATCAGATNCAGAAAATCCGCGAGCTGACNAANGCGGACTACATTGTGATTGCCATGAGCGGNGATTTCGTNCAGCGCGGCGCACCCGCNATTCTGGACAAATATGCCCGGACACGGATGGCTCTCTCCTGCGGCGCCGACCTCGTCGTCGANCTGCCGGTTCTATGGGCNGTGTCCTCTGCAGAAAGCTTTGCCATGGCNGGAGTTACCTTGTTCGACCGCATGGGCTGCGTNGACGGGATCTGCTTTGGNGCAGAGACAGANTGTCTGCCTGCCCTTTCTGCGGTCGCGGATGTTCTGGCNNATGAGCCNCAGGCNTATCGAAGTGCGCTCATCGACTCTTTAAAGCANGGNCTCACCTTCCCGCAGGCGCGNCTTGCGGCACTGNCNNAGACAGAGGTTTGCTCNCTTNCNCAGGANGACNTTNCCCNNATTCTGGAACANCCGAATAACATTCTTGCCATTGAATATTTNAAAGCACTAAAGCGCAGAAAATCGCACATGGTTCCCCTGCTGCTGAAGCGGGANGGCGCCGGTTATCATGATGCCGNGCTNTCTNGCTCTGTCACAGGCTCTGNCTCAGACAGAGCCTGTGNCTCCGCGACTGCNATNCGTAATCTGCTTTTGACNGATATANTGTCGGATCACNTCTGTGANCTGAACCGTGCAATGCCNGCNGAAGCNTTCTCTGTTCTGGAGGATTACTGCCGCAGCTATCCTCTGCTTGATACCGACGATTTNTCTNCANTNTTAAGCTATCGGCTGCTTCTGGAGGCTCCGTNCGGTCTGGAGCNCTTCCTGGACGTGAACCGGGACATTTCNAACCGGCTGCTGAAAAACCGCTGCAGCTTTTTGTCGTTCTCTCAATTCTGTGAACTAAATAAAAGCCGNGATATCACCTACAGCAGAATGAGNCGCATTCTGCTTCACATTCTGCTCGGTCTGACNNGCGAAGATGCTGCAAGGGGAAAGGANCTTGACTATATCCCNTATCTNAGACTNCTCGGATTTCGGAAATCTTCTTCCGCACTGCTTTCCGAACTCAAACGCCGTGCGGATATTCCGATCATTTCCAANCTTGCGGATGCGGGGGACCTATTNGATCAAGAGGCNCTTTTACTGCTGCNCCAGGANATTATGGCTGCAGAACTGTATGANCAGNTGATCGCACACCAAAAAANGNTNCCACGGAGTGAGTACACNCGCGAGATCGTTGTTTTGTANGGGTTCTGCCGCAGTGTCAAAATTTTCCTAACNGCATATATTATTNAAAACCGGTTACGGAGATATTTATGTATTACATCCAGTCAACCGACGGAACTAAAATTGCTGTTTACGACTACAACCCGCAGGGAAAACAGACGGTTTTCCTCATTCACGGATGGCCNCTGTCCCATCAAATCTTTGAATACCAGATNAATCTGCTCACTGACNGNGGATACCGTGTCGTTGCGGTAGATTTGAGAGGATTTGGNAANTCAGATACGCCNGTGTGCGGATATACTTACGATCAGATGTCTGCCGATATATTTCAGGTAGTCAGACGTCTCTGCCTTAAAANNTTNGTCNTGGTCGGNTTTTCGATGGGAGGCGCAATTGCCTTNAGATATATGAATNGTTACAACGGNTTCGGCGTATGCAGGCTGATCCTNCTTTCTGCCGCCGCTCCATGTTTCGCGCAGCGTCCCGATTTTCCGTACGGAAAACCTGTNCAGGAAGTCAATGACCTGATAAACCTNGCAAAGACCGACAGACCCGAGCTCTGCCAGAACTTTAGCAGACAGCTTTTTGCCTGCCCTCATTCGGATGCAGTTATCGACTGGTTTAGAGACATCGCTTTGTCTGCGTCGGGAATCGGAACAATAAAGTCCGCTGTTGCTCTGCGTGATGAGGACGGGCGAAAAGATTTCTGTTGTGTTCATGTTCCCACATACATTATTCACGGTGATAAAGATGTGATCGTTTCGAAGGAGCTTGCCGAAATACAGCACAAGTGTATCAGCGGTTCAAAGCTTATCACTTTACCTGACAGCGGTCACGGAATCGTATATGATCAGCTTGAAACATTTAACGCTATATTTATGGATTCTGTCCCCTCCATTATTTCAGTATCTTTTTTATAACCTCTTTTATGTTAATATTACCGTTGGTATCCGATAACACATTTTTGACTTTTTTAATCAATTCCAGAGACAATTTTGACTCTAAAATTTTTGTTACCCAGTCTATGTCATCCACGGTTTTATTTCCCAAATATATTTGTTCAAATACATATATTGTCCCTTCACCCAATGCAGTAATAATGCTTGCTGCGATCACTGCATTAATCACACTTGCGCCGAGGTTGATGCCGGGTATATTTTTTAATGCCGCGATAACACCTTTTGCCGCCATGCTTACGGTACCTACTTCTATGATGGAATTAAAAAGCTTTTTTGAGCTTTCGTTATTCTGTATCCCGTATATTTTGGCAATCGCATTTACCTCTGCCATTTCTAGGGGAGAAAGTATGAGTGCATCCGCAATAGACAACGGAACGGCTCCCACAACAGCTCCCGATGCTGCTGCCGTTCCAACAAGACCGTGCGCCAACTGACGTTTCCTGTTTAATTTGAATAAGGCAATGTCATTACTTCCTGCGCGTATGCCCTCCGGCATTAATTCATTAGTCGCATCAATAAGCTCCGTAATACCGTCCGGTGCAGCAAAAGCAGTTTCATTGATCTCATATGTAGCTGCGACAACAGGAATGATCTTTTTCAGATTTTTTGTGTACTTTTTCTGCGTAGCAAACGCATTCTGCACCATCTCAATATTTTCTTTTCTCTCCGGCAGAGAATACGATTTTGTGATGACAACAACGATCGGCACTGTCTTCCACATCGATGTCGCTCTCGAAAGGCTCTGGATCGCTTTAGGAAATAATTTTCTTGAGGTCCCGTCAACGCAAAACCAGATCACGTTGATCTGGTTATCTTCCCTGCCTGCTTTGGCGGAGTCTTTCGACCATTTTTTTACCGCATTGACCGCCATCTGCTCTTTGATCAAAGTGGGTTCAAAACCAATCGTATCAATCACCCTGAAAGGAATTTTATCACTTTCGTATATCTCCAATTTATCGGTAGTTCCTTTTGTTCCATATCCGGTCAACGCCTTGTCCGCTCCCAGAACAGCATTGATCAACGTTGATTTCCCTACACCGGAATTTCCGATCACTAATACGTTTCCTCGCTGCATAATACATTAAATCCCTTCTCATCATCTGTTGCGTGAGTAATGCTCCTTTTTCTTTTATACAATATTTTTTCCAAATACACAAGCATAGTACTTATAAAACAAAACTCCTTCCTTATTTGACTTGCCCCTGCCACCGCTGTATAATTTATTTTATAAACGTAACTATGGAGGTATTTCCCATGCTATACCACTACACCGATTTTATCGCTCTCGACGGAATCATCCGATGTGCAGAGCTTCGATTGAACAATATCCTGAATATGAATGATGCCGCAGAAATGCGCTTATTTATCAACGGTATCTGCAGAGCCGTCACCGAGAAGCTGGCAAAAGACGGTGAGGCAGAAAAAATCCGTCTGACAGAAGATTTTTTCCAAAAAGAAATGGCAAAGGAATTTCAGTATTCCGCTTACGCGGCATGCTTTTCCAAATACAGGGACGATGCCGCCCAGTGGGAACGGTACGGACATTCCGGCAAGGGCGTCTGCATTGCAATGCACGCGGACATGATTCAGCAGATGACCGGCGGAGCCGTGACACTTCAAGAGGTATATTACCAGAATGACATGCATGACCATCATCTTGTCGATGAATTTTATCACGCAATAAAAGAAACGGCTTCCTTCCCGGACGACCTCGCTAAACTGCAGTCTTTGATGAACGATGCCTGGATACAGTCCGCCGCATTCAAACACCCTTCTTTTGCGAGCGAAAAGGAGTCCCGGCTGATGGTTTCGCCGTTTATTTTAAATGAGCTTGCAATCGGACCAAGATATCATGTTGCTGCCGGACGCATCAAAAAATACTATCCGCTGGATTTGAACCGAATGTGCGACAAACTGAATCTGCATCTGTCCGATCTCATTGGTGAGATCATTATCGGACCGATGTCCTCACAGTCTGTCCCCATTTTACAGGACTATCTGGTGGATCACGGACTTGGCGTTATAAAAGACAAAATTTCTTTGTCTGAATGTCCGTTGAGAAAGCCTACATCGTGAGATCTGTTCGTTTAAAAGCGGTTAGATTGTCCAGTTAAAATATAATCAGTTGGAAAATTTTCATTCTTTCAATAATGAATTTCATAAACACTACCCACGAAGGTCACAGTCTGTCCCCATTTTGCAAAACTATCTGGCAGATAATTGACTTGGCATTATAAAAAGGTGTAAAGCATCATCAATACTTTACACCTTATTTTGTGTGATATATGATATAGATATATAATATGACTAAGCTGTATGTGCTGTTCTGTCAGCTTTATGCTTCTCTAAGATACCATGTACTCTTTCGACTTCATCAAGAACTAAAGCACATTCCTTTCGAATCTCATTTTTTAAGACACGTTCCGTTTGTTTCATCTGTGATTCCAAACTGTCAATTCTACCATTCATGCCTTGCATATCTGCTTTCATGCCTTGCATATCTGCTTTCATGCCCTGCATGTCTGCTTTCATACTTTGCATTTCTGCCAAAAGTAAATCGAGTTTTTCGCTATCTGTCATATTATCCCCCCTTTGTAACTGTTGGCTCCCTTATTCTGCCGCCTTCACCGATGTGATGTGCGGATTCACGCCCTCATACCAGTACAGGAATCCTTCCATATCAATCTTATCGCCGACATTCAGCGCCTTAACAGCCGCATAAACATCTGTGGTGTTGTCGCACAGATACGACTCTACTGTAAATGTATAAGTCTCTCCGTTCACGGAAACATCAAAATACAGATCATCGCCGTCTGTTCCCGAGCCGTCCCATGCATACAGGAAAGCTACATCGTTGCCGTCAGCATCCTTTTTCGCTTCAACAGTCATTCCCTTAAAAGAAACGAACTCGTTCTGATGGTCGATCAGCTCATCTTTTCCAAGCATAGATGTAACGTCCAAAGCTTCTGCGATATAACTGCCATCCTCAATCTCAAAGGTTGCGTCCACAACCTCAAGCTCTCCTGACCACTCTGACTTGTAACCGGTCACCTTGATCTTGGTTCCCTGTGTCAGTTTCTCATAGTCTTCCTCTGAGCATGCCATGTTGTAAAGGAAATACGCCCCGTCCTTATCCTGAGCGTAAACGGTTGCCTGATTATCCCACCAGGACTGTTTTGCCTGCACATAAGCCTCGATCACAACCTCTGCGTTGACATCCGCTGCTATGTACTCCGCATGAGTCATAACACCCTCAGATTTGACATCCGCACCCGCATTTCCTGCCGGACTCTGTCCACAGCCAGCCAAAGCAAAAAGCATTACGGCAGCCAGTAATAACGATACTGTCTTTTTCATAATTTCCTCCATCTGTGCATATTTTTGCGCACAATTCATAAATGATTTATCCGTCAACGGATATTGAAACCATTATACATGAAATTCCCAATAAATCAATAGGACTGTCCTTTATTTTTCTTTCCCTTCATCTGAAAAGCCGCATATAGCACAATGAAAATCCATGCGCCTCCCAGAGTACACAGCAAAACAACCGCCGTCATCGGGAGTTCTCCCAGTTCGGCTTTTTCCGCCGCAAGCGCACTGCTCTGTGTGTTGATCTGATCAAGGCGGTACAGTGAAGTGATATCGTCGTACAGTTTTTCAAAATATGCATCATCCACCGTTTCGCCCCTTCTGACCGACTTCACTGTGTTCTCGATCAGCTGCCCAGATGCGTCGCGAAGAGATGTAGAACCGTTAAACACAGGTGTCACAAACGTGTGGTCCACATTGTCAAGCAAAAGCTTCGCCGCCTCAATCTTGACCTCATAATGTTCATTATTGTCCTCTCCGGCTCTCGAGAGGTAATCCCTGTATTCCTCACTCTCCTGCGCCTTGGCTGTCACAGGTACATACCCCTCCGTCTCCGAATAGGCGATCTGCACTTCATTGCTCAGAAGATACTGCGCAAACAGCCACGAAGCGAGCACCTCCTGCGTATCCGGTTTGTTGAACACACAGACTGACGGTCCCTGCGATATCATCTTAGGATTTTCCGGGTCGAACTGGGGAATCATCCTGACTGCGGTTTCAAATTCTACGATTTTATCTTCACTGATATCGCAAAGGGGAGCATCCGTTCCCATCCATGTCGCCCCGGCAGTCGAATCCACTGCAAAAACGCACTGACCCGCGTTCATAAAGTTGGCGGGATAACTCGAAATCTTAAACGTGGAAAAAGCCCCGCTGTCCGCATGATCTGCAATATCGTACAAAAGTTCCTTTGTCGTATCGTTAAAGAGCAGCATATCGCCCTCGTCGGTAGAATAATCCGCATCCTTTTGCCGGAGCATCTGGATCATCATATTGTCCGTCGATTTGTAAATAAACGGGATCATCACCTTCTGACCGTTGACCAGAAAATTCCCGTCCCCATCCTTTGCTGTCGCTGCCTCGGAGACCTCCCAGACAAAATCCCATGTCAGCACATCCGGCAGCGTATATCCCAGCTTCTCCACATAAGTCTTGTTTACATAGCACGCTTCTGTGGAGCGCATATACGGAATCGCATAATAGTGTCCGCCAAACGAACACTCCTCCAGAAACTGCGGAATGATCTCCTCTACGGTCGGAGCATCGAACCGGACCTCACTTCCCCCCAGCCCATATTTTTCGTCTGCAAACAACTCCTCTAACGGCACCACCTGATTTGCACCCGTCAGATAAGTCGCAATGTGATCCGGATACGTAATGCAGACGTTGGGTGTGGTCCCTGTCGCAATGTTTGTGATGACGTCATTATATATTTTTCCGTAATCTGTGTAGAGCCGCAGATTGACTGTAATATTAGGATAGAGCTCTTCAAAATCCGCGATTGCCTGCTCGTAGATCCTGGTCTGTGTCTTATTGGTATCGTTTTTCGCCCAGAACGTGATTTCATATTGCTGTGTGGAGTCGAATTCCTCCGGCATTTCAAACGCCGCAAGACTTCCCCTTCCGTGACATCCCGCAAAAGCAAGCATACCGCAGCAAGTCAAAAGCAATACCGCTCGATGAAAGATTCCGCCGGTTTTTGTCATCCCTTTGTCCCTCCTCTTGACACGCCCTCCATGATCTTCTTATGAAAGATCAGGAATAAAATGATCAGCGGAACGGAAATGACCACCACAGCCGCCATCATCGCGGGAATATTTTCACGTCCAAATCCGTTCTCCCGGATTTCCTGAATACCGTTCGACACCAGATAGTAATTTTCATCGTCCGTGATCAGACGCGGCCATACATAGGAATTCCAGCACTCGATCACTTTCAGTATCGTTACGGTGATCAATGTCGGTCTGGAAATCGGTATCATAACCTTGAGCAGATATTTCAGATCGGATGTGCCGTCCACCTTTGCCGCATAATACAGCCCGTCCGGAATCTGTTCAAAATTTTCCTTCAGCAGATAGATATAGAACACGGACGTGACGGAGGGCAAAATCAGTCCCGTAAAAGTATTTCTCATATCCAGATTTGTCACAGTCACAAAATTTGTGATGATAACCAGCTCATTGGGAATCATCATCAGAGAAAGAAAAATCACGAACACAATATTTTTCCCTTTAAAGTCGAGACGTGCAAAAGCAAACGCGGCAAGTACGATCACAATGAGCATGATCGCCGTCGTCGCAACGGCAAAAATCAGCGTATTGACCAGATATTTCCCCAGCGGCACCGTAGTGAAAGCATCAATATAATTCTGAAGCGTGGGGGAAAGTGTGTAAAAGCGCGGGATATATTCCGAGTTATAAGCGCCATAGCTTTTCACGGAGGTCAAAAACATCCAGTAAAAAGGAAACAGCACGATCACTGCCCAAAGTGTCAGTAAAACATAGGTGATGACATTCCTGCAGGTCCTGCGGGTTCTTGCCGACTTTTCTATTTTTTGATAATCAACTGTTTTTTCCATGTTCGCTCCAATCATGGGATAAAAATGCCCTGTCCTAATAGTGTACCTTCTTTTTTCCGATCAGCAGATTGATNCAGGTGATCGTGAGCACGATCGCAAACAAAATNATCGCTGCTGAGGATGCATAGGACGGATAACCGCCNCTGTCACCGTACAGCATATCATAAACATATCCGACAATNGTATTCATCCCTGCCGCNTTCAGATTTGTNCCAAACANGGCAACCACATCNCTGTATGCCTTAAACGCGCCGATAAAGCCCGTGATGATCAGATAAAANAGCATCGGAGAGATCATCGGAAGTGTAATNCGCGTAAAAATCCGAANCCCNGATGTNCCGTCCACCCTTGCAGCGTTGTAATAACTCTGGTCTACAGAGGCAAGCGCACTGGTCAGGATCAATATTTTAAACGGCAGGACCACCCAGACCGTATAGATGCACANCACAAGCATTTTCGCCCAGTACGGTCCGTCAATAAAGTCGANGGAACTGCCTCCAAACAGGTTGATCAGCAGATTGATCATCCCGTCAGAATATGCTGTTTTTTTGAACAGGACCATAAAGACCAGNCCCACGGCNAGCGTATTCGTCACATAGGGCAGAAAAAAGACCGTCTGNAACAGTCCCTTTAAGGATTTTATGGAATTCAGACCCAGAGAGATGAGCAGTGCGATCCCTGTNGACAGAGGCACCGTGATAANGACCAGGATACATGTNTTTTTGACNGCCTGCAGAAAATACGAATCGTGCAGGACNTAGGAATAATTGTACCAACCGGTACCGAAATATGTCTGTGACGCGGAATTATANCCCTCCTCAAANGAATAGACAAATACATCGATCAGAGGATATATCAGAAATATTCCCAGAAAAAGAATCGCAGGCAAAAGATACAGCCATGCTTTTGCGCTGCCGTTGTGCAATAACTTTTTCATCATACAAATCTCCTCTACAANTTCTTTCTCAGCGAATCCTCTCTTCCGTCTCCCTGTCAAACAGAAATACCTTGCCGGGCTTCANNGAAAATCTGACCCGTTCCGCGTCCGNATCTACNTGATTCTCCGTACTNATNATGGAACGGATGACCGGNTTTAAGGANGCCTCATGTTCTGAGATCACNCTGACATCCCGCCCCATCACTTCCACNCGGCTTAATTTACAGCAAAACGGACCGTTCTCCTCCGGCANAAATCCTTCCGGCCGAATTCCGACATATACGTTTCTGTCAGAAATCCCCGGCATTTCAAGAACCGCATCTTTACCGATGTATAACTGATTTTTTTCCACACGCCCTTCAAATACATTGATTGGCGGAGTTCCCAGGAATTTTGCAACAAAGAGATTGACAGGATTGTCATAGACCTCCTGCGGTTTCCCGATCTGTTGAACGACTCCCTCTTTCATTACAACGATCATGTCGGAGATACTCATCGCTTCCTCCTGATCGTGTGTCACAAATATTGTCGTGACCTGCGTTTCCCGCTGAATTCTCCTGATTTCCTCCCTTGTCTGAATCCTTAAACGCGCATCCAGATTGGAGAGAGGTTCATCGAGAAGGAGCACCTTGGGCATCTTCACGAGCGCACGCGCGATTGCGACACGCTGCTGCTGCCCTCCGGAGAGTTCCGCCGGCTTGCGCTCCATCAGTTCCTCTATCTGGACAAGTCTGGCAGCTTCCATCACTTTGTCCGACATCTGATCCTTTGAAAGCTTATCCTTTCCCTTGAGGTTCTGCAACGGAAACATGATATTCTGCCGTACTGTAAGATGCGGGTAGAGGGCATAGTTTTGAAACACCAGACCGATTCCCCGATTCTCCGGAGGCAGTTCTGTCACATCGTCGTCCCCAAACAGAATCTTCCCCTCCGTCGGCTTTAAAAGACCGCTGATCAAATTCAGCACCGTACTTTTTCCGCAGCCGGAAGGACCCAGCAGGCCGATCAGCCTGCCGTCCGGAATTTTAAAATTGAAGTGGTCTACTGCGATAACCTCTCCGCGCTCTTTTCTCCCGCGAGCGGGAAATTTTTTCGTCAGATTTTCCAATACAACTTCCATGCCAATTTCTCCGTTTTATCAGTGATGGAACAGCCTGATTCCCGTAAATGCCATTGCCATATCATATTTGTTACAAGTCTCGATCACATGGTCATCACGGATGGAACCGCCCGGCTGCGCCACATATTTTACGCCGCTTTTGTGTGCGCGTTCAATGTTGTCCCCAAACGGGAAAAATGCGTCAGAACCGAGTGCAACATCGGTATTCTTATCTAACCATTCCCGTTTTTCCTCTCTCGTAAACACTTCCGGCTTCTCCTTGAAGATATTCTGCCATGCGCCGTCTGCGAGTACATCCATGTAGTCCTCTCCAATGTAAAGGTCGATCGCATTGTCTCTGTCGGCGCGCCCGATCTTGTCCAAAAACGGAAGCGCAAGCACCTTTGGCGACTGACGGAGCCACCAGTTATCTGCCTTGCTTCCGGCAAGTCTGGTGCAGTGGATTCTCGACTGCTGCCCTGCTCCGATACCGATCGCCTGTCCGCCTTTGACATAGCACACAGAATTGGACTGCGTATATTTTAACGTGATCATCGAAATTGCAAGATCGATTTTTGCTGATTCCGGTATTTCTTTGTTCTCTGTCACCACATTGTCAAAGAAATGCTCGTCGATGACAAGTTCATTTCTTCCCTGCTCGAATATAATGCCAAACACTTCCTTGCGCTCGATCGGATCCGGCACATACTCCGGGTCGATCTCAATGACATTGTAGTTGCCGGATTTCTTACTCTTAAGGATCTCAAGCGCCTCATCGGTATATCCCGGAGCGATCACACCGTCCGAAACCTCGCGCTTGATGATGAGAGCCGTTGCCTTGTCACAGACATCTGAAAGTGAAATAAAATCTCCGAAAGAAGACATGCGGTCTGCGCCCCTTGCTCTGGTATAAGCGTTGGCAAGCGGAGTAAATTCTATATCCATGTCGTCAACCCAGTAAATCTTTTTCTCCACGTCGGTGAGCGGAAGCCCTACCGCTGCCCCCGCCGGTGAGACATGCTTAAATGAAGTCGCCGCCGCAAGTCCGGTCGCCTTCTTTAACTCGCTCACAAGCTGCCAGCCGTTAAACGCATCCAGAAAATTGATATACCCCGGCTTTCCGTTCAATACCTTGATGGGGAGATCTCCGTTCTCCATATAAATGCGGGACGGTTTCTGATTTGGGTTGCATCCGTATTTTAATTCTAATTCTTTCATTCTTCCATTCAATCCTCTCTTAATCTACATGATGGCTTAATTGCTCTGATTTTTATTTACGATCCTGGTCTCATATTTTCCTGTCGCGATCTCAATGTAGCGCACGAACAGAGAAACCTTATTCTCCTCGTTGAGGTTCTCCCATACCGTTTTGGTAAAGGTGTCGATATCTCCCTCAATTCCTACGAGCGTCGGCTCTCCTTCAAAGCTCGGAAGCGGGTTTCCGTCTCCCATATAGGTATGGATAAAGCGTCCCTCTCCCGCGANCGGAGTATTATAGGCAAAGGTAAAACGGTTGCAGGCNTCCGGATTGCCGTTGTTGCTCTTTAAAATGGACATAGCATAGTGGAAGCCTCCGTTTTCAATATGCATGATACCGGAAATCCTCGGTGTNTAATTCGGCGCATCCGGCTCGAATTCTCTGGTTCGAAGNGCCTGCTCAAAGGTCTGCTGCTTGTCCATCAGCTCATAGATGGTGTCGGTCTGGTCTCCGTTCGTCACGATCGTTTTGTTGCCGAGGACACGCACCGGCGCATATATAATCAAACTTGGATCACTGAGTTTGGAAGGATCAAATGCCTGTGTGCGGATTCCTTCGCCGTCCGTGACAAAAATTCGGTTGCGGCTGTTTTCGCTTCTTCCCATGATAAAATAAGCGGTAACGGCATATGCTCCGTCTGCGGACTCACCGATGACAATTCCACGTCCCGGATAAGAATTACCGCAAAGCTCCTCTTTTAAAGACCTCATTTCCATGATTTTTCCTCCATTCCTGTGAAAGGGTTTTCGTTTTCTGAAACAAATCCGGACATACCGTGTGAATCACACAGTCTGCCCGGACTTATCTTAACATTCACCTATCAAAAATACAACATATTTTTCCAGATCAGGCTTCACATTCCGCTCCGAATCTGGTCTATGAGCTCCTGACTGCACTCTGCCAATGCACGGATGTCATCGTCAGACATACCACGTTTTATCATGTTCGCTGCGACAACCCGTGTTTTTTCGACTTCTCCCTTGCTGATTCCTCGCTGTATGCCCTGACTGATTCCTCGCTGCATGCCCTGTTGTACTCCAGCACTCAATCCCTTCTCATAACCGATCTTTTCAATCTCATCCAGAAGTTCACACATTTCCGTCTCTCCTTCCTTCGCATGTTCTTTGATCTTTAAATATCTGTCGTCTCCTGACACCGCTGCCAACGTGTACAGCGTCGCCTTCATATGCGTCAAGAGTATTTCCTCTTTCCGTAATTCATCGATCAACTGCTTTTTATTGTAATTCCTGCTCAGATATTTTGCAACGCAGGCAAAATCTGAACGAAAGCTCTGCACCTGTGACAAAGTCATGTCTCTTAAGCAGATCAGATTCATTTCATAGTTTTTAATGTATTTCTGCAATCCGTCATCTTTCGGCACATCTAACATCTGCAGCAATTCCGCAGGCATATCGTCCCGCCCGCCGTAATAGAGCACAAAAGTCACCACCGGCTTTATCTTCTGTCCTTTTTGAATCCGTCTTGCGCCCATATCCTTTCCTGCTCTTTTATTTTCCGCTGCAAGTTCTTCTAATTGTCTGGCATAGCCAGCATAGTCATACCCCATAACTCTCACCGGCATCGTGTAATCCACGTCATCCTGATTCTCAATTCCTACAAGCATATAGCGCGTGCCGTCACGGAGACTCTCCATGCAGTTATCCCTAAGCATTCCCTTTAAGATTCCCTGTGTGTCTATAATGTTTTCTCCCGTATTATACGGTCGCAGTTCCTCTGGATGCACAACCGCGTTCCCTCCATAGACGAAAACATTGATAAGGTCTGCCACCACATCCGGATAAGATGTCAGCTCCTTCGCCGATAAATCTTTCTGTCCCATTCTGCTTTTTCTCCTTTGTCTTACGTTGCATACAGGGATTAAGATATATCACGAACACGCCTGTGTCCTGCGTCAGAAATGTGATTAGATGCTCCCCAGATATGTATCTGTAGTATAGCAGGAGGCATTTTTACTGTAAAGGATTAAGCAAAAAGTTTGTGGAAAATATACAAAAACAGGGGCTTTAAAAAGCCCCTGTTTTCTCACATTCAATTCAAATACCCCATCGGTTCCTCTGTCCGTTGCTTCCATGTGTGGCTCACGCACGCCTTCCGATAACCGCGCTCTGCAATCTCTGCCGCACGCTCCCCATCCTCCAGAAGACCGCGCACCAGTCCCGGCAGACGCTCTATGTGCTCCAGTGAATAGAAGATCAGCTCCTTCCCATCCTCAAATTCCTCTCTCAGATAACGGCTGTCATCCGTCAGAGACACACATCCCTGCAGCATTGCCGTAAAAACTCTGTCATGTGCACCGTCCTTGAACCACGGCATCACATTTAAGGACAGCTTCGCATTGCGCATGGCGCGGACACATTCTGCCGAACTGATCTGCCGTCCGTTTACGATCAAATTTTCGGGATGTCTGCAGAGACCGCGATTATCTCTAAATTTCTCCCAGTCAGCGCCAAAAAGATGTACCGTTACGCCGGAATCTGCAAGCTCTGCCAAAACCTTTTCCCGAAAATAGGCACGGATGCAAAGATCGATCATTACCATGTTGGAAAAAGCACCCGCCATCTCCTCTTTCGATACCACACACAACTCCTGTAAAAGGTGCCGCTCCATCACCTGATGCAAAGACTGCCCCGGGGTAGAGATCAGATCGTCCAGCATCTCCTGATAAAAAATGCGGTAATCTGTTTCGAGCGCCTCAATTTTTTGATACATCTCCCGAAACGGAACATAATTTGCCGTAAAAATAAGGTCATAACTCCGGCTCCGGTAAGATTGTAAAAAATCCGTGAAATCCCCGTCCCTGTCCGTCCCAATCCAGGCGTTTCCGGCTGTCGGCAGAAAATGCACTTCCATATCCGGATAAAACCTCTTCACATAGGCGACATGTTCCCGATCCAGACAGAACAGTTTCATTCTTTCTCTCATACCGGGCAAAAGCATCTTAATTCTTTTATGGTAATACAGGGGATGGTCTACCAGAAGATTATAATACTCCGGCTCATATAACTCCCAGACATACGCGCCGTTTTCCCGAAGAAACACTTCCTCGCCGCTGAGCCCAATAAAATTGAACGTGATCAGCGCAGTCCTCCCACACCCGGCAAAACGCGGCAGAGACACAAGCGACTCGCAGATCTGATCGCAGTCAACAAAGAAAACTTCTACGCCTTCCTGCCGCAGCGTCTGCGCTATCTGCTCTGAAAAATACCCCAGCGTCTCCACCGCATTTTTAAAAAGAATAACTCTGTCTACTTTTCCCATCTTTCTCCCTGTTTTAGTAACTATTCAGAACCCCACCTCGAGGATCGGATAAACAGCTTCTTACATGTAGACATGGCGAATCTGTTTATCCGATTCTCGGGGGGTCTGAATAGTTACTTAGTTTTTAAAGCTGTGAATCGGCGCAGGAATCCTTCCCTTTCGGTTGATGAATCCCTCACAGGAATACGGGTTGACCGGCATGATCGGAGCATAACCGAATAATCCTCCGAATTCAACTGTCTCTCCGACTCCCTTGCCGATGACCGGAATCAGACGCGCCGCCGTCGTCTTCTGATTGACCATGCCAAGCGCCATCTCATCCGCAATAATACCGGAAATCGTTGTTGCCGGCGTATCTCCCGGAATCGCGATCATATCCAGTCCAACCGAGCAGACACAAGTCATCGCCTCCAATTTTTCCAGCGTAATGGCTCCTGCCTGTACGGAATCGATCATTCCCTGATCTTCACTCACCGGTATGAATGCGCCGCTCAAGCCCCCGACATAGGAGGACGCCATAACACCGCCTTTTTTCACCTGGTCGTTCAACATAGCAAGCGCCGCCGTCGTTCCCGGAGCACCCGCATATTCCAGACCGATCTCGCAGAGAATATCCGCCACACTGTCACCGACAGCCGGCGTTGGCGCCAAAGAAAGGTCAATGATGCCGAACGGAATCCCTAACCGTCTGGAAGCCTCCTTTGCGACCAGCTGACCCACACGCGTCACTTTAAATGCCGTCTTCTTGATCGTCTCACAGAGCACCTCAAAGCTCTCTCCGCGCACCTTCTCCAGAGCAGTCTTTACCACCCCGGGTCCACTGACTCCGACATTGATCACGGCATCAGCCTCTGTCACTCCGTGGAATGCGCCCGCCATAAACGGGTTGTCATCCGGCGCATTGCAGAACACAACGAGCTTCATACAGTCTGCGGAGTCCCTGTCCTTAGAGCGCTCTGCAACCTCAAGCAGAATTTCTCCCATCAGACGCACTGCATCCATATTGATACCGGTCTTCGTGGATGCAAGATTGACCGAACTGCACACTCTCGCTGTCTCACAGAGTGCTTCCGGAATGGAACGGATCAGCATCTCATCCGCTTTTGTCATGCCTTTTGAGACCAGCGCAGAATACCCTCCGATCAGATTTGCTCCGACCTTCTCTGCCGCGCGGTCCAATGTTTGCGCTATCGTCACAAAGTCCTCCGGCGTTCTGCACGCGGCACTTCCGACGATTGCGATCGGTGTCACCGAAATACGTTTATTTACAATTGGAATACCGTACTCTGCCTCAATCTCCTCAGCGACATGCGCGAGATCCTTTGCGACTGTGGTAATCCGGTTATAGATATTTTCATTGAGCTTTTTCAAATCCGAGTCGATGCACTCAAGCAGGCTGATGCCGATGGTGATGGTGCGGACATCCAGATTCTCATGCTCAACCATGTTATTGGTCTCGTTTACTTCAAAGATATTGATCATGTCCGTCCCTCTCTATATACGATGCATTTTTTCAAAAATTTCTGCTCTCTGACACTTAATGGACACGCCGGTGCGCTCTCCGATTTCATCCAGATCCTTCTGGCATTCCACAAATGCCTTGGCAGATCCGCTCATATCCACGATCATCATCATATTAAAGTATCCCGAGACGATCGTCTGGGAAATATCCAGTACATTGATACCGCTTTCGGAAAGATATGTACACACGGAAGCAATGATTCCCACCGTATCCTTTCCCACTACTGTAATAATCGTCTTGTCTGCTATGTTTTCCATTCTGCTCCTCCATTCCTGCCAGCATTGCTTTTTCTTATGCATTATAAACAGGAAGCCATGGAAAGTCAATGGAAACCGTCGGTCTGTCTAGGTCACCCGCTCGATAAAAAGTTGCTTTTCATACCTTTGACATTCTACGCGAATCAAATCAGAAAACATCTCGCGCAGACAGGGCAATATTCCGATAAACTAACTGCTAACGGAATCTAAGACACGCAGGAGAACCTTTGTGCCTAAGATTCCGTAAGCAGTGGATTTTATCTTCATAAAAAACGCCCCTGAATTGTCTGCTTAGAGA
>JAAUZB010000030.1 GCA_014804775.1 Roseburia sp. | reverse complement strand
TTGTACCTTGTGAACAGGTTTCTTTTCTCTTGCCATAATAATAGGCCTCCTATGATTTAGATTTTACCATAGAAGACCTACTGCTTATAGCTATTTACAGAAAAACTTTCATACTCTCAAATAAGACATACCACAATTCCGGCCAAAAGTATTACCGAAAAAAGAATTGAAATAACTATATTTTTTGTCATATTATTTTCCTGACTTCTTTTTAGCGTAATCAAATTTTCCTCTGCCTTTTTTTCATAACGCTCCATATCGACTTTTTCTCCGCTTAATAATTCATTTACTGTGATTCCCAGTATTTCGCAAAGTTCTAACATTATGGAGGAATCAGGCATGCTTTTTCCTGTTTCCCATTTTGATACAGCTCTGTCTGTAATGTTTAGTTTTTCTGCCAGCTGCGCCTGCGTTAATTTTTTCTCCTTACGGCATTTGGCAATAAATGCTCCGGTTTTTATTTGATTCATCATGAATTCTCCTTTCACATAGAATGATACACCTGATTATCGGTTTTTTACACGAACCGTAAGTTGAGTTTGAGAATTCAACCTATGGTTGGGAAGTTTATATGTCATTTTAGCATATGGTTATGATTTTTTCTATGATGTTCTTTTCTATACTAGGGTAATACTTGAATCAAAGTTTCTTTTCACAGGTTAGTCAATATACAGCGAATTTAATCAGAAAATATCTCTAAGCAGACAATTCAGGGGCATTTTTTATGAAGATAAAATCCACTGCTTACGGAATCTTAGGCACAAAGGCTCTCCTGCGTGTCTTAGATTCCGTTAGCAGTTAGTTTATCGGAATATTGCCCCGTCTGCGGGAGATATTTTCTGATTCAATTCGCGTAAAATGTCAAATGTATAAAAAGTAACTTTTATCAAGCAATTGCCCTATTTCTAAACGGTGTCAGGAAACTCCGGATTATCATGGATACCCATAACGAAAAAATAAAGTAACCGATCCTTGCCGCCGATATATTTTAGTAGGAGGTAGCATTATGACGGATATGATTCAACTGTTACATTCAATGGAAGATACCATAAAACTGCAGAGCCGCGCCAATGCGGAACGGAGAGCCCAGAGGGCCGAACAAGAGCAGAAAGAATTTATGGAAAAGCTGCGACGGGCTGCTGTCAGCAAGGCAGAGCTCGACGGCATGGCTTCGAAAGTCAAAGGCTCTGAGGACGCTGTGCGGCGCGATCAATTGATCGGAATGATGATTATGTGAGGGAACTTATGGGAGACTATCGTTTTCAAGTGAATCTGGGCGGGATGATAGAGATCCTGTCAGATCATTTATACAGCAGTCCGGATGTTTATATCCGGGAACTTCTCCAGAACGGTGTAGATGCCATAACCGGCAGGGAAATCTGGGAGAGGAATACAAAAGAGGAAGTACCGCAGATTCCGGGTACGATCATGCTGGAGATCGAGGAAGGCAGCCGTCTTGTGTTTTCGGATAACGGACAGGGACTGACGGAAGAAGAAATCCATCAATTTCTTGCCATTATCGGGGAATCATCCAAGCGCAATCCAAAAGACGGAAGGATAAGGACAGATTACATCGGGCGGTTCGGTATAGGACTCTTGTCCTGCTTTATGGTGTCGGATGAGATACGGATGCGGACAAAATCCTGCAAAGGAAACACGCCTGTATTGGAATGGCAGGGCAAACCGGACGGTACGTATACGATCAGCAGACTGGATCAGACATCGCTGGGGGAAGGAGACATGGCTTTTGGAACACAGGTGATTTTGACAGCCAAGCCCGGCAAGGAAGACTATTTCACGGAGAAAATCATACGACAGCTGCTTACATATTATGGGATGTTGCTGCCGTTTCCGATCATTCTTAGGATACGGGGAGAAGAAGAACAGATAAATCCTATATATCTGCCATGGGAAGGAAGGGAAACGAATAAGCAGGAATTGATGCTGTTCGGGCAGATGATGTTTCAGGAGCAGTTTTTGGACTGCGTTCTTCTGCGCAGTGAACAGGGTAATGTTTCCGGCGTGGCTTATATTGTAAAATACCCGGTACTGCCGTCGGCAAAGGGCAGCCACCGTATTTATCTGAAAAATATGCTGCTGACGGAAAAAGGGGACAATCTGATCCCGGAGTGGGCGGTATTTACTAAATGCATTATCAATGCCACAGACCTGCGGCCAACGGCTTCCAGAGAGGGATTTTATGTGGATGAAATATTGGAGGAAGCGAGGGATACCATCGAGGATACCCTGATTGAATATATTGCAGATATGGCAGAGGAAAACAAGGAATTGTTTGATACCTTTTTCCGTATCCATCGGCTGACTCTGATGTCGCTGGCACTGGCAACTCCCAAACTGTTTCGGATACTGGTGGATTACTGTGAGTTCGAGACGACGAGGGGGACGCAGAGCGGCTACGATCTGCGCACCTGCGGAGAGCCTCTGATCTATGCGCCCACAGCGGCAAAGTATAAACAGCTTTCGCAGCTCTTTTTTGCAAGGGATAAGCTGCTGATTAATGTGTCCTATGTCTATTCGCTGGAGCTGGTCCGCAGATTAGGAGAGGTATATGATCTGGAAGTCTGCATGGTGGATGAATGGAGTGTGGACGATTTGATGCAGGATCTGACGCCGGACGATCAGGAGGAAAGTTATGCATTCCAAAAGGCGGCAAACCGGATTTTGAAAGCCTATGACTGCCGGGCGGAACTGAAATATTTTTCTCCCTATAATCAGCCCACATTTTATCTCATGGACGAAAAGATTCTGTTAAAGCGCCAGATTGAAGCATCCCGTTCTCAGGCTGATCCCATGTTTTTCCGGATGCTGGATGCCTTTACGTCAGAGATCCCGACCGATACGGCGGCTGTTTTGTATTTTAATTATAACAATCCACTGGTGAAAAAGCTTGCGGCGGTAGAGCGGGAATCGGATCTGAAGATACTGGTGGAGATTTTGTATGTACAGGCATTACAGATTGGCGGATTTGCACTGCACAACAATGAACTGGGGACACTGAACCGAAATATCCTGACGTTGATGGAAAGGGGACTTTCTGATGAGTGAAAGAAGAACAGAGGAGTTTTACAATCCGGACGAGCTGAAACGGATTTATGACGGAGTAGAACACGGCAAGGCAAGAATGGCAGCCATCCGCAGCGCCATAGAGGCAGCGGATGCTCATGAGGATACGCCGTTTCGGATATATTTCCGTCTCATACTGTGTGAGGAGTCCAACTTTTATGGAGACAGTATGGATATGATGGTGATTTTCCCTGAAGCGCTGGCGATCGCCGACCGTTATCCGGATACGCCCTGCACTCATTTTAACGACCGTGTTTTTAAAAACTGTATGGGACATGTTTTGTGGGTATATAAGTGGATTTTGAACCACTGTAGCAGTTTTTACCAGATTCCAATGGAAGACTGCATGAATTTTTTTGAGGATTATAAGCGCCGCTGTCAGGCATACGGATATAATCTTCAAACTTATTATAAGTATCTGTATAATTTTTATGATATGATGGGAAAGGAGCCGGAAGCCTGTGAGGCTTTCCATGCGTTTGAGCGCCTGTCCAGAGACGGCAACAGCGACTGCATAGCATGTGACCGCAACGGTATTGTGGGTTTTTATCTGGATAGAGATGAAACGGAAAGAGCGGCAGAGCTGGCGGAAGATATTGAGAACTTTAAGCTGCGATGTCATCACGACAAAATGGCATCATGGCTGCGCTTAAAGAGAATTTATATGAATTATTACCTGGACCACAGGCAGTTTGAAGAGGCAGAGAAATGCTGCCGTATGATAGAGCGTCATATGATCGAGGCTGTGGAATATCAGGAATGGGATGCTTTCCTGTACTGTTATGCCCATACGAATATGGGAAAGGCACTGCAGATTTATAAGGCTCATTGGAAAGACTGGCAGGAAGAGTGGAATCCGAGTGATGCATTTTGGACGGGATTGAATGTACTTCGCTTTTTTAAGAAGCTGGGAGAAGATCGGAAAGGAAAAACGGTAAAATTGCCGTTGGATGCTACTTTCCCCTTATACCGGGAGGATGAGCAGTATGTCATTGAAGATCTGTATCAGTATTATTATGACAGGTCTGAGAAACTGGCGAAGCTGTTTGATGCGCGCAACGGGACAGACAGATATCGCAAAAAGCTGGAACTGGCGAAATANATACAGTTATTTATAAAGAAAGGGAAGGGGAATGCCCCTGAAAGAAAGATGAAACAAGAAAAAAGCAGGAACTCGTTTTCCGGTTCGATCGGTTTTGTGCTGACCGCTGCAGGAAGTGCAGTCGGTCTTGGAAATATCTGGAGATTTCCGTATCTTGCGGCAAAGGACGGAGGAGGTCTTTATCTGGTGCTCTATCTGATATTAGCGCTTACCTTTGGNTTTACGCTGCTGACCACAGAGATTGCTATCGGGAGAAAGACAAAGCAGAGTCCCCTGATGGCATACGGAAAGTTGAAGCAGGGGTGGGGATTTTTAGGNGTGATCGCGAGTGTAGTGCCGGTGATCATTATGCCATATTACTGTGTGATTGGCGGGTGGGTGCTGAAGTATTTTTTTGCCTATCTGACAGGCGATGGAATGGCAGCATCGTCAGACGGTTATTTTACAGAGTATATTACAAAAGAATGGCAGCCGATGATACTGATGGTGCTCTTTCTGCTTGTTGTGGCATTTATTGTTTTTCGGGGTGTAAATAAAGGAATTGAATCCTTNTCGAAGGTACTGATGCCNATCTTGCTGCTGCTTGTCGTGGGAATTGCGGTTTTNTGTCTTACAATTCGTTATGAAGACGGGTCAGGTGTCACAAGAACAGGAATAGAAGGATTTAAGATATATGTGATTCCGAATTTTGACGGAATGACAGTGGAAAGATTTTTTTCTGTATTGTTGGATGCTATGGGACAGCTGTTTTTCAGTCTCAGCGTTGCGATGGGTATTATGATCACATACGGATCNTATGTCCAGGATGATGCAAATCTGGTAAGGTCTATCAATCAGATNGAGATATTTGACACAGTTGTCGCTTTTTTGGCAGGTGTTATGATCATACCGGCAGTATATACCTTTATGGGGCTGGAGGGAATGGCGGCTTCGGGACCAAGCCTGATGTTTGTTTCGCTGCCGAAAGTTTTTGCATCNATGGGAAACATCGGAAATGTGGTGGGNTGNCTGTTTTTTGCGATGGTATTGTTTGCAGCGCTGACAAGCGCGGTATCGGTCATGGAGGCGGTGGTTTCCTGTCTGATGGACAAATTCCATATCACGNGGAAAAGAGCGATGGCAATTGAAACTGCAATTGCGCTTGTCGGTGGAATTGTGGCATGCATGGGGTANAATACACTGTATTTCAATGTGAAACTGCCCAATGGGACAAATGCACAGATTTTGGATATTATGGATTATATCAGCAATAACTGTCTGATGCCGCTGGTAGCGATCGCAACCTGCCTTCTGATCGGATGGATCATCAAGCCGGATGTCATCATTGACGAGGTGGAAAAATCCGGCTGTAAATTCGGCAGAAAAAAATTATATATTGCGATGATCCGATATATTGCGCCGCTGCTGCTGGTGATCCTGTTTTTTAAATCACTGGTGTAATGCATTACAAAAGAAATGAGGAAAAAGATGAGTGATATANNAGAAATCAGAGAAACGTGGGAAAACCAGCCAGGGANTTTCCCNTNTTTTTTNGAAGAAAATCCTGCTTTGTTTTCCAAGGTAGGACTGGAGCAGAAGAAAGAAAACGAAGCTCTTGTACAGGAGTTTTNACAGAGAATAAAGAGAAAAATGCAGCAGAAACCGAAGAAGAAAGAGCAGCAAAAGCGNTGGGAACAGGAGCTTGAGGCGGATTTCATGGATTTTATGGGGAGAGAAAAAATTATTTGTCTCTCTCAGTGGATGAGTCAGGAGCTGCTTTTGGATTGNAAAGAAGNNACGAAGNATTTTCTGGACAGGGTAAGAGGGTTTGATGAGACATTAGGAGATGAGCAGATCTGGCAGACGCTNAGAAANTATTTTATTTATATNATGATCGTGGAAATGCAGGGAGAGAAGCAGAACGCCGACGATCCGATTTTGGCGTACAGTCTGCTTTATCCCTATACGGACAATTACATTGACGACGAACATATTTTGCGGGAGGAAAAAGAGCGNTATAACCGNATGATCGCCTTGAAGNTGAACGGAGAAGCAGTATTCCCTCAAACCGTGCTGGAAGAGAGAACCTGCCGTCTTTTGGATATGATTCTGAATGCTTATGATGGCANTGCACGTGATAGAGTTGCAGAGACACTTCTNCGGCTGCTTAAGGCGCAGAACAGAAGTATAGAACAGCAGAAGTCAGAAGCATCAAAAGAGCAGATTCTTGAAATCTCCATTTCTAAAGGCAGCGCTTCCGTTTTGGCGGATTACCTTTTTGCGACAGATGACTGGAATGAATATGAGGAGAGGTTTTATCTGAAATTTGGATTTTTGCTGCAGCTTGTGGACGATCTGCAGGACATCGAGGAGGATAAAAAAACGGGGAGCCGTACACTGATGACAGAGGCAGAAGGACAGCGGGAATTAGAAGAATGCGTGAACCGTCTGCTCTGGTTTTCACGGAATGCGATCATAGACTTTAAACCGAGAAATCCGGGATTAAAAAATTTTGTGCTCAAAAACTGCGTGGATGTTNCACTTTTGGCGGCAGCCATGAATCCGCAGTTCTTTTCGGAGGGGTATTTAACGGAACTGGAACCGTATCTTCCGTTTTCTCTAAAATTTTTAAAAAACATGAACCGCGTCCGCTGAATATTTTGTCTATATCTGATCCGGTAAAGCGGATTTAGCAGTATCATGTTTCCAGATTCGATTTTGGCAGGAGTTATCCTATCGGGCAAGAATGTGCATATATCGTACAACTTTCTCCATTGAAATGCAGGGTGAATACTGATAGAGTAAAGATGTAGTAAGCTTGTGTGTAGTTCAATAAGACCCTTACAATTGTACATAATATGGGGTATGAGGAGAAAGGTGGGAAAATGGAAAGAAACATTGTAAAGCGAATACTGTGCTTTGTGTTTGTATTTGCGTTGGTGGTAACTATGGGCGCATTTTCTGATTTGGAAGGGGTTGTTGTCAAGGCGGATGAAGGCACTAACACCCTGACGGTTCATTTTAAAAATGCACTGGATTGGGAAAATGTATATGTAATGTTTGGGGCTACTTCTGAATGGAATGCTATTCCTGGATATGAATCTTATAAGGATGGTCTTAGTATTCCTGAAGATACAGCGAATGATGGCTGGTATACTTATTCGGTTGATCTGCCAGCTGATATTGCAGTAGTATGCGGAATGTTTTACGATGGAACAGGNGAATGGAATGGAAATCATCAGACACCGGATTACAGCATTGATATTTCAACTGACACAGAGGTATGGATGGTTGCCGTGCCAAAAGATGATGATCACCCTAGTTTGCCGGCAGACAGTGCCGCACCGNAAGGCTGGGTTGCCAAAGATGCTGACGGAGATGAAGGCGAGGATGCTGACGGTGACGATGACAGCAAAGAATATGGAAAACTGATCAATGGCTCACTTGCAGCAAACACTAATGGATGGACAGTTATATGGACAGGAACCATGGCGGAACATCCGAATGACACCAGTTACGGTAATACTTACCATGCAGATTCTGCTTATCAATTTTATACAGAGGATATAAATCAAGAGTCTACCATAACGATTTCACAGACAGTGGAATATGTGACTGCAGGGCATTATCAGGCAGGAGTTGCAGTTGTGGGAAATGGACAGAAGGGCGCGAGCGAATCAGACAATGTTTTGTGGATGACGGTAAAGAATATCACTGCAAACACGGAAAAGACGGTTCAGCTTGTGACCGACGGATGGGACAACTGGGACAACGTGGTGAAGACAGATGCGCTTGAGGCGAACGAAGGCGATGATCTTGAAATTACGATCTCAGGAACACTTACAGGAGCAGACTGGTATGGTCTTAGGAATGTGACACTTGTCAATGTTGATGATGACAGCAATGACAATGATGATAACAATGACGGTGATGACAACAATGACGATGACGAGGAAGACACTGCCGTGGATGCTCCGATCAATGTGGAGAAAGTAAAAGGTCTGTCCGAAGACTTTATCCACGGTGTGGATCTGTCCACCCATTTGAGCCAGCTGCAGAGCGGCGTAAAGTATTATGACGAGAATGGTGACGAAAGAGATCTCTTTGACATTCTTGAGGAGGCAGGCGTCAATTATGTGAGGCTTCGTGTGTGGAATTGTCCGTTCCGACTGGACGCAGAAGGGAATTATACCTACGTGGAGGCAGACGGGAAGACAGAGCATTCAGCCTCCGAAGTCGTAGATGAGGCAGGAACTCAGAATGAAGTTGGATTTACAGTATACCATCTGGCAGACGGAACGACAGTATACCGCAAGTCCTATGGCGGTGGAATCTGCGACGTGGATACTGCGGCGGTGATCGGAAAAATGGCAACAGATCATAACATGAAGGTTTTGATTGATTTCCATTACTCCGACTTCTGGGCAGACCCGAACAAGAGATCTGTTCCGAAGGAATGGGACGGTCTTGATCCAGAAGAGAAGGGGGAAGCACTCTACCGGTATACGAAAGATAGCCTTCAAACCTTGCTGGACGCAGGGGTTGACGTCGGCATGGTACAGATCGGTAACGAAATGAACAACGGTCTGGCAGGAGAAAAGACATATGATAACGTACATGCGCTGCTGAGACGCGGCAGTCAGGCGGTGCGTGAAGTGTCGGCTGAAAACGATCATGAGATTCTGATCGCAGTGCATTTTACTAATCCCAATGAGGAAACGACCCAGCTGAATAGAGCTTGGGAGCTAGAGCAGGCAGGGGTAGATTATGATGTGTTTGGTACGTCATACTATCCGTACTGGCACGGTGATGCTTCGAAAGCGCTGACAGAGAATTTAGGACGGATTGCAGAAACATATAATAAGAAGGTCATGGTCTGCGAGGTGGCCTATCTATGGACAACCGAGGACGGTGACGGTTATGGAAATCTGGCAGGCGGATCTGATTCGGATAAGACATATAAGTATCCGATCAGCGTAGAGGGACAGGCGACAGCGCTCCGTGATACGATCGCGGCAGTTGCGGCGATCGGTGAGAACGGTATCGGAACGTTTTATTGGGAGCCGGCATGGGTTCCGGTCAATGGAAATAAATATGATCCGAGTGCAGACAAGGCAGCAGATATTTTTGCGGAAAATGTGAGAAAATGGAAGGTTTACGGTTCCGGCTGGGCAAGCATCTATGCAAATGATTACGATTATGAAATCAGAGATGAGGAAAACGGCGGATCATGGGACAATCAGACGCTGTTTGATTTTAACGGAAAGGCGCTTCCGTCGCTTAAGGTCTATAAATATGTTTACACCGGTGCAAACGGACCGACCACCGTATCTAAGGTAGAAAATGCTTCCTATGAGATGCAGTACGGCGAAGAGCCGAAGCTTCCGCAGACAGTCACCGTAAACTTGAATAACGGAACGACGGTTTCGGCTCCTGTTACATGGGATGCAGAGCAGATGGCGGCATTAAAGACGGCAGACTTCGGGGAGCACACGATAAGCGGAAGTGTAGGTGCATTCTCCTATTATGATGAGAAGGCAGGCGAGATTGTCGAAGTGGCTGCAGGAACATGGAAGGCGATCTGTAACGTGAAGGTGACAGGACATAATTATGTGTTCAACGGCGGCTTTGAGGAAGGCGAAGGTGAGAATAAAGAATCACACGCTGCCGGCTGGAACCTGACCGTATATGGAGATATGAATGAATCCCCGCGCGCTGAGCCGGGGGCTGAAAATGCAAAGAGCGGAGGATGGTTCTATCAGGGCTGGCAGGATAAGGCGGGAGCGATTCTCGACTTCGCGATCGATCAGGAGATTGACAGAGATAAGCTTCCAAACGGAGAGTATATGCTGTTTGCGTACTATCAGGGAACCGGAGTAGACGAGACACAGCCGCAGGCCGCATTATATGCTGTTATCACCTATAAAGACGGAACATCTAAGACACTGAGCGCTCCGATAGAATTCCACAATGTCTGGAAAGATTACTATCAGGCAAAGGTAAGGAATATCATCATTGACGACAGTGTGGCTTCCGTTCTGGTCGGAACACGTCTGGCCTGCTCATGGGCAGGTTCGGGATCATGGGTGACCGTGGATGATATCAGCCTGATGAAGATGAGGGATATTAAGCCGGTGGAGCCCGAGAAACCGGACACTAAGCCGGATACGGAAGTTACGGTGCCGGCGAATCCGTCTTATGACGGCTGGGCAGGTGTCAGTGCAGAGCAGAAAGCAGAACTGATGCAGGAGTCTCTGGCACAGAATGCAGCGGTTGCCGCTCCGAAGACAAACGATAATGCACCGGTTGCGATCGTGATCATGCTTCTTATGGCAGGAGCTGTTGCCATGGCAGGAGCTGTTGGCAAAAAACGCAAGCTAAGCTAAAAAATGTTCATTGATGGGAAAAAGAGGTCTCTTGGGGATCTCTTTTTCCTGTATAAGAAAGGGGAGATTCATGAAGAGAAAATTACTGCCGTTCATAGCGGCAGGTATATTAATCAGCGGTTGCGATTCTCCGCAAAAGGAGCTTCCGGTGACTTTTACTGCGGACTTGACACATGACGGAAAAGACGAGACAATTGAGATCAGTGCTGTCACAGAGAGACAAGAACAGCCGGATACGCAAAAAATTACGGAATTGAAGACAGTATCTTTTACCGTAAAAGATGAGGAAAACGGGATTCTTTATGAAGATTCCGTTACCTATATGGATTCCAGTCCGGTTCCATGGCCTTATCAGCCGCAATATTTTTTTGATTGAAGAAGACGGAGAAGATTACCTACTTCGCTATACAGCAATAGCACATATGAATTATGTGGAATGCGAATATGAGATGTTTTACCTTGCCCCGGATAGAGAAACGGCTGTTTATCTTGATTCAGACGGGAATATCGAAGATGAAACGGAGGCCGGATACGGACACGGAAGAATTGTTGTGACAGCAGATAGAGTCAGAGATGAGGGTGGGGGAGAAGAACTTGACGTGAAAGAGTGGGCAACATTTGCGGACAGATTGAACGGTCATCTGGAAAACGGATTTCTTCTGATGAAGACGGTGGATATAAATCTAAATCTACAGTTTAGCACAGAGGAGGAACATATTGCTTTTCAGGAAGATTTTTCCAGCCTTGTTGAGACATATCAATATGAAGAGGGAAGTACAATGGCTGAGAATCTGGAAAAGATAAAAGAGTATACAGCGAGTCTCAGGGAAATAGAATAATACTTTTGACTTTGCAAGTGCTGAGGTTATGAACAGAAAAGAGAGGTTTATCAGGAACCTCATTTTCCTGTATAAGAGGATTTGGAGATTGGTTGAATTCATATATGGAAAAGGGATTTTTGTTGGTAAGTACAATTGGCAATGCATATGGATATGCAACGATGGATTTTAATGGTGCAACTTACGAGATTCATGTAACTGATTAAAAGCAGGATGGCAAGAGAGAGAAATCTCTCTTGCCTGAAAAAGGAAATGAATTATGAATAAAAAAATAACGTGGTGTAATCGTCTGCTTTCCTATGTTAAAAGAAATTATGATAACATTTTGATGGTGATCGGTTTCGCACTGACATTTTTCTTGTTTACAAATGTGACGCGTCTGCTGTCTGATTCTATGAGTTTAGATGATGATGTTGACGGATTTCAATATACGGAAACGTATCAATATCTGCCGGTGTCGCTGGAAGCAGAAGACTTGCAGAATATGACGGAGGCTTTGGATGGCAGCGGATTAAACTGCAAAATAGATGGCGGACGCTTTCAAATCGGTACATTGTTTGAAAAAGTATTTGGCAAACCCATATTCATAGAAAAGTTTCTGACTGTAGTATAATTTTTTTAAAAATATTGAACTATAATTTAAAATGTAATATAATACAAATATCATATGATTTCCCATTGATCAATAGGAATACGAGGAGGGATGTGAAAAAAGACAGAATTTATCAGGCAAATGAAAAATAAAAAAAAAGAAAGTGAGGAAAAAGTAATGAGAAACTTAAAACGCTATGGCTTTGCAATTGTTGCATGTATGTTGGTTGTGATAACCAGTATTCCAGTTTTTGCTGGATCAAATAGTAAATCAGTAAAATTTAATACATGTAATGCATATGGTACTGAATTTATTAGCTTTGTGTCTGGTCATACGATTTTAGAGGACAATGTAACCTATACATTCTCGATTGTAGGTCAGGATCAGAGTAGCTGTGCAATGACATATCGGGCGGGTACGCCAAATAAGCAGGTGGCAAATTTTGTTTTAAATCATATTTATGGATATACAGCTTCCGGAACAAATGTGCTGGCAGGATATGGCAATGCGTATGGATATGCAACGATGGATTTTAATGGTGCAACGTACGAGATTCATGCAACTGATTAAAAGCAGGATGGCAAGAGAGAGAAATCTCTCTTGCCAAAAAAGGAAATGAATTATGAATAAAAAAATAACGTGGCGTAACCGCCTGCTGTCCTATATTAGAAGAAATTATGATAACATTTTGATGGTGATCGGTTTCTCATTGACATTCTTCTTATTTACCAATGTGACGCGGCTGCTGTCTGATTCTATGAGTTTAGATGATGACATTGACGGATTTCAATATACGGAAACGTATCAATATCTGCCGGTGTCGCTGGAACTGGAAGACTTGCAGAAAATGACGGAGGCTTTGGAGGGCAGCGGATTAAACTGCAAAATAGAGGGTGGGCGTTTTCAAATCGGTACATTGTTTGACCGGACAGAAGTGTCTGTCTATCTGGTGACGGAGGCATTTTCCCAAGATACTTTTGCGTGTAGAGAAGAAGAGAATTCCGTGCTTATCGGGGATTCTATGGATGTCTATACATATGAGCGGGACGGGACAGAGTATTTGTCTATGGAGGGGATGGAGTATAAGGTTTTTGACAAACTGGAAAATCATGCAATGGCAGATCACAGGATTTATCTCTTCTGGCAAAATTTGAGTGGGGAATATCAGACAGATGTTCTTGCGGCAATGAATGATAAATTCTCATCCTTCGAGAACTTTTATCTTACACTGCAGGGAAATGAACCGTTTGACGGAAAACAGGAAGCGTTTCTTTCGGCATTATCTGATCGGATCATACATATACAGGAGTATGACAGCAGCGATTATCTTGTCTCGTTTCATACAGAATTTTGCAGAAATGCATTTGTCATATTAGCTGTATTTGCTGTGGTTTGTTGCGGTACGATTGCCGTCTTGTGGATTTCGCGCAGGAAGCGTGAATATCTGATCCGGCGTACATTCGGCTATGATACAGTTCGTATGATAGGAATTATATGGAGAGAGATTAGCGGTATTGCATTGCTCTCGCTGCTTCTGTCGTGGATACTTGAGGTCGCCTATATGTTCTTCAACGGGATTTATATGACAGATCTGTACAGAGGACTAGCTGGCATTTTAATCTCTTTTGTTGGCGCTTTTTTGATTGTGGGTCTTGTCGTGCTGCATCCGATGATACAGATTATACGTATGCATCCGACACAGGGAGCCATCGATTCTATTGAATGAGGTTTGTGGGAGGACATCTATGAAAGTGACAAATTTGCTCATACTTGCTTTAGATAAAATCCGGTCGGAGAAGAAAAATACGCTGCTGGGCGTTGGACTGATCTGCATGAGCCTGCTATACATGGGGATCATATTATATTACCGTGCTTCATACGCTTATTCCGAAGATTCCGCTCAAGCACTTCTTACGGAGGGGATAGACCGGACAGGATTGATCTGTTGGGATGACATGGAATTTGGCTCTGAGGAATCGAAAAAATTTTTGCACAGCGCAAAGGAGTCAGAGATTATTACGGGAATTGGACATGCCAATAAGCTGGTGACGTTTAATCTCCCGGAGCTTGCAAAAACGCAGCAGACTTTTTTGAATACAGAAGAACAGGATGGATTGACGTGGCTTTTTATGACGTATACTTTCGCAGACGGTGTCTGCGAATTGCATTGTTCAGCGGAGATACCCATCCCGGAGGAACAATGGCAGACGGAAAACTGGTTTGGTCTCTATCTTGGCGCTGATTTTAAAGATGTTCCGATCGGGACATGTTATAAATACAGGGTAGACGAGAATACAGAATTTGTCTATGAGGTTGTGGGAAGACTGCGGGAAGGAGAGCGCTTTATCAGTGAGTCTCTGTTTTCCGGTAGTGGGGCAGCGGACGGTTTCTCTACATACTACGTTTTGGACAGTCTTGTCATCTGTGTCGCGGATGTGCCGCCTGGCAGTGCATATATGGGATACAGTGTGGCAGACGGTTATACGCTTGCAGACGGTGAGGCAGTACTTGGGGAACTTGCGGAAGAATACGGTATGTCTCTTCGTTTTTCCGGTATGAGAGACTATTTCACTGAAAATATAAGAAGAATTGAAGGCTTTCTGCAGGTATATACAGAAATATTTTATCTGATATTATTTGTAGCCATAGTTATTGTGGTGAGCGTTTTTTGCGTGTCATTTTTGAATCATGTGAATGAATACGGAATTTTTTACACAATGGGACTCTCCAAGCATGAACTGCAGGGCATGTTTATTGTTGTAAATGGAATAAAAAGTGTGTTTGCGCTTTTGGTGTCATGCACCTTGTTATATCTGTATTTAAAGCGGTTGAATGCGCAAGGTGAATTGACATTATACATACTGAACGATATTTTCTTCCACAACATTCTGATCCATCTTGCGATAATTGTGGCTATTTATACCGTGCTGTTTTCCGTTGCTCCGTTTTTGATTCTAAATTACTGCAAGCCGGTTACACTGATGAAAGGAAACAGGATATGATCGAATTAAAACATGTGACAAAAAAGTATGGAACCTCGGAAAATGAGGTGCTCGCACTGAATGACATTTCTCTGTCTATCAAGGAAAAGGAGCTGGTTGCCGTTGTCGGGACAAGCGGCTCGGGAAAGAGTACGCTGCTCAATATTCTTGGCGGCATGGATCAGCTGTCATCGGGACAGTATCTGTTTGACGGGAAAGATGTTGCACAGTACAGCGACAGCAGCCTGCATAAATTCCGAAAAGAAAATGTCAGTTTTGTATTTCAGAATTTCGCGCTGATCAATCGGTATACCGTATATGAAAATGTGGAAATACCGCTGCTGGCACGCAACATCAAGCATCGCAAGGCGATCATTATGGACTGCCTGGATAAACTGGGCATTGCAAATCTGGCGGATAAATATCCGCAGAATATATCCGGCGGGCAACAGCAGCGCTGTGCCATCGGAAGGGCGCTTGTCACGGACTGCAGGCTGCTTTTGTGTGATGAACCGACCGGGGCGCTTGACAGTCATACGAGCATGGAGATCATGGAACTTCTGCGCGAGATGAATCATTCGGGAAAAACTGTCGTGGTGGTAACACATGATAAGGATATTGCCGCTGAATGCGACAGACAGATTCAGCTGGAAGACGGTAAAATCGTAGAATGACAGATCGGGTAAATGGTTATTCTATACTGACGAAAAAAGAAAGTGAGAAAAACCATGAATCATCTCAGTCACGAAAAATCCCCCTATCTTTTACAGCATGCACTAAATCCCGTGGACTGGTATCCGTGGGGCACCGAAGCTTTTGAGCGGGCGAAACGGGAGGATAAACCTGTATTCTTAAGTATCGGTTACTCGACCTGCCACTGGTGCCATGTGATGGCGCACGAGTCCTTTGAGGATGAAGAAGTGGCAAAGATTCTGAATCAAAATTATATTTCTATCAAAGTAGACCGCGAGGAACGGCCGGAGATCGATGCGGTATACATGAGCGTTTGTCAGGCTGTGACGGGTTCCGGAGGATGGCCTTTGACGGCATGTCTCACTCCGGAGCAGGAGCCTTTTTTTGTCGGGACATACTTCCCGAAATATCAGAACTTCCGCCAGCCGGGATTAGTTGATATCCTTCTGCAGATTGCATCAGAGTGGAAACAAAACCGGCAGGAACTCCTTCGCGCGGGAAACCGTCTGGTAAAAGCAGTCTTTCAGAGAGAACCCCAAAACAGCACTTCGCCGGAAGATATGACCGAACACGACGCTTGGGGGAAAGATAAAACATCTCTCGGCGCTTTGGGAAAGGCGCTGTGCAGAAAGGCTGCAGATTTATATGCACAGAATTTTGACAGACAATATGGCGGCTTTGGAACAGCACCCAAATTTCCGATTCCGCATAATCTTTTTTTCCTGATGCGGTATTCACAGGCGGAGAACGGACAGAAGGATGCGCTTTTCATGGTGGAGCGCACACTGCGCGCAATGGCGGACGGAGGGATTTTTGACCACATTGGAGGAGGATTTTCAAGATACTCTACCGATGAGAAGTGGATGATCCCTCATTTTGAAAAAATGCTGTACGATAATGCGTTGTTGGCAATTGCGTATCTTGAGTTTTACGGGTTGAAAAAGGACGGTTTTTACAAGAAAGTTGCCATACAGACACTGGATTATATCTTAAATGAGCTGGTCGGTCCCGACGGAGAGTTTTTCTGCGGACAGGATGCGGACAGCGAAGGCGTAGAGGGAAAATATTATTATTTTACGCCCAAAGAGGTGTATCAGATACTTGGGGAAGAAAGAGGAAGAGAATTTTGCACTGCTTACGGCATCACCGAAGCGGGAAATTTTGAGGGAAAATCCGTTCCGAACCGGATCGGGAAGATAGAACCGGTAAAGGCTTCTGTGGAGAAGGATTGCGCCCGCTTGTATGAATACCGGAAAGAGAGGACGAAACTGCACCTGGACGACAAGGTGATCCTGTCGTGGAATGCGTGGACAATTCTTGCGATGGCAAAAGCATACCGCATTCTTGGGGTGGGAAAATACCGGGATGCAGCCGGAAAAGCGCACCGTTTTATCCGAACACATATGGAAGATCAGGAACACAGACTATTTCTGCGCTGGCGAGAGGGAGAAGCGGCATTTTGCGGAAATCTGGATGACTATGCGGTTTATGGGATCGCACTCATAGAGCTCTATGGAATTACCTACGACCCTGTTTATCTCAAAGAGGCGGTACTGCGTGCACAGCAGATGACGGAACTGTTTGAGGACAGGGAAAACGGGGGATATTATCTGACGGCATCGGATGCGGAAAAATTGATCGCAAGACCCAAAGAGACGTATGACGGGGCGCTCCCGTCGGGGAATTCCGCTGCGGCTGTATTTCTATTGAGACTGTCAGAATATACAGGGGAAGAGGAATGGCGGAGTGCGTCGGAGCGCCAGAACAGATATCTCGCCGGTATCATGGAACCGTTTCCCTACGGGCACAGCTTTGGTCTGACAGCTCTGATGGAATCACTTATGCCGTCCGATCAACTGATCTGTGTGTCTGCAGAGTCACAGCTGTCGAAGCCGCTTGAGGATTACCTTGCCGAAAATCCGTGGCCTGGTCTGCAGGTTCTTTTTAAGACGGCAAAAAATGCAAAGGATTTGGAAGATGTGGTGACGTTTTTAAAAAACTATCCCATCCCGGAAGAAGGATGCATGTACTATCTGTGCCGGGACGGAAAGTGCGAGATGCCAGGGAAGGATTTTCTCGGAAAGATTTTCCCGGAAAGAGCTTTTCTTGAATAAGATATCTTCAAAATTCATATAGTTATATATGAAAACAAATAAAACAACCACTCTTCGTGAAAAAATGATAAATAATCTGGAGCTTCCGAAGGATTTGATGCTGGGAGCCGCAATATTGACGGTTACGGGAAGAAAAGAGGCTGTGATCACAAACTATAAAGGAATCCTTGAGTATGAGGATTCCTTTATCCGAGTTCAGACTAAAAACTGCAGGATACTGATTTCCGGTGCGCATCTTGCAATCGACTATTATACCAATGAAGAGATGAAGATTACCGGATTCATTGAAGATATCCGGTATGAAAGCTGAGCGGCCATGATTCTTTCTGCCATGAAATACGTTCAGGGATACGTTTATGTCCACTTNACTGGATATGCNCCGGAGCGATTCCTGAATCTGTGCAGCAACCGTGATATATTGATCTGGAATTTGAAGCCGTGTGAGGACGGCTACTATTTCTGTGTCAGTGTAAAGGGATTNCGCCAGTTAAAGCCCATTCTTCGAAAGACAAAAACNCATATCCGGATCGAGAAAAGGTATGGNATGCCATTTACGGCATTCCGCTATCGNAAGCGGAAAATCTTCTGTGCCGGTATCATCNTGTTTGGAGTCTTGCTGTATTACCTGTCCGGTTTCATCTGGAANATTGAGGTGAACGGNAATTCCTATCTCTCGGAGGAGGTCATTTTAGACTTTTTAGAAGAGGAACAGGCTTCCTTTGGAACGAGGAAATCGCTGATCAGCTGTGAACAGCTGGAAGAAAGCCTGCGNAGCCGGTATGATGAGGTGATNTGGACTTCCATTAANATTTATGGGACAAAAATGACNGTGGATATNCAGGAAAANCTGTTGCCGGAAGAAGAATATGTACAGTCTGACGATACGGTNTATGATATNGTTGCGGCGAAGGANGGCATTATCTCGGAGATGATCACGAGAAGCGGNACTCCGCAGGTGGCATCCGGTGTCGAGGTATTGGAAGGCGAGCTTTTAGTCAGCGGGAGGCTGGAGATCTTTAATGATGCGGGAGAGGTGGCACAATATCTCTATCACAGTGCGGATGCGGATATTTTGGCACAGGTTACTTATGCATACCAGGACGTGATTGAGACAGACTATATTGATGAGGTNCCCACAGGNGAGGTCAAAACAGAATATATCCTGCAGATATTCGGAAAAACCGTGGNAAATCCGTTCTTTCATGTGGATTATGAGCACTATACCGCGGTGTCGGATGCAATGCAGCTGCATTTTACCGATAATTTTTATCTTCCCGTTTTTCTTATGAAAAAAACGTATCAGGAGTACGANGAAGTNAAAAAAACACGGGANGAAGAGGCNATACGTCAAATTGCGACAAAAAATTTAAACCAATATCTTACAGATTTGGAAGAAAAAGGTATTCAAATTATAGAAAAAGATGTTATTATAGAAAACGAGGGTCAGAAATACGTGGCAGTNGGGACAGTTACGGTCTATGAGTCGATNGTNTCCTACAAGCCGACGGAGATTCTTGAGATTACGAGTGAAGAGGGGCAAACATCAGATGAGTCTGACTGAGNTATCATTAAATATTCCGAGCGGTCATATGGCAAACGTATTCGGTCAGTTTGATGCTTATATCAAGAAAATAGAGCGGACATTGAATGTGACGGTAGTTGTCCGCGGAGAGAGCATGAANATCATGGGGGAAGAAAGACGCGCAAAGCGCGCATCAGATGTTTTTATGCAGCTGATCGAACTGTCCCGCAGAGGCAACGTGATCACGGAGCAGAATGTGAATTATGCCCTCGCTTTGATGGAGGAGGAGAANGAGTCCGCCATNGTGGAGATTGACAAGGAATGCATCTGCCACACCGTNCAGGGNAAACCTGTCAAGCCGAAAACNTTAGGACAGAAGGCNTANGTGGATGCAATACGTGATAAAATGATCGTGTTTGGCACGGGTCCGGCGGGGACCGGNAAGACNTATCTTGCGATGGCNATGGCGATCACTGCNTTTAAGAATGANGANGTNGGAAGNATCATCCTNACACGGCCTGCAATTGAAGCGGGAGAGAAGCTTGGATTTCTGCCGGGAGATTTNCAGAGCAAGGTNGATCCTTATCTGCGNCCGCTTTACGATGCACTGTATCAGATCATGGGGGCGGACAGNTTTCAGAAGAATATGGAAAAAGGNCTGATNGAGGTCGCACCGCTCGCCTATATGAGGGGNCGTACGCTTGACAATGCGTTCATTATTCTGGATGAGGCGCAGAATACNACGCCGGCNCAGATGAAGATGTTTTTGACCAGGATCGGTTTNGGCTCAAAGGCNGTCATTACCGGAGATGCGACACAGAANGATCTTGCACCCGGAGTTTCTTCGGGACTGGANGTGGCTCTTACGGTGCTGCGCAAGGTGGAAGAGATTGGAATCTGTGAANTGACCAGTCAGGATGTGGTGCGCCATCCGGTGGTCCAGAAGATTGTCAAAGCATATGAGGAGTATGAACGCCGAAGCAAAAAAACTGCTTCGACGGGGAGCAAAAAAAGTGCTTCGGCGGGAAGAAAAAAACGGGAGACAAGGAACTCATGAAAGAACGGCTGGTTGCAAAGCGATTGATCAATATTATACTGATGCTGTTCCTTACTTTTGCCTTCACTCTGGCGGTTGGATATTTGCACGGGATATATCCGGATGATCTGCTCTCTTTTGTATGGATCGATGTGATATTTTTCGCGTTGTTTGTCTTTGTTCTGGAGCACAGCCGGGCCGAGAAAAAAATTTACGGGAACAGGGCGACGAATTTTGGAAAAATTACGATAGGATATGCGTTAGCTGCCGTGTTGGCGGGAGCAGGCTCTTTTCTGCCTGAGTTCTTAAGACCGGCATTGTTTGTCGCTGTTTTTCTGACTGCATTTTGCCCGAGGGAGCTTGCGCTTAGCATTGGCTTGTTCTTCAATACGATGCTTTGTCTCATGCTTGGCGGAGGAATGCAGGAGCTTGCACTGTATGTTCTTTTTACGCTGTTTGGGTGTATGCTGGCAGACGCGATGGAGACGAACCGTACGCAGTTTTGGTATGATATGATCATATTGTGTATGTCAACCATGCTACCGGGGATTTTTTACTATCTGTGCTATCGGGAAGTGGAACTGAGACTGTTTTTATACGGCGTGATAGAGGGGATTGTCCTTGTGGTATTTCTTCTGCTGTTTTATCACCGGCTGGCTGCGGCAAAGAAAGCCGAGCTGCTCACTTTACTTGAGGACATGCTGGACGATACTTATCCGCTGGCGAGGGATCTGGCGGGTTTTTCGCGCGCTGAATATCAGCATGCCAGACGTGTGTCACGCGCTGCGAAGAAATGTGCCGCCGTTGTCGGCGCCGACGAAGCTGTATGCGCGGCGGCAGGCTTTTATTACCGGATCGGTATCATAGAAGGGGATTCTATTGTCGAGAACGGGATCCTGCTTGCACAGAAAGCATGTTTTCCGGAGGATGTGACCCGGATCATCAGTGAGTACAATGGGGAGCAGACGCTGCCTTCTACCGTTGAGTCCGCAATCGTACATATGGTGGACGGGCTGATCAAAAAGATGGAAGTATTGGACGGGCAGCATACCATATCGAGCCAGTGGAACAAAGACATGATCATTTATCAAACGCTGAATGATTTTTCTTCCAACGGAATTTATGATCAGTCCGGTCTTGGAATGAATATGTTTTTGAAAATACGTGAGTATCTTGCAAAGGAGGAAGCTCTGCTATGAGTCTGAATATAGAGAAGGAGACAGAGCCGGATTTTTCTTTTGAATACGAGGCGCTTGCCGGTGAAGTCATCCGTTTTGTGCTTGAGAGAGAGGAATTTCCGTATGAGGCGGAGGTTACTCTGACGCTTACGGACAATGCAGGTATCCGTGAGATCAATCAAATGTACCGGGAAATTGACAGTCCCACTGATGTACTGTCATTTCCGATGCTTTCTTACAGTACTGCCGGAGATTTTTCCGGGTTAGAGGAGGCATACGAGGATAATTTTAATCCGGACACAGGAGAGATTCTGCTGGGTGATATCGTGATTTCAGTGGAAAAAGTAAAAGAGCAGGCGCTTAACTATGGACACAGTGAAAAGAGAGAGTATGCGTTTCTGATCGTGCACAGCATGCTTCATCTGTTCGGGTATGATCACATGACTTCCGAAGAAGCTGCGCAGATGGAACAAAAGCAGGAACAGATTTTAAATGAGATGCACATCTTACGGAATGAAACAGACAGAGGGAGTTTATGAGCAATAAGAAAAAGAAAAATACCGGCTTTTTGGTGGAGGGAACGATTCTTGCAGCTGCATCCCTGATCAGCCGTGTGATAGGGCTGTTGTACCGCATCCCGCTGACAAATATTCTCGGGGATCTGGGAATGGACTATTACAGCACGGCATTTGATATCTACAATATTTTGCTGATCATTTCCTCCTACAGTCTGCCGTTGGCGGTGTCTAAGCTGGTATCGGCTGATATATCGAAGGGAAGAAGAAAAAATGTATACCGCGTGTTAAAGTGTGCGCTGATTTTTGCGTCAGTATCCGGCACGATCGCTGCGCTGATCCTGTTTTTCGGCGGAGACTTTTTTACGGCGAAACTGTTAAAGACGCCGTACAGTATTTTTGCTGTCCAGGTGTTAGTGCCGATTCTGATCGTGGTCGCTGTGCTTGGCGTGCTGAGGGGATTTTTTCAGGGGTTGGGCTCTATGATGCCAAGCGCCGTTTCACAGGTGCTCGAACAGATCGCGAACGCTATCGTCAGCGTGTGGGCTGCCTATTCGCTGTACGCTTACGGGAGCAAGGTAGGCGCTATCCTTGGAAGCCGGCAGAATTATGCTGCCGCATACGGAGCAGCAGGAGGAACGCTTGGAACAGGAGCGGGGGCAGTGGTTGCACTTTTGTTTTCTGCATTTATCCTGTTTGCATATCTCAAGGTTTATAAGCGGCAGGCAAAGCGGGAGCAGCGAGTAAAAGTGGATTCGTATTCCCGAATATTTAAACTTCTTGTGATCACGATCGTTCCGGTATTGCTCAGCACGACGATTTACAACTGCAACGGTTTGATCGACCGCGGTATTTTTAAAAACATTGCACATTATCAGGGATATTCCGCAGATCAGATCAGTGAATGGTACGGAATCTACAGCGGAAAATATAAAACGCTGATCAATGTGCCGATCTCGATCGCCTCGGCGCTTGCAGCCTCTTCGGTGCCTGCTTTGACGGCGGTATATGTGCACGGTAAGATAGAAGATGTGCGAAAGCAGATTAATACGGCGATCCGTTTTATCATGGTGATCGCGTTTCCGTGTGCCGTCGGCATAGGCGTGCTTGCAGCTCCGATCCTGCAGCTGGTACACTTTTCGGATGCAACAGGGATTGCGGCACAGATCATGCGTCTCGGCGCCGTTTCCATTCTGTTCTTTTCTCTTTCTACGTTATCGAACGGTCTGCTGCAGGGCATTAACCGGATGAAAGAGCCGGTGAAAAACGCGGCAATTGCTCTTGTCGTAGATGTGATCGTACTTGCCGGGCTGATGCTTGCATTTGATATGGGGATTTATGCGGAAGTTATCGCGAATGCGGTGTTCGGACTGGTCATGTGTATCCTGAATGCCCGTTCTATCCGAAAATACAGCGGATTCCGTCAGGAGATCAAAAAGACCTTTCTTGTTCCGGCTATTGCATCTGCGGGAATGGGTGTTGCAGTATGGGGATTGTATGAACTGTTAATGTATGTGATCCGTTACAATACGGTTGCGTCTCTGGTTTCCATCTGTGTGGGAGCAGTGATTTACGGGGTACTGCTCTTGCTGCTTAAAGGTTTAAATGAGCAGGAAATATTGAATTTCCCCAAAGGAGCGTTTCTGGTCCGGCTGGCAAAAAAGACTCATCTGTTAAAGTAAACAAAGCAATTGGGTATATGAATGATGAAATAGGCAAATACTTATCGTAAGAAAGGGGTCTTATGATGAAAAAAACGGTCGGTATTTGCCTTTTGGCATCATTTTTTGTGTTATATACGTTTGGTCTGTATCTTTTATGGAAGCCGAAAGAAGAACCGCTTCAGAAAGCAAAACGCGTGCCGTATGAGTACGGCATGACGTCTGAGTTCGAAATTGCGTATGAGGAAGGCGCGTCCACAGAAAATCTGCTCATGGAAGGAACACTCAAGGAGAGCATGATCATACAGCAGCCTTATGCCTATCTGGTCTTAGAACAGGACGGAGTGCTTGTGGTTTATGAGGCAGATGGGGAGACGGTGCTCTTTGAAACAAATATCCGCGTCCAGAATCTGGATGCCGAGCTGCAGAAAAAAGTAGAAGAGGGGCTTCCGTTTGTCAATGAGCAGGATCTCTATGATTTTCTGGAGAGCTATTCCAGTTGAAACGGGTGTTGAATGTTGGAATTTGGTGTGCTAAAATAGACAAGGTAGTTCAAAAACAGTAAATTATGCGGGTGAAATATGATAGAGTGCGATGTGGCGGTCATCGGCGGCGGCGCTGCAGGGCTTGTGGCGGCAATCGCAGCGGCAAGATGCGGCGCGAAGACTGTGATTATAGAACATACGGACCGTGTCGGCAAGAAAATTCTTGCGACCGGCAACGGAAAATGCAATTATACCAACAAATTGCAGGGTGTCTCTTTTTACAGGGGGGAAGACCCTGCATTTGTATTGCCTGTGTTTGAACAATTCGGTTTTGAGGAGACCGTTGCATTCTTTGAAGAACTCGGCATTTTTCCGAAAGAAAAATCCGGTTATTATTATCCTGCCTGCGGACAGGCGTCTGCAGTGCTTGATGTGCTGCGGATGGAGTTAGACTTCCTTGGGGTACAAATTCTGACATCCTGTAAGTGCAAAGACGTAAAAAAAGAGAAAAACAGGTTCTCTGTCTCGACATGGAATGACAAAATACACGCAAAAACGATCATCTTTGCAACGGGACTTTTGGCGTCACCAAAGACGGGAAGTGACGGAAGTGCCTTTCCACATATTGAAAAGCTTGGACACCGCTTCATAGATATTGTACCGGCTTTAGTGCAATTGCAGGGAAAACAGGCATTTTTGAAAGCAATTGCAGGAATACGTGCAGAAGTTTGCATTGATTTATACATAGAAAAACGCAAAATAAGTACAGAGTCGGGTGAATTGCAGCTCACAGAATTCGGCATCTCCGGCATTCCGGTATTCCAGCTCAGCCGGTACGCCACGCGTGCACTCAGACAAAAAAAAGCAGTTTACGCCTTGATCAATTTTACGCCGAATCTGAAAGAGGAAGAGCTTTTAGATATGCTCCGTCAACGTTTCAGCAGTCATGCCCGCGGAAAAAAAGCAAATGAAGCGTTGGTTGGATTATTTAATAAAAAGTTGATCGATGTATTGTTGAAGGAGGCAGGGATCAGCCTTCACACCGGTGCCAGGCAGGTGACAGAAGCACAGCTTTTGACGCTGTGTGGGACGATCCGCAGATTTCGTGTGGATGTGATCGGAAGTAAAGGATTTGACACGGCGCAGGTCTGCGCCGGAGGCGTTGATACGGCGGAGATCGACTGTCACACCATGGAATCCCGTCTGGTGCGTGGGCTCTATTTTGCCGGGGAAGTGGTGGATATCGACGGAACCTGCGGCGGATATAATCTGCAGTGGGCATGGTCCAGCGGCTATGTGGCGGGGAGCCATGCGGCATCCTGCGCGGCATCTTACGGGGGAAAAAAATGATTCGAATCAGTCAGATGAAGCTGCCGATCTCACATACAAGGGAGCAGCTGGAGCAGAAAATAAGACAGACATTAAAGGTGGACAGGGAGTGTCCGCTGGAATACCGGATTGTCCGAAAATCAATAGATGCCCGAAAGAAACCGGAACTTATTTATGTCTACTCGGTCGATGTCTGGATGCAGGATGAAGCTTATAGATGCAAAAAGGTTAACAATAATAATGTTATGTTAATGCAAGAGAAAAAATATCATTTTCCGTCTGCAGACGGAAAGCAGCCGGATCATAGACCGGTGATCGTGGGTGCAGGTCCTGCGGGGCTGTTCTGCGCTTATGCGCTTACGCAGATGGGATATTGTCCTGTTGTCTTAGAGCGTGGGAAGCGTGTGGAGGAGAGAACGGTTGACGTGGAACGGTTCTGGGAAACGGGTGTACTGGACACCGTCTCCAATGTACAGTTTGGAGAGGGCGGTGCGGGAACCTTTTCCGACGGAAAGCTCAATACGCTTGTGAAAGATCCGGCGGGCAGGAACCGGTTTGTTCTGGAAACCTTTGTAAAATTCGGTGCGCCGGAACATATTCTGTATGAGAACAAACCGCATATTGGTACCGATATACTTCTGAAAGTGATTCGGAATATGCGCATGTCGATGGAGAATTCCGGGGCAGAGTTCCGTTTTGAGTCGTGCATGACCGATTACAGGACATCTTTGGGACAGGTCTCAGAGATTGAGATCAACCACAGTTGTTGGATTCCGGTGTCTACACTGGTACTTGCGATCGGTCATTCCGCCAGAGATACGTTCCGCATGCTAGGCGCAAAGGGAGAGCTTCACATGGAGGCAAAAGCGTTTGCGGTGGGATTTCGGGTGGAGCATCCGCAGGATAGCATTAATCTGATCCAATATGGGGAGAAATATGCCTCGGTACTTCCACCGGCGCCCTATAAAGTCACTGCAAATACTGCAAATAAAAGAGGTGTCTATTCTTTTTGCATGTGCCCGGGCGGTTATGTGGTGAATGCTTCCTCAGAGGAAAAGAAACTCGCGGTCAACGGTATGAGTTATTCCGGGAGAAGCGGGAAAAATGCCAACAGCGCCATCATTGTATCGGTGACGCCGGACGATTTTGACGGCAGGGATGCACTCGCCGGAGTGAGATTTCAGGAGAAACTGGAAGAAAAAGCGTATGTCCTTGGAAACGGCAGAATTCCGCAACAGCTTTTTGGCGATTTTTGCCGCAATCAGGCGTCAACATCTTACGGAGCTTATGAGAGTGATACCAAAGGGGCGCATATTTTGTGCAACATGCGCGGTCTTCTGCCGGAGGAAGTGGAGACTTCGTTTGTTGAGGGAATGCACCGTTTTTCAAAAACGGTAAAAGGATTTGACAGAGAGGATGCCATTCTTTCCGGGGTGGAGAGCAGAACTTCCTCGCCGGTCCGGATTTCCCGCGGCGAATCCTTTATGGCATCCGTTGGCGGTATTTATCCGTGCGGAGAAGGAGCAGGATATGCAGGCGGGATCATGTCGGCAGCCATGGACGGGCTTAAAGTGGCAGAGGCAATTGCAAAGGCATCTGCCTCAGAAATTAAACAACAGTAGAGAAAAAGAGGAATGAAACGTGGCAGAATATACACCGATGATGCAGCAATATCTGCAGACGAAGCAAGAATATAAGGATTGCATCCTGTTTTACCGGCTGGGGGATTTTTACGAAATGTTTTTTGAGGATGCAGAAATTGTCTCAAAAGAGCTGGAACTGACTTTGACAGGAAAAAACTGTGGGATGGAGGAGCGTGCGCCTATGTGCGGCATTCCCTATCACGCGGTGGAGGGATACTTAAATAAGCTCGTGGCGAACGGGCACAAGGTTGCCATTTGCGAACAGGTCGAAGATCCGAAGCTTGCAAAGGGACTGGTCAAGCGCGAGGTGATCCGCATCGTCACTCCCGGAACAAATACAGACATGCAGGCATTAGATGAGTCGAAAAACAATTACCTGATGTGCATTGTATATCTGTCGGATAAATACGGCATTTCCGTCGTTGACGTTTCGACAGGCGATTATTATGTGACCGAGGTAGATTCCGAGCGCAAACTGACAGATGAGATCAATAAATTTACTCCATCTGAAATTATATGCAACGAGAGCTTTTATATGTGCAGTGTGGACCTGGAAGATATAAAGCATCGACTTGGAATTACAATTTTTGCGTTGGAAGCATGGTATTTTAGAGACGAATTGGCAGAAAACACCTTAAAAGAACATTTTAATGTAAATAATTTAGAAGGGCTTGGTCTGGCTGACTATGACTGCGGTGTGATCGCGGCCGGTTCTCTGCTGAGATATCTCTATGAGACACAAAAGAATAAACTCGAACATATTTCTTCCATTCATCCCTATTTTACCGGAAAATATATGGTGATCGACAGTTCTACCAGACGGAATCTTGAACTGGTAGAGACATTGCGTGAAAAAAACAAACGCGGTTCGCTGCTATGGGTACTTGACAAAACAAAGACTGCTATGGGCGCACGGCTGCTCCGGTCTTATGTGGAACAGCCGCTGCTTGACAAAGACGGGATCGAACAGCGTCTGGATGCCATCGAAGAACTCAATTGCCATATGATAACCAGAGATGAACTGAGAGAGTATCTGAACCCGATTTACGATCTGGAACGCCTGATCACCAGAGTTACTTATATGACAGCAAACCCGAGGGATCTGCTTGCTTTCCGCAATTCTCTCGGAATGCTTCCTCACATCAAAACATTGCTGCAGGAATTTGAGTGCAGTCTGATAAAAGAGATCGATGCCGATCTGGATCCGCTGGAAGAGCTGCACGCTCTGATCGATGCGGCCATCGTGGAGGAGGCGCCGATTTCTGTCCGGGATGGCGGACTGATCCGTGAGGGCTTCAATGAGGAGGTTGATAAATACCGGAATGCCAAGACAGAGGGAAAAAGCTGGCTGGCAGAGCTGGAGGCAAAGGAGAGAGAAAAAACCGGCATCAAGAATCTGAGAATCAAATTCAATAAGGTTTTCGGATATTATCTGGAGGTGACAAACTCCTATAAAAATATGGTGCCCGATTATTTCACCAGAAAACAGACGCTTGCCAATGCCGAACGCTATATCACGCCTGAGCTGAAAGAATTGGAAGATATGATCTTAGGGGCCGAGGACAAGCTGGTTGCGCTGGAGTACGATCTGTTCTGCGAGGTCAGGAGCAGGCTTGCCGCAGAGGTGATACGTATCCAGCGGACGGCGAAAGCGGTGGCGGGACTGGATGTCTTTGCATCTCTGGCGGTGGTTGCAGATCAAAACAGGTACTGCCGACCGAAGATTACGAAGGACGGCAGCATCGACATCAAAAACGGACGGCATCCGGTGGTAGAGAAAATGATCGACAATGACATGTTTATCGACAATGACACTTATCTGGACCATGCAGACAACCGCATTGCGATCATTACAGGGCCGAATATGGCGGGAAAATCCACATATATGCGCCAGACAGCGCTNATCGTACTGATGGCACAGCTTGGAAGCTTTGTCCCTGCCGCCTCTGCCAAAATCGGAATTGTTGACCGGATCTTTACGCGGGTGGGAGCCTCGGATGATCTTGCAAGCGGGCAGAGCACATTTATGGTCGAGATGAACGAGGTGGCGAATATTCTGCGTAATGCGACGTCCGATTCATTGATCGTTCTCGACGAGATCGGACGCGGAACGAGCACGTTTGACGGGTTAAGCATTGCATGGGCTGTAGTGGAGCACATCAGCGATCCTAAGCTGCTTGGTGCGAAGACCTTATTTGCCACGCACTACCATGAGCTGACAGAGCTTGAGGGAAAGCTGAATAACGTACATAATTACTGTATTGCAGTCAAGGAGAAAGGCGACGATATCGTGTTTTTGCGGAAGATCGTAAAAGGCGGCGCAGATAAGAGTTACGGCATACAGGTGGCAAAGCTTGCAGGCGTGCCGGACACGGTGATTGGGCGTGCGAAGGAAATTGTGGAGGAGCTGATCGCCAATGATATCACCGGCGCAACGCGAAAGCTTTCCGNCGACGGCANTGCCGATGTCACTGCCAACGGCNCTGCCGTTGGCAGGGGACAAAAGAAAAAGGAGCATTATGACGAGGTGGATCTTGCACAGATGTCTCTTTTTGACAGCGTTACAAATGATGATATNGTAGAGGAATTGAGAAACGTGGATGTTGGAAATCTGACGCCGATCGAGGCGCTCAATAAGCTGTATGAACTGCAGAATAAAGTGAAAAACCGCTGGTAGGGTCAGATTTACAGATACAGGGGAGGAAACAGGATGCCGGAGATCACATTGCTCAGTCAGGAAACTATCGATAAAATTGCAGCCGGAGAAGTGGTGGAGCGTCCTTCNTCCGTGGTAAAGGAGCTTGTGGAAAATGCCATTGACGCGCAGGCGACTGCGGTGACGGTAGAGATCAAAGAGGGCGGGACCTCATTTATCCGTATCACTGACAATGGNTGCGGGATCGAGAGAAAACAGGTACCGATCGCGTTTGTGCGTCATTCGACAAGCAAGATCAGAAGCGTGGAGGACCTCATGTGTATCCGGTCCCTCGGGTTTCGCGGAGAGGCACTCTCAAGCATTGCGGCGGTAGCACAGGTAGAACTGATCACAAAGACCTACNCAGAACTGACAGGAACCCGTTATGTGATAGAAGGCTCTCATGAGAAGGAGAATGAAGAAGTGGGCGCGCCGGACGGGACAACGTTTATTGTGCGTAATCTTTTTTACAATACGCCGGCAAGGCAGAAATTTTTGAAAACGGCCCAGACAGAGGGAAATTATGTCAGCGATCTGATGGAGCGGCTGGCGCTGTCGCACCCGGATGTATCGTTCAAGCTGATCAGCAACGGACAGACGAAGCTGCACACCTCCGGAAACTCTAATGAAAAGGATATGATCTACCATATTTACGGCAGGGATATTACGGCGGCGATGATTCCGGTCAACGCGAAGACAGAGTTTTTTTCGGTGAAAGGCTTTGTGGGAAAGCCGATGATCTCCCGCGGCAACCGTAATTACGAAAATTATTTTATCAATGGCCGCTATATTAAGAGCGCGCTGCTGTCAAAGACGATAGAAGAGGCNTATAAGGGGTTTGTGATGCAGCATCAGTATCCGTTCTGCGTGCTCTATTTTTCCATTGATACGGAGCTTTTGGATGTGAATGTACACCCGACCAAGATGGAACTNCGCTTTTCTCACAGTGAGGAAATTTACCGGAGCCTGTACCAGATCATTCGGGAGGCGCTTACGCAAAGGGAACTGATACCGGAGGTGCCGGTGGAGGAAAAGAAGGAGAAAAAGCCGCTTCCCTCCCGGGAGGATACAACGGAGCCTTCTCCCAGAATACCGGAAAACGAGAGCGTGTTTCAAAGNCTCCTTGCGCCGCAAAAAGAAAAAAATACGCCACAAATCACAGTGCCGAAGCCAAAACNGGAGGAGNNGGTGCACGAGGAGATGCCGTACCGCGCGTACACACAGCAAAGTCTGCTCTCCGGCGAAAAGGAATCGGCATTTTTGACAAAAGATGCTGCAAAAAAACACAAAATTATCGGTCAGCTGTTTGATACNTACTGGATGATCGAGTATGAGGACAAGCTGTTCATCGTCGATCAGCATGCGGCGCACGAAAAGGTGCTGTACGAAAAGACGATGGAACGGCTGAAGAANAAAGAATTTGCTTCTCAGACCTTGAGTCCGCCNATCATTTTAACACTGGACGCACAGGAAGCCGCGAAGTTAGAGCAATACCGGGAACAGATAGAGACTTTTGGGTATTCTGTTGAGCATTTCGGCGGCAAAGAATATGCGGTAAATGCCGTTCCGGCAGATTTTGAGGAAGTGGATATGAAAGGCATGTTTTTTGAGCTGCTCAATGATTCTTCCGGTCCAAGCGAACGGGATGCACCGGAACTGATTTTGGAAAAGGTAGCGTCGATGTCNTGCAAGGCCGCGGTAAAGGGAGGACACCGCTTAAGCCGTCCGGAAATCGAACATCTGCTGGACGATCTGCTTGCGCTGGAGAATCCGTACCACTGTCCTCACGGAAGACCTACCATAATNTCCATGAGCAAATATGAGATTGAGAAGAAATTTAAAAGGATTGTGTGATGATGAAAAAACAGCCAATGATAATACTGACNGGACCTACGGCGGTGGGGAAGACGGCNCTGTCGGTAGAGCTTGCAAAGCGTGTGGACGGCGCCGTGATCTCGGCGGACTCCATGCAGGTTTACCGGCATATGGATATCGGTTCCGCCAAGATTACACAAGAAGAGATGCAGGGAGTACCGCACTATCTGATTGATGTGCTGAATCCGGAAGAGGAATTTCATGTGGTGCGTTTTGTGGAGATGGCAAAGCAGGCGATCCAGGAAATCACGCGGGACGGNAAAATACCGATCGTCGTGGGCGGGACAGGGTTTTATATNCAGGCGCTGCTNTANGATATTGACTTTACAGAGCAGGAATGCGACCCGGTGTACCGCGACAGCCTAGAGAAACTGGCAGAGCAAAAAGGAGATGNATTTCTCCATCAGATGCTGCGGGAGGTGGACCCGGCATCCGCAGATGCCATACATGCCAACAACCGGAAACGTGTGATCCGCGCACTGGAATTTCACCATCTGTCCGGGAAACGGATCTCTGAACACAATGAGACGGAACGCAGGAAAGAGTCGCCGTACAGGTTCGCCTATTTTGTTTTGAGCGATGAGNGGTCAAAGATATATGAACGNATTGAAAAGCGCGTGGATCAGATGCTGGAACAGGGATTGGTGGAAGAAGTGAGAAATCTGCGCGATATGGGATGCAGCCGCAGCATGGTATCCATGCAGGGACTCGGGTACAAAGAAATGNTGGATCATCTGGACGGAAAGCTTACGCTGGAGGAAGCGGTGTACATCATCAANAGAGAGACAAGACATTTTGCNAAACGGCAGCTGACCTGGTTTCGCAGNGAGAGAGANGTGATCTGGCTCCCNAAGNAGGAGTATCAGTACTGTGAAGAAAAAATTCTGGCGAAGATGCTTGACATTCTGGCAGAAANGCAGATGATCNCATCAGACACGNAAGAAGCGNTATCGGAAGGTGGAAACAGAACATGAATCAGTTAATGGAAGAACAGTATCAAANCCTCGGAATATCCAAAGAGGTGTATGAGTTTGGAGAAAAAGTGGAACAGTCTTTAAAGGAGCGTTTCGCAGAAATTGACCGCAGGGCAGAGTACAATCAGCTAAAGGTTATTCGGGCGATGCAGGAAAACCGTGTCAGCGCCGAATGTTTTAATATCAGTTCCGGATACGGGTACAATGANCTGGGACGAGACACGCTCGAGAAAGTCTATGCTTCNTGCTTTCGGGCGGAGGACGCGCTGGTGCGTCCGCAGATCACCTGNGGCACGCATGCATTGGCACTGGCGCTGATGTCCAACCTAAGACCGGGCGACGAGCTNCTTTCTCCGGTAGGGAAGCCTTATGACACGTTAGAAGAAGTNATAGGGATACGTCCTTCGAAAGGCTCTCTGGCAGAATACGGTGTCACTTACAGTCAGGTGGATTTGCTGCCGGACGGCAGTTTTGACTATGAAGGGATCAAAAAGGCGATAAATGACCGCACCCGGCTTGTCACCATTCAGCGGTCAAAAGGATATGCGGCGAGAAGAACTCTTTCCNTCGGACAGATTGGGGAACTGATCTCCTTTATCAAAAAAATAAAGCCAGATGTGATCTGTATGGTGGATAACTGCTACGGTGAATTTGTGGAAGAGAAGGAGCCGATCGAGGCAGGAGCTGATATGATGGTAGGCTCGCTGATCAAAAATCCGGGCGGCGGACTTGCGCCNATCGGCGGTTATATCGTCGGNAAAAAGGAATGTGTGGAAAATGCGGCATACCGTCTCACATCTCCCGGACTTGGCAAGGAGGTAGGAGCTTCTCTGGGTGTGATCCAGTCTTTCTATCAGGGACTGTTTCTTGCGCCGACTGTGGTGAGCGGGGCGTTAAAGGGTGCGATATTTGCAGCAAATATTTATGAAAAACTGGGATTTGACGTGATCCCGAATGCAACCGAAAGCCGTCATGATATTATTCAGGCAGTCACGTTCCACAACCCGGACGCTCTGATCGCATTTTGCGAGGGGATTCAGGCTGCGGCGCCGGTGGACAGCTATGTGACACCGGAACCGTGGGATATGCCGGGGTATGACAGCAAGGTCATCATGGCGGCGGGAGCTTTTGTGCAGGGCTCTTCCATAGAATTGAGCGCCGACGGACCGCTGAAGCCGCCGTATACCGTGTATTTTCAAGGCGGACTGACATGGTATCACGCCAAATTAGGGATATTAAAATCTTTACAAAAACTTAAGGAACACATGCTTGTGAACAGTGATTTGTTATGATAAAATAAATAAGGCTTTTTGTGCTTTCTGGGAGAGAGGCTGAGAGATAATCAGCGGAAAGGAAGCAAATGAAGCAGTATTTAACAGTAAAAGAATTGCCGGATTCCGAAAAACCGTATGAGAAATTTCAAAAATCCGGAGCAAGATCACTGAGCGATGCAGAATTGCTCGCAGTGATCATCCGATCCGGAACCTGCGGACGGAAATCAATCGAGGTTGCACAGGAGTTCTTAAGCAAAGGAAGCAGGAATCTGCTGAACCTCTATGAGACAAGCTGTGAGGATATGCGAAAGATTCCGGGGATCGGGGAAGTGAAGGCGATCCAGCTTAAATGTATTGCAGAATTGTCGACAAGGATTGCACAGACCAGATATGAAAGCGGTATTTGTATGACCAATCCCGCAAGCATTGCAGACTATTACATGGAGCGGATGCGGCATGAACCGCAGGAACAGCTTTTGGTCTGCATGTTTGATTCAAAATGTCAGTGGATGGGAGATGCGGTGATGACAGTGGGCAGCGCCACATCCACTTTTGTGTCACCGAGAGAAATCTTTTTGATGGCGCTCCGCATGAAAGCGATACAGATCATTATGCTGCACAATCACCCCAGCGGTTCCCCGAAACCGTCAGGAGAAGATGACGCTGTGACATCAAGAGTGGCAGAATGTGGAAGAATACTTGGGATTCCGCTGACAGACCATATTATCATCGGGGACAATTCTTACTATAGCTACCGGGAACACCGGAAAATTTCCTGAGAATTTCAGTAAAATACGCAAGGGAAAACCGAAAGGAAGAGAATAATGACGAACAACGTATATGGTATTGATCTTGGAACCTGCAATATGAAAGTTTACTGCAAGGCGACCAATAAAATCCTAAATGAAAAAAATACGATAGCGCTTGTGAGAAAAAATCAGATGTATGCTTACGGGGATGCGGCATATGCCATGTATGAGAAGGCACCGGAGACGATCCGGGTGACATTTCCGGTGGTTAGCGGAGTGATTGCGGATTTCAATAATCTGCAGACAATGATCCAGACTTTTCTGGAGACACACGTAAAGGGAAAACTGCGCGGTGCTGATTTTATTGTGGCTGTTCCTACAGGGATTACAAAGGTAGAAAGAAAAGCATTTTCCGATATGTTTTTCCACAGCAAGATCAAACCAAAGAATGTTCTGCTGTGCGACAAGCCGATTGCAGATGCTGTCGGACTTGGACTGGATGTCAATGAGCCGACAGGGATCATGGTTGTAGATATTGGCGCGGACACCACGGAAATTTCGGTTATTTCTCTTGGAGGGCTGGTCTTAAGTGAGCGGCTCAACTCGGCAGGAAATAAGATTGATGAGGCGATCATTACTTATGTCAAACGTAACTTTAATCTTGTGATCGGACAGAAGACAGCACAGAGCATGAAGGAGACATTGGGTTCGGGGGTTCCGGGAAAGAAAGAAACCATGGTTATTGTGGGACGGGATGTTGTGAGCGGACTGCCGATTGAAATGGAGATGTCGAGCAGTGTGGTCTATGAGGCTATCAAGGATAATCTCAACAGCATCTGTAATTCCATCAAGCGGATTCTGGAGAAAACACCGCCGGAGCTGGCAAAGGATATCATACACTCCGGTATTTACATTACCGGCGGAAGTTCGCAGATCCATGATATTGATCAGCTGTTCCGTGAGATCACAGGTATAGAGATCAATACCTGCGACGATCCGGAGGAATGTGTGGTGCGCGGATTGGTCAAGATCGTATCTGACAGTAAATATAAGCATCTGACTTTCCGTGAGAAATAAAGTTCATTAGAGGATATATATGAAACGAAAATCAAAACATGTTCTGCCAACCAGATACGTACTAATGATAATGACCGGTATTTGCGTGGCAGTAATGCTGCTCAGTTTTACGCTGAACATATCCGGAGGACCGCTCAATACGGTGGCAGGATATGTTTTTATTCCGATGCAGGAGGGCATCAACACGGTGGGACTCTGGATGACGGACAAGGCGGACAACCTGAAAAAACTGAGTGAAGTCATGGCAGAGAATCAGGAGCTGAGAGAGCAGGTGGACAAGCTGACATCAGAGCTCACCACCGTTACTCTTGAGCAGTATGAGCTCGAAAATTTAAGAGAAATGTATGATCTGGATAAGAAATATCCGAGCTATGAAAAGGTTGCGGCAAATGTGATCGGAAAGACGGGCGGAAACTGGTTTTCCAGTTTTACCATCGACAAGGGTTCGGATGACGGCATTGAAGTGGATATGAACGTCATTGCGGGGAGCGGTCTTGTGGGGATCGTCACGGATGTGGGTCCGAATTACGCGACGGTCACAACCATTATCAATGATATGAGCAAGGTCGGAGGGATGGTGACCACAACCTCTGACAATCTGATCGTCAGCGGCAGTCTGCAGAATATGAATGAAAATATGGTCATAGATTTTTCTAATTTGAATGACAGTGACGATGAGGTTCAGGTCGGAGATCCGATAGTGACTTCCTATATTTCGGACCAGTATCAGCAGGGGATTTTGATCGGATATATCAGAACGATCGAGATGGATTCCAACAATCTGACAAAATCGGGAACGATCACTCCGGCAGTTGATTTCGAACATATTGAGGAAGTGCTGGTAATTCTGACGAAAAAGCAGAAAGCGGAATAGACAGGAATGAGGCTTGTTATGAGAAGAAAAATTACCGTGTTTATTATCATTACAATTTGCTTTTTACTTCAGACGACTCTTTTTAAAACACTTTCCTTTGCTTCAATTTCGCCGAATCTGCTGATCGTTGCGGTATCCGCATTCGGTTTTATGAGAGGAAGAAAGGAAGGGATGTTTATCGGATTTTTCACCGGTCTGCTGTTGGATATTTTTTCGGGCAGCATTCTCGGTATGAATGCGCTTCTCTACATGTATATCGGATATATCAACGGTATGTTTCGAAAACGTTTCTATCCGGAGGATATCAAACTTCCCATGCTGCTGATCGCAGGGAGCGATCTTAGCTGTAATCTGATCATTTATTTCTTTTTGTTTCTGTTCCGCAACAGATATGATTTTAACTACTATTTTTTACATTTAATGATTCCGGAACTGGTATATACCATGTTTGTGACTATATTTTTGTACTTCATTATTCTGAAGGTCAACCGGTGGCTGGAGGCAATCGAAAAAAGGAGTGAAAGTAAGTTTGTCTGAAAATATTAAAGATTTTTTTCGTGCGGTCATAAAGTCCAGACTTACAGTGGCAACTGTGGTCATGACGCTTCTTTTCGGTGTGCTGCTTTGGAGAGTATTTCATCTGCAGATCATTTACGGGGAAGAATACCAGAACAACTATACATTGAAAATTGTCAAGGAGCGCACGCTAAACAGTACCAGAGGCAATATATACGACAGAAACGGAATCCTTTTGGCTTACAATGAGCTGGCTTACTCCATCACGATAGAAGACAACGGAACTTACAGCTCGTCGGATGCCAAAAATAAGGCATTAAATGCTGAAATTGCACAGATCATTACGGCGTTGGAGAAGAATGGGGATTCTATCGTAAATGATTTTAAGATTGATTACAAAGGACAGGGACATTACGAGTATAACGTGACAGGAACGTCCTGGAGACGTTTTTTGGCAGATGTCTATGGAAAGACCACGTATGATGACCTGCGTGAGGACCAGAAACTTCATGAGAGGTTAGGATATAATCCCGCCGAGGCTGATGAAAAACAAGTCATGGATTATCTCAAAGGCAGTGGACGCTTTGACGTGAGTGACGAGTATGACGAGGAATTGGCATACAAGATCAGTGTGGTACGGTTTGCCATGTCGCAGAATGCTTATCAGAAATATATCGCGGCGACGATCGCTACCAACGTATCGGAGGAAAGCGTCGTCTATATCAGTGAACATGCCTCAGAACTGCAGGGAACAGAGGTAATTGAGGATACGATACGCAAATACAATAACAGCGAATATTTTGCGTCGATCATCGGATATACCGGAAAGATTTCCGCGGCAGAGTACGAGGCGTTCTCCGCTGAGGATGACAGCTACACATTAAATGACGTCGTGGGAAAGGGCGGCATTGAGCAGTATATGGATGCCGAACTGAAGGGAAAGAAAGGATACGAAAAGCTCTATGTGGATTATCTGGGAAAGGTAGTTCAGATCATTGAGCGCGAGGAGCCTGCCGCCGGCAATAACATATACCTGTCTCTAGACAGTGAGCTGCAGATTGCCGTATACCATCTTCTGGAACAGGAGATTGCAGGAATCGTTTATGCGAATATTGAAAATCATTTTTCCGATATCAATATTCCGATCACAGACGTCTGCTTTGCGCTGATCAACAATAATGTGATAGATTTTAATGAATTTGACCGGGCAGATGCCAGTGATACAGAGCGGGCGGTACAGAATATTTTTTCTGCAAGACAGGCACAGGTCATTGCCAATTTAAATGAGCAGCTGACAGGTCCCGCAATGGTTCCTTTTAAAGATTTTGACGAGGAGTCGCAGGATTATTATACGTATATTATCAGAAGACTGAAGAACAACAAAATTTTGCTGGAAAGCAATATTGATACCTCCGATGAAATATACAAAAAATGGCAGCAACTGGAGATCAGTCCGCAGGAATATCTCAATCATGCGATCTCTCAGAACTGGATCGATATCACCCAGTTTGACGTAGATGTAAAATATGCGGATTCCACTGAAATTTATGATGCACTCTGTAATTATATTCTGGATGTGATCGCCATGGAAACAGAGTTTTCCAAAATCACTTATGAGTATCTGATCGAGAGCAATGCGATTTCCGGCACTCAGCTTTGTCTGATCTTATATGATCAGAATGTTCTTCCTTACGATGAAGAGGAACTGCAGGAACTAAAGAACGGAAGTGTGTCTGCAGTTACATTTTTGAAACAGAAAATCAAAAATCTGGAGATTACGCCTGCCCAGCTGGCGTTAGACCCTTGTTCCGGCTCCTGCGTCGTCACGGACACGAAAACGGGAGAACTGCTGGCAATGGTAAGTTATCCGGGGTATGACGGCAACCGTCTGGCAAATACGGTAGACGAAGAGTACTTTAACAGTCTGCAGACAGACAAATCGCTGCCGCAGTACAATTATGCAACGCAGCAGAGCACGGCTCCCGGATCTACCTTTAAAATGGTGATGTCTGCGGCAGGATTCTCGGAAGGAGTGATCGGCACTGCCGACAGGATCCTCGATCACGGAGAATATGAAAATATCAGCAATCATCCGAAATGCTGGATCTATCCTTCCAGTCACGGCTCGATCAATGTCTCGGAGGCGCTTAGGGATTCCTGCAACTACTTCTTTTATGAAGTTGGATACCGTCTGAGCACGAACAATTACAGCGCTGCATACAGTGATGCGTCCGGAATTGAGACGATCCGCAAATATGCAGGCATGTTTGGGCTGGACGAGACAACCGGCATTGAAATCGTGGAGAGTGAGCCAAAGATGGCAAGTGAATTTCCTGTTATGGCTGCCATCGGACAGAGTAATAACGCATACACTACCGTACAGCTCGCCAGATATGTGACCGCAGTCGCCAACAGCGGTACCGTATATCAATATACTTTGCTGGACCGTGTGGAGGATTCAGACGGAAATGTTTTACAGACCTATGAACCTCAAGTGCGAAATACGGTTGATGTGCTGAATGCGTCGGAGTGGGCGGCGATCCACAGCGGTATGCGCATGGTAGTTGAAAACACAAAAGAATTTAACGGTTTCCCGATTGCAGCGGCCGGAAAGACCGGTACGGCACAGCAGGACTTAAACCGTGCGAATCATGCGTTATTTGTAGGTTATGCACCCTATGACGATCCGGAGATTTCCATTGCGACCCGAATTGCATTCGGATACACCTCGCACAATGCAGCTGAGCTTTCGAAAAATGTATTTGCATATTATTTTGATGTAGTGGACGAGAAAGAATTGCTGAGTGGACAGGCGGCGGAGATTGATTCTATGTCCAATCAGATCAGTGATTAACGGAGGTATCCCATGAGTCAGGCAGTGATGATCAAAAGCAGCAAAAACGGCATTAACCTGGTGCTGCATCCGGATCTGGAATTTGCGGTTTTACTGGGGGAGATCACAAAGAAATTTGAGGAATCCGAGAAATTTTTTTCCAACGCTGAATTTGCGATTTCTTTCGAGGGACGGGATTTGAGCGATGCCCAGAAGGTTGAGATCGTAGAAGCTATTGTGTCACATACCAAAGTTAAAATTTTGTGTATTATTGAAAATGATGAGATCAGGGACGAGATCATCCGACAGAAAATACAGCAGACAAAGGCACCGGTGCCAAAGCCGCAGCCCAAGGGTATTTTTTACCGTGGAAGCCTAAAGGCAGGCGAGCAGATTGAGTCGGAGGCGGGCGTTATCATAATCGGCGATGTGCCCAAGGATGCAAGTATTGTTTCCAAATCTTCAATTATTGTACTCGGAACTTTAGGCGGTATGGCGTATGCCGGCATGGATGGCGATGAGAGTTCTTTTATCGCAGCGCTGAATTTTATGCCGGAGAAGTATAATATAGCGGGTATTTACGGGGAGCCGCTGATACAGGAGAAGGGCGGTATCTTTCATAGGCGTAATAAGACCACGGAGGCGAAAATTGCATTTGCCAACGACGGTTTTGTTAATGTCCGTTCTTTAGAATAGGCACGGACAACTATATAGAAGCAGGAGGTCTTCCAATCATGAGTGAAGTGATTACTTTTACCTCAGGAAAAGGCGGCGTTGGCAAGACGACTACAACAGCTAACGTTGGAGCAGGACTTTCACTGTTAGATAAAAAGGTGGTATTGGTGGATACCGATATCGGCTTAAGGAACCTTGATGTAGTCATGGGACTGGAAAACCGGATTTTATATAATCTGGTAGATGTGTTACAGGGCAGATGCCGTGCAAAGCAGGCATTGATCCGGGACAAGCGTTATCCAAATCTGTGGATCATCCCGTCCTCCTGTACAAAAGATGCCGGAGCCGGGGTGACGGATCGGCAGATGAAGCTCCTTTTGGAGGATCTTCGGGAAGAATTTGATTATATTCTGATTGACAGTCCGGCAGGAATCGACAGAGGATTTGATCTGGCTACTGTTGATGCCGACCGCATAGTGGTGGTGACAACGCCACAGGTGGCTGCGATCCACGATGCGGACTGTGTATTACAGATTTTGAAAAAGAAGGAGATCTGTACGATCAATCTTTTGGTTAACAGCTTTCGAAGACAAATGGTAAAAGACGGCGATATGTTGGATATCCCGGATATCTGCGATCTGCTGGACGCAAAGCTTTTAGGTGTTGTGCTTGAGGATGAGAATATTATTGTCGCACAGAACCACGGAGAACCTGTCATGGGGAAACACACCGTTTCAGAGGCCTGCTATGAAAATATTGCACGCAGAATTGCCGGAGAGGAGATTCCCATACCGGATTACATAAGGCGCAAAAGTATTTTTTCAAGAATATTCTTCAAAAATACAGCCGGAAAGCTGGTGTGATATGTGTCATAGAATAAAAAGGAATATGGGGGAGAAAAACCAGGTGTCAGGAGCTTCTTCCGGGACGGTTGCGAAGGAACGTCTGAAACTTATGATGGATGCAGAAAAGCAAAAGCTTGACGACGACACTTTAAAGCAGATCCGTCAGGAAATCGGGACGGTTATCACAAAATATGTGGATATTGAGCCCGAAAATGTAGAGGTTAAGGTCCTGCTCAAGGATTACAAGAAGAAGGAGTAAGATTTACGCGGCATGGAGGATTGGTGTGCTGAAACAATATAAACTAAAGAATTTCAAATTTGTGTTAGTCATATGTATCATTGTTTTGAATGCGATAGGAGTGATGCTGGTAGGAAGCGCAAGCCCCAATGACCAGAAAAAACAGTTGATCGGAATGATATCCGGTCTTGTGATCATGATGGTGCTTATGTGGATCGACTATAGCTTCATTCTGAAGTTTTCGTGGCTGCTGTATCTGTTTTCACTTGCGCTGCTTATTTTGGTAAGATTTGCGGGAGACGGATCTAAAGGAGCCCAGCGGTGGTTTGAAATCGGCAGTTTTCGGTTTCAGCCTTCCGAATTGGTAAAAATTCTGCTGATTTTGTTCTTTTCCTATTATTTTATGAAGCATGAGGAGAAGATCAATACGCCGAAAACTATCATTTTCTCTTTTATTCTGGTGGGGATTCCGCTTGCACTGATCATTCTGCAGCCGAATCTTTCCATGACGATCATAATTGCTCTTGTATTTGCTGCAATGCTTTTTGTGGCAGGCTTAAGCTACAAGATCGTGGTCGGCGTCCTTGCCACATGTGTGCCTGCGGCGCTGATTATGATCAGCCTGATCATTCAGGACAAAATTCCGTTTATTCAGTCTTATCAGCTGGGACGGATCATGGCATGGCTGTATCCGGAGGATTATCCGGATATCGCCTATCAGCAGCAGAATTCTATTATGGCGATTGGGTCCGGTCTGCTGTGGGGGAAGGGATTGAACAACACAGATGCTACATCTGTAAAGAATGGAAAGTTTATTTTGGAGCCGCAGAATGATTTTATTTTCGCGGTTGCAGGGGAAGAGATGGGGTTTGCGGGGACCGCAGTGATCATAATCCTCTTGCTTTTAATTACAATTCAGTGTATATTTATTGCTAGAAAAGCGAAGGACACGGCGGGAAAGCTGATCTGCTGCGGTATGGCGGCGCTGATCGGATTTCAGAGCATTGTCAATATTGGAGTTGCGACAGGCTTGCTGCCCAACACAGGGGTTACGCTGCCGTTTGTCAGTTATGGGCTTACATCACTTTGGTCACTGTATATAGGGATTGGTTTTGTATTGAATGTAGGCTTACAGCCTAAAAAATATTAAGGGGGGAATGTGATATGAACATCGGACTTATCGCACATGATTCAAAAAAGAAGCTGATGCAGAATTTTTGCATTGCCTATAGGGGAATACTCTGCAAAAATGAATTGTTTGCAACCGGAACAACGGGGCGGTTGATTGAGGAAGTCACCAATCTGAACATTCACAAATATCTGGCAGGTCATTTGGGAGGCGCTCAGCAGCTGGGCGCGCAGATTGAACACAATGAGATTGACCTTGTGATCTTTCTGCGGGATCCGTTGACACCGAAATCACATGAGCCGGACGTCAACAGCGTGGTGCATATTTGCGATACGCATAATATTCCGCTTGCGACAAACCTTGCAACGGCGGAATTGCTGATAAAATCATTGGACAGAGGAGATTTGGAGTGGCGTGAAATGTACAAATAAATTATGCAGTCTGATGCTGATTGTTTCTTTTCTGCTCTGTGCCGGATGCGGAAAGAACGAAGCAGATACGGATCGTCCGTACGATGTATATCAGATTACTGCGAATGTGGGAATCTCCGGCATGGCAGGTGCCGCGGACAAAACTTATTTTGCAGACGATCTCTGTGTGACAGAAGATATTTTCATTGGGACAGATACCACGGATTCACAGGTGGCAGAAGGAGCGGGAGCGTTCAATCTTTCCACGAATTCGGTAGTCTATGCTAAGAACATATATGAGCGGTTATATCCGGCAAGTATTACCAAGGTTTTGACGGCATATATCACATTAAAGTATTGTGCCGATCTGGATGCCTATGTGACAGTCAGTGAAAATGCCGCAAATCAGGCGGCAGATTCCTCGGTATGCGGCATAAAAGCAGGAGATGTCATCACGCTCCGGGATTTGCTTTACGGGTTGATGCTTCGCAGTGGTAACGATGCGGCAATCGCGATTGCGGAATATGTTTCCGGGGATGTTGCAACTTTTGCGGAGCTGATGAACAGCGAAGCAAAGGCAATGGGTGCCACGCAGACGCATTTTGTCAATCCAAACGGTCTGCCTGACCCGGATCATTATACAAGTGTCTATGACATATATTTGATGTTTCAGGCGGCAGCGCAAAATCAGACGTTCCTCGACATTATCTCTGCCAAATCCTATGATGTGTCATATACGGATGTCAGCGGGAATGTAGTGGAAAAGACCTGGGAGAACACCAATCAGTACCTGAGCGGGAAAACCGAAGCACCGGAGGGATTTTCCGTGGTAGGAGGCAAGACGGGTACAACAGGGGATGCTGGGTACTGTCTTGTGCTGTATTCTTACAATGCATCCGGACAGCCAATTATTTCGGTTGTTCTGAAAGCGGACGGCAGATCCAACCTTTATTTGCTGATGAATGAAATGTTGAGTGGATTTGCGAATTAGAGGTTGTGTTTTATGTGCATATATACTATAATAAATTTATAATAATCACTGTTTTTATTCATATTGCTAAGATATGTATATGCAGTAGTGCTAGGAGGAAATGACCATGATAGAGATCATCGCAGGCGAAAAGGGAAAAGGTAAGACGAAGGAGCTGTTAAACAAAGTGAATGCATCTGTGACATCTGCGAACGGCAACATCGTATATCTTGACAAGAGCCAGAAACACATGTATGAGTTGAACAACAAAGTGAGATTAATTAATGTCACGGATTATCCGATTGATGACTGTGACGAGTTCCTTGGTTTTATCTGCGGCATCATTTCACAGGATAACGATTTGGAAGAGATGTATCTTGACAGTTTTCTTACGATCGCTTCAATTGAGACAGACGAAGAGATTTGTCATGCGATACAGAAGCTTGATATTATCAGTGAGAAATACAGTGTCAAATTTATTTTGAGTGTATCTAAGAATGAAGCGGCGCTTCCCGACTGTGCGAAGGCTAAGACAATCATTTCCCTATAAGATCATACATAAATATAGTGAGGAGCTGTTGCAAAGCAGAAGTTTGCGACAGCTCCTTTTGTCACTATCTGAATAGATGCATTAGCCGGCCTATGCCTGATCTATGGAACGGATACGTCCATACAGGCTGATCAGGTATAATCCGCCAATTCCTACAATGGCATAGACAATTCTGGAGAGCCAGGACATATCGCCAAAGATAAAGGCAACAAGATCAAATCGGAAGAATCCAATGAGTCCCCAGTTGACAGCACCTATGATGACCAGTGAGAGTAAAATGTAATCAAGCCACTTTGTATTCATATCTACCTCCATCTGCGCATGTTTTACGCATATTCATGTTTGAAAAAGTATTCTTTTGTTTCTAGTATTCGTATTAAAAAAATTTTTATACATCATAGTTCAGAATGTTTTCCGGATAAGTTGTTTTCCGCGAGATAAAATGATAAAATAGGAATGTTGGATATTGAAAGAGGTGTAAATTTTTGGAAAAAAATAATAAAATTGTAAAATACAAAAAACCGTTCCGGATCAATATCGGACTCATTGTTTTTGTGTTTATTTTCTGCTATCTTATATTCAATGTTTATTCTTATATGACAGCAAAGCATATTTCGCCTTATGAGGTGGAGTATGGAACAATGGCAGAGAATAATATATATAAAGGACTCATATTGAGAAGTGAACAGATCTATCACTCTGATTTTACCGGTGAGTTGAATTATTATGTCCGGGAGACATCCAAGGTAAGCTACAATAATCTGGTCTATTCGGTAGATGAAAACGGTGACATTTCCAAAATGATCGAAGATGCCAGCAAGGATAGCGCCGAGCTGGATGCAGATCATCTGGAAGAAATAGAGACAGATATTCAGAATTTTCAGACTTCCTATCATCATTTGAACTTTTACAGTGTCTATGATTTTAAAGAGAATCTGAGTTCTACTTTGAATGAGGCGCTCAGCCTGAATGCACTGTATCAGCTATCAGATTACACGGCAGGAGGGACTTCCTTTCATCAGGTGACGGCGGACATACCGGGAATCGTCCTGTATTATACGGACGGATATGAGGGAATTACGACAGACAGCTTTACGGCGGATATGTTTCATGAGGCGGATTACGACAGGACAAGCAGCAGGGAAAGTGCGAAGATCAATGCAGGAGAACCGGCATATAAGCTGATCACGAGCGAGACATGGAATATCGTAGTACCGATTGAAAAGACACTGGCGGACCGGCTGGCGGAACACGATACATTGCAGCTTCGCTTTATAAAGGACGACAAAAAGGCATATGCAACCTATGTACTGACAGAGAAAGAAGGACAGAAATACCTGATTCTCACGCTGCAGAACGGTATGGTACGCTATGCAAAGGACCGATACATTGAAATCGAACTGATCACAACGGCAGAGAGCGGGCTTAAGATACCGAATTCATCCATTATCGAAAAGGAATTTTATACGATTCCGACGGAGTATTTTATGCAGGGCGGAGATTCGGACAGTCAGGGGCTTTTGGTGGAGCGAACAAATGAGGATGGAGGTACTGTTACAGAATTCGTGGCACCGACCATTTATTATGAGACGGATCAATACTATTATGTTGACAGTGAACAGATATCTGTCAATGACAAGCTGATCAAGGCAGATTCCAGTTCTAAGTATACGGTCGGTACGGATACCGCGACACTGCAGGGGGTTTACAATATTAATAAAGGGTATGCCGTATTTAAGCAGATTGACATTTTATATCAGAACAATGAATACACCATTGTAAAAACGGGAACGGCCTACGGGTTAGCGTTATATGACCATATCGCACTGGATGGCACAAAAATCAGTGAAAATGAGTTGATCAAATAGGAGGACAGCAGGATGTTAAAGGAAAATCTTGTGACGGTAGAAAACAAGGTGGCAGAAGCGTGTAAAAGAGTGGGGCGAGACAGAAGTGAGGTGACGTTGATCGCAGTCAGCAAGACAAAACCGGTGGAAATGCTGCAGGAAATCTATGCGGAAGGAATCCGTGACTTTGGAGAAAACAAGGTTCAGGAAATGTGTGAAAAGATGGATCAGATGCCTGCCGATATCAAATGGCATATGATCGGACATCTGCAGCGCAATAAGGTAAAATATATTGTCGGTCGTACAGAGTTGATCCACTCGGTAGATACGTACCGGCTGGCTGAGGAAATCAATATTCATGCGAAGAAAAAGAATATCACGGTTCCAATTCTTGTGGAGGTAAATATTGCAAACGAGGAGTCTAAGTTCGGTATTTCTGCAGAGGAGACAATCCTTCTCGTAGAAGATATTTCCAAATTGGAGAACGTGCGAATTAAGGGACTGATGACGATAGCACCATATGTTGTGGATGCCGAAGAAAACCGTCTATATTTTCGAAAAATAAAACAATTATCTGTTGACATCACTAATAAAAACATAGATAATGTATCTATAGAAATACTGTCCATGGGTATGACCGGTGATTATGAGGTTGCAATTGAAGAGGGAGCCACGATGGTTCGTGTCGGGACAGGTATTTTTGGTGAAAGAAATTATAATACAGGGAATAGATAAAACAGGAGTACAGCATGAGCGTCTTAGACAAATTATTAAATATAATGCATCTGAATCCGGACGACGACGAGGATTTCTATAATGAAGATTATGATTATGATGATGACTATGAAGAGGAGACTCCGGTAAAAAGTAAAGCTTCTTTCCGAAAGGAAAAGAAAAGGGTGGAAGACGATGAGGATGAAGTGGAAGAAGTGTCATCCTTTGAGAGACCGAAGAGCAGTGCAAAGGTAACTCCGATCCGTCCGTCCAAAAAGAGTTCCGGCTCCGGTATGGAGGTTTGTGTGATCAAACCGACCTCGGTAGAAGACGCCCGTGAGATTACAGAGACTTTATTGAATAACAGAACAGTTGTCTTGAATGTGGAAGGACTTGATGTTGAGATTGCACAGAGGATTATTGATTTTACATCGGGATCCTGCTTTGCGATCAGTGGAAATCTCCAGAAAATTTCCAATTACATATTTATCATTACTCCGGCATCAGTAGACATCTCTGGAGACTTTTTAAATCTGGTGGATACCTTTCAGGCGAGAGGACCTCAGACCGATTTTTAACTATGAATGAACAGGAACTTTGTCAAAAAAGATTAATGGACCTGTCTAAGCAGGCAAACAGAAAGGGAATCGTTTTATTCAGCGATTTCCTTAATTTAAGTGAGTTGAATATTTACCACCGCATTGAGCAGTCTTTAGAGACAAAAACAGAGATTTACGGTGGAGTGCCATGTGCAGAGCGTCAGATTATAGCTTTTATTCCTGATGCTCTTTTTTATGAATGGGATTATCCCATCGCTGCGTTAAAAATTGTAGCTGCATATCCTAAATTTGCTGAAAAACTGGGACATCGTGATATCTTAGGAGCTATCATGAAGCTTGGGATCGACCGTTGTAAACTGGGAGATATTATCGTCGGTGAAGAAAGCAGTTATCTGCTCTGTGCGGAGTCTGTCGCAGATTATTTTATCGATCATTTGGACAGGATACGCCATACTGTTGTAAAGTTGGAGCGTGTATCCTGTGCGGAACCTGCAGTCTGTCATAATCTGGAGGAAAGGGAAGGGATTGTGACATCCAACCGTATAGATGCCATTCTGGCATGTGTATATAGACTGTCGCGCAGTAAGTCATTGGAAATGATCCGCAGTGAGAAGGTCTTTATCAATGGGGCAGAAATGTTAAATCCAAGTTATATTTGCAAAGAAAACGACGTGATTTCGGTACGTGGATTTGGACGATTTGTTTTTCAGGGGGAATATGGGACGACAAACAAGGGGAGATTGAAGATAAAATATCAAGTATACACAGATTGATATTTTTGTGATTTGTAGTCGAAAATAATTAGAATATATTAAATTATGAATTAATTTTACCGGAATTTTCTTCTTGGAGGTTAAATATGAGGGAAAATATGATATTAAAAAAAGGGCTGATCGGTTTGTGCTGTTCTGTACTGCTTGTTGTATTGGATCAGCTTACCAAAGCAGCGGCCGTGGCTCATTTAAAAGATCAGGAGCCGTATGTGATCTGGAAAGGAGTATTTGAACTCAGCTATCTGGAGAATCGCGGGATGGCATTCGGGATGTTTCAGAATAAACAGATGGTTTTTATTGTGTTGACTGTGCTTGTAATGATTGTTCTTTCCTATGTGTATTTGATGCGGATTCCTGCCGAACGCCGTTTCTTTTGGCTGAACCTGATTGCAATTCTTTTTTTTGCCGGAGCGATTGGCAATCTGATCGACCGGGTTTTACAGAATTATGTGGTGGACTTTTTTTATTTTGTTTTGATTGATTTTCCGATTTTTAACGTAGCAGATATCTATGTGACGGTTGCAGCCTTTTTATTTCTGGTTCTGGGTCTTTTTTATTATAAAGATGCAGACTATGAAAGACTGAGCAGAGGGGGAAAAGATGCGCACGGAAACATTTGAGGTCGAAACAGAATATGAAGGAGAACGGTTGGATAAATATCTGAGTGTGATTTTTGAGGACACCCCGGTCTGGTCACGGTCTTTTTTTCAGAAGCTGATCAGAGAGGGGCACGTATGGGTGAACGATACGGCACAGAAGGCAAATTACCGGCTTAAAACGGAGGAGCTGGTGAAGGTAGAGATTCCGGATGCAGTGAGCACACCGATATTGCCTGAGAACATACCATTGGATATTCTCTATGAAGACGAGGATGTTCTGATTGTCAATAAAGCGAAAGGCATGGTGGTGCATCCGTCTGCCGGTCATTTTTCGGGAACTCTTGTCAATGCAATACTTTATCATTGTAAGGACAGTCTTTCCGGGATCAACGGGGAAATCCGTCCCGGTATTGTGCATCGCATTGATATGGATACAACAGGTTCCCTGATCGTATGTAAAAATGACGAGAGCCATGTGTCAATTGCAGAACAGATTAAAGAGCATTCTGTGAACCGCAAATACCGGGGAATCGTCTATGGAGTGTTAAAGGATGATGAGGGAACAATCGATGCACCGATTGGAAGACATCCCACAGACCGGAAAAAAATGGCTGTCAATAAAAAAAACGGAAAAAACGCGGTGACGCATTTTAAGGTGCTGCAGCGTTTTGCGCGTTACAGCTATTTGGAATTTGCGTTGGAGACAGGCAGGACGCATCAAATACGTGTTCATATGGCAAGCATTGGTCATCCGCTGCTTGGAGATGCGCTGTATTCTAACGGAAAAAGTCCTTATAAGCTGCAGGGACAGACACTTCATGCGATGACAATTGGCTTTATACATCCGCGTACCCATGAATACCTGGAAGTCACGGCGCCTTTGCCGGAATATTTCAGTAAGATATTGCGTGATCTTGAGCAGAGCGGCTAAAAAATTCTTTTACTTTGCATGTGAATGTATTATAATATGATATATATAGGTAAGGAATTGTCACGAAATAACTTGTGCATGTTTTTCCGAACAATTCCTTTGGAAAGGCGGGAGGAGAATGGGCAACAAGATATACACGATTGGAAGGGAATTTGGCAGTGGAGGAAAAGACGTAGGCGAAGCGCTTGCGAAGCGTTTGGGGATTAAGCTATACGATAAGGAATTGTTGCAGCGCGCCGCAAAAGACAGTGGATTTTGTGAGGAAGTATTTGAAAATCATGATGAGCGTCCAACCAGCAGTTTTTTATATTCGTTGGTAATGGACACTTATTCCATTAACAGCTATGCATCGGCGCCGTTTTTGGATATGCCGCTGAATCATAAGGTGTTTCTTGCACAATTTGAAACGATCAAGAAAATTGCATCACAGGAATCATGCGTTATTGTCGGAAGATGTGCAGATTATGCGTTATCCGATAATCCAGACTGCATGAATATCTTTATTCACTCTGACATGGAGAACCGCATCAAGATGGTGAGCAAACGATGCAACATTACAGAAAATAAAGCTAAGGATATGATTCAGAAAAATGATAAGCAGCGGTCCAGCTATTACAACTATTATACAAGTAAAAGCTGGGGAGATTCAACCAGCTATCACCTTACATTGGATTCTGGAAAACTTGGCATTGACGGTTGTGTGGAAATGATTTTGAAGTTCCGCGAAATTATGGATTCGAAATAAATAAAATAAATACTGTATATTATGGGATCGCCACATTATCTATATCTATAGAAATAATGTGGCGGTTCTTTTATTGACAAAAGGGATTAAATGGGTATATAATGCTTTTATGAAGATAACTATTCGTTAAACTTGTGTACTGTTCTTCCGAATAGTTTCGTCGTCTTGCCGGATCAGGTAGAATTTCCATTGAACTACAAAATGAATATATTGCTTCAGCAGAAACTATTTGGAAAATATTAGTTTAACGATTATAGTTAGCGTAATCGGCTAATTTGTTAAAAAACTTAATACTTTTAGTGTAAAAAGGGGCGAAAAAAAAATTCGCTCCTTGTCTTTACCCCCGTACAGTAATACGGGGGTCGTAAATACAAATCATCTAGGGAGAGTGAGAAAATGGAAGAATTTAGAGAAGA
>JAAUZB010000029.1 GCA_014804775.1 Roseburia sp. | reverse complement strand
GGTCATGACTGCGTCTTGCAATTTCAATCCACGCTCCCACGAAGGGAGCGACCGTCAAGACGTTGTTTCCTTCCTCGTCTTCATCAATTTCAATCCACGCTCCCACGAAGGGAGCGACCTCATCTGTCCGTTCTTTCGGGTCAGTTGTGAGATTTCAATCCACGCTCCCACGAAGGGAGCGACCTCTTGCAACTGTTTCTTGTCACTGTGATTACAAAATTTCAATCCACGCTCCCACGAAGGGAGCGACTGCAATAATAGACAAATATTTCTTCAAAACATTTCGCCCATTATTGCAAATCAAACAATAATAACTGTTTCTCTATGAGTGAACAATTATTATTATCCAAAAACACATATTTTTTCCGGTGCGAATACCCTGTCATATTATGTTTGCTTCCTATTCGCACCACAGTCAGAATACGAGCGTCTCCTCCATTGAAATTCCCTTTTTTACCCCGAGACACTCAATTTTCTGTTTCTGCTTTTCATTCAAATAATAAATCCGAACACTATCCCTTTCCTCGTCAATAATATTTGACAGTTTTTCTTTCAGCATACGGCATTGCGCCCCATCTACAATACATTCAAAGACAGAATTCTGCACTCTGACACCATAATTTACACACTGTTTTGCAACACGCCGAAGTCTCGCTTTTCCGGATTCATCCTCCGTATTGACATCATAAGTGATAAGTACCAGCATCCTTTCCTCCTTACACATATGCTTTTTCCGCTCACTTCCAGAAAAATGGCGGGTACGCATCAATATCTCCCCTTAAAAATCTTGCGAGCAACATAGCCTGCGCATGCGGAACCATTCCCCATTGGACTTTTTCCTTTAAAAACGGATGCAAAATTTGATCTTGCTTTCTTTTCTGCCATTCATCCAATACTGTCTTTCTGGCATCATCTGTCAGCAATACAGCACCATCTTCCTTCTTGATAAAATCCTTTGCTGTCACAATTCGCTTATTGATCAGCCGCAGCACAAAACGATCTGCCAGTGCCGGGCGCAGTTCCTCCATCATATCCAGTGCAAGCGAATAGCGCCCCGGTCTGTCTCCATGCATAAAGCCGACACACGGGTCAAGCCCGACCGTTTCCAAAGCGGCTGCCGTCATATTTGTCAGAAGCGTATAGCAGAATGATAAGAGCGCATTTACCGGATCAAGCGGCGGTCTTCGGTTTCTTTCATGAAAATAAAACTCTTCTTTCTGCTGCAAGATCATTTCATCAAATACAGAAAAATACACTGCCGCCAGTTCACCCTCATATCCACGCAGCGTTTCTTTCGAATCGCAGGATGCTATAATCTCCAACGAATCGTACAATTTTCCAGATGCTCTGACCAGTTTTTCTGTGTCTACCTGTAAGCTGTGGTCACGCTTCATGCGTTCTATGACCCATCTGGCATTATATACCTTTCCAAGGATAAAGCTTCTTGCTATCGGCAGACTTTCTGCCTCATTTTCGGACACCTGATACTGTTTCTTTCTCAATAGGACGTTTCCCCTCGTCTTACCTTCGACTCTTGCAAGATAAGTCCCGTTAGGATTCAGAAAAACTATGGAAATATTTTCCTCTGCACATCTTCCCATCAACGTAGGACTTGCCCCCAGCCTACTGAACGATACGATCATTTCCAGATTATGGAGCGGCATTCTTCCTATCGCCGCTCCGTCCTCTTTAATGACAACGTTTGTGCCGTCCAGTGAAAGATATTTATTGTCAGACGTAATATAAAGCGTATTTAATAATTTTTTCATCCGGATACCTCTATTTCTAGTCCTTCTCCCGTATGTATCTGTCAATATAGCTGCCGGCGCTTCCCGACTTGTCGAGTTCCGGCAGACAGATCTCTTTCAGTGAACAAGCTTGGCATGCTTTTGTCTTTTTTACCCTTGGCGTAAATCCTTTCTCGTAATATTGATGCATCTCCGCAAAAGCCGCACTCACCTTTTCGCGATATTCATCCGTTATTTCAACTTCCATACGTCTTTTTGTCTGTCCGTAGTACAGCGCACCTTTTACGATATGGCAGTTCATCATTTCCTCGAGACAGAGAACCTGTGCCGCCAGCTGCAAGATATCCGCATCATTCTCCTTTGGTTTTCCCCGCTTGTACTCAACCGGCATAATACGAAACTTTCCGTCAAACTGTCTGATCGGGACACCGGCATCATCACGTTTCAATTCTACAATGTCGCAAACTCCGCTGACACCCATGGTGCGGGAATAAATTGGCATCCCACGCGTAATGACCGTATCCTTTCTTTTTTCGTATGAAAACCCATCGTGTGCTTTTTTATGCATCAGCTCCCCGTCTACCGTCTGATAATTTTCCGCCCACTGCTGCTCAATATGGATCAGCGCCCACTGTCTTCTACAAAAGGCAAAGTGCTGGATACCTGATAGCATCAAATACTCTTCTTCTCTATATTCCCTCAATTACTTCCACATCCAATCCTGGCAATGTATCCACTTTGATTTCATAATCATCCAGACTTTTTGGCGCATCCGTCAGTGGCTTTACCTGAATCAGTCTGTGAACCTTTGCGGAAGAATACTGTCCCATCGGGCAGTCGTGTTTCCACCAATAGACATTTACCACTTCCATACTTCCGTCCGGTCTTGCTGAGGAACTGTCATTTACAAACAAAGTCCTGAGCGCCTCTTTAATTTTTTCTGCATCCTCATCCGAAAATCCTGTCTTCTGTGCCAATTGATGGTTAATGCTGCCCTTGACAAGATACAATGCAGAGTTTACACGGTGTTTCATTCCCATCGTATCAGAGCCCTTTTTCTCTCCCGTTTCTCCGTTTACGCTTTTGGTGATCCGTATACTCTCGATATCGATCGGTGCAACGCTGAACGCGGATTGGATTGAAACCGGTCCGCGAACCCCGACAGAAATCGGTTTAAATGCAAACACCTGCCCGAATGCCCTGACGTCTATCCACGTCTCACATGCAATTTTCGCATATGCGTCATTGTCTTTTGCCTTTAAGGCCTCCTGCATTCTCTGATTCTTTTTGGTACGGTCCGCAAGGCTCTTGCATCCGTCATCTGCTCTCTCATCGCTCTGCACAAAAATATTTTCTCCCATATCCTGCAGTCTGTTTCTAATTTTTCTTTTCAGGCATACGTCTGAGATCTCTCCGTAACCGTCATAATTTTCCCTGGGGCGGTTTCCGTTCAGCGGATCTCCGTTCGGGTTTGCATTGTTCACCTGTACCAGTACCGCAAAATCAATTTTGTTTGTAAATGTTCCCATTATTCTTCTCCTCCTTCTTTCTCCTGCTGTTTTTCTTTGGATCTGTTCATCAATTTCTCGCGTTGCGCATAGTAGCCCAACAGATATTCCTCCTTCAACGGCTGATTGTCAAATCCCTCTATTTCCTGCAATTTGTTGACAACCTCCATCATTTCATTTTCAAAAAAATACCTTGTGCCGGATTTCAGCTTTGCCATATACCCCTGCATGAGCTTATTGTAAAGGCGCTCATATGTCTTTGCCGGCCGTCTCGTGTATACATTCCAAAGCTTCTTTGCATTTGTGAGTCGTTCCTCATTGCTGCCACTGCTCATATATATGGCATTCTGTTCCATCGCTTCCATGATTGCAAGTAGTCTGCCAAATAAATAACTTCGATTTTTCTCCTGCTCCATTGCATCCACCCTTCCTTCATATTTATTGTACTTTATCATCGCGCAAGCCACCGCCAGCACCTGATCCCTCCACACAAAACCGTCATATGCCAATGGCTCTGATGCACGGTTTACCGCTGCGCGGACAATATCCGCCGGTATCTTTGGGTTTAATCCAACCACACACGGCAATATCCTTTGAACTGTCGCCTTCAGCAGCTTATCATCGCAGGAAAGATATTTGTTTCCGCGCTCTATGCCAAATGCTGCCAGAGCGATTTCCTTCGGTGACGGCGCCGATTCCACCCACACCTTTTTGTCGCTGTTCTTCAATTTCACTCTCCGTCTCCACGTGCAGTTTTGGTGCCAGTGGATCAGTCTCTGTATAAAATCGTTTCCGGCAAACTCATGATAATATGTGATCGACAGACGCCCTGGCGTCGCGGCATCCACTGCGATCATGATCACTTTATCATCGGCACGGAACTTATCTGCATAGCCTGCCATGGCAAGATTTAACTGCCTTGCATCCAGTTCCCCGGTATCTAAATCCTCCTCATCTTCTGGCGAGCTGTCTGCTTTCCATGCAAATGAAAATGCATTCGGCGTATCTGCAAAAACATCCGGCACTCCGAGCGGATCTGCCTCCGGCTGCTGCTCTGCTTCCCGCCCTGGGAGCTTCCACACAACGACCGCGCTTCCCGCATCTGAGTACCCCTGCTTCTTCAACAGCCACCGCAGCGCATTGTGTGCTTTCTGAGAAGTCTCATACCCGACTCCCACTGCCTCACTTTTATTCTGGAACCGTCCCCGATAGGTAAATCCTACGTCATCATTCCCCGAGATCAGCTTTGCCTTGTCCGCAGTATTTCTTATCTTGGACGGATGCTTTTCGGAACAAACCTCTTCCCTGCCGCTCGCATAATTTAGTGCTCTTCCGGTCAGAGTACTGTAATAGTACTTTGCGTATAAATCATACAGTTCCTGACTCTTCCACAATTTCTTAGGCTTATCGTTCTGCACAACGGCAAATCGGATCAGCGCATCCGCCTGTGGTTGCTGGTGGATTTTGTTCTCCTTCTCTGCAAGCAGTCCATTTTCATCCAGCTTTAGGAGCTGCGTAGAAAGCAAATCTTCAATGACACAGCCTTTCTCCAGATAAGCGTACACCGCCTTAATCCACGGATGCGAATAATCGGACTCTGCCCATCGCTTCAAGTTTTGAAGATATGCCTCAAAATACTCTTCCTTTTTATCCTTTGTATATGCCGAATAATCTCCCGCCACATAGCACAGCTTGTCGCACAGGGCATGCGGGAAATTTCCGTTACCACGGGAAGCAGAGTCCTCCGTTACCGGTATCACGGTAATTTCATCTCTTCCATTCTTCTGTATGGTTGCGGTAAATTCTCTAACAAAATTCCCCTCCATATCGACTGCCAGCTCAATCTGAGCATTCGCCGTCGAATGTGCAATCGGCAACAGGATTGGATCATCATTGATCTCCTTCCCCACAACATCAAGACATCTGTCATATGTCCTGTCGAGCATTTCAATCCAGCCCAAATACACCACCTCCTTCAAACTCTTTCAGTCCCAGAAAATTTGTTTCATCAAAAGCCTTAATCGGCATGGGATGAATCACTCTCCGGATTTCACACTCCTCCGGTTTGGGGAAATGAAGGATACCGTTTTTCATAGAAGCGTTCCACAATCGCGTTGTCATAAATCCCTTTTCATTTTCGCGAACCGCTTCGTCCGGATATGTAATTCCGTGAACCATCATTCCAAACGATAAATCCATCCCGTCGTATGCGCCTTTTCCCTCCATCAGACCGCAGGGCTCCACATATCCCTGACATTCTCTTGTCCCGAGGAAAATATCACGCCTTCCCCCTCTCTCTACCATCCGCCTGCTGATGTCATAATGTTTGTTTTCGTTGCGGTCATCTATGAGATCCGGTCTGTTTTCATTCCAGACAAAGTGCGCTTTCACATGGTATTCCACATCCTTCAGATATGTATAGGATGCAAGATCATTCCCTCCCTGATACTTAATGGGACGCATTCCCTTCGATTCAGTCTGGATCTGCTTCATGATCCTGCACTCATCAATGACCCAAATTATTGTAGGCTTCCAGTAGATTGATTCCGTAATCCCTTTTAATGCCTGATACGTCGGAATCGAATAGGTCATTTTTTCTCCGCCTGTCTTTGTCAGCGGATCTGTAAATAGCGCGTACTTTCCGTATACCTTGTACTCAATACTGTTTTCTTTTTCCAATTCGTCTTCTCCTTTCAAAAATTTATCAGCGGAAGCTCGTCTACCAGTCCTTTTTCCTCATCATAGGCTCTGGCAATATAAAGCCCCTGCAGCACAGTACTCTTCTCAATTACCCCCTCTTCCTCCAATTTTTCTGCCATGCGCCGATATATAGAAACAGTAAATCTCTGTGCCTGTCTGAGTATTCCACGCAGTTCCTTTTTATCGCTGATCTGCTCTATCTGCTCAATGATCTGTTCTCCCTGACCGTATGGAACCAGAACGGTATATCCCTCGTCTGCGATTGCCTGATATTCCTCTCCGGCAGTCAAAAATGCCTGACACAGCATATGATTGCTATTTGCCCCCTTAAATCCGGTACTGAGCAGACGGTAAATCGTCTCTCCTTTATATTGTTCTTTAAGGTTAAAATCCATCTTTGTTTTCAGCTCTTCGTAGAAAATCTCATAATATTGCTGCATCCACTTTGGAAAAATGATATTTTCCTGTTTTTCCGACCGTTCATACCGATATGCAACTTCTTTTGTCTTCTTCTGCGCGGCAGAGAGCTCGTCCATCTCTCTCCCCGGCTCATCGCCTTCCAGTTCAAATACAATGACCTTTCCCTTGTCCTGCTCCCCGTTTCGGTTACAGCGCCCCGCCGCCTGTGCAATGCTGTCCAGCCCTGCAAGTGACCGGTATACACATTCGACCGATAAATCAACTCCCGCCTCAATCAGGCTCGTGCTGATCACCAACAGTCTGCGTTCCTTATCATGCAGGCATTGTTTGATTTTCCGTATATAATCGCTCCTGTGTTCCGCGCATAGATTTGTTGTAAGGTAAAAAATATTCGCATTCGCGAGCGATTCTTTTACTCTGTCATATAGGTCCGCCACCGTCTTCTTCTTATTCAAAATAACCAAAACGCTTTGCACATCCGCTAACGTCTGGNCGATCGCCTGCTCCAGACCTTCCAATGTNTCCTTNTTNTCAAAAAANGTATAGCNGATCTGCACACGGTCAAACTGCATGAATTTTNNNTCAATATCNNACACCATNTCCNTCGGATTTGAATACAATANTNTNCGCTTGATCGNCTCCGCATCCAATGCAGGCTGTGTCGCCGTACACAAAATCACCGTCGCNCGGCAGACCCTGTGNAANAAATTCATCATCANATTAAATGTATGTANGGTTTTAACNGGAAGCGACTGCACCTCATCCACAATAATAATTGCCTTTTTCAGCTGATGAAANCGTCGGATACNCTTTTTCTTATCTGAGAAAAGTGTATTTANAAATTGTACCATGGTAGTGCATATGATCATCTGCTCCTTCCATGCAGGGTCCACCTGATCTTTTCTGTCGTCTGAATGACTTAAGTTTGAATGATGCTCCAACACCCACTCTTCTCTGCCGACGGCATCCATAATCACTCTCGCATTTTGTTCAGTGATGCTAATAAAAGGGCTGATGTAAAAGATATGGGATACTTCATTTTCCTTCCCGACATTCTGCGCTGCAAACTTTAAAGCATANCCCAAAGAAGTCANNGTCTTCCCTNCTCCTGTAGGTATTGGCAGGCGGTATATTCCNGGNCCCTNTTNGACAAAGTCCATNCANTCNNTCTGGATTTGNTCNCGNAGCTTNTTNATCTCNTTTTGCTGCNCNNTNANCGTTNCTNAANCGGATTTTANNTGCANTTTTTCTANATAACNCAGGTANTTNTCCCATGCCTGACTGTAATGTGCGCCTGTCTCCGCCGNGNNCTCCGTCAGTTCCCCCATTGCCTCCGCCGTGTCNGTCCAATCCGAGTCAATTTGCACCGACAACAGCAGCCGTTCAAAACATGCCGCATAAAAATGCTCGGAATGGTGCTCNCATTTCAATCCTGCAAGCGCCCTCAGAAACGCATTTCCAAACTCCTGATATGCCATTNCAGTCTGCGTCTTCAAATGACTCTCNTCTATCTTCATATCTGTGGACCACCGNGCAAAGAGACTGTCCACCTGCTGTCTATCCTCTTTTTCCAATCGAACTGTGAATATGTCTTCTCCATTGCTGTTTACGGNATCATACAGTCCGTGATGTGCAGATATGGCATANGACATCATCTCGATCATCATCTTTGCATTCGGATTTTCCGTCTGTCCGCAATGATTTTCCAGAAATTCTGCTCCTGCAGAGGAGTGGTTGACCGTGCCTTTTGCCTGCTTCCCCTCCTCATTCNCCAGATACGCCTGAAAGTTATCAGAATATTTGCCCATATCGTGTAGTAGCGCGATCANTTCNGTAATATGACCTATTCCAATCTGNGCGCCGGCTGNCTTTGCNNTNGCTGCGGCACCTTTCATATGGTNTCGCAGNAATTGAACCTTTTCTNNCTCTTTGTGTGCCAGATATTCCATATNCTTCCTCCCTACAACANGACTATATCACTATNAANNTAATANGTCAATATANTNTTTTCTATAAATTATANGAGTATNTNAATTTGACATTTNTATNAAATANCGTATAATAATATTGTCGCCGAAGTGCGTGGATTGAAANTATAAATTATATGAGTGATTCGTGNACCGGGGACCTTNNNGGGTCCCCTTTTCCATGTCTGTCTGCTGTCTTTCAAAATATCACATCATTTGTCCAATAAATCGTACAAGAAAAGCAGCCTACCCATTTGTAAGCTGCTTTTCTCCTTCTCAGCTATTCTGCCACTCAACATGGCTTCCAGCCTCATCTCTTCTGACAATTAATTGATCCTCAATTTCCTGTTTTAATTCTGTTACATGGGAAATGATCCCTATCAGCTTAGAACCACCCGCCATCTGTTGCAATACCTTAACTGCCTGATTTCTGGAATGGTTATCAAGCGAACCGAATCCCTCATCAATAAACATTACGTCCAGATTGATTGCTGCAGAGCTTTCCTGAATCTGGTCTGCCATTCCAAGAGCCAATGCCAAAGCTGCCATGAACGACTCTCCGCCAGAAAGTGTGCGAACTTCCCTCTCCTTTCCGGTCACAGTAGAATAAACCATCAAATCAAGACCATGACTTTCTCTTCCCTTTCCAGCTTTCTCAATATCTATGATACGAAGCTCAAATTGTCCTGCTGACATATCCAGGAAACGAACGTTTGCGGCGTACAAAATCTTCTCCAAATAGTAACGCTGAACATACGTTTCTATATCCATTTTTCCGCCTTTGACTTTTCCGGCAAGAAGGTTGTGTAATGTTTCAATTCTACTATGTTCTTCCATAATCACGCTGCGCTTTTCCATTTCAGGAGACAATGCATTATAAGCTGTAAGATTCACCTTAAGATTTTCCTTATANTGCTCCAAAATAGTCTTTACATCTGAAAACTCTTTTTCTGCATTATTCTTTGCCTCTTCAAGTTCTTTAAGATGTGGGCATTCCTTATCCCCAATTGCTTCCTTTGCAGTCTTACGAGCACTTTCCGCTGCCGTTTTCTTTGTGTTATGCTCATCTATTTTAGCCTGGAGGTCTGCTGTGTCTGTCTTACTATACTTTTCAGTCAGGTCTTTCCATTCGGATTCTGAAAGATTTTTTTCAAGCATAACTTTCTTATAATCACACTCACGAGTTGTCTGTTCTTCTCTTTGATTTATAATATCGTTACTATATCGTTCAAGTAATGCTTCTGCATGATTCTTTTGCTCATTGGCTTTCTCTGCTGTTCGCTTTGCCGTTTCGTATTCTTCATCTTTTTTCTTTTTTGCATCCTCTGCTGATTGAAAAGCTGCCTCTGCTTCTTCTACTGTTGAATAATCCTTTGTCTTCTCCAAATTATCCAAATTTGTCTTACTGACAGTAAACGCGTTTTCTGCTTTATTTAGTTCTTTTGACGCATTATCGGCAGCATCTTTTAACNTATTCTTTCTGTCATCTATACCCCTCAAAGATTTTTTCACATCTGACAGCGTTTTTGCATCTTTTTTTAGTCTTTCACCCTCTGAGTTAATAGTTTCTTTCCACCTGTCTAATAATTCTTCTGCCAGCTTTACATTGAATTTCTCTGATATATCTGGTACATCAGGAATATTCTCTGACAACATATTTTTATAAAGCCTGTCCACGCTGTTTTTATAATTATTTTCTTTCTCTTTCAAAACTTTACTACTGCTTCCTGCTGTATTAGATTTCTCTTCCTGCTTTTTCCGAAGCCCTTCAACCTCTGCTTGTAGCTCCTCAATTACTTCTCGTGTCAGCTCCTGATGTTTTTCTGACAATTCACACGGATGTGGATGTTCCATAGAACCACAGACAGGACATGGTTTCCCCTCTTTCAGTTTTTCTTTTGCCAAAAAACCTGCCTGGGCATCAAGAAATGTGGTTCTTTTTGCGAGATATACATTATTCTTCTCTTCAAAATCACTTCTCGCTTTCTCGTACTCTTTTTGTGCATTTTCTGCTTCATCACGCTGTTCTTTCACAGCATCTTCCGCATCTTTGACATATTTCACCTCTTCTGTCATATTTTTTGCTGCATTACTTTTATTCTCCCATCGTTCCAGCAGTGTGTTGGCGTCCGCTAATTTTTCTGACTGATTCCNCCACTCTCGTTCTTGTTTTTCCAAATCCGTCAAGTTCTTCATCGCATCATCATATTCTTTTTGTCTTTTGTTGACTGCTTCTTCTTTTGACTTAAAATCTGACTTTGCTTTCTCTATTNGTTCTAAAATTTCCAGCCCTTTTGCTACACGCTCCGATACTTTTGTAAAGTTTTCCAATTCTTCTTTCTGTATTTTTTTCGCTTTTTCTTCCAGTTCTGACGAATCTTTAAATACCTGTTGTAACTTTGGAAGCTTTTCTTCCAAATCATCAATATTCTGTTTCGTTTGATCAGCTATTTTTTTTATATCATCATATCTTTTGAAAACTGTCTGAATTTCATATGCCGCATCAATCTGTANCTTTAATTCAGTCGNCTCCTGTATATCTTTTTCTGCAGAGACGCACTCTTTTAGATCATTTTCTGCNTTTTCCAATTGTTCNAAAGACNTCAACAGATTTTCNGCNTTAACATAATCCTCTCTTGTATCATCACGTATTTTACTTGCATTGTCAAACTTTTCCTGCNCCACTTTTTTCTTTTCATTTAACGATTCGCAGAGAATATTTAATTCTTCTAACAGATTTTCCATATCTGTAACTGACAGTTTCTCTGAACTTAGAATCTTTCTCTTTTGTTCTGACAATAATTCTGCTCTGTCATAATCCTCTGGAACCACAATATGCCCTGCNTCTGTCTGNCATACAGTGCGGATTTGCGCNATTTCTTTATTTTTATCCTTACAGCGCCTGTCTAATTCATCTACAATTTTCTGAAAAAATTCTGTGTTAAAGAGTTTTCGAAAAATCACTTTTTTGTTGTCGCTCTTTGCCCTGAGAATCTCCATAAATTCCCCTTGNGCAATCATTGCGACCTGCATGAATTGCTGCTTTGTCAANCCTACAAGTTCTTCTATTTTTTCATTGGCTTCCTTCTGCAGATACTCACTTCCATCCGGCATAATCAGAGACACCTTTTTGATTGTATTCTCTTTATACCCACTCCCTCTCTTTTTAGGCTCNATATATTTTGGCTCACGGTGAACCGTATAAATTNCGCATTCTTCTCCTCTTTGTTCAGAAAATACCAATTCTACATAAGGTTCTACATCATATCCCACAAACTGGCTCTGTAATTCNAATCCGTCTTTCTTGTTATTCGTAGAACTTGCTTCCCCATAAAGNGCAAATACAATCGCATCAAAAATAGTTGTTTTTCCCGCACCGGTGTCGCCTGAAATCAAAAACAGATTCTGACTTGTTTTAGTAAAATCAATTGTTGTATCTTTTCCACATTTTCCATAAGAACCAAATGACTGCATTGTTAATTTTATCGGTNTCATTTTACTGCGCCTCCTGTACGGTATTTATAACATCTCTCAACAGTTCAATCTCAGAATCATCCATTTCACCTAAAAAGGAGCAGCACAACTCAAACGGATCCAAATTTTTTTCTGCTGTAAATTTTTTACTATAATCCGCNTTCCTCAGTGTCTCCCTGCGTATTTCAAGGAGATTTGGAAATGCATTGCGAATCCTGTCCTGCATATCAATCACATTCAGATCTACTTTATCTGTCAAAATTACTGTCACATAATCATTGCATGACNGCTTTAACACCTCTTCTAAATCTCCCTTAATAACACGAACCTGNCGCAGCGGCTCAAGNGGAATAACATCTGTCAAAANGCTTCCCTTCTCCTGCATTTCCACTACAATAATGCCTTTCTTCTGCCCTGCCTCACTCACCGAACATGCCAAAGGTGTTCCGCAATAGCGGTAATATTCACTTCCGACTTTCATTGGTTTATGAATATGCCCAAGTGCCGCGTAATCAAATTTATGTAAAATATCTGCTGAAACCTCATCAATATTCCCAACTGTGCGTATCTCCGAATCCATACGCTCTACACCTTCTGCGTCTGTACCTTTTGGAAGATAAAATTGATGACTCACAAGCACATTTCTCTCACTGCCATCAACCGTTTCCCTTTCAATCAGCTTACGCACAGTTTCGTTATAGGAAAAATTGTTACCATTTTCATCTGTGCCAACTACTGATTTTACCATCGAAGGCTTCACAAATGGAAGCAGATAAAAATTGACCGTTCCATAAGCATCCTGCATTGNNACTTTTTCAATATACTCATCCGNCTNCTGCGGCGCAACACCNATCATATAAANCTTCTGTTTTGACAGCACACTTCTGAAGACATTGACACGTGNCGCACTGTCATGATTNCCGCTAATCATCATAATTGCNGTANNAGGAACNGCAGCNGTNAGATTCGCAATAAATTCATCAAANACTGCAACAGCTTCTGCCGATGGAACTGCTTTGTCATAAATATCACCGGCAATTACAATCGCATCTGGCCGCTCCTTTATAGNAATTTCTGTGATTTGCTTTAAAATATATTGCTGATCCTCCAGTAANTCCCTGTTAAATAATTTCAACCCAATATGTAAATCGGACAAATGAAAAAACTTCATAAATATTCCTCCCCAATACGACAAAATTTGTCATAACTGACACTTGTTAATTATACACCAGTTTACAGCTTTTTGAAGAAGAAATGCCGTATGGGACATAAATTTTTNATCTTCAATAAGATCAAACTCNCCAATGGATTTNCCGATATGAAGATCCCCNAAATGTAAAAANNTCATCCTNNTATTTCCTTTCAGTAACGCTTATCTNNNTCCNNTTTTGATAATTTGTCCACGGGTGTGGATATTTATGGGAATGTATCCGATATAATATATAGTATCAGAAAAAAACGGCGATGAAAACACAAGGATGTGGAAAGCGAGAAAATTATGAAAATTTCAGAAGCNCAGACAATTTATCGGGCATACCGGCAGGAACTCATAGATCAGACCAAGGATTTGATCAAGCAGAGAGATGCGGCTCAGAANCNGTATCAGGCNACAGGCGATGATGCTTTTGGCGAACAGGCGGCAACACTGCAGCTGTCCATCGATGCAACGAAAAAGAAATTTGACGACAATCAGAAAGTGCTNGACTCACTGACAGAGCAATATGCNGCNGTATGGAATGCNGAAGTGGCAAANCAGCAATCTGACCCGGAAACGGGCATGGCTGCTGAGATGACCAAGCTGATGACCGTAGCAAGAAGAATTGCAAACGGTGATATCGTTCCGTATTCTGACGAGAAGAAATTAATGGAATACAGTGCTGATCTGTATCAGGCGGTCAAAAGTGCCCAAATGCTCCATATGATGGAGGAACATAAGAAATATGATTCTCTGTGGGACGATGAAGAAGATCCCTCCAAAAAATATGACCCGGANGGAAAGGCAGAGAATGCTCATGCGCAGGGAGACCTTCCCGATATTCCGGAGGCTGCGCCTGCAGTGGAAACGGAGACTACNTAGGGGGACCGNCAACGGTCCCTCTCTTTTTTGTGCAAGAATAGAGAGGAAAAANTTAAGGATAAGCCTTATAATGAAGGAAAGCCNAGGCAAAGCGGATATGGAGGTATCTCATGGAATGGGTTGAAAGATTAAACCAAAGTATAAATTATATTGAGGAACATTTGACAGACGAAATTGACTATGAACAGCTTGGGCGGATTGCCTGCTGCTCNNCCTATCACTATCAGAGNATGTTTACTTATATGGCNGGTATCACTCTGGCAGAGTATATCCGAAGAAGAAAAATGTCTTTAGCNGCAGTAGACTTGCAGGGTGGGGATGAACGGATTATTGATNTTGCAGAGAAGTACGGCTATCGNTCNCCGACNGCATTTAANAGNGCGTTNCAGTCTTTTCANGGGATAGCCCCNTCATCTGTNAANGACGANGGNGTATCNGTGAAATCTTTTTCNCCCATTGTNTTTAGAATTGCTGTGAAAGGAGCAACNGAAATGAATTANAGAATTGAAACAAAAGANGCATTCCGCNTTATTGGCGTATCTGCACCNCTTGATAAGGAAATCGAAAATAACTTTATGGTTGTGCCTAAGATGTGGCAGGAGGCGTCTGTAAATG